>CAJMNO010000021.1 GCA_905214865.1 uncultured bacterium | reverse complement strand
GGCTGGTGCCCCTGGTCGCGACCAACACTGTGCAAGAGGGGATTGTGTGCGCTCATATCGGGAGACGGCTGCCACCCAACCTCTGTGTCAGGTCAAAATGGCAACGCACTCCCGATGTGAGTGCTCATATCGGGAGCGCGTTGCCAACGTTGAGAGTTCGGCTCCTTACCAGCCGGGAAAACGCATGGCACGGCAGCGTCTGTGATAGGAGGCTCACGACGAAAGCGCTCACATCTGGCCTTCCCTGCCATAGTTCTACCCTTGATGTCATCACAAGAGCGGAGATCAGCTTGGGCCAGGGATGGGCATCACCCTCGGGTAGCCCCCCGCCTGAGGCATGCCCCTTCCCTTCTTTGACACCAGGATCCCTCGGCCGAAGCCAACACTTCAGCACCAAGCCCCCCGCAGGTGGACGGCTGAGGAAAGGATCATAGAAGGGCGCGCTGGCAGGGGCACCGTCGGTCGCGAGGAGAGGTCTTCCCTAACGGCAGCGCCCCGTGTCTGCAAGTCAGCTCCCGAGAGGCAAAGCCGCGGGATACGGTCCTCCCCGTCCACATCCCGCCCCCGACCCACTCCGCAAGGTCTCCCCGTAAGAATTGACGCGTTTAGGGTGCGCGTAACCGCGTCAATTCTTACGGAACCGCCAACCCAATAAGAAAAGGCGCGCTTAGCGGGAGATAAACGCGCCAATCCTTACGAGGCGCCCCCGCCATGGCCGCGGGGCCTGTGCCGGGAGGGAGGTTGCGCCGGAGGCCCCGTGACTGGGACATCGCCCTCGGGTAGCCTCCGTCCGAGGCATGCCTCTTCCCTTCTTTGACCTCGAATGAGCCGCAAGTAGACGACAGCACGGAGCCCCCAGCAGCGCTACACGATCGCCCCCGCATACTGGTACGACACGACGTCCCCATAGTGCTGTCGCAGCTGGTTTGCCATGCTGTCCACGTGACCGTTGAAGCTCTTGCCGCGCGGATCGGAGTGCGCCGCCCCATAGAACCCCACGACCACGGACTTGGTGCCCAGGGCGTCGTAGGCCCGCTCGAAGTTGGCGACCATCTGACCCTCGCGGTAGTCGTCGTCGCAGTTGGTCTGCTCGTAGTAGTGAATGCCCTGGTTCACGCATTCCCGCGCGAGGGCCACCTCCTCCGAGTCCGCGCCATACCTCTTGCTCGCATAGGCGAGGTAGCGCTCCCCCGTGGTCTGGTACTGGTGACCCACGTCGGTTCCGTGAAAGACGGTCTGGGGGCACTCGCGCTTGATGGAGCGCAGCAGCTCGAAGTAGTCGGCATTCTGGGCCGCCGTGCCGTCCCAGTCCTTCCAGAGCTGGTCGAGAATCGCGTCGTCGTTCGTGGACATCCACAGGTTGAGGTACTGGGCGGTGTAGTAGGGAAGTTCCACGAAGAGGTCTCGGCTCCCCGACGAGTAGTGCGACTTCCACACGCGCAGCTCCTCGTCGTACTGGGACTTCTTGCCGTGCTCCTCCCCCACCAAGACGATGCGCGCCGCGTCCGAGGGGACGTAGTGATCCCGCTGGTGAAGGTAGACGGCACCCGCCACGAGGGCAACGAGGCAGACGACGGCAACCACGGCAGCGACCCTGCGCCTGGGGTGGCGAGCTCGCCCGCTCTTGAGACTGGTTCCCATGGGGCATCACCCTCTCAATGGCATGAGACGTGACTCCATTTTCAGTCAGATGTCAGCCTTGGGGGACGTCAGTGCCGCGAGCGGCAGGCGTCGTCAGCATGTGCCCCCATGGGAGCGAGGGCAGCCGGGATGAGGGAACACTGCCGGGAACGGCTACACCAGGGCGACGCATTGCGCCAGGGCAAAGAGGACCAGCACGAGGGACAGGCATGCCCCAAGCACCCAACCGATCACCCTGAGCGAGACCCTCACGACAAGCGCCGCGATGCCAACGGGCACAATCACGATGGCAAGGACAAGGGCGAGAAGAACTCCCACGACGAACTCCGTTCCCACACATCCACGACTCTGGCGCGGAGCCCGATGCCCCGCGCGGCGGGGCGCCATCCCCAACGGATCCTCGCGCTCCCGCACAATCGATTCTGCCCCAAACGCGCCGGCGGGTACCATCGATTTGCATTACGGTGCCTTACGCTTTCGTAAAGTCACGCCAACCCCACGCATGCAAACGGGGCGACAGACGATCGCTCGCCCGCCGCAAGGACCTCGGGAGCGTCCATCCGGCTATATCAGCAGGTCCTCCAGCGGCAGCTTGGGGACGTGGTGGGTGCCCTTCTCGTCTCGCCAGTAGTGCGTGCCGTGGTCGGGATCGACCTCCTCCAGCACCACGCGCTCCGCCGGGACGCCGATGGCGAGCAGCACCAGGATCTCGTACCCCTGCTGGGAGATGCCGAGGTCATCCGCCAGGCTTGGCTTGAAGCTCTTGACGATGCACCCGCCCAGGCCTTCGCTCCGCGCCGCGAGCATGATCGTCTGCGCCGCGATGCCGGCGTCCAGGTTGCGGATCGCGCTGCCCGTGGCGCCAACGGGGGCGCACACGGCAATGTAGCCCGTGGGCCTCTCCCCTGGCTGGGGACCGTCCCAGTCCTTGAAGAGGGCCGCCCAACCGTGGCTTGCCGCGCAGTGCTCGACCGTCGCGGGGTCATCGACCACGTGGAACCGCAGCAGCTGCGTGTTGTTTCCCGTGGGGGCAAAGCGCGCCGTGTCAACCAGCCCGAGCAGTTGCTCGCGCGTGACCCGGCTCCCCTCGTCAAAGCGTCGGATGGTCCTGGACGAGCGCACGAGCTCGTGGAACTCACTTCCAGTCATGGGTACTCCCCTCCCCGGGGCGCACGCCATGGGATTCTGCGCCCCCTCAGGGGGGAGAGATACCCACTCCCGTGGTCCGAATGTCCCGCGTTGGCAGACCGCCCCTCTCGCCCCGCAGACGCGGGGAGGGAGGGACGGGAGCGGTGCGTTAGACACCCCGCACGGGACGGGACAGCTTGGACCCGTTACGGGGGCGAGAGCGGTACGCCGGGCGGTAGCTACGCCTCGCGGACCAGGCCGAGCCTGAAGCAGGCGTTGTAGATGCCGTCGTGCGCGATGTCGTCCGTGACGTAGTCGGCCTGCTCCCTGACCTCCGGGTTGCCGTTGCCCATGGCGATGGAGGTGCCCACGGTGCCAAACATCTCCAGGTCGTTGCCGCCGTCGCCAAACGCGATGGCCTCCTCGGGCAAGATGCCGTAGATGTCGAGCACGCGACGGACCGCACGGGCCTTGCCGCCGTGACGCGGGAACACGTCCACAAAGTTGGGGCTCCACCTGGTCACCTTGAAGCTGTTGGTGGCCTCGGTGAGCACGCCCGTCTCGCCCTGCCCCAAGAAGACGTTGAGCTGGTAGATGTCGTTATGGAGCGCCTGGTCGATGTTGCCCTCCTCGTAGGTGAGACCGGCGAACTCCTCGGCCGAGCGCACCAGGCCGTCGTGACCGTCGATGTAGCAGCGGCCGCGTTCCATGAACAGGCAGTGATACTTGCCCTCGTGCACCTGCTGGACCACCGTGGCAACGTCGTCGCGGTCAAGGCACTCGCTGAACAGGATCTCGTCGCGCGTCAGCACGAGCTGGCCGTTGAAGAGGATGAAGCCCTCGAAGTTGTCGATGGGGATCTCGTCGCACTGGTACGGGGGACGGCCCGTGGCCAGGAAGCACTTGACGCCCTCCTTGCGCAGCTCCGAGATGGCGACCTGCGTGGATTCGGGGATCCTATGATTAGTGCTGGGCGAGATGAGCGTTCCGTCTGCATCAAAGAACGCAGCCTTGACCTCGCCCGGAGTGTTCCAGAGTGGCATATTTCCTCTCCCATTGGGTTGGGTGCGTATTCAATACCTCGCTCGCTGAGCGGGGGGCATTATAGGAGAGGGACATGGGCGAACGCTCTTGCATCGCAATCACCTGACGCAAATGGGACGAGTTTCACACGTGGGAGACACACTGCCCACACATCTTGGGACCCGAGAGATGCCACATGTGCACATCCCCTGCACCACTTGCCTGGCCAGCCAGGAGGTTGACCGCACGCACGAGAGGGGCCCGACGCCATCGCGCCGGGCCCCTCCGGGCCGTCGCTCCCCCCCCCCCCCCCCCCCCCCCCCCCCCCCCCCCCCCCGCCCCCGCCCCCCCCCCCCCCCCCCCCCCCCCCCCCGCCCGCCCCCCCCCCCCCCCCCCCCGCGTCCTACAGGTGCAGCACGCGGTCCTTGATCTCCTGCGTGCGGCCCTGGTTCCAGAACTGGGTGCCAATGTAGCCGCAGGTCCTACGGGCGACGTTCATCTTGCTCTGGTCGCGGTTGCCGCAGTTGGGGCACTCCCACACCAGCTTGCCGTCGTCCTCCACGATGCGGATCTCGCCGTCGTAGCCGCACACCTGGCAGTAGTCGCTCTTGGTGTTGAGCTCGGCGTACATGATGTTGTCGTAGATGAACTGCATCACGCGCACGACCGCCTCGAGGTTGTCCTGCATGTTGGGGACCTCAACGTAGCTGATAGCGCCGCCGGGCGAGAGGCGCTGGAACTGGCTCTCGAACTTGAGCTTGGTGAAGGCGTCGATCTTCTCGCGCACGTTGACGTGGTACGAGTTGGTGATGTAGCCGTGGTCGGTGATGCCCTTCACGATGCCGAAGCGCTTCTGCAGGCACTTGGCGAACTTGTACGTGGTGGACTCCAGCGGGGTGCCATAGATGGAGTAGTCGATGTCCTCCGCGGCCTTCCACTCGGCGCACTTGTCGTTCATGCGCTGCATCACGGAGAGGGCAAACGGCGTGGCCTCGGCATCGGTGTGGCTGTGGCCGGTCATGTACTTGACGCACTCGTAGAGGCCGGCGTAGCCCAGGCTGATGGTGGAGTAGCCGCCGTAGAGCAGCTTGTCGATGGTCTCGCCCTTCTTGAGGCGCGCGAGGGCACCGTACTGCCACAGGATGGGTGCGGCGTCCGACAGCGTGCCGCAGAGGCGGTCGTGACGGCAGCGCAGGGCCTTGTGGCACAGCTCCAGGCGCTCGTCGAAGATCTGCCAGAACTTGTCCATGTCACCGCCCGAGGAGAGGGCCACGTCCGGGAGGTTGATGGTGACGACCCCCTGGTTGAAGCGGCCGTAGTACTTGGGCTTGCTGGGGTCGTAGTTCTTGGCGTTGGCCACGTTGTCGTACCCGTTGCCCGAGCGGTCGGGCGTGAGGAAGCTGCGGCAGCCCATGCAGGTGTAGCAGTCGCCGTTGCCCTCGGTCTCGCCCTTGCTGAGCTTGTACTCCTTCATCTTCTTCTCGGAGATGTAGTCGGGCACCATGCGCTTGGCGGTGCACTTGGCCGCAAGCTTGGTGAGGTAGAAGTACTCGCCGTCAGGCGTGATGTTGTCGGGCTCGAGCACGTAGATGAGCTTGGGGAACGCCGGGGTGATCCAGACGCCCTTCTCGTTCTTGACGCCCTGGTAGCGCTGCTTGAGCATCTCCTCGATGCAGAGGGCGAGGTCGTGCTTCTCCTGCTCGTTCTCCGCCTCGTTGAGGTACATGAACACGGTGATGAAGGGTGCCTGGCCATTGGTGGTCATGAGCGTGACGACCTGGTACTGGATGGTCTGGACACCGCGGGCGACCTCCTCACGCAGGCGCTTCTCCACCATGGCCTCGATCTTGTCGGCACTGGGATGGGCGTCGATGACCTCCATCTCGGCATAGACCTGGCGGCGGATCTTCTTGCGGCTCACGTCCACGAACTTGGCCAGGTGGGTGAGCGAGATGGACTGACCGCCGTACTGGCACGAGGCCACCTGGGCGATGATCTGCGTGGCGATGTTGCACGCGGTGCTGAAGCTATGGGGCTTCTCGATGAGCGTGCCCGAGATGACCGTGCCGTTCTGCAGCATGTCGTCGAGGTTGATGAGGTCGCAGTTGTGCATGTGCTGCGCGTAGTAGTCCGCGTCATGGAAGTGGATGATGCCCTCGCGGTGGGCCTCAACCACGTCGGCGGGAAGCAGCGTGCGCATGGCAAGGTCCTTGCTCACCTCGCCGGCCATGTAGTCGCGCTGGACGGAGACGACCGTGGGGTTCTTGTTGGAGTTCTCCTGCTTGACC
This sequence comes from uncultured bacterium, assembly GCA_905214865.1. Lineage (GTDB taxonomy): Bacteria > Actinomycetota > Coriobacteriia > Coriobacteriales > Atopobiaceae > Olsenella_H. The sequence continues at coordinate 38,367 of CAJMNO010000021.1, read as the reverse complement.
TCCTCGTTGTTGCACTCGATGAGCGAGAGAATCTGGTCGTCGGTGGTGTTCTTGCGGCGCTTCTGGTTCTGCACGTAGCGGTAGATGATGTAGTGGCGTGCCACGACGAAGCGGTCGAGTGCCATGAGCTGGTCCTCCACCATGTCCTGGACCTCCTCCACCGTGACGGTGTGGCCGGCGTCGGCGCACAGGTCCTGCACGTTGAGGGTGGCAAACTCGACCTCGCGGTCGGTGAGGCGATCGTCCTCGGGCACCTCGGCATTGGCCGCCTTGATGGCGTTCCTGATCTTGGAGAGGTCGAACTGGACCTCCGAGCCGTTGCGCTTGATGATCTTCATCTCGTGCATCCCCCGCTGTTCTGGTCTCCCACGCCGCCCCTCCGCCGCCTTCCGGGATCTTCCCCCAGCTCGCGACCGCAGGGCGGCCCTATCTGACGTGCCTCACTATGACACAATCCGTAGTGTTTTTTCCCACGAGTCGGCACAAGATATTGTTGATTGCTGGTTGAAAGCGTTGAAACCTTGTCGATAACCGACATCGCCGCAGGTGGCAAATTGCCATCCAGAACAACATTTCACCTTATTCCCCACTTATCGACAATTCGGCCAACGCCAAAGCTCCACAAGAACCAGACTCCCAAAAACGAGTTTTGTGCTAGGGGACGTGAGAGATAAAAAGTTTTAACGAGTTATGCCAGATGGTGGCAGCGGCGGATCGTCGACGGGGCCCGTCGCGACCACGGGCGCGCCGGGAGGGCGCCCGGTTACGTACTACCATGGGTGACCAGTGCCGCCTTGCGGGCGGCGTTCCCGAGGGGAGGGCGGATGGCAAGGATCTTCGTGGTCGAGGACGACCCCAACGTCAGGCGCGAGCTCCTGACCCTGCTCGCCAACGCCGGGCACGACGCCACCGGCTGCGAGGGGTTCTCCGACGTTTCCCGGGAGGCGCTTGCCTCGGGCTGCGACCTGGTGCTGCTCGACCTGAGCCTGCCCGGGACGGACGGCCAGTACGTGGCGCGCGAGATCCGCCAGTCGAGCGACGTCCCCATCGTGGTGCTGACCAGCCGCACGACCGACCTGGACGAGCTCATGAGCATGTCCATGGGAGCCGACGCCTTCGTGGCGAAGCCCTACAACGGCCAGGTCCTTCTCGCCCACATCGACGCCATCCTGCGTCGCACCATGGCGAGGCACGACGCGGACCGGGAGGTCGAGAGCCGCGGCCTCACGCTGGACCTCTCGCGCTCCACCGCCTCCGCCAACGGACGGGAGGTCGAGCTCACCAAGAACGAGCTGCGCATCCTGGAGCTCCTGATGAGGAGGACGGGGCGCATCGTCTCTCGCGAGGAGCTGATGGAGGCCCTCTGGAGCAGCGACGCCTTCGTGGACGACAACACGCTCACCGTGAACATGAACCGGCTGCGCCAGACGCTCGCCAAGCTGGGCGTGAGGGACTACATCGCCACGCACCGCGGCCAGGGGTACTCGGCATGAGCGCGCGGCGGGACGGGGGCCGGCCCACCACCACGGAAGGCGAGAGGAGCGGCACCCTCCCCGCCAGCGCCCGCTTTGGCATCGCGGAGTACCTGGGCGCCCACGCGGGACAGGCCCTCCTCTGCCTGGCGATGGTCGCCGCCGCGTGGCCGCTGCTGCGGGCGGTGGGGGCGACGCGCGACGCGGCGACCCTCCTGGACCTCCTGCTGGCGCTGGGACTCGCCCTCCTCCTGCTGTCCGGCTACCTGCGCGAGAGGCGCTGCGTCGAGGACCTGAGGCGCGTCGCCGACTCCGGCCCCGACACGCTCTCGCTCGCCGCCGAGGTCACGCACCCCGGCTTCGCGGAGGGCGACGGCGCCGTGGACGCCCTGCAGGCCACGCTCCTCGCCGCAAACCACCTGGTGAGCGAGGCGACGTCGCGCGAGGCGGACTACCGCGACTTCATCGAGACCTGGGTCCACGAGGCAAAGACGCCCCTCGCGGCCGCCGAGCTGATGGTGCAGAACCTGGGCGACGACCGCCTCCGCCCCCTCTCGCGCGAGCTCGAGCGGGTCAACGCCTACGTGGAGCAGGCGCTCTTCTACGCCCGTGGCGCCTCGCTGGAGCGGGACTACCTGGTGCGTTCGTGCAAGGTGGGCGAGCTCGTGCGCGCCGCCCTCAAGTCCCGGATGTCGCAGCTCATTGGGGCGCACGTCTCCGTGGACCTGTCCGGCCTGGCATGCGGGGACGACCCCGACGGCCCCACGGTGTACTGCGACCCCAAGTGGCTCGAGTTCGTGCTGGGCCAGCTGCTGGACAACGCGGTGCGCTACCGCTGCGACCCCCAGGTTGACGGACGGGCGCCCCGCATCCGCTTCGACGCCCGCGTGGAGGGCGGCGGGAGGGCGGACGAGACGGTCGTGCTCTCCGTGACCGACAACGGGTGCGGCATACGCGAGGCGGACCTGGGCCGCGTGTTCGACAAGGGCTTCACGGGCGCCAACGGCCGCTCCCGCAGGAGGTCGACCGGCATCGGCCTGTACCTGGTGGCGACGCTGTGCCAGAAGATGGGGCTCGACGTGGGCGTGGACAGCGAGGAGGGCGCCTGGACGCGCGTCGACGTCCTGTTCCCCGCCAACCGTTCGCGCATGGTGTCATAGCGAGCGGAACGGCCCCGCCACTGCCGCGTGCCCACGCCCCTCTCCCCTGACGACGCCTCCCTTACGAAACCGTAAGGGAGGGGTAAGCCCAATCGATGGCCCGCGGGCGGGCGCGGGGCGACCATGGTCTTGGACCACAACCCAAGGAGAAGGGACCGCTCATGGCCACCCACATGGCAGGACGCAAGAACGCGGGAAGCGCAGCCCACGCCCGCGTGCTGGAGGTGCGCAACCTCAAGAAGGTGTACGGCTCGAGGGACGGGGTCACGCGCGCGCTGGACGGCGTGAGCCTGAACGTGGACGCCGGCGAGTTCACCGCGATCATGGGACCGTCCGGCTCGGGCAAGTCGACGCTCCTCAACTGCGTCTCGACCATCGACGTCCCCAGCGCGGGGAGCATCCTCATCGACGGGCGCGACGTGAGCTCGCTCTCTCAGCGCCAGCTCGCCGACTTCCGCCGCAGGAGCCTGGGCTTCGTGTTCCAGGACTCCAACCTGCTCGACGCGCTCACCGCGCGCGAGAACATCGCGCTGCCCCTCACGATCGGGCGGGTCGCCCCCGACGAGATCCGCGCGCGCGTCCAGGACGTGGCGCGCTCCCTGGGCGTGGAGGAGGTCCTGGACAAGTACCCCTACCAGATGTCCGGCGGGCAGCGCCAGCGCGTGGCGGCGTCGCGCGCGATCGTGACCAGGCCCCGGCTGATCCTGGCCGACGAGCCCACGGGCGCCCTCGACTCCAAGAACGCCAAGCTCCTGCTCGAGAGCCTGGAGTCCCTCAACCGCAGCCAGGGCTCCACGATCCTCATGGTCACCCACGACGAGTACGCGGCGAGCTACTGCCGACGGGTGGTCTTCATCCGCGACGGCAGGCTGTTCACCGAGGTCGTGAGGGGTAGCGACGACCGGCGGGAGTTCTTCTCGCGCATCATGGACGTGGTCGCGATGATCGGGGGCGAGGCGAATGACCGCTAGGCTCGCCCTGGGCAACATCAGGAAGTCGATGCACGACTACGCCGTGTACTTCATCACGCTGGCGCTGGGCGTCGCCGTCTTCTACGCGTTCAACACGATCTCGGCCCAGGCCACCTTCGTGCAGGGCGACGTGGGCGAGATGCTCAAGGCCGTGGGCGACATCCTCCAGGGGGTGACCTTCTTCCTGGCGGTGGTCATGGGCTTCCTCATGGTGTACGCCAACAACTTCCTCCTCCGCCGCCGCAAGAAGGAGCTGGGGCTGTACCAGGTCCTGGGCATGAGGCGCGGCCAGGTCGCGCGCATCCTCACCCTCGAGACCCTCGTGGTCGCCCTGGTGTCGCTCGCTGCGGGCGTGCTGCTGGGGTTTCTCCTCTCGCAGCTCCTGCTGTTTGTGACGGGGAGCCTGTTCAAGGTCGCCATCAGGGACTTCCACTTCTTCTTCTCGCTCGACGCCCTCGGGGTCACCGCCGGCTGCTTTGCCGTGACCTTCGTGGTGATGATGGTCTTCAACGGCATCACCCTCCGGAGGGTGCGCCTCATCGACCTCATGGGTGCCCGCAGGCGGGGCGAGACCAACCGCCTCCGCAGCCTGCCGCTCTCCGTGGCGCTGTTTGCCGTGGGCGTGGCGCTCGTGGGCGTGGCCTACGCTCGTCTCCTCCACCACGGGCTGCCGGGGGCGACCAACGGCACCTCGCAGGCGACCTTCAACGTCACGACGATCATGATGATGGCGGGCACCGTCCTGCTGTTCTTTGGGCTGGCGGGAACGGCGGTGGCGCTTCTCACCCGCACCAAGCGCCTGTACTGGCGCGACCTGCATGCCTTCACCACCCGCCAGTTTGCCGCGCGCGTCAACAGCGGGAGCCTCTCCATGGCCATGATCTCGCTGATCCTGTTTTTGGCGATCACCTCGGTCACTGCTGGCATGAGCATCTGCAGCGCCATCAACGAGGCGGCGGAGAGGAACGTGGCCTACGACGCCTCGGTGGCCATCTTCCCGGCGGAGGGGACCGGCACCCCCGACGGGGTGAGCCAGGCGCTGGCGGGCACGGGCGTTGACCTCGATGCCATCGGGAGCCATGCGACCGTGACCCTCTATGACGCGAGCGACCTCGCCGACGGGGCGGGGATGTCCATGAACGCGGTCATGCAGGCGACCGGGCAGGAGCTCCCGTCCGGCTTCAGCGCCGACAACTACGCCACCGCCATGGGCCTGAGCGACTTCAACGCGCTCAGGGCGCTCAAGGGCCTCTCCCCCATCGAGCTGGGCGAGCACCAGTACCTGGTCACCAGCAGCATGGCCAACGTGTCGGAGCGGTACAGCAAGGCGCTGGCTAAGGGCTACTCGTTCACCATCGGTGGAACCAGGTACACCCCGGCGCTCGACCACGCCGTCACGGACTCCTCCGCGGTGGTCCAGAACAGCACCATCGCGAGCAACCCGGGCATCTACGTGCTCCCCGACGACGTGGTGGCGAGCTGCCCCCTGTACCAGACCGTGATCGACTTTGAGTACGCCCACGGCACCGCGGAGGGGGACAGGGGGATCCGGGCCCTGGCCGACGCCCTCGACGGCGCGAAGGTCGCCAACATGACCGGCACGGCGACGGAGACCTACTCAGCGGGATCCTCCACCACCGGCGTCGTGAGCTACCTCGCGCTGTACATAGGCTTCGTGCTGGTCGTGGCGTGCGCCGCCATCCTCGCGATCCAGCAGCTCTCGTCCACCGAGGACTCCTCCCCCGCCTACCAGACCCTCTCGGAGCTCGGTTGCCCCACGCGCCTGGTGTACGGGTCGCTCCGCACCCAGACGGTGCTGGCCTTCGTGCTGCCGCTCGTGGTGGGTCTCGCCCACTCCGCCTGCGCCCTGGCCGTGGTGGTGCCGCTGGTGGAGACGTTCGGCCTTGTCAACCTGGCCTCCAGCTCGGTCATGGCGGCAACGATCTTCGTGGTCGTGTACGGGGGCTACCTGCTGCTCACGTACCGCACCGAGCACGCCATGGTCCACGCCGCGCTCGAGCGCAGGAGGCACGCGCTGTAGGGCGGGGAACCCAGCCGGCGGGCTGGGCCCACGGCCGCCTTGCCAGAACGCCATCAGCAAGGGGCCCGGCAGTACATCAACGGACGGGCGGACGCCACGGCCGCCTTGCCAGAACGCCACCAGCAAGGGGGCGCATCCACGAGGGTGCGTCCCCCCTTTGCATGTCGGGATACATCGCCCTGTGAGAGGCAAAGGTCGAGCCCAACGGCCCCAAGGGGCTCGGGGGTAAGGACGCACGCCAGCGAAACCAAGCCTCGTAAAGAAACGCGCGGTTAGGGGCCCCTAACCGCGCGTAGTCTTACGGAATTCTGAGTCTCGTAAGGTTTGACGCGTTTAGCCGATGCCTAAGCGCGTGAAATCTTACGAGACGCCCTGACGGGGGAACAACCCAGCACGCGGACTGCGATGGACAGGCTGCGGCCAGGCGAGGCCAGGCGAGAAGAGCCACGGCCATGGCCCCGACCCTACGCGCCGGCAGGCAGGGTCTCCCAGTCGTGGAGCCCCAGGCGCTGGCGGCGCTTGGCCTCCTCGAGCGAGATGGTGGGGACGTCCTCCTCCAGGTATGCCCTGAGCTCGGGGATCCCCTCCCCCGTGGCGTTGTCCACGAGGAAGATGCGCTCGCAGCAGCAGCTCTGCAGCCACTGCCTCACCATGGGGATGTTGGCGTTGGGCGCGTGGATCTTGGTGATGACCCCGATGAGGGGCCGGTTGAGGAAGGCGTCGCAGTTGGGGGCGAAGACCGTGAACGGCTCGTTCGCCGCGATGAGGATGGCCACCACGTCGGACTCGAAGGAGAAGCACGCCAGGCCCACGCCCGCCTGCTTGGACTCGGAGTACTCGCCCGGGGTGTCGATGGTCTCTCCGCCGGCATAGGTGTACTGCGTCTTGTGGTAGTGGAGCTTCTCGCCCCGGAGCGCCTGGGTGAGGGAGGTCTTGCCGGCCTCGCTGCGCCCCATGAGGAACAGTCGCTTCACGCCTCCCCCTATCTGCGCGTCATCTGGCACACGTGGAAGTCGAGCTCCGTGTCAAAGTAGTCCAGGATCTCCTGCTCGGCGCTCTCGATCTCGGCGATCGGGCCGGTGAGGATGAGAGACCCGTTGAACCGGTCCATGAAGCCGATCTCCACGGAGCCGTGCTTCACCGCGAGGTCCGCGGCCACCACGACGGCCTCCCACGGGGTGAACCTCATGAAGCCGATGGCCTCGCCGGTGTGGTCCTCGCCCTCGTGGACGCCGATGTCCAGGCCCAGGGTCTCGCACACCCGACGCCGCGAGGTGCCCATCACGTGCGCGAGGTCGATCTCGCGCCCAGGCACGCGCACGCGGGTGATGCGTAGCTCGCCGTTCTCGTCTCGCCGCGGGTTCCCCTGGAACACCTGGTCGAAGAACTGCTTTCGTGTGATCCTCTCGCCCACCTGCGGCCCCTAGCGCTTCGTGACCTTGCAGGTGACGTAGCCGAGCGTGTCGTGGAAGAACTCGACCACCTGGGTGATGGCGGTGGTGACGTCGGCGATCTCGCCGGTGATGATCATGGTGCCGGTGAAGCGGTCGGCAAAGCCCAGGTACACGTCGGCCGCCTTGATGGCGATGTCCGACGCGATGACCGCCGACTCGGGCGGCGTGATGTTCATGATGCCGAGGGCGCTCGAGCCATAGTCAACCGACGGGTTGAGGCCGAGCTTGGTGTAGATGATCGGCTCCGGCCCGCCGATGACGTGGGCAAGGGTGATCTCCTTGCCCGAGACCGTCTCTTGTACGACGCGAATCTGGTCCTGACCGTTGTCCACGCTCACGGCCTCCGTTCAGTCTTGGTTCCTGGCACAGGCTCCGTCTTACTTGCTTACCTCCCGTGAGTGTCAAGGCACCCATCGCCCAATGGCGCGGGCCGCCCTCCCAACGATGCGGGGGACGGCCCACCCAGGGGAGGAGAGGAAATGCGGGCGGTCATGCCCGGCCGTGCGGCGACCCAGGGAAGGCTCCGCACGCCCGGGCGACGCCCCTAGCCGTTGTAGGCGTCGCGATAGAGGTTCACGAGGTCCTGCTTCGACACCGGGCGCGGGTTGGTGGGGGTGCAGCGGTCGTGGGACGCGGCCTCGGCCATGTCGCCCACGTGCTCCTCGAAGCTCGCGGCGTCGATGGTGCCCAGGTCGGCCAGACGGTCCTCGATGCCAAGCTCGTGGCGCAGGTCGATGACGCGCTGCAGCAGCTCGTCGGCGTCCGCCATGCCCAGCTCGCGCGCGACGCGGTCGTAGGGCTCGCGGTACTTGGGCTCTGCCATGTGGAAGCGCATCACGTGGGGCAGGAGGATGGCGTTGAGACGCCCGTGGGCAACGTGGAAGCGGCCGCCCAGCGCGTGGGCCAGGCTGTGGTTGATGCCCAGGCCGGCGTTGGTGAAGGCGATGCCGGCGACGCAGGAGGCCTCGGCCATGCGGCCGCGCGCCCTCATGGCGTCACCGTCGTGGAAGACCACGGGAAGGTCCTCGAAGACGATGCGGAGCGCCTTGACGGCCATGGCGTCGGTGAAGGTGGTGGCCTTGTTGCTCACGTAGGCCTCGAGGGCGTGGGTGAGGACGTCCATGCCGGTGTCCGCGGTAATCTTGGGGGGCACGGAGCGCGTGAAGCTGGCGTCGAGGAGGGCGCCGTCGGGAGCGAGCGCGTCGTCGATCAGCGCGACCTTGGTGGTGCCGCGCGTGATGACCGCGAAGTTGGTGACCTCGGAGCCGGTCCCCGCCGTGGTGGGGATGGCCAGGAAGTACGGGCGCTCCATGCCCTTCTCGGCCGCGAAGTACAGGATTGCCTTGGTCGCGTCGATGCACGAGCCGCCGCCGAAGGCGATCACCAGGTCGGGCTTGACGTCGAAGATCATCTCGACGCCCGCGTCCACCAGCTCCTGGCTGGGGTCGGGCTTGACGTTGGAGTACACCTTGACGTGAGCGCCCGACGGCAGGTACTGCGTCATCTTGCTCACCATGCCGGACTCCTGGAGGAACCCGTCGGTGACGACGAGCACGTTGGAGCAGTGCAGCGACTGCAGGTGCTCCACGGCCTGGGGGCCAAAGAACAGCTTTGCCTTGAGGTAGAACTCGTTCATCTTTACTCCGTTTCTGTTGGTAGCAGGATCTCGGTAACGAAGAGCTCGGGGTTGTTGGTCGTCCAGAAGTCGGTGACAAAGCGCTCGAGCGCCATGCCGGCGACCTTGTAGCCGTTGTCGCGCGCGAACTTGAGGAGCCTCTGGTAGGCGGAGCCCATCTCCTCGAAGGCGCCGATGTGGTAGGTGGAGAGGTACATGCCGCCGGGCATGGTCCACGCGTTCTCCTTGGCGATGGGGCGGATCGCCTTCTGCAGCAGGCGCACGTCGCACTCGCATCCCTGCGAGGCGGCGAGGACCGCGTCCTCGACCGAGTCGAAGCCCACGATGACGGGCCCCGTGATGGCGTTGTCGACGCTGCTGACGTAGGAGGCGAAGTCCAGGCTCACGATGGCCTCCGCAAAGCTCCCCGTGAAGCGGGAGCGCAGGCACAGCAGGTCGCGGGGCGCGAGGTACTTCACGCTCACCGCGGTGGGGCGCACGCGAAGGACCACGTTCGCCTCGTCCACCAGCTCCGTCCAGTCGATGATGGCCTCGCGCCTCTCGGCGAGCAGGCGTGCCTCCTCGTCGCAGGCGGCGAGGTGCTTGGCAAAGAGCTCCTTTGCCTCGAGCAGGTTGGAGCGCTGCTGCATGGAGGCGATCTCGTCGAGCGAGAAGCCCATCATCTTGAGGTAGTGGATCACCGGGATCTTGAGCATGGTCTGGCGGCTGTAGTAGCGGTAGCCGTTGTCTCCCACGACGTCGGGCTCCATGAGGCCGAGCTCGTCGTAGTGCCTCAGCGTGCGCTGCGAGATCCCACCGATCTTGCTGACCTCCCCTATCTGGTAGAGGTCGCACCTGTCCTGCCTTCCGCGCAAGTTCAAGAGATCGCCTCCGTCGCCTTGCTGAGACGCGCCGCCAGGACGTAGCTCAGGGCAATTGGGTTGGTGTGCTTCAGCTGCTCCCCCAGCGCGTCCCTGAGGGCGAACAGCGTCCCCAGCGAGTAGCCCGCCACCTCGGCCTCGAAGTAGTCGAGGGCCGACACCCTGCCGGGCGCCGACTCGTCGGGCCGGGCGTGGCGGTGGGACTGCGGCAGCTCGCGTGCGGCGGCCTCGAGGGCGGGCGAGAGGAGCGCGCGTATCTGGCGCAGCGCCGCCGCCCTCACGGGCGAGGGGGTGCCAAGGCGCTGGGCCCAGTCGCGCTGGTAGCCGTCGGGATCAGTCACGGCCATCATGCGCGCGTACTTCTCCTCCACGAGGTTCCTGCCCGTGCGCTCGGCCTCCTCGTACTCCCCCAGCACCAGCGGGATGAGGCGGTGCGAGAAGGCCAGGTACTGGGCGCAGCGGTACGAGAGGAACGAGCGGAGGTCGTCCTGGCAGCCGGCACGGCCGTTCATGCCCAGGACGGCGTCGAACTGCTCCCACTCCAGCCCCACGAGCCTCCGGAGGTCGGCGCGGGCGGACTCCCCCAGCCCCTCCCCCGCCATCACGTCCACGACGCCAGGCGCGGAGAAGAGCGCGTCCATCGCCCTGCGACGCTCCAGGCGGCGACCGTAGGAGCCGGAGCCCTCGCGGCAGGCGCAAGCGCAGGTACCCATCAGCGATACGCCCCCTCGTTGAGCGGCCGCTCCCTGAGGTAGTCGTTGGGGATGCCCTGCCACGCGGCCGTCGCGGCGTCGAGCAGGAAGTCGGAGTCCCCGGCCGCCCATCCCAGCGCCTGCACGGTCGCGAGGACCACGCCGCACAGCGCCTCGACGTCGGGCTGCGACACGTCCGCCACCGGGGCGGCCGCGATGCGCGAGACGAGCGCGCAGATGGGCGCGGGCACGTGGGCGCGCTCGGACAGCGAGCGGAACGACCACTTGTAGAACGGCATGTAGGTTCCCGCCAGCAGGTGCAGCGCCGCCATGGACGCCTGCAAGAACTCGGTGCGGGCGGTGCCGGCGGCGACGACATCGCCCCGGCGCAGGCAGCGCCAGAGGTTGTACTGGCCCGCCTGTGCCATGACCGCCATGTTGGCGGCAACCTTCTTCCTCACCACGTCCTGGGGGTAGAAGCCCTGGAGCGCGCGACGCACGCGGGAGAACTGCCCGCTGGCGTCGCTGAAGACCTCGCCGTCGGTGACGGTGGCCAGGAACTGCTCGGGAATGCGGAGCCACTCCGCCACGCCCTGGGGCTCGCGCTCCAGGCCGGTGAACGTGCGGTAGAACGACTCGGTCTCGAACACCCCGACGCGCTGGCCCGCGAGGGCGGTCTCGACGCGCCTCTGGCCCATGAACTCCTTGGGAAGCGCATCGTAGCGGCGCGCGAGCTCCTCTCCCCAGTCTGCATAGAGCTCACGGGGGACCCACACGCAGAAGCCGGGGCCGAAGTCGTGGTCCTGCGAGGCATCGTCGTCGAAGCCCAGGCACTCCGAGCCAGGGCCCACGAGGCCAAAGGCCAGCCTCCGCTCCACGGAGTACGGGAGCCCGAACACGAGGGTGGGCTCGTAGGCCCCGAAGTACCGCCTTGCCAGCTCCATGCCCCTCATGCCGCACCTCCCGATCGTTCCCACCGTCCCACGAAGGCTCCGTGGGACCCTTACGTGCCTGCCGCCGCCAGTCCCTCCATGCGCGCCGCGGATGCCTCCAGGGCGCTTACGTTGGGGGCGTCGCCGAGCTTGTCGCGCAGCACCCCCGCCGCATCGCGGTAGAGACGGGCCGCCCCCGCGTAGTCCCCGCGCAGATAGGCGATCTGCGCCGCGGTCGCCAGGGCGTGGGGCCTGTGGACGTCTCGTCCCCCGCAGAGCGTACGGTACGTCTCCAGCGCGGGCTCGATGGCCTCGGCGGCCTCCTCCACGCGACCCTCGTCTACGAGGACCTGCGCGAGGTTGATCGCGTTGGTCGCACGCCGTCCCTCGGAGCCGGGGACGCGCTCCAGGAGTCGCCCCGCCCGGCGGAGGTCCGAGCGGGCCTGGGCAAAGCGCCCGAGCCCACGGTACGCACCGCTGCGGTTGTTGCAGATCGCGCTCACCTCGTAGGGGTGGGCGTCTCCGCTCCCCAGGAGCGCCTCGGCGCGGTCGAAGGCATCGACCGCCGTGGCGTAGCGCCCCTGGGCAACGTAGACGTCGCCGAGGTTGATGAGGGCACGCGCCCTCTCGTCGTCCCCGGCTCCCTCGCGCTCCAGCACGCCAAGGACCTCCTCGCACAGCCCCTCGGCCTCGTCCAGCTCCCCGCGGAGCCTCAGGACGCTCTCGAGCTCGTTGGCCGCCGCGGCGACCCCCCGCCCGTCCCCGGCGAGCCGGGCGCGCCGCAGGGCCTCCCGAAGGAAGCCCGCGACGTCCGACCCCGGCTCGCCGTACAGACGGTCAAGCTCGGTGTAGAAGGCCGAGAGATCCAAGGTCCTACGCGTTCAGGTGCGGGATGATCAGCTCGACGTCGGAGTGCGGACGCGGGATCACGTGGACGGAGCGGAGCTCGCCCACGCGCTCGGCCGCAGCCGCGCCGGCGTCGGTGGCAGCCTTGACCGCGGCGACGTCGCCGCGCACGAAGGTGGTGACGATGCCTCCACCAACGTTGACCTTGCCCACGAGGGTGACCTCGGCGGCCTTGACCATGGCATCGGAGGCCTCGACTGCGCCAACGCAGCCCACGGTCTCGACCATTCCCAGTGCCTCGTTCATTGTTCAGCTCCTTGCCTCTTGGCAGACGTTTCCCTAAAGGTCGCTTGGCCTACTCGCCACGGAACGCGGCGACGAGCTCGTTGACCATCTTCTTGAGCTCCGCGGCATCGATGGTGTCGCTGGAGTGCTGCAGGTCCTCCTGCGTCACGGTCTGGCCGCCGCAGCAGTTGCAGCCCACGGAGTAGCTGATGCCGCTGGTGCCGTGCCCCACGGGCATCTCGATGCCCGTGTCGTGGGTCTCGTGCGCGGGCTCGCAGTGCGACTCGGAGCAGCCGCAGCCGCCCTCGGCGTGGGGTGCGCAGCCGTACTGAGCGGCGAGCTCGGGGTGCCACTTGGCGAAGGTCTCGTCCACGGCAGCGACCTCGTCGGGCTCCACCAGGCCATTGACCACGCGCTTGATGTTGATGAGGTGCTGGGGGCCAACGTTCTCGGAGACCGAGCTGCCGCCCCAGGTGCCGCAGCCCAGCGTGAGCGCGACCTCGAGGCCGGTGGAGAGGCCCGTGCCGCCCTGGGTTCCGCCCGTGTTGATGAGGATGCGGGAAGCGGGCTTGACGGAGAACTTGCGGACGATCTCCTTGTCCTCGGTGTGGATGTTCATGGTGTGGCCGATGCCGTTCTGGAGGAGCGCGATGGAGAGGTCGCAGGCCTCGTGCCAGTCGGCGACGGTGTAGAACGCGAGGACGGTGGTGAGCTTCTCGTAGGAGAGCGGCCACTCGGGACCCACGCCATGCTGCTCGCCGATGAGGATCTTGGTGTCGGCGGGAACGCTGATGCCGGCGGCCTTGGCGATGTCGAGGGCGGCGTGACCCACGAAGTTGGGGCTCATGGAGTGGCCGTTGCGGAACAGGATCTTGCAGACCTTGGCGCACTCCTCCTCGGACATGAAGTAGCCGCCCTGCTTCTTGAACTCGGCTACGACCTCGTCGTGGTTGCAGGTCTCGCAGATGACGCTCTGCTCGGACGCGCAGATGGTGCCGTTGTCAAAGGTCTTAGAGGCGACGATCTGGTGGACGGCCTGCTTCACGTTGGCGGTGCGCTCGATGTACGAGGGCGAGTTGCCGGCGCCGACGCCCAGGGCAGGCTTGCCCGAGCTGTAGGCGGCCTTGACCATGCCGGGGCCACCGGTGGCGATGATCATCTTGACCTCGGGCGCGTGCATGAGCTCGTTGGTGGCGGCGATGGTCGCCATCGAGATGCCCTGGATGATGTTCTCGGGCGCGCCCGCGGCGACGGCGGCGTCGTTCATGAGCTTGATGGCGAGGTTGGTGCACTTTGCGGCCTTAGGGTGCGGGGAGAAGACGATGGCGTTGCGGGCCTTGAGCGCGATCATCGACTTGTAGAGCACCGTGGAGGTCGGGTTGGTGGAGGGCACGATGCCCATGACCAAGCCGACGGGCTCGGCGATGGTGATGACCTGGTTCTTCTCGTCCACGTCGATGACGCCGATGGTCTTCTTGTCCTTGATCTGCTCGTAGAGCAGGCCGGAGGCCATGTGGTTCTTGTAGATCTTGTCATGGACGTTGCCGAAGGTGGTCTCCTCGACGGCCATCTGGGCGAGCTTCTCGGCGTTCTTCTCCGCGACCTCGACCATGGAGCGGAGGATGCGGTCGATCTGCTCGACGCTGTAGTTGGCGATCTGGTTGGCGGCAACCTGCCCCTTGCGAGCCAGGTCGCGCGCAGCCTGGATGCTCTGGAGATCGTAATCGAATTCCTGCATCATGCCTCTTTCCGGCTAGCTGACGGTTGGTACTGGGACGGCGACGCTACTCCGCGTGGGGCAGGATCGACTCGACCATGCCGTCCGGGCGCGGGATCACGTGGACGGACAGGAGCTCGCCCACGCGCTGCGCGGCGGCCGCGCCGGCGTCCGTGGCGGCCTTGACCGCTCCCACGTCGCCGCGGACGAAGACGGTGACCAGGCCGCCGCCAACGCGCTCCTTGCCCACGAGCCTGACGTTTGCCGCCTTGACCATGGCATCGGCGGCCTCGACGGCGCCTACCATTCCCTTGGTCTCGATCATCCCGAGTGCCTCGATGGCGTTTGCCATTGTGGTTACCTCCTTGGTTGGGTGGGGCTCCGCCTTGGTGGGCTGGGCCTCCGTCTTGGGTGCCTCGGGAGCCTTCTGCTCCTGGGCCTGGGGTGCTGCCTTGGGCTTTGGTGCCGCCTTGGGCTCCTCAGCCTTTACCTTGGGGGCCGAGACGGGCTTGGCCTCCGGCTTTGCGACCACGGCCGCCGCGGGCTTAGCCTTGTCGGCTGCGGTCGCCTGCTCCTTGCGGGGGGTGGAGGGGCGGCTGGCGCCCCTCCTGGACGGGGTGGCCTTGGGGGCGTCCGCAGATTGCTTGCCCGCCTCGGCCGCCTGGCCCGCCCCCCTGCGGGAGGAGGTGCGCTTGGGAGCGCCCTCCTGCCCGGACTTCTGCGCAGCCATCTACCTACGCCTCGGCGTGGGGCAGGATCGACTCGACCATGCCGTCCGGGCGCGGGATCACGTGGACGGACAGGAGCTCGCCCACGCGCTGCGCGGCGGCCGCGCCGGCGTCCGTGGCGGCCTTGACCGCTCCCACGTCGCCGCGGACGAAGACGGTGACCAGGCCGCCGCCCACGAGCTCCTTGCCGATCAGGCGGACGTTGGCCGCCTTGACCATCGCATCCGCCGCCTCGACGGAGCCGACCATACCCTTGGTCTCGATCATCCCGAGTGCCTCAGTGGTGCTTGCCATGTTTCTTCCTCCCTGGGTCTGCGGGCCGCCAGGCCCACGCCATCTTGCTGCTTAGGTGGTTGCTACTCCGCGTGGGGCAGGATCGACTCGACCATGCCGTCCGGGCGCGGGATCACGTGGACGGACAGGAGCTCGCCCACGCGCTGCGCGGCGGCCGCGCCGGCGTCCGTGGCGGCCTTGACCGCTCCCACGTCGCCGCGGACGAAGACGGTGACCAGGCCGCCGCCCACGAGCTCCTTGCCGATCAGGCGGACGTTGGCCGCCTTGACCATCGCATCCGCCGCCTCGACGGAGCCGACCATACCCTTGGTCTCGATCATCCCGAGTGCCTCAGTGGTGCTTGCCATGTTTCTTCCTCCCTGGGTCTAGTGCCTGCGCCTCAGCGCCCGCGCTACCTGACTACCTCAACCGTTGAACCGCACTTGATGTGAAGGGCGTTGGCCTCCTCGGTGTCGATGTGGCAATCGAGGTTGCCGCTCTCCGTCACGCGGATGATGACGTTGTCGAGCATCCCGCCGCGCTCCCCGCCGACCTTGAGCGAGACGACCTGGCCGTCGTGGAAGCCGCGCTCGGCGGCCTGCGCGGGGTTCATGTGGATGTGACGGGCCGCGACGATGACGCCCTCGTCGAGGACGACCGTGCCCTTGGGCCCGATCACGGTGACGCCCGGGGTGCCCTCCAGGTGGCCGGAGAGCCTGATCTCCTGGGGGATGCCGAGCTTGAAGGTGTCACCCGCGAGGACCTCGACCTGCGTCTTGGGGCGCACGGGGCCGAGGACGCGGACCTTCTGGATGACTCCCTTGGGGCCGGCGAGCGTGACGCACTCCTTGGAGGCGAACTGCCCCGGCTGGCTCAGGTCCTTGATCGGGGTGAGCTGGTAGCCGGCGCCAAAGAGCTGCTCCAGGTGCTCCTGGGAGAGGTGGATGTGGCGGCCGGAGACGCCCACGGGGACGATGTTGGCGTCGATCGCCTTAGGCTTGAAGAGGGCCTCGACCTCCTCCTTGGTCCAGATGCCCTTCTCAAAGGCAGCGGAGATGACGCGCTCCAGCTCGTCAGCGGAGAGCGCGGGCTGCGCGGCCTTTGCCTCCTCGTGGTGCACCTCCTCGTGGTGCTCCTCGTGATGGGCCTCCTCGTGGTGCTCTGCCACGGGCGCCGCCTCCGCGTGGGGCGCGGACTTCGCGACGGCGGAACCCGTCTCGAGGAGGACCCCGCGCTCCTTGGCGACGTCACGCGCCTGGGCGGTCACGATGGTGTTCTCGTCCACGACGAGGTTCTCGTGACGCTCTGCGGCAGCGATGACGTCCTGGGCGCTGATCAGCCTCTTCATCCCGTCCTCCTTTCCTAAAGACTCACGTCTTCGTCGATGATTCCTACGATCACTGCGTCAACCGGGGCGTTCTTCTGGAACTCGTCCCTCATGAAGAGGTACGCGGAGGCTCCGGTGGTGACGATGACCCGGTCGCCGACGCCCGCACTGATGGTGTCGACGCAGATCAGCTGCTTGCCGGCGTCGTCTCCCGCAACGACCTCGACGCGCATGAGCTTCATGCCGTTGAGCTCGTCGTACTTGCGGGTGGCCCAGATGGAGCCGATGAGCTTACCGACAATCATGCGTTCCGTCCCCTCCGTCCCGGATCTTCCGCAGGCACTCCATGACCTCCGCCGTCTCGCCGGCGATGGCGAGCATCACCATGTTCTGGGGGCAGGAGCCCCTGACGTCGGTCACCGTCACGCCCGCGGTCTTCTCGGCGATGTCGCTCGCCACGACCATCTCGATCAGCTTGCCCTGCACCAGGCCGACCGCCGCGGGGCGAAAGTCCTCGCCCCAGCGCGCCCCGCTCCTCTGCCGGATGATCTGCATGGTCCCTGGGGCGGGGGCCTTGATCACCTTGATGTCAACCATCCTCGAGCTCCCTGGCCTTGAGCCTGCACCCCAGCGCGATGCCCATGGGCGTGACGAACATGGGGTGGTTGGGCTTGTGGACCTCGATGCCAAGGTGCTTGCGCACCCTGTCCTCGATGCCCGTGAGCTCGGCCGTGCCGCCCACCAGGATCACCTCGGGGACGTCGTAGCCGCTGCAAGCGCGCTGGATGATCGAGGTGACCTTGTCGATGGTGGGGGCCACGATGGGCAGGACCTCGCGGTGGTTCTCCGGCTGCCTCTTGTAGCGCTCGGCGTCGTCGAAAGTCATCCCCTTGGCACCCGCGAGGACGAGCGAGAAGTGCGTGCCTCCCGTGGACTCGTCGATGCACTCCACGACCTTCCCGTCCTCGAAGACCGAGATGCCCGTGGTGCCGCCGCCGATGTCCACGACGGCGCCGTCCTTGGTGCCGATGAGGAGGTTGGCCGCGGTGGGCTCGTCGAACACGGCGATGCACTCCATGCCCGTGCTCTCGGCGACGTTGCGGACGGCGCCACCGTCGAGCGACCCGGTCTCGGGCGGGATGGCGACGGCGCACTCCTCCAGCTCGACCCCGAGCTCCTCCTCTATCTGACCCTTGAGCTTGCGGGCAATGTCGCAGGCGCCCACGTAGTCGACGACCATGCCGTCCTTGACCACGCTCGCAAACTGGTACTTGCAGTCGACGGGATTGCCGTCCTCGTCCAGGACGACCAGGACGATGAAGGCGGTGCCCAGGTCCAGCCCGCAGTAGAGCCTCTGGCCCTCCTTGACGGCCTTGGGGTGGTCAACGCAGGCCAGGAGCTCCTCGAGCCTCTGGTTTGCACCCTCCAGATCGACCATCGCCTACACCTCCCCCTCTGCTCTTGAAACTGCTTCTTCCAACTCCTTGCACATGAGCGCCGCCTGCGACACCCAGGTGCCTATGGTCCGGGCGTCCTCGGGCCCTGCCGCTGCACGGGCGTTGTCCCATGCGCGTGCGTACCGGCCGAGCTGCGCGTGCACGTATGCCATCTCGAAGAAGGCGGGGTGCACGGCGGCGTCGAAGGCCGGCGCCGGCGGCGGGCCGGGCGGCTCGGCGACGGCGTCGCCCTTGGGCTGGTCTGCGACCAGGTCCGCCGGGGTCCGTGCCTCCTGCCACCTGCGGCCGAGCGTCTCCGCCCTGCGGGCCACGGCGTTGTCGATGCCGAGCGACCTGCGTGCCAGAAGGCGCAGCCTTGCGCCCAGGAGGTTGGCGTCGTGCACGAGCGCCCCCAGATCGCAGGGGCCCTCGCCGCGAACGCCCTTCGCCGCTGCCTGGCCGTGTGCCCTGGGTGCCTGCTCGGCCTCGCCTGAGTCGAAGTCGACCCTGAAGTCGATCAGGAACTGGCGGGCGCTCGGCGTGAGGCGCGCGTTGTCCGGGAGCTCGTAAGTTCCAAACGGCGCCTTGGCGTAGGCCTCGCGAAGCTCGTCCTCGGTTACGTAGTGCATGCCTTCCTCCCCTCTGGTTTCCCTTGCCCCGGATTGGCGGGGCGTCTCTCGCTTCCCGCCGCTAGTGCCTGACGAGGTTGACCTTGAAGTCCGCGTCCTTGATCCAGCCCTCGACGCGGTTGAGGTCGTCCTCGGAGAGCGACGGGTCGTCCTTGATCTCGTAGTCCCTGCCGAGCGACGCGTACTTGCCGACGCCCAGCTTGTGGTACGGGAGAAGGTCCACGCCGTCGAAGTTCTTCTGATAGCGGTAGGGCTTGAAGAACGCGATGACGGCGTCGATCTCCTCCTTGGAGTCGTTGACCCCCTTGAGCAGGGGCATCCTGACTCGCACGTTGTAGCCGTTCTCGAGGAGGTCCCTCACGTTGGAGAGGATCTGCTCGTTGTTGACGCCCGTCCAGTACTTGTGCTTGACGGGGTCCATTTGCTTGATGTCGAACAGGAAGAGGTCCACGTACTGGGCCACCTTCATGATCGTCTCGGTGGGCGCGTACCCGCAGGTCTCGATTGCGGTGTGGTACCCGCGCGCCTTGGAGGCCATGAGGATCGACAGGGTGGCCTCGGGCTGGGCCAGGACCTCGCCGCCGGAGAGCGTGATGCCGCCCCCGGACATGCGATAGAAGTCCCGGTCCTCGTCGAAGAACTCCACGATGTCGTCGACCGAGCGGTCGTCACCCATGACCTGCAGGGCGCTGTACATGCAGGCCTGCTCGCACTGCCTGCAGCCGATGCACTGCACGTTGTGGTCGACCACGTGCTTGCCGTCCACCATCTTGTGCACCCCAACGGGGCACACGGCCACGCATGCGCCGCAGTTGACGCAGTTGGCACTCTTGAACATGACCTCGTGCCCACGCTGCTGGCTCTCGGGGTTGGAGCACCACTTGCAACGCAGCGGGCAACCCTTCAGGAAGGCCATGGAGCGCACGCCGGGGCCGTCGTACATGTTGTACTTCTGAAGGTTGAAGATGCGCGCCTTGCGCTCAACGCTCCCCTGCTCATGGCTCATAGCAACCTCTCCCTTCTTCCTTCGTGCCGCGACGTGCGGCTCCTCCATGGCCTTGCCTGCTCGGTGACTAGAACTTGGTCAGCATCGTGCGGCTGATGATCTCGTCCTGGACGTCCTTGCACAGCTCGTTGAAGAACGCGGAGTAGCCGGCGACGCGGACCACCAGGTCGCGGTGCTTCTCGGGGTGCTTCTGGGCGTCGATGAGGGTCTTGTTGTCCAGGTAGTTGAACTGCATCTCGCCGTTGCCGAACATCGATGCGGTGCGCAGCAGCGTGATGAGGCCGTTCTCGCCCTCGGGGGTGTCCAGCAGGCCGCTCATGAGCTTGAAGTTGTGGACCATGCCGATGTTCATGGAGTCGTTGGACAGCTTGGACACGGACTTGATGATGGCGGTGGGTCCCCTGTGGTCGGCGCCCTGGGTGGGGCTGATGCCGTCGGAGAGGGGCGTCCAGGCCTTGCGGCCGTTGGCGGTGGCGCCGGTCATCTCGCCGAAGGGCGTGTTGTTGGAGATGGACAGCGTGCCGGTGGACATGTGCGAGTACAGCGTCTTGAAGTCCAGGTGGATGTGCTCGGTGTAGTCGATGATGTCGGCCGCGATGCTGTCGGCGTAGTCGTCGTCGTTGCCGTACTTGGGGGCGTTGAGGCAGTCCTGCTGCATCTGCTCGTAGCCCTCGAAGTCGGCCTTGAGGCCCTCGGCAAGCTGGGTGAGGGTGTACTTGTGGTCGTCGAAGACGAGCTTCTTGATGGCGGCCATGGAGTCGGCGTAGGTCGCGAGGCCCGTCCACACGACGCCGGGGCCGTAGTTGTACATGGCGCCGCCGGCGGAGACGTCCTTGCCGCTCTCCATGCAGCCCTCGTACATGATGGACATGAGGGGCTTGGGGGCCACGTCGCGGGCGACGCGCTGCGAGATCACGGTCGCGACGTCGGTCCACTTGGTGACGTAGTAGATGGTCTTCTTGACCGCGGCGTCAAACTCCTCGTAGGTCTTGTACTGCTCGGGGTCGCCCATGTCGGGAGTGACCTGCTTGCCGTACCACAGGGGCACGCCGTGGTTGAGGGTGAGCTCGATGCAGATGGGCCACTGGGTGTAGGACGTAGAGGTCCACTGGTACAGGCGGCCGGACTTCTGGGGCTCGACGCAACCCATCATGCAGTAGTCGCGAGCGTCCTCAACGCTGACGCCCTTGGCGAGCATCATCTTGATGTGCGTGTCGTCGAAGTGGCACGCGGGGAAGCCCATGCCCGAGCGCACGATGTCGACGATCTTGCGCATGTACTTCTCGGGGGACTTGTTGTTGATGCGGCAGGCGATGGAGGGCTGGTACACCTTGACGTGGCGGACGGCGTCCATGAGCAGGTAGGTGAGCTCGTTGGTCGCGTCGTGGCCCTGGCGGGTGACGCCACCCAGCGTCATGTTGACGAAGGGCTGGTAGCCGGCGAAGAACTCGGACTGGCCACGGGAGGTGACCCACATCATCTCGCTCATCTTGATGAGCATGCAGCCGGCGATGTCGAAGGCCTGGTACGGGGTGATGCGGCCGGCCTCGATGTCAGCCTTGTAGAACGGGTACATGTACTGGTCCACGCGGCCCAGCGACATGCCGGTCTGGTTCTCCTCCACCGGGAGCAGGCTCTCGATGGTGAAGACGGACTGCACGGCCTCCCAGAAGGTGCGGGGCTTGTGCGCCGGGACGTAGGCCAGGATGTCGGCGATCTGCTCGAGCTCGGCCTTGCGCTTGGGGTCGGCGCACTTGGCGGCGAGCTCCTTGGCGTGGTCGCTCATGCGCTTGGAGTAGATCATGACACCCTCGGTGGTGTCGATGACGCTCTTGTAGAAGTAGATCTTGTCCAGGTCGTCGGGGTTGGCGTAGTCGAGCTGTGCCAGGTGCTCCTTGGCCTCCTGCTGGATGTCGAGCATGCCCTTGTGCATGAGGATCACGTCGTAGCCGGGGTTGGAGTCGCCACCACCGCTCATGGCGTGGTAGGAGCAGTCGGAGACGAAGGACTCGCCGGAGAGCTCCCAGACGCCGGCCTCGCGGTACTGGTCCTCGCAGATCTCGTCCTGAGACTTGCCCTCCCAGAACGGGAACAGGACGTCGCGGCAGTACTGCTTGTCCTCCTCCGAGATGTAGAAGGGGTCCTGGGGACGGTCGCCGATGGTGTCGAGCTCGTCGCGCAGCCAGCGCCAGGCGAGGTCGGGCGAGAAGGCGCCGGCACGGGGTGCGCCGCAGGGGGCGCCCACGACCAGCTCGTCATCCTGGATGACGAGGGGCGCGGTCTCACAGCAGTGACGGAAGGCCTTGGCGCGCAGCTCGATCTTGGGCATGCCGGGGTTGGCCTTCATGATCTCGGTGACCGCGCGGGCGCGGTACATGGTGATGCTGGGGACCTGCTTGAGGAAGTTGTCCTTCAGGCGAACCTGGCGGTCGGTGGGGCCGTCGGGCACGTCGTAGGGGGTGTCAACGCTCACGGCCGCGTGCGTGCTGGGGGCGGGGGCGTCAAGCTGGTCCGCCACCTTCTCGAACATCTTGCGGACAGTGGCGCGCTGCTCGTCGGACATGTCCTTGGTAGCCTCGGACAGCTCCTTCGCAAACTCCTTAATGTCCATTCTCACTCCTCTTCAGAATCGTTCTTCATTGCCTCAACCACGCCGGAGAACCAATCCCCCGGCTCCTTGCCAACGTTCTCGGACCCCTCGTCCCAGCCCTCCCGGGCCGCCTTGGGGTCGGGAAGGTGAACCTTGATCGCGACCGGGGTGTGGTCGCACGAGCTCGCGCGCTCCAGGAGGTCCCTGGCGGAGGCGCTGCCCCCTATGCCAACCTGGCGCCTGCGCACGAAGTCACCGTAGGTGACGCCGAGCTCGGAGGTGGTGGCGCAGTCCCACCCGGTGACGGTGAGCGTCTTGGGCAGGTCGCTGTGGCAGCCGATGCAGCCCAGGCCGGTGCTCACGTTGACGAGCACCCTCCCCACGGGCTTCTTGAGGATGAACTGCCTCACGACCTCTGGGTCCTTGGAGAAGATCGCGAGCGCGTTGCCGTGCCCGCTGTTCAGGATCAGCTCGATGCACTTCTCGCAGGCGGTGCGCCAGCTGTCCTCCACGTAGTACGAGAGGACCGGGCCGTACTTTGCCTTGGAGAAGAAGCTGCGGTCGCTGACGTAGGGCTTCTCCACCACGAGCACCTTGGTGGTCTCGGGCACCACGATGTCAGCGCGGCGGGCCAGGTCGAAGGCGCTCTTGCCGATGAGCTCGCGGTACGGGCGGCCGTCGTCCATGAACAGCGTGTGGACCAGGCGGTCTGCCTCCTCGTCGGAGAGGAAGTGGCACCCGCGCCGACGGAGCTCCGTCTGGAAGCTGGCATCCACGGCCCTCTCGACCACCACGCTCTGCTCGGCACCGGGAAGCATGCCGTAGCAGTAGGACTTCCCCAGCACGACCTCGTCTGCGCAGAGGGCGAGATCCGCCGTGGACTCCACGAACACCGGGTTGTTGCCCAGCGTCGCGTAGTACACGTCCCTGCCCGCCGCATCGAAGGGGTGCACACCCGCATCCTCGCGCGAGTCGATGACCACGCGCACGCAGGGCTGGGAGCAGACCCACTCCTCCCCCTCCGGGCAGAAGATGCTGAGAAAGCCGATGGCCTCCGTCGGGTAGTGGCAGAACTCGGCGATCTTCAGCACGTCGTCCATGACCTTCTCGCACGTGCCGTGGATGCGGGCCGTGGCGGAGAAGACGATGGGGCTCTTGGAGCGGACGGCCATGAAGAGCTGGCTCAGCATGGTCGGTACCGCAAGCCAGTCGGGAAGGAGCGAGACCACGACGCCCTTGGAGAGGCAGACCTCGGCGGACCCTTTGCGCGAGTGCACGATCCGCTGGACCGGCGTCTGCGAGCAGACGTCGTCGAGGAGGTCCGTCACGACCCACTTGGTGAGCCCGGCCTCGTCCTCGGGTGAGCAGTAGTCGCTCTCAGCGAACGCCTCCTCGGCGTACTCCTGCGCCTTGGGAAGGAGCCCCTCGCGGAGGTGGGTCAGGAAATCGTCGACAAGCGTGCTCGGCAGCCCCTCCAGGACCTCGGCGGACTCCGCCGCGTGCTCCAGGAGGATGCGCGCCTCCTGTATGGAGAGAAGGTCGTTATCGATGAGTGACATGCCACACCCCCTTAGTAGGGAAGGAGCTTCTCGACGGTGTACTTGTCGGTGATCTTCTTGAGGCTGGGATGCGGCCTGGGGATGACGACAGAGCTGTAGACCTCGGCGCCCAGGGCCTCGACGGCCTTGACGCCGGCCTCGACAGCCGCCTTGCACGCGGCGACGTCGCCCTGGACCAGGATCGAGATGTAGCCGGAGGCGGTGTTCTCGTAGCCGATGAGCTCGACGTCGCCCGCCTTGCACATGGCGTCGCCTGCCTCGAGCACCCAGACGAGGCCAAAGGTCTCGATGGCGCCCAGAGCGTTCATGCCCTCGCTTGCCATTGCTCCTCCTCCCTAGTTGTAGTCGACGTCGTGGACGGAGACGACGTCGCCGATCGGCGGCACGGGGCGCTTCATGACGTTGTGCGCCGTGAGCTTCCCGATGCTGGAGGCGGCCTCCATACCGGCCTTCACAGCCGCCTCGCAGGCCGCGACGTCGCCCTTGACGATGATCGTGACCAGCGTGGAGCCGATGTTCTCGTAGCTGATCAGCTCGGTGTCGCCGGCCTTGAGCATGGCGTCGGCCGCATAGAGCGCAGGGACCATTCCGATGGTCTCGATGAGGCCGATGGCCTCCTCACCCTTGTAGCGCATGGCGTACCCCCTCTACTTGATGTAGGAATTGATCGTGTCGCGCTGCTCGGGAGTCGCGGTGTAGAACACGCGTAGCTCGCCGTTGTCGTCCAGGTCGACGCGGGACTCGCCGATGAGGCCGTTCTTCTCGGCCGTCATGAGCGCCTCCTGCATCTTGTCGCGCTTGAAGGCGGTGAAGTCGGCGTACTCGCCCTTGAGGGCGTCCATGACGTCGTCCACGCTGGCCTCGTCAACCGTGGTGAAGTACTTGAGCATCGCATAGTTGAGCGGGCGCATTAGGCCGCCTCCTTCTTTCCGAAGAGCTCCTTGGGGTCGACGGCGATCACGAGGATGCCGACGATCATCACGACAGCCGCAATCCATGCGATGGGCGCGAGCGCGTAGCCGTCGACGCCCATGATCAGGCCGACGACGATCCAGGTGACCAGCGGCGCGACGAAGGTGTAGGTGCCGTTGCAGGCCATGCCAAGGGCGGTGCCGCACATGGAGTTGCCGCGGTACCAGCTGGCGAACGACTTGTAGGCCGAGAAGCCAGCGACGATAAAGCAGAGGATGGTGGGCAGGTCGGTGATTGCTGCGCCAACGTAGCCGAAGGTCTCGCCCAGGGAGACGCCGCCCACGAGGGAGAGAACGGGGAGGATGACGAGAAGCTCGACGATGCCCGAGACGCACTGGCGGATGGTGATGCCGATCTGGGTGTCGATCATGCAGGAGGCATAGCCGGCGATGCAGCCCTCGGCGCCCCAGCCAAGCGCGGCGACGAATGCGAGCGCGAGGCCCAGGACCATGTTGGAGGAGGAGTCGCCGGTGAGGCTGGCGGAGCCAATCATGAGGCCGGCGAAGACGCAGATCGCAATGCCGGCGATCTTACGGGGGCCAAGCTCCTGCTTGTAGAGGATGCGGGAGAGGATGGAGCCAATCGCGGGGTTGAGTGCCGCGATGGGGACCACGATGGTGCCCGCCTGGGAGAGGGCGATGATGTACGCGACGGTGGCGATGGGGCCGCCGACGAGGGCGCTCAGGATGAGGATGATGCCGGGCTTGGTGTTGATCGTGCGGCCGAAGTCGCCGAGCTTACCCTGTTTGGCAGTGATGCCCAGGGCCCAGAGGGCGCTGCAGGAGTCGTTGATCGCGCTGGCGACGGTGGGCAGGATGAAGACCGCGAGGAACGCCGTGGGATTGATGGCGCTCATCCACCCCAGCCACAGCTGGGAGCTCTCACCCGCCGTGATGAATGCCGTGTAGAAGCCGTACATCAGGCTGGAGAACAGGGCCACGAGGATGCCCTTCTTGAAGAAGCTCGCATCGAGCTCCCTCTTCTTCTGCTCGGCGATGCTGCCGGCAGACGAGACCGCAGACGTCTCTTCCATGCCATCACCTTCCCCTAGAAACCGTCACGATTTGTTACGCACGCGTGACATGATGCAAAGCTTCCGTAGTGGAAGGTCGAGTGGCTTCCAAGTCGAATGGCGAGATTCATGGGGTCGACGGCAGGGGAATACCGTTCGCAGTCAGATTGATACCGTTCACATAATTCTCAGTATGACGGTTATGTTATGAAAATCTTCGTTTGGTTCGAATGTTTGAATTATTGGATTCTCACTATTTTGTTACAAATGCTGTGGCATTGTATTCATTTTATCAGCACAGTCGTTCCTACAACCACTCAGCTTTAGTGTTGCGAGAGTACTGACGTCAGCTTCTCCCGCCGAAACATTTCGTTTCTGCTGGTAGATAGCCTGTGGTTTCGTATCGCTTCACATTAGTATGGTCGTAAGGCTGTCATACGATACAAACCTTGATTACTAGATAACGTTGATGAACCATCGCTCGAAACCTTACCGTTACGTACGTGGTTTCCTCCCTGCATACATAGTTATGCATTGTTGGGTAACTGAAATTAACATCCCCTCTCAGATTCCCAACTGCATCGTCTGAAAAATGCGAGAAATCCAGCCAACCTTTCAGGGACTCTCGAGAGGTGCCGTCGACTCAATTCCGGAAACATCCGTCCCATCAGAAGAGCCAAGGTGACAGTCGGGTCAGCCTCTGCCAGAAACTCCATGGTGTGTGTACACACGGGACGCGCTTTCTGGCATTGCCTAGTCAATAACTCCCATGCAACTGGAAAGACTCGAGGGCTGGTGACTCCGGCGCCAGAAACTCCATGGTGTGTGTACACACGGGACACGCTTTCTGTCATCCGTGGCATTGAAAACGATCGGTCTGCCCAATAACTCTCACCGTGCGTACACACGGGACGCACTTTTCGGCCTGACGGACGGCTTTTCCTGATTCCCAGCCCTCTGCGTCCCGAGAGACATCTACCACGGAGGGCACCAATCAGCAAAGAATGGGGCAGGCCACCGACCCCCTGGCCAGCCAACCCCTTTATTTGTTCCTGGCCTACGATCTTGCTCTTGAAGTTCCTTCCCCGCCAAAAGTGGGGCGTGGGACGGCTAACCCTGACGGCTGACCTACTGGCGGGAAGCTCCCGAAATGTGCACTCACATCGGGCTCTGGCTGCCCGGTTGGTGGGTGCATAGCGGCTAAACCCAGTTGACGAATAATCAACAACGCAACTATGGCAGATAGATTCCGATGTGTGTACTCATATCGGGCTTTCTCTGCCATTCGACCCCGGAAAGGGAGCCGATTGGCAGCAAACTCCCGAAGTGTGTACACATATCGGGAGTTTGCTGCCACAGCCAAAGCAGCGGTTCAGCTCCAGGGGTCCCCACCTGCATAAACGTCGGCCGGGCCCGATGCCCAGGCTCCTCTCCCCCGCGGGAAGGTGCTCACATCGGGAGTTTGCTGCCATCGAACCCTGGGGAATGGGATGGCTGGCCGAAAGGCACTCGCGTGAGCGCCTCCACGCGGGCCAAGAAATGGGCGCAGCCGCGTTTGCCTGTTGGCCGCGCATCAACGTTCAAACTGTGGCAGCAAGTCGACCGCATGAGTGCTCGCGCATGGCGTTTGCCGCCATGGGCGAGAACCACCCTCATTTCTATGAGCTCTTTGCCTGCGCAAATATCGTAATGAATCGGACTGCCTCAAACCGTCCGCGAAAGCGCTCAGACGGGTCGTTTGCTGCCAACGGGCCCAGGGAGGGCTCTGGACAGGAACAGGCCCCGGACCCACCGATGCGGGCCCGGGGCCGTTACCTCGGAGACGTCCGAAGTCCGTCCCCTACAGGTCCTGCAGCGCGTACACGTCCAGCGGTCCCCTCCTGAGCGCCGCTATCGCCTGGATGAGCGCCGTGGCACCCGACATGGTCGTCGCCATGTCGATGCCGCGGTTGACGGCGGCGCTCCTGATGAGGATCCCGTCTCCCCTGGTGCTGCCGCCCTTGGGCGTGTTGATCATGAACGCGATCCGGCCATCCGCCATCATGTCGAGGACGTTGGGGCTCCCCTCTCGTATGGGCCTCACGACCTGGCAGGGGATGCCCGCCGCATGGAGCGTCTT
This sequence comes from uncultured bacterium, assembly GCA_905214865.1. Lineage (GTDB taxonomy): Bacteria > Actinomycetota > Coriobacteriia > Coriobacteriales > Atopobiaceae > Olsenella_H. The sequence continues at coordinate 10,650 of CAJMNO010000021.1, read as the reverse complement.
GGCCGTCCCCGGGGTCGCCACCAGGTCGTATCCCAGGTTGGAGAGCGAGAGCGCCACGGGCGCGATGGAGCGCTTGTCGGCGTCGCAGACCGACACGAAGACGGTCCCCTCCATGGGGATGCGATACGAGATGGCCTCGCGGGTCTTGGCGTAAGCCTTGGGGAAGGTCGTGTCGATGCCCATGACCTCTCCCGTCGACTTCATCTCGGGCCCCACGGTGACGTCCGCTCCCGGGAAGCGGCTCCAGGGCATGACCGCCTCCTTCACGGCGTAGTAGCCCACCTCGCGGTCCTCGGGCGGCAGCCCCAGGTCGGCGATCTTCTCGCCTGCCATGATGCGGGCCGCCATGCGAGCCAGGGGCACGCCCGTCGCCTTGGACGAGAACGGCACGGTCCTGCTTGCGCGCGGGTTGAGCTCGATGACGAAGACCTGCTCGTCCTTCACGGCAAACTGGATGTTGAGCAGCCCCCTGATGCGGCACGCGAGCGCGAGCCTGCGCGTGATGCCGCGGATGCGCCCCACGATGGCGTCGGAGAGGGAGAAGGGCGGCCAGCAGCACGCCGAGTCTCCCGAGTGCACGCCGCACTCCTCGATGTGCTCCAGCACGGACCCCACGTAGCACTCGCTGCCGTCGCAGAGGGCGTCCACGTCCAGCTCGATGGCGTCCTCGAGGAACGAGTCGAGGTAGACGGGGTGGTCGGGCGAGACGCGCGTGGCCGCGGACATGTACTTGGCAAGGCCCTCGTCGTCGTACACGATCGCCATGCCCCGGCCCCCCAGCACGTAGCTGGGGCGCACGATCAGCGGGTAGCCCACGCGACGGGCAACGGCGCGGGCGTCCTCGACCGTCTCGGCCGTGGACGAGGGCGGGTAGGCCACCCCCAGCCGGTCGAGCAGGCTGGCAAAGCGGTCGCGGTCCTCGGCGAGGTCGATGGCGTCGGGCTGCGTCCCCATGATGGGCACCCCCGCGTCGCGGAGCCTTCCGGCGAGGTTGATGGGGGTCTGCCCGCCCAGCGTCACGATGACGCCCACGGGCCGCTCGACCTCGATCACGTTCATGACGTCCTCGAAGGTCAGGGGCTCGAAGTACAGGCGGTCGGAGGTGTCGTAGTCGGTGGAGACGGTCTCGGGGTTGCAGTTGACCATGACCGTCTCGTATCCCTTGGCCTCGAGCGCGTAGGCGGCGTGCACGCAGCAGTAGTCGAACTCGATGCCCTGGCCTATGCGGTTTGGCCCGGCGGAGAGGATCACCACGCGCGGTCGGTCCGCCTGCCTGAACTCGGTGGCGCTTCCGCGCTCGTAGGTGAGGTAGTGGTAGCTGGTCCTGGCGGCGAACTCGCCGGCGCAGGTGTCCACGGTCTTGACGAGGGGCCGCACGCCCACCACCTCGCGCACGGCCCGCACCACGTCCTCGCGCGAGCCCGTGAGCCAGGCGATCTGGGCGTCAGAGAAGCCCAGCTGCTTGGCGGCGAGCATGTGGTCGTGGTCCAGGCCCGCAAGCCCCAGGCGCCTGATCGCGCCCTCGGCGGCGACGATGTCGGCGATGCGCGAGAGGAACCAGGGGTCTATGTGCGTGAGCTCGTGCACCCGTTCCACGCCCCACCCGCGTCGCAGCGCCTCGGCCACGTAGAGGATGCGCTCGGGGGTCGCCGTCGCGACGCGCCGCTCAAAGTGCTTCTCGTCGAAGTCGTCGTGACCGTCCGCCCCCAGTCCGGCATGTCCCTTCTCCAGGGAGCGGAGCGCCTTCTGCAGGGCCTCCTCAAAGGTCGCCCCCATGGCCATGACCTCGCCCACAGCCTTCATGCGGGTGGTGAGGGTGGTGTCCGTGCCCTCGAACTTCTCGAACGCGAACCGTGGGACCTTGACCACGCAGTAGTCGATGGAGGGCTCGAAGCAGGCGGGCGTGGCCTGGGTGATGTCGTTGGCTATCTCGTCCAGGGTGTAGCCGACCGAGAGAAGCGCCGCCTCCTTGGCGATGGGGAAGCCCGTGGCCTTGGACGCGAGCGCCGACGAGCGCGACACGCGCGGGTTCATCTCGATCACGATGACGCGCCCGTCGCTCGGGTTGACCGCAAACTGCACGTTGGAGCCACCGCAGGCGACCCCCACGCGCTCCAGCACCGCGAGGGAGTAGTCGCGCAGCCGCTGCATCTCGCGGTCGCTGAGCGTCTGGCACGGGGCGACCGTGATGGAGTCGCCCGTGTGCACGCCCATGGGGTCCAGGTTCTCGATGGGGCACACCACGATCCCGTTGCCGGCGGAGTCGCGCATGACCTCCATCTCGATCTCCTTCCACCCCTCCAGGCTCTGCTCGACCAGGACCTCGGAGTTGGCGGAGAGCGCCAGGCCCTCACGGGCTATGCGCACCAGGTCGTCGTGGGTGCGGGCCATGCCGCCGCCGGCGCCGCCCAGCGTGAACGCCGGGCGCATCACCACGGGGTAGCCGATCTCGCTCGCGATGCGCTCGCACTCCCCCAGCGTGTGGGCCGTCCCGGAGCGGGCGACCTCAAGGCCGATGTCGCGCATGGCCTGGGCAAAGAGCTCGCGGTCCTCTCCCGTGCGGATGGAGTCGATGTCGCAGCCGATGACCTCCACCCCGCACTCGTCGAGCACGCCGCCCTCCGCCAGGGCGACGGCGCAGTTGAGCGCCGTCTGGCCGCCCATGTTGGGGAGAAGGGCGTCGGGCCTCTCCTTGCGGATCACCTTGGCGACCGACTCGGGCGTGATGGGCTCCACGTAGGTGCGGTCGGCGGTCTGCGGGTCGGTCATGATGGTCGCGGGGTTGGAGTTGACGAGAACCACCTGGTAGCCGTGCTCGCGCAACGCCTTGCACGCCTGCGTGCCCGAGTAGTCAAACTCGCAGGCCTGACCTATGACGATGGGGCCGGAGCCGATGATGAGGATCTTCTTGATGTCGTCGCGCCTGGGCATCTAGTGGCACCTTCCCTCTCGCACGTCGATGGCTAGGTAGTCGTCGCGGCCGTCCATGAGGCGCGCGAACGACTCGAAGAGGTACGCCGAGTCGTTTGGCCCCGGCCTGGCCTCGGGGTGGTACTGCACCGCGAAGGCGGGAACGTCCAGGAACTGCAGGCCCTCGGGGGTCCCGTCGTTGAGGTTGACGTGGGTCAGGCGGATGCGCCCGTAGCGCTCGTTGCGCACCACGGGGGCGATGCGCGCGCGGCTCCAGGCGCGCAGGTCGCCGTCGGCCGGGTGCTCCGTCACGCCGCCGGAGAGCTCGGGCACCAGCCGTCCGAGGCTGGAAAACACCACGCCGTAGTTGTGGTTCTGGGCGGTGACCTCGACCCTCCCCGTGAGGAGGTTCATCACGGGCTCGTTGCCGCCATGGTGCCCGTAGGGCAGCTTCTGTATGGAGCCGCCCGCCGCGAGGGCGATCATCTGGTTGCCCAGGCAGATGCCAAAGACGGGCAGCCTTCCGAGCACGGCGCGCACGGCGTCGGGCACGCGGGGGACGGCGGTGGGGTCGCCAGGGCCGTTGGAGAAGAACACCCCGTCGGGATGCAGCGCGAGGGCGTCCTCGGCGGGCGTGTCCCAGGGGACGACCGTCACCTCGCACCCCGCCTGGGCAAGGCGCTCGACGATGCCCTCCTTCATGCCACAGTCGTAGGCAACCACGTGGTGGCGCACCTCTCCCCTGGCGCTGACCACGCGCGTGCCGTCGCATGAGACGTCCGCCACGAAGTTGTGCTCGCCGATGCAGGCAGACGCACGCACGCGGGCGAGGAGGCTCGCCGGGTCCAGGTCGACGGTCGAGATCGCGGCCCGCATGGCACCCGCCTCCCGGATGCGCAGGGTGAGGGCCCGGGTGTCCACGTCCTCTATCCCCACGACGCCGCTCTGGGCGAGATAGTCGGGCAGACTCTGCACGCACTGCCAGTTGCTGGGCGTGCGGCACGCGTCATGTGCCACGACGCCCCTCAGGCGGGGACGCGCCGACTGGGCATCCGTTGCCGTGATGCCGTAATTGCCCAGCTGGGGGTAGGTGAAGGTCACGATCTGCCCCGCATACGAGGGGTCGGTCACGACCTCTTGGTATCCCACCATGGACGTATTGAAGACGATCTCGCCAAATGCCTCGCCCGGGGCCCCAAACCCTCGTCCGCGAAGGACGGTCCCGTCCTCCAGCGCGATGAGGGCCTCCCGGCAGCCCTCCGTGTTGACCAACAGGTTCACTGCACCACCCGCCTTTCCGCGCCCACGCCGTCCACCGCCCAAAAAAGGGGAGCCCCGCGCACAGGGCGCGTGCTCCCGAGAGGCCGGACCAGTGCCCGACGACAAGCGCTATGCAAGCCTTCTCGGTATCTCGTACCGCGTTAAAGGTCTGGGCAAGTATATGGGTTTCGTATCGCTGGTGGTCGCAAATAAACGATTCTGCAACAATTCAACTCTGAGCGTATCACTTATGCATAATATGGGTGCAATGTTCAATATCGGCCAAGGTGGGAAGCCCCAGGGGAGACAGGATGCCCCCATCGCGTTGGTTCTCAAACAGGTTGGGGAAGATGGGTCTCTCCTGGCACGACGGGCGACGTCCGCCATGCCCACCTGCTATAGAATCGTCGTAGCCGCGTCCTCGGAAGAGGCCGGGGGCGCATCACAGGGAGAGGATCGGTCATGAAACTGCTTCGTGCCATGCGTGAGCCCCTGAAGTACGTCCAGGGCAAGGGTGCCCTCCTCAAGTTCAAGGACGAGATGGGCTACATGGGCAGCCGTTGGCTGTTCATCTGCTCCAAGAGCGGCTACAAGGCCTGCCACGACAAGATCGAGGAGAGCTTTGGCGACTCCGACGACTACCGTCGCTACGAGGTCTTTGGCGGCATCTCGAGCAAGGGCGAGATCGCCAAGATGCAGAAGATCGTGGAGGAGGACAAGATCGACGCCGTGGTCGCGTGCGGCGGCGGCTCGGCCGTGGACACCGCGAAGGCGACCGCGTACTACACCGGCAAGCACGTCGTGATCATCCCGACCGTCGCGGCGACGGACGCTCCCTGCACGGGCCTCTCGGTCATCTACAACGACGACGGCAGCTTTGACAAGTACCTCTTCTACCCCACCAACCCCGACGCCGTGATGGTCGACTCGCAGGTCATTGCCGACGCCCCCGTCCGCTTCCTGGTCGCCGGCATGGGAGACGCCCTGGGCACCTACTTCGAGGGCCGCGCGTCCCTGCGCACCGAGTCCCCCAGCCTCGAGGGCACCGGCATCACCCGCGCGGGCATGGCACTGGCCAAGCTCTGCTACGAGACCCTGCGCAACTACGGCACCCAAGCGCTCGCCGCGTGCGAGAAGCACGTGGTCACCCCCGCGCTCGACGCGATCATCGAGGCCAACGTCTACCTCTCCGGCGTTGGCGCCGACAACGTCAACTGCGCGGCGGCGCACTCCTTCTACAACGGCCTCACGTCCCTGGGCGGCCACAGCGTGCCCCATGGCAACTGCGTCGCCTTTGGCACGCTGGTGCAGCTGACGCTCGAGGGCGCCACCGAGGAGGAGTTCTTCGACGTCCAGGACTTCTGCCTTGAGGTCGGCCTGCCCATCACGCTCGCCAAGCTCGGCGTGACCAAGGACGAGGACATCCGCACCATCGCCAAGAACGCGTGCGTGCCGGGCGAGACGATCCACAACCTCGCCGGCGACGTGACGCCCGACGAGCTGTACGCGGCCATCGTCGCCACGGACGCCCTGGGCAGGTCCGTCCTGGGCACCGACTCCGAGGAGTAGCGGCACGGGCCACAGGCCTTGAACGCAGGGGCGGGGCGCTCCCGATGGGGAGGCCCCGCCCCTCTCTCATGAGGATGACTTGCGGGCGGCACGCGCGCGGGTCTCACCTGCCCGGTCCTACTCGGGCAGCTCGCACACGTCCTCAAAGTGGAGCCGCGCCGCGTAGGGGGCGAGGCGGGGATCGGACAGGCACTCCTCGGCGTCCTCCGCATCGTGCCAGTAGTGCATGGGGAACACGTCGCGCGCGCCCACGACGTCCATGTACGCCGCGATGCCGGCGACGGGGTCCTCGAGCCGTGGGTCCAGGGGCACGAACGCGGCGTCGACGTCGGCATCGGCGATGCGCTCCAGCTCGCCGCGGAAGAACCTCTCCGATGCCTCGTTCTGCGCCTTGGGACGGTTCCACCACCACACGTTGAGGTCGCCCGAGAAGTAGACCGTCTTGCCGCACGCGCGCACCAGGAAGGCCACGCCCTCGTCGTTGGACTCGAGCGTCCGGACCTCCATCGTGCCCGCATCGGTCCCGAGGTCTATGCAATAGTCGCCTTCCGACTCGACCGACAGCACGTCCCTGCCCTGCGGCGCCTGCTCCGCCACCGCGCTGTCCACCACGTAGCGGACGTCGGAAAACGAGTTGGGCAGCCTCCAGATGCAGCGGCCGTAGTGGTCCGAGTGCTCGTGCGAGACGAACACCACGAGCGGGACGTCCCTCCTCAGCGGCGGCAGCTCCCCGGTGTACCAGTCAAACAGCAGGTTGCAGCCCTTGAGCTCGACCGCGAAGCCACTGTGGTATATGTGCGTGACCCGCATGGGTCCTCCCTCCGTCGTATCCCAGACAACATACGCCATCGGGGCGACGCGTGGGGCGAGACCAAAGGCCTTGCAAGCCAATCCGAGTCGAGCGCGTTACCAGCCAAATTCCCATTCGTTTGATGGGATTTAAGTACTATACAATAGTGCGCAGCATGTTGGATCACTTAGCTTTTGGGGGAATTCATACGGACACCAGGGACAACGGCGTCGCGGGCGCGACGCGTGAAACGAGCCATCTCAGCAAGTCGATCGACCGCAGGGGATTCCTTGGCCTGATGGCAGCCGGGGCGGTTCTCACCCCGCTGTTCCTCTCGGGATGCGGGTCCAATGGCGGCGCATCCGCCACCTCCGCGGGCACCGCGACGGCAGACTCCTCCGACTCCTCGGCGAGCGGCGCCCTCTCGGGCCAGAAGCTCACCTTCGTGGGCGACGACGCCTTTGCGCCCTACCGCTACATCGACGAGACGGGCGGCCCCCAGAAGGTCGTGGGCCTGGACATCGCGGTGGCGGACGAGATGGCCAAGCGCCTTGGCTTCACCTACGAGTTCGAGGCGCAGAAGTTCGCCGCGACCCTGGCCTCGGTACAGGGCAACGACAAGGACTTCACCATGGCCATGTCGTCCAACGAGGAGCGCGAGAAGACCTACGACTTCACCCGTGGGTACTACCAGCCGCTCGTGGGCGTGCTGACCCAGGGGGACAAGGTCACGAGCGTCGACGGGCTCAAGGGCAAGAGCATCGCCTGCACAACGGGCACCGTCCAGAACAAGTTCGTGACCTCGGTGCTGCCCGACGCTGACGTCCACACCTACGACGACGGCAACCAGTGCCTGCAGGAGGTCCTCGCCGGGCGCATCGACGCCTACGTGTGCGACGGCGCCGAGGGCGTGTCCATGCAGAAGGCCAACGACAAGCTGACCCTGGGCCTTCTCGACCGCAGCGAGACAAGCGACTACGTGGGCGTCTATCGCGTCATGGCGGTGAAGGGTGCCTCGTTCATCTCCGCGTTTGACGAGTGCATTGGCCAGATGCTGGAGGACGGCACCATCGACAAGTTCATTGGCAAGTATGTGGGCAAGGACTTCGAGTGGGGCGACGACACCTCCGCGGCGGGAAGCTCCACCGTGGGCGATGCCGCGGACAGCAGCGCCCAGTAGCCGGCGGAGATGGACTTCTCGGTCGTAGTCCCCTATGAGTCGCTGTTCTGGAGCGGCCTCCTCGTCACCCTCGAGGTGACGGGGGCCGCCCTGGTGCTGGCGTTTGCCCTGGGTGCGGTCATAGCCGTTCTCAAGGTGCTCCCCTGCCGGCCCCTGCGCGCGGTCCTGGACTTCTACACCTCGATCTTCCGCGGCGTCCCCCTGATCGTGCTCCTGTTCATCGCCTACTTCGCCACGCCGCAGCTCACGGGATACAAGATCTCGATGTTTACCGCCTCGGTGCTCACGCTGGGGCTCAACGGGTCGGCGACGGTGTCCGAGACGCTCCGCGGCGGCATCGAGGGCGTTGACCGCGGGCAGTACGACGCCGCGCGCGCCCTGGGCCTTTCATACCCGACGATGATGATCCGCATCATCATCCCCCAGGCGCTCCGCTCGGTGGTGCCCGCCCTGATGAACGAGGTCATCACGGTGCTCAAGAGCTCCTCGCTCGTGGCCACCATCGGCCTCATGGACATGATGCGCGCCGCCCAGAGCGTGCAGGCCCTGACCTACCGCGCCTTCGAGCCATTCCTCGTGGTCGCCGTGGCCTACTACCTCATCGTTATGGCCCTGGTGGCGGTCGGCAAACGTTTGGAGCGGCGGCTTCGCGAGTCGTAGCGAACGCCCCTCTCCCCCTCTGGCGCCATGTCCCCGGCATGCCCTCCTCGTGATGCCGTCGCACGGGCACGAAGCCTCACGCCTTCCGTCCGGGGCGCTTGTTAGAATGGGAAGCCGTCAATCGGAAGGGCACCCATGAACTACTCCAACATCAAGTACTGCGACATCGCGAACGGCGTGGGCGTGCGCACGACGCTGTTTGTGTCTGGATGCAGGCGGCACTGCCCGTTCTGCTTCAACCAGATTGCCGCGGACTTCACGGCGGGGGAGCCCTTCACGCCCCAGGTCGAGGAGCAGCTGCTCCAGAGCCTTGACCACCCCTACGTGGACGGGCTGAGCGTACTGGGCGGCGAGCCCATGGAGCGCGAGAACCAGGGCCCGCTGGCAGACTTCCTGGAGCGCGTGCGCGAGCGCTTTCCCGAGAAGAACGTGTGGCTGTACTCCGGCTTCACGTGGGAGGAGCTGCGGGGCGAGGTGCCGGTCGAGGCACCCTACACCAGCTCTCCCGTCACCGAGGCGACCCCACGCATCCTCTCGTGCCTCGACGTGCTGGTGGACGGCCCGTTCATCGAAGGCGAGAAGGACATCACCCTCCGGTTCAGGGGCTCGGCGAACCAGCGCCTGATCGACGTCCCGGCATCGCTTCGCGCGGGGGAGGTCGTGCTCTGGCGCGACGACCCCGTATTCGAGTCCCACACCATGGAGTAGCGGGACGCACCACGGGCGGTTCCCCTCCCCTCCCCAGACGTCGGAGACCTGGCCTACGCTGACGCAAAGGCCCATGGTTCGACCGATTGGTATGCGCTCACAAAAGGGCTCATGGAGAGAAACGCGATCGCGGGTGACGGGAGCCGTGCGACGGCATGCTCCCGGGTCGGGGCCCCTCCTGATCCCCATTGCGGCAGACGCCTCGCACGGGCACCCTCACGAACTGTCGGCTGGGAGAGGCCAGGTCGCCATGACATCTGCGCTGGTAAAGAGCTCATAGAAAAAACTGCCCCGTCGATGGAGGCAAGCGGCTCGTGCGAGTACTCGCACGAGCGTTCCATCGCGGATGACGCAGTACCCCCTCACCGCCTGCCGAGAGGGACTCCGAAGAGTCAAAGAATGGAATGGAAGGAGAGGGCGCCGGGGGTATGGGCTGGCCAACCCCGCCCGGAAGGGCCCGCAGCGATGGCGACGCCACCGCCCTCCCGGAGTCTCGGCCGGTGGGCCCGGCGGTGACCAGGCAGCCGCCACGGGCGGCGCGCCAGGAGTCGGGGAATAGGGCGGGCCGCGGGTGGCGCGTCCCTCGGCCGGTTAGGACGGCCCCCGGCGACACGCGCCGCGGTCGGGCCGAGGGTGATTCGCGAGGCGCGGCCGGCCCCATGGAATCCGGGCCCGTAATGATCGACGCGTTTAGGACTCCCTAAACGCACGGAATCTTACGAGACTCGGAGTCCCATAAGGATTGACGCGTTTAGCCCAACCTAAACGCGTCGAACTTTACGAGGCGGCCCCAACGCGCCCGCGGGGGGCCGGGCGGGACGGCACCGGCACGTTGCCACCCGCCGGGGCACCCCTCGCGCTCGCGTCGACGTTTGGTCGACACCTCCTTCGCCGAGCCGTTCCCGTCGATGGCAGCGGGACACCGATGTGAGTGCCTCCCTGTTAGAGGACGTCCGGCGCCAACCAGGTCCACTCGGCGTTTCCCAAGGTGGAAGGCTCCCGGACCCACCCGCCTCCCGAGTCCTGGCAGCGAGCTCCCGTTGTGAGCACTCATTTCAGAAGTTCTCTGCCAATTTGACCTTCACTCACCCTCGGATGGCAGCAGACGTCGGATGTGAGTGCTCACGCCGGGAGTTTGCTGCCATCTGACGAGGAGGAGAACGGTGGCTGGCACGCGCGTGTGAGCCAGCTGGCCCAAACGATGGACAGCCCGCGCCATTCTTAGACCGTTGGTTTCCCAGCGTGTTTGTTATGGCTCGAAACCCAAGGAAGCCGGGCATCGGGGAAGCCAGACGCAGCCGCCGACTGCCCAAGGGAGCACGCCTCTTTTTTCCCTGAGGTCGGTCGTCTCGCCTGGAGCGTGCCCCTCTCCCCCTCCCTGCCCTACGACAGTCGCCTGAGGGTCGAACGCGAAGGCAGCGTAAGGAGTGTCGGGGGGCTCATATGGATTGGGAGCCATCGGACCGCGCAGCCCAAGCGGGCCTCCGGCGATGCCGAGATACCCTTCGGCCAAAAAAGGGGCTCTTCGACGTTTCTAGTGGGTAGCGCATGCGACGGTCGTCTGCGCCGAGAA
>CAJMNO010000020.1 GCA_905214865.1 uncultured bacterium | reverse complement strand
GAGGGCAGGGCGAAGTTCGACGCCGACTGGGAGAAGGTCTCCGCCGGGGCGTAGGAATCGCGTAGGTCCCATTCCCACAATTCAGCAATCCTGCAGACAGGCTCCCCGCGGATAGAGGGTCCGTGGGGAGCCTCTGGTTTATCTGTGCCCAGATGGGGGCCTAGGGGCGCTATCCTCGGTCTTTGCTAGAATGCCAACGAATCTGTCATGTATCGCTATGTAGAAAAAGGAGCTCTAGTGGCCAACCACTTTCGCAGCAGCGAGCGACAGGGGGACGAGGGTGCGCAGCAGCCCCTCGACAGCCAGGAGGCGCAGGGCGGCGAGGTGACGGACCAGGGGCAGGCTGACTTCGTGCCGCGCCACTCGGCCCAGCACGTTGCGGCTTCATCCGTCCCTGACGCGCAGCCAGAGCCGGAGGCTCCCCAGCAGGAGCAGCCGGCAGGCTCGATGACGGTCGCGACCCAGACGGAGGACGACATCACGTCCCAGCCCGGGTACACGAGCGTCTTCGCACCCCTGAACGATGCGGGCGCACCGGCGGTCTCTCGCACGGGCACCCCCACCATCTCGCTCAAAAACGCAACACTCATCTACCCGGCCCAGCCCAACAAGCCAGCACTGGAAGACGTGAGCCTGGACATCTACCCCGGCGAGTTCGTGTTCGTCGTGGGGCACTCCGGCTCGGGCAAGTCGACGTTCCTCAAGCTCCTCACGCGCGAGCTTCGCGCCACCAAGGGGCAGGTCATCGTGGCGGGGAGGGATCTCACCAAGCTCCGCAACAGCAGGGTCCCGTACCTCCGCCGCCAGATTGGCACCGTGTACCAGGACTTCAAGCTCCTTCCCGACAAGACGGTCTACGAGAACGTCTCGTTTGCCCTGGAGTGCATCGGCAAGTCCCGAGCGGTCATCAAGGCGCAGGTCCCCGAGGTGCTCAGGCTCGTCGGCCTTGCCGAGAAGATGGACAACTACCCCGACCAGCTCTCCGGAGGAGAGCAGCAGCGCGTCTCGGTCGCGAGGGCAATGGTCAACCGTCCGCCCCTCCTGGTGTGCGACGAGCCGACCGGCAACCTCGACCCCGCGATCTCGCTGGGCATCATGAAGCTCCTGGACCGAATCAACCGCACCGGAACCACCGTGGTCATGGCGACTCACGACCGCGAGATGGTCGACTCCATGCGCAAGCGCGTCATCGCACTCGAGGCGGGTCACGTGGTCCGCGACCAAGAGAGAGGAGGCTACGGCTACTATGGTGCCCTCTAACCTAGGCTATTCGCTCCGCGAGGCCGGACGCCACTTCCGAAGGAACTGGTCCACCGTCCTGGGGGCCATCGTCACCATCTTCCTCTCGCTCTTCGTGATCGGCCTCTTCGTGATGGGGTCGGTCATGATCGGCAACCTCGTGGGCAACGTCGAGAACTCCGTCACCATCCAGGCGTTCCTCTCCGACGATGCCGACAGCAACGCCGTCCAGGCCCTCCAGGCCAAGATCGAGGGATGGGACGACGTCGAGTCCGTCAAGTACAAGAGCAAGGACGAGGCGCTCGAGGAGTACAAGCAGTCCATGAGCAACCGCAACGCCTCCGACGTCGTTGCCGCGCTTGATGGCGAGAACCCCGTCCCCGCCTCCTACGTGATCACCCTCAAGGACCCTCAGAAGGTCGAGGAGGTTGCCAACAAGCTCATCCAGGACTCCGACTTCCAGTCGGTCGCCGATGGGTCGGATGCCTCCTCCGCGGTCTCGTATGGGCGCGAGACGGTCGAGCGTCTCTTCAGCGTGACGTACTACCTGCGCATGGGCGCAATCGTCCTTGTCGTGCTCCTGTCGTTCATCGCGTTCGTCTTCATCAACAACACCATCCGCCTCTCCATCGCCGCGCGTCGCCGCGAGATTGCGATCATGAGGCTCGTGGGCGCCTCGAACGGCTTCATTCGCGGGCCGTTCCTTACCGAGGGCGTGCTCGAGGCGCTCATCGGCTCGCTCCTCGCCATCGGCATGCTGCAGGCGGGCTCCCAGGTCGTGCTTCCCAAGCTCCAGCAGAGCCTGTCGTTCCTCTCGTTCAACCTCCCCACCCAGGTGGTCGCGGCAACGTATGGAGCGCTCGTGGTCATAGGCATCCTGCTCGGCCTGTTTGGCTCCGCCATCGCGATGAGGCGGTACCTCAGGGTATAAGGTCTGCGAAGTCAGAAGACTTTGCCGATGGGGCGGTGCGGTTGCATGACCGTGCCGCCCCCGTTGTTTTTTTGGAGGGGTATGGCAAGAAGGCATCCTGGCGGCGGCCGCAGGCGCGGAGGCATGCCGAGGAAGGCGCACAAGCCCCGTCAGACCGTGACGGGGTCTATCAGGGTCACTCGCCCAGGGGTCGCCACGGTCGACACGGCGGAGGGGCGCTTTGCCGTGGGGCGCGGCGGCATCCGCGAGGCCATGAACGGCGATGAGGTGCAGGTCTCCCTGAGCACGAGGAGGGGAGGGGAGCGGTTTGCCTACGTGCAGGCCGTCCTCATGAGGGCAACCACGACCTTTGTGGGAACCTACGCAAACGCCGCGCCGCTCGGCATCGTCGTGCCCCTCGACGGCAGGATCAGGAGGGACTTCTTCGTCCTTCCCGAGGACGATTCCGCCAGCCGGCTGGGCGTCAGCGACGGGGACGTGGTATCGGCAAGGATCCTCGAATACCCCGCGCGCCACTCCTCGGGCGTGGTGACGCTCGAACGCAGGCTTGGTGACGCGGATGACCTGGACCTGGACATCGAGTCGGTCATCGCATCGTATGACCTCGCGACGGACTTTCCCGAGGAGTGCGACGAACAGGTGGGGTCCGTGCGGGTCGACGTGGAGTCCGCGCTCGTGGGCGACCCGTGCCGACGCGACCTCAGGGGCCGCTCGTGCATGACGGTCGACCCCACCGACGCTCGTGACTTCGACGACGCGGTCGGAGCCCGGAGGGTGGGGGACGGATACGAGGTGGACGTCCACATCGCCGACGTGACCCACTACGTTCCCTGGGGCTCGCCGGTCGACCGCGAGGCGCGCCGAAGGACCTGCTCCGTCTACCTTGCCGACCGGGTCCTTCCGATGCTGCCCGAGAGGCTCTGCAACGACGTGTGCTCGCTGGTCCCCGGCAGCGACCGCCTGTGCATGAGCGTCCTCATGCGCCTCGACGCCCATGGCAACGTGACCTCGTATGAGGTTGCCCCGTCGGTCATCAGGTCGCGGGCGAGACTTGACTACGACACCGTTGATGCGCTGCTCGAGGGACGCGTCGAGGAGGCCTCCCTTCCCGCCGTCGAGGGTGGCCCCGAGGAGGTTGCCGGGCAGCTCCGTATCCTGGACGAGGTCGCTTCGCTCAGGCAAGAGGTGAGGGGCCGCCGCGGCGCGATCGACTTCGAGACCCGGGAGGCGAAGGTCATCCTGGACGAGAGGGGCAAGCCCCAGGGGGTGTCCGTGAGGGAGCGCACCCGGGCGACGGGGCTCATCGAGGAGGCCATGCTCATGGCCAACGAGTGCGTCGCGTCGCTTCTCTCCCAGTCTGACGTGCCCGTTGCCTACAGAGTTCACGAGCGCCCCTCTCCCGAGGACCTCAAGGAGACGCTCCCGGTCCTGGGCGAGCTGGGGCTCCTGCACGGGGACCTCGCCGAGCGGCTGGTGAGCGGGGACCCCATGGCAACGCAGGAGGTGCTGCGCGCGGCACGTGGGACGCAGGCGGAGTACCTGGCGAGCTCGGTGCTCCTGAGGGCGCAGAAGAGGGCGGTCTACCTTCCGCACAACGATGGACACTATGCGCTGGGGGCGCAGGCATATTGTCACTTCACGTCTCCCATCAGGCGCTATCCCGACGACACGGTCCATCGCGCCCTCAAGGCGCTGCTTCACGGGGAGTTGGGGTCCAGGGAGCAGGCGCACGTGGCGGAGGCCCTCCCGCAGCTCTGCAGGGACTGCAGCGATAGGGAGAGGGTCGCAGACTCCGCCGCCCGGGCGTCGCAGAAGGTGAAGATGGCGGAGCTCTTCTCCGAGCGCGTGGGTGAGGACTTCTCGGGTATGGTCGTGGGGGTGGAGCGCTATGGTCTGTTCGTCGCGCTCGACGACACCTGCGCCGAGGGGCTCCTCCCGGTGAGGGCGCTCGGTGACGAGTGGTTTGCCTACGACGAGAGGCTCCTCTCCCTCACGGGGGAGGAGAGCGGCAAGAGGTGGAGGCCGGGCCAGCGAGTCGCGGTCACCGTGACGGGCACTGACCCCGCGCACGGACGCATCGACTTCGCGCTCGCGGGCTCCGCGTCGAGGGAGCGGGCGCAACGGGGTAGGCTACAGGCATAGCGACGAGACGCGGCGGTGCCGCGATGGGGGACAGATGGAACAGACGGACATGACGGAACGGCTCCAGACCGCCGAGGGCCTGCTCGTGCAGGGCCAGTCGGAGCAGGCGCAGGAGCTGCTGCGAAAGCTCGCCGAGGACTGCGAGGAGTACGTGGACAAGAACTGCCCCACCACCGACGAGGTGCAGTGGTTCAGCTTCCCCACGCTCTTCGAGCGCCTTGCCTACAGGCGGGTGGAGAACGACCCCCGCGAGCTCAGGGACGTTGGCGAGCCGTTTGACAGGCTGTACAACGACCTCGCCCTTGCGAGCGTCCACGAGGGGGACTACACCACCGCCAAGCAGGCCCTGAGCCAGGCGGTCCGCTGGAACCCCATGGGGTGCGAGTATCGCCTGAACCTTGCGGACCTGTATCGCATAGACGGCGACCCGCAGGAGTACCTCGCGCTCACCTACTCCGTGTTCGAGCGCGCGAGCGATGCCCGCCACCTGGAGCGCGCCTTCGCGAACTTTGCGGAGTACTTTGAGGTCCAGGACAAGCCGCGGGCCTCGGCGGCGGCGCTCAGGGCGGGCCGTCGGCTTGGGACGGAGGACCCCACGCTCGCCGCGGCGCTCGACCAGGCCAGCGGGACCGAGCGCGACCCCGACTCCGTGACGGATGACGAGGCGCGCGACCTCCTCGCCCAGGAGGGGCTGCCCGACGGCGCCAACGCCGAGATCGCGGTGTGCCTGCTCATGTGCGCCACCGACGCGGCCGCCATGGGCCAGCGCGACGTTGCCACCAACCTCACGGTCCGCGCCCGCGACCTCGTGGGAGAGGACGCGGCGATGACGCTGCTTGGGCTCATCCGTTCCGCCGACGAGGAGGACGGGGGTGCGACGGATGCCCGCTAGCAGGAACGCGCGCGGGAAGAAGACGATCTCCAGAAACCGCGTCGCCCGACACGACTACCTCATCGAGGACACGTGGGAGGCGGGCATCGAGCTCACGGGTTCGGAGGTCAAGAGCCTGCGCGAGAGGCCCGCCCAGATATCCGACTCGTTCTGCATCATCAGGGGGGGCCAGCTCTTCCTGGTGGGGGTCCACATCCATCCGTACTCCAACGGAGGGGTGTGGAACGTGGACCCCGACCGCAGGCGCAGGCTCCTGATGCACCGCCGGCAGATTGACTACCTTGACGGCAAGCTGCGCGGCAAGGGCCTGGCGGTCGTCCCCCTCGAGCTCTACTTTGACGAGCACAACCGCGTGAAGCTGCAGATTGGCCTGGGCAAGGGCAAGAAGCTCTACGACAAGCGCGCCGACATGGCACGCCGGCAGGTTGACCGCGACATCCAGCGCGCACTCAAGGAGCGCAGCCGCGGGTAGCGGCTCTGGAACTAAGGAGGAAAAGGCATGGACGCGAAGGCGCTGTTCAAGTTCTCTTCGGGACTCTACGTGGTCTCGGCAAGGTCCGGGGACGATGTGGGTGCCTGTCTCGTGAACACGGGGCTTCAGCTCACCAGTGAGCCGCTCCAGGTTGCCGTGGTGGTGAACAAGCAGAACCACACGCACGACGTCATCAGATCCGCGGGCCACTTTGCGCTCTGCCCGCTCACCCAGGGGGCCGACATGCCCTTCGTGGGAAGGTTTGGGTTCAGGACCTCGACTGAGTTCGACAAGTTTTCCGGGATTGAGACGCGCGTCACCTGCCTGGGAGACCCCTTCACCCCGCAGAACGCGGCGAGCGTCATTGCCTGCCAGGTCGTCCAGACCCTGGACGTGGGAACCCACACCGTCTTCGTTGGAGAGGTGCGCGACGCCGAAGTCCTGGACGATGCTCCGCTCCTGACCTACGAGTACTATCACACCGTACTCAAGGGGAAGACGCCGCCCAAGGCGTCCTCCTACCTTGGCAATCAGTAGGCAATGTCAGGCGTCACCCTTGGATAAAATGATATTATCCAAGGTACATTTAGGGGTGGCCCATGGGAGGGCCGCCACGTGGAGAGGAGTCACCATGGCCGACGAAGAGAAGAAGACCTACACCTTCCGTTGCACCGTCTGTGGCTACGAGGTCACCGTTGACACGCCCGAGCTCCCCGAGGACTACGTGTGCCCCGTCTGCGGCGTTGGTCCCGACATGTTCGAGCTCGTCGAGGACTAGGCGAGAGGGTCAAAGGAACCATTGCCGGCGGGGCGGTGCCTTCGGGTGCCGCCCCGCCGCCTGTCTGCCGGTGGAAGATGCCCCTGCCCTAATGCCAGCACCTCTCACCCAATGATGCACGCCGTTTGCAGAAGACGGGTTGACTGTAGTAGCTTCATTCTCGTTTGGCATGAGGGAGAAGGAGCGGATGGAACTACTACGAAAGCGGGCGTCGCAGACCTCCGAGTCCGTTTGGCTGGCACTGGTCCTCGCCTGCTCGGGCGGGCTCATGGACGCGTACTCGTTTCTGGGCAGGGGAAAGGTCTTCGCCAACGCGCAGACGGGGAACCTGCTGCTGCTTGGGGTCAACATCTCCGAGGGAAACTGGGGCAACGTGAGCCACTACCTGTTTCCCGTCATCGGCTTTGCCCTGGGGTGTGCCCTCGCGCACGAGATCAAGCTTCACCTTAGCCATGGCATGCACTGGCGCCAGTACGTGGTTGCCTGCGAGGTCGTCCTACTTGGCGTGGTCGCGTTCATGCCGGCGGCCTCGAACCTGGTGGCGAACAGCCTCACGTCGCTCGCGTGTGGCATGCAGGTGCAGGCGTTCCGCAAGCTCCATGGGCGCCCGTTCGCCACGACCATGTGCATCGGCAACCTGCGCAGCGGCACGCAGGCGCTCGTGAGCTACATCCACGGGGGCGTTCGGAGGGACCTCAGGACCGCCTTCCTCTATTACGTGGTCATCGTGACCTTCGTCCTGGGGGCCATCCTCGGCAACTTCCTCCTGTCCGCCTTCGCCCTCAGGGCGATACTCGCAAGCTGTGTGCTGCTGCTCATCGCGTTTGCGCTCATGTTCGAGGACCGCGAGAAGCGTCAGCGCCTTGCCGGCCAGGTGGATTCGCCGTCTCGGGGGTAAGGCGTGCGGGCGGGTATGGGTATACTCATACGGTCCCGATGGGGACGCGTACGTTGACAGCTCGCATGGTGGCAGCAGCCCCATTCCCACGTGGGGGTGACTGGTTTCGACAGGGTAGGTCTGAGGTGGGCAGCAAGCCGTGGTCTCCTCGCCACGTAAAACAGGGGTACCGTCAAATTGAATTGACGACAACTCTTATCAGGGCTCTTACGCCCTCGCCGCTTAATCTAATTTAGCGGCCGTCAAACCGGGGGTCTCTCCCGCCCCTGGGGCGACGTCATTTTAGGGAGACGCTCGCGCGGACGTGGTCGGTATGCCGCGCGCTAAGCTCGAACCGGCTGGGACGCCAAGCGCGAGTCGCTGGGCGTGAGGCGTCCGAGACCCAACAAGCGACTGAGCTTGGAGACACCTGCCAGGGGTTTGCCTTGGACCGGAGTTCGATTCTCCGCACCTCCACCATGACAAGCGAGGGGCCGTCCCGTTGGGGCGGCCCCATTTTCGTAACGGGCGCGTCTCGCCGAGGCGCTGCTCCGCCCGGTGCCTCCCGCGGATAAGATGGTTGCGGTTAGGGATGGGCGGCATGCCATGGATGCGCGCCCGCGTCGTTCGACCCTCCGGGCGGCGCGACGACAGGGGGTTGCGATGGAAGGTACCAAGGGGTCTGGCAACGCGCTGGTGCTCGAGGGCGGTGGCTTCAGGTCGATGTTCACCGCCGGCGTCCTCGACGTGCTGCAGGAGCACGGCGTCTACGACTTCGACAGCGTGTGGGGCGTCTCGGCCGGCGCGATCAACGCCGCGAGCTTCAAGAGCAGGCAGATCGGTCGCACCATGCGCATCATGCTGGCATTCAGGGACGACAGGCGCTTCATGAGCCTGTGGTCGCTCGCCAGGACGGGCGACCTCGCGGGCGGAAAGTTCATGTACGACGAGATCCAGAACCACCTGGACCCCGGGGATGACGAGACCTTCAACTCCAATCCCCTCAGGATGTTTGCCGTGGCCTCGGACGTGGTCTTCGGCACCCCCGCCTACCTCGAGTGCAAGAGGTTCCCCGACGACCTCCCCTACGTCCGCGCATCTGCCTCTATGCCGCTCGTGAGCCGGCTCGTGGATGTGGGCGGGCATCGCTACCTCGACGGGGGCACGACCGACTCCATCCCCTTCGAGGTCGCCCTGGGCAGGCCCGGTGCGCCAAGGGTCGAGGGGTACGAGCCGGCGAGCAGGGCGCTCGTCGTGGTCACCCAGCACCGCTCCTACGTCAAGTCCGGTGCCAACGAGCGCGCGGTCGTCAGAAGCCACCGCTACGACGGGTTCCCCTACTACCTGGAGGCGACCTCGACCCGGGCGGAGCGCTACAACGCAAAGAGGGAGCGGCTCTTCTCGCTTGCGGAGGAAGACGGAAGCCCCGTCCTCGTCCTCGAGCCCAAGAGGCCCGTGGAGGTCGGCGCCACGGAGCATGACGGCGAGAAGCTCCTGAGCCTCTACCTCGAGGGCAGGGCGGTGGCCGAGGAGCGTTTGGGGGACATCACCTCGTTCCTCGCGCCTGAGCGGGGCTGAGGGCCTCCCGGGGCGTCGCGTCCACCGCTATAGTGGTCAACTTCTGTGTTGTCTTTTTGAGGACGGCAGCAGGGCCGCCTGAGTTGTATACTTCTAAAGCTTTTCCACTGAGCCCCGTAATCTCTAGGAAATAGCGTTCCGTCAAGTTGCATCTGGAGGAGTCAAGTGACTAAGTCGACTCAATACGCCAAGCCGGGCGAGGTCGAGCGCAAGTGGGTGCTCATCGACGCTGAGGGCGCTACCCTCGGCCGTCTTGCCACCAAGGCTGCGATGATCCTGCGCGGCAAGAACAAGCCCCAGTACACCCCCCACACCGACACCGGCGACTTCGTTGTCATCATCAACGCCGACAAGGTGGTGCTCACCGGTAACAAGGCCGAGCACAAGAGCTACTGGCGCTACTCTGGCTGGCTGGGCGGTCTCAAGACCGAGAGCTTCAAGGAGGCCATGGAGAAGCACCCCGAGCGCGTTGTCGAGCACGCCGTGAAGGGCATGCTGCCCAAGACCACCCTCGGCCGCAAGCAGGGCACCAAGCTCAAGGTCTACGCAGGCCCCGAGCACCCGCATGCCGCCCAGAACCCCGTCAAGATCGATTGGAGGGCCTAACCGATGGCTGACAACAGCGCTGTTTACACCGGCACCGGCCGTCGCAAGGAGGCTACCGCCCGCGTGCGCCTCGTTCCCGGCACCGGAAAGATCACCGTCAACGGCCGCGACGCCGCCCAGTACTTTGGCCGTCAGCAGCTCGTCGACAACGCCTGCGCGCCCTTCCGCGTGACTGACACCATGGGTCGCTTCGACGTCCTGGCCAACTGCGCCGGTGGCGGCATCAACGGCCAGTCCGGCGCTCTGCGCCTGGGCATCGCCCGCGCCCTCCTCGAGGCCGGCGAGTATCGCGCCGACCTCAAGAAGGCTGGTTTCCTCACGCGTGACGCCCGTGCGGTCGAGCGCAAGAAGTACGGCCTGAAGAAGGCTCGCAAGCGCCCGCAGTTCTCGAAGCGCTAGTCCTTCGAGACCCGAGCACCTCGTCAGGGGTCTGCCGCAATGGGTCGGCAGGCCCCTTTCTCGTATACAGGCAGGCGTCGCCCTTTCAGCGACGCATCAGGCGATACAAAAAGGGGACGACCATGAAGTACTTCGGGACCGATGGGTTCAGGGGAGTGGCCAACGAGGGCCTTAACGTGGAGCACGCCTACAAGATCGGACGGTTCGTGGGCTGGTACTACGGCGCCCGGGTGGGCAAGAAGGCGCGCGTGGTGCTGGGCAAGGACACCCGCCGCTCGAGCTACATGTTCGAGTCCGCCCTCACCTCAGGCCTGGTCGCCTCCGGGGCCGACGTGTACATGCTGCACGTCATCCCCACGCCCGGCGTGAGCTACGAGACGGTGGACGGGTGCTTTGACTGCGGCATCATGATCACCGCCTCGCACAACCCCTACACCGACAACGGCATCAAGCTGGTCAACGGCGAGGGCTACAAGATGGACGAGGACGTCCTCCAGCAGATCGAGGACTACATCGACGGCAAGGTCGAGGTCCCCCTTGCCACCGGAGAGGCGATCGGCCAGACCGTCGACTACATGCAGGGGCGCAACCGCTACATCGCCTACCTCATCGCAAGCGCCAACTTCTCCCTCCAGGGCGTCAAGGTCGGCATCGACTGCGCCAACGGCGCCGCCTCGAGCGTCGCCAAGCCCGTGTTCGACGCCCTGGGCGCCGACGTCAGGGTGATCAACAACGCGCCCAACGGCTTCAACATCAACGTGAGCTGCGGCTCCACCCACAGCGAGGCGCTGCAGCGCCACGTGGTGGAGCAGGGCCTGGACGTGGGCTTTGCCTACGACGGCGACGCAGACCGCTGCATTGCCGTGGACGAGCGCGGGCACGTGGTCGACGGCGACCTGATCCTGTACGTGTGCGGCAAGTACCTCTCAAAGCACGGTCGCCTCGCGGCGGGGACGGTCGTTCCCACGGTCATGTCCAACTACGGGCTGTTCAAGGCCTTTGACCAGGCAAAGCTCAGCTACGAGACCACCGCGGTGGGCGACAAGAACGTGTATGCCTGCATGCGCAAGAACGGCTACTCCCTTGGCGGCGAGCAGTCCGGCCACATCATCTTCGGCGACATCGAGTGCACCGGCGACGGCATCATGACCAGCCTGCGCATCATGGAGGTCATGCGCGCGGAGCGCGAGCCCCTCTCCGCCCTCACCAGGCCCGTCAAGCTGTACCCGCAGCTCCTCGTCAACGTCAAGGTCACCGACAAGGAGGCCGCGATGGCCGCCCAGCCCGTGCTCGACGCGGTCAAGGAGGCCGAGGGATTCCTCGCCGGCAACGGCAGGGTGCTCGTGAGGGCGAGCGGGACCGAGCCCCTGGTGCGCGTCCTCGCCGAGGCGCCCGAGAAGGAGCTCTGCCGCCAGGCGGACGACATCGTGATCAAGGCGCTCGAGCCCTTCAGGGCATAGCCCCCGCGATAGAATTCACAGGAGTGACGAGAGACCGTGACGACCGGAGGAGACTGACACATGTGTGGAATCGTTGGCTACACGGGAAAGAAGCAGGCGCAGGACTACCTGCTCGCCGGCCTTGCCGCCCTTGAGTACCGCGGCTATGACTCGGCGGGGATCGACGTCCTCTCCGGTGACGGCG
The DNA here is from genome assembly GCA_905214865.1 of uncultured bacterium. Taxonomy (GTDB): domain Bacteria; phylum Actinomycetota; class Coriobacteriia; order Coriobacteriales; family Atopobiaceae; genus Olsenella_H. The sequence goes on along the minus strand of CAJMNO010000020.1, from coordinate 34,417 downwards.
AGCTGCACGGCGTGAAGTGCGCCGGCAGGGTTGCCGCCCTGGTGGAGAGGTGCCGCACCGCCAACCTGGTGGGCAACACCGGCATCGCGCACACGCGTTGGGCCACGCACGGCGCCCCGACCGACAGGAACGCTCACCCCCACCTGGATTGCAGCGGCCGCATCGCCATCGTCCACAACGGCATCATCGAGAACTTCCAGGAGCTGCGCGCCTATCTCGCCCGCTCCGGCCACACGCTGAGGAGCGACACCGACTCCGAGGTCATCGCCCACCTGGTCGAGGACGCCTGGAACGGGCCCGCGAAGGGTGACCTCGTGAGCGCCGTGCGCTACGCGTGCAAGAGGCTCCAGGGGACCTGGGCACTCGCCGTGGTGTGCGCGGACGCCCCCGGGCAGGTCGTCGTCGCGCGCAAGGGCTCCCCGCTCGTCGTGGCCTCCACGCCGGACGGTGCCTACGCCGCCTCCGATGTGACTCCTCTCGCAACCGTGACCTCCCACGTCATCCAGCTCGACGACGACCAGTTCGCGCGCCTCTCCCAGGACGGCGGCGTGGTCGTGTATGACGCCGACGGCAGCGTGGTCGAGCACCCCTCGACCCTGGACATCGACTGGGACGCCTCCGCGGCGACCCTGGGCGGCTATCCCGACTTCATGGCCAAGGAGATCAACGAGCAGCCCGAGGCCATCGAGCGTCTCCTCCACGACCGCCTGGGCGAGCACGGCATCGAGATGGACGAGCTCAACATGACCGCCGAGGAGCTGGCATCCGTCGACTGCATCTACCTCGTGGCCTGCGGCACCTCCTACCACGTGTGCCTCATCGCCCGCGCGATGATCGAGGACTGGGCAAAGATCCCCGTCTTCTGCGAGTACGCCTCAGAGCTCAACTACAAGGAGCCCCTCGTCACCGACCACACCCTCTGCGTCATCGTCACGCAGTCGGGCGAGACGGCAGACACGCTCACCGCGGCCCGCAGGATGAGGGGGCTTGGCTGCAAGGTGTTCGCGGTGACCAACGTCCTGGGCTCCACCGCCGCGCGCGAGAGCGACGGCACCCTCTACGTGCAGGCCGGTCCCGAGATCTGCGTGTGCTCGACCAAGGCCTACACCGCCCAGATGGTGGCGTGCTGCCTCCTCGCGCTCAGGCTTGCGCTGGCCAACGGCCAGATGGACCAGACGGAGGTGGAGAGGCACTTCCGCAACCTGCAGGCGATGCCCGCCCTCATCAGGGAGGTCATCTCGCGCAGGTGGCAGGACCAGGAGGCGTCCCGCCTGTTCAGGAGCGCCCATTCCGCGCTGTTCCTGGGCCGCGGCGTCAACTCCACCACTGCCTACGAGGGCGCGCTCAAGCTCAAGGAGGTCAGCTACCTGCACGCCGAGGCGTACCCCGCCGGCGAGATGAAGCATGGCCCCATCGCCCTGCTCGAGCCCGGGTTCCCGGTGGTTGCCATCGTGCCCGCCGACCACGTTCACGACAAGACGGTCTCCAACATCCAGGAGGTCATCGCGCGCGGCGCGACCTGCATCGCGGTCGCGACGGACGGCGACGAGAAGATCGCCAAGCTCTGCGACAACGTGCTTTGGATCCCGCCCGTCCCCGAGGAGTACCTGGTGCCCATCGTCGCCATCGTGCACCTGCAGATGCTCGCGCGCTACGTCGCGATCGCCCGCGGCTGCGACGTGGACAAGCCCCGCAACCTCGCCAAGTCCGTGACGGTGGAGTAGGCAACGTGGAGCTTGCCGGCATAGGGGTGGACATGCTCGAGATCGAGCGCATGAGGCGTGCCCTCGAGCGCCACCCCAACCTCGCCCGTCGCGCGTTCACGGAGGAGGAGCGCCTCTACTGCGAGTCGACGGCGCGTCCCGCCGAGCACTATGCGGCGCGCTTCGCCGCGAGGGAGGCGGTCCTCAAGGCGCTGGGGACGGGGTTTGGAAACGGGATCGGCCTCAAGGACGTCTGGGTGTCGAGGGGCGAGCACGGGCGCCCCTCGGCCGTCCTCGAGGGCCGGGCGGCGGAGGTCGCCCGGGAGCAGGGGGTGAGGGAGGTCGCCCTCTCGCTCTCCCTCACGCGCGAGGTCGCGGTCGCCAATGCCGTCGCGGTGACGGACGCCGTGCGTCCCAAGGTGGACGAGACGCCCACCCCCGCCCAGGAGATGCAGGCTTCGTTCAAGCGGGCGCGGTCGGTGATCGACGAGCTCGAGATGCTTCAGGATGGAATAGCGGACACGCTCGAGGGCGGGACAGAGGGTCCCTCCGACGGGAGCGCGACCGACGAGACGGGGGAGTGACTCCAACAGATGCAGCCAGTACTTAACGTGGAGGACGTCCGACGCGTGGAGGCGGCGCTCACCGAGGTGGGCGTGAGCGTCTCCGAGCTCATGCACCGAGCCGGTGCGGCCGCGGCGAGCGAGGTTGCGCGCATGGAGGGCGTCGATACCGTCACGGTGCTCACGGGCCTTGGCAACAACGGCGGAGACGGCTGGGTTGCGGCCGAGAACCTGCATGGCAAGGGGTTCGACGTCACGGTGGTGACGCCCGTCGAGCCAGACGATCTCAGGGGCGACATCGCGAGGGTCGTCGCGAAGAGCGCGCAGGACAGCGGCGTCAAGGTCGTGGTGGGCCCCCCGCGCGAGACCCTCGACGTCCTGCTCATGGGGTCGGACGTGGTAGTCGACGCCATGCTGGGCACGGGCTTCCACGGCGAGCCCCGCGCCCCGTTCGACATCTGGATCGACAGCGTCAACGCCTCGGGCTCCCACGTCATTGCGGTCGACGTCCCGTCCGGGCTCTCCGCCCAGACCGGGCTTGCCAGCGGCAAGTACGTGGTCGCCGACCTCACGGTGACCATGCTGTCGCTCAAGCCGGGGCTCCTCTCCGACCGCGGGCGCGACGCCTGCGGCGCAATCGTGGTGGCCCCCCTCGCCGAGCAGACCGAGCGCCTGGTGCGCGAGGCGGACCCCGTGGCATGGCGTGCCGACCTGGACGACTACGTGGACCTCCTGGAGCCCCCCTCAAACGCGGTGGATAAGTTCACCCGCGGGTCGGTGCTGGTGGTTGGCGGATCCTCCCGCTTCCCCGGAGCCCCGATGATGGCGGCTATGGCGGCGGCGCGCGCGGGGGCGGGTTACGTCACGCTCGCGGTGCCCGCGCAGATCGCGCCCATCGTGCAGTCGCAGATGCTCGAGATCCCGGTGGTCGCGCTTCCCTGCGAGGCGGACGGGACCTTCTCCCTCAAGGCGGCGGACCTCGTCGCCGAGCTGGCGGAGAAGCGCTCCGCGACCCTCGTGGGGCCGGGCATGCGGGTGACCTCGGGGACCGTCGGGATCGTGTCGACCCTGCTCGCGGGCAAGCGCCCGCTGGTGGTCGACGCGGATGGCCTCAACTGCATCTCTCGTCTGACCTCCAACCGCGTGGACGACTTCCCCGAGCTGCTCCGTCGAGACGCACCCCTGATCATGACCCCGCACCGCATGGAGCTGGCGCGTCTCGTCGGCCTGCAGGACACCCCGCCCACCTCGCTCACGTCTGCGATGGAGGCGGCGAGGCGCATCGTGTGGTCCGATGGCGGCAGCGAGGTGTGCGTGGTCGCCAAGGGCTCTGCCACGGCGTGCGTGAGCGTGGACGTGGCGATCCTCCCCAAGCCGGGCCCCGCGGCGCTAGCCACAGCTGGCTCGGGGGACGTCCTGGGCGGCGTCATGGCGGCGCTTCTCGCCCGCACCGGGGTCGAGAACGAGGACCTGCCGCTCCTGGCGGCCATGGCATGCGAGATGCACGGCTATGCCGGGACCATCGCCGCGGAGCGCTACGGCTCCCGGGGGGTCATGGCGCGCGACATCATCGACGCGCTGGGGCTTGCCGAGGACGCCTTTGAGGAGGAGGTCGCGTTTCCCGACGCGGCGAAGTCGGGTCGCGAGGGAAGGCGCGAAGACGATGCGGATGGCAAGGGTGACGAGTAGCGACCGAGGAGGATCGATGCCGAGCTTCAAGAATCCCGCGGACAGGTGGGCCTGGATAGAGGTCGACCTCAACGCGATTCGCAAGAACACCAGGGCGTTCAAGTCGCTCCTTGCCCCTGGCGTCCAGATGATGTGTGCGGTCAAGGCGGATGCCTACGGCCACGGCGCGGTCGAGTGCACCAAGGTCATGCACTCCGCCGGGGCCGACCAATTTGCGGTCGCCACGGTCAAGGAGGGCGTCGAGCTCCGCAAGGCGGGCATCGAGTGGCCCATCCTGATGCTCAACGAGTGCCCGCTCGAGGCGCTGGACACCCTCCTGGAGTACGACATCATCCCCGCCGTGTACGATACGGAGTTCGCGCTTGCCTACGGCGAGAGGGCCGTGGCCGCCAACAAGGTGGGCAAGTATCACCTGGCCATCGACACGGGGATGAGCCGCATAGGCGTCATGCCCCAGGACGTCGTGGAGTTCAGGCGCGTGATCGACTTCCATCGTGGCCTCGAATGCGCGGGCACCTTCACACACTTCGCGACCGCTGACGTGATCGGCGACTGGGACTTCAAGCAGCAGAGCAAGCGATTCATGGACTCCGTGGGCGCGCTGCGCGATGCCGGGTACGAGGTCGGCCTCGTGCACTGCGACAACACCCCGGGCACCGTGCTGCACCCCGAGCTCCACAACGACATGTGCCGCGTGGGCATCGGCCTCTACGGCCTGCAGCCGTCCGAGACGACCGCGCCGCGCATTGCCCTGACCCCCGCGATGAGCGTGCGCGCCCGCGTCATGCGCGTTGCCACCCCCGGCGTGGGCGAGGGCGTGGGATACGGGATGACCTATCGCATCCCGCGGCCCAACACCCAGATTGCCACCGTCCCCATTGGGTACGCGGATGGTCTCGCCCGCTCCCTCTCCAACAACATGGACGTGATCGTGAACGGCTCCAGGACCCGCCAGGTCGGTCGCATCTGCATGGACCAGTTCATGTTCGCGGTCGACCCCAACATGCGCGCCTACCGCCAGACCCAGGAGGTGAAGGTGGGCGACCTGGTCACGGTCATGGGCCGCGACGGCGACGAGGAGATCACGGCGGACGAGATCGCGAGGCGCCGCGACACCATCAACTACGAGGTCACCTGCAACTTTGGCAGCATGCGCCTGGACCGCGTGTTTGTGTAGGAGGTTGGCCATGTCGGTGATGCACATTCCCGGCCACGAGCACCAGGGGCCGCGCGAGGTGACCCTGGAGGAGGTTCGAGCCACCCTGGGCAACTGCGAGCTGTGCCCGCTGTGGGAGACGAGGAACAACATCGTCTTTGGCGTCGGCGACCCGCACGCGCGGGTGATGTTCGTGGGCGAGGGTCCCGGCAAGAACGAGGACCTGCAGGGAGAGCCCTTCGTGGGGGCCGCGGGGAAGAACCTGGACCAGCTCCTGGGGCTCGCGGGCCTCAAGCGCGAGGAGGTCTACATCGCCAACGTGGTGAAGTGCCGCCCACCGGGAAACCGCAACCCGCGGCCCGAGGAGATAGAGGCGTGCTCGCCGTTCCTGCGCGAGCAGATCAGGTCCATCTGGCCCGACGTGATCGTGTGCCTGGGCAACTTTGCCGCGCACTTCGTGCTCCGCACCGACCAGGGCATCACGACCCTGCGTGGTCGCTTCCACCAGACGGGGCACTTCTACGTGCTCCCGGTGTTCCATCCCGCCGCTGCCCTCTACCACAGGGAGTGGCAGCAGTACCTGGACGACGACTTCCGCCTGCTCGGCCAATGGCTCCAAGACCATCCCAGGGAGGCGTAGGCGATGGGAACGCTACCTAGCATCGAGGCGCGCGGGACGTACCTCTCCCGCGACCGCGAATCGACCATCGCGCTCGGGGAGGTCCTGGGCACCCTACTCGGGGAGGGTGACGTGCTGGTCCTCACGGGGGACCTGGGTGCGGGCAAGACCCAGCTCACCAAGGGCATCGCGCGGGGGATGGGCGTGGCGGACGACGTCACGAGTCCCACCTTCACCATCGAGATGGTCTACCAGGGCTCCGAGCTGCCTCTCTATCACTTTGACCTCTATCGCCTCGACGACCCGGACCAGCTGGACGACACGGGGCTCTTCGATGTCCTCGGCTCCGACGGCCCCTGCGTCATCGAGTGGGGCGAGCAGTTTGCCGAGCAGATAGGGGACGAGCGCGTGGACGTGTTTCTCTCCCGCCTGGACGGCGAGGTGGGCGCGGGGGTGGAGCCGCCTCGGCGCATCAGGTTTCAAACGCACGACCGGCGTGGCGAGGAGCTGGTCAACGCCCTGGACGCGGTGGTGGCCGCCAGGCGCTAGACTGGATGGGTTGGCTCCCAGACGTCGAGAAGGGGCGCAGAGATGACCCAGACAACCAGCCAGAGCGCAAACGGGGCGGACGAGAGGACCATCCTGGCCATCGACACCTCGACGGACATGCTCGCGTGCGGGGTCGCCCGCGTGCGTGACGGGCACATCGAGATGCTCGCGAGTGGAGACCACCTCTGCCGTCGGCAGGCAAACGTCGAGCTGGCGCAGACCGCCCTCGACTGCCTGGGGCGGGCGGGCCTCTCGATGTCCGACGTGGACGAGGTGCTCGTGGGCCGTGGCCCCGGATCGTTCACCGGGGTGCGCATAGGCATCGCCACGGCCAAGGGCATCTCCTGCGGCATCGGCTGCCCGCTCCGCGGGGGCTCGACGCTCGACTCGGTCGCCTGGGGCGTCTGGAAGGACGGCTACCGCGGCAGGCTCGCCGTCATCGGAGACGCCATGCGCGGCGAGGTGTATCCCGGCGTGTATCGCGTGGACGATGCGGGGGCGCATAGGGAGTTCGAGGCGGAGGTCGTGCTGAAGGCTGGCGCCGCGGTGGAGTCGCTGCGCGCGCGGGCGGACTCCGCATCCCTCCTCCTCGCCGGTGACGGCCTCAAGAAGTACCGTGACCGCTTCGAAGCGGCGGGGTTTGACCACTTTGCGGAGGAGCGCCTGTGGCACCCCGGCTCGGAGGGACTCGTGAGGTCCGCGGAGGCGCCCGACTGGCAGCCGCCCGTGGGGGACGGTGACCCCGCCCTGGTGCTGCCCGTGTACACGAGGCTCTCGGATGCCGAGGAGAACGAGCGCAAGAGGCTGGGCATGAGCGAGCCCGCCAGCGTGGAGGTCACGGGCGTCGCGGATGCGCTCGCCGACCGGCACCTGCAGCTGCGGCCGATGTCGGTGAACGACCTTCCCGCCGTTGCCGCCCTCGAGGCGGAGGCCTACGCGTCCGCCGGCCACACGCCCTGGACCGAGGGGATGTTCTACGACGAGCTGTCGCAGCCGCAGCGCAGCTGGTGGGTCGCCCACGACCAGGGAGAGGTGATCGCGTTCGCGGGGGGCATGCTCGCCGGCTCGGACTTCGAGGTGAGCGAGGTGGTCGTCTCCCCAAGCCGTCGCCGCCAGGGGATTGCCACGAGGCTCCTCTCCCGCATCGCATATGACGGCCAGACGCTGGGGGCCTCGACCGTGTCTCTCGAGGTCTCGGAGGGCAACGCGCCCGCCCGCGCCCTCTACGAGGGGCTTGGCTTCAGGCGGGTCGGGATGAGGCCGGACTACTACGGCAAGGGGGACGACGCGCTCGTGATGCGAGCCGACCTCCCCCTGCGCGCGTCCGAGGGGCTTGCCTTGGAGCACGTCGAGCCCCACGCCTCCATACGCCCCTGGCCCATCGTCCCGCGCCCCCGGAGCCAGGCGGAGCGAGACGCGATCAAGGCGGCGGGTCCCCTCGTCCTCTCCATCGAGTCCTCCTGCGACGAGACTGCCATGGCGGTCATCGACGGCAGGGGCGAGATCTGCGCAAACGTGGTGGCGACCTCGGTGGACTTCCACGCGCGCTTTGGCGGCGTCGTCCCCGAGATCGCGAGCCGAAAGCACGTCGAGGCCATCGTGGGCGTGTACGAGGAGGTCATGGCCCAGGCGGGGGCTCACCTTGGGGTGGACACGCTTGCCCCCTCTGACCTCTCGTGCGTCGGCGTGACGGCGGGTCCCGGCCTCGTGGGCGCCCTCGTGGTGGGCGTCGCGTTTGCCAAGGGGCTGTGCGCCTCCACGGGGCTGCCCCTCACACCGGTCAACCACCTGGAGGGGCACCTCATGGCAAACCTCTTCCAGACCCCCGACCTGCAGCCGCCGTTCGTCGCCAGCCTGGTCTCGGGCGGCAACACGATGCTCGTCCACGTGAGGGGCTGGGGAGACTACCAGGTTCTGGGGGCCACGATCGACGACGCGGTGGGGGAGGCGTTTGACAAGGTCGCGAAGGCCCTCGGACTGGGCTATCCCGGCGGTCCGGTCATCTCCAAGCTCGCCGCAAGGGGGAACAAGAAGGCAATCCACTTCCCCCGCGCGATGATGCACAGCCACGACTACAGCTTCTCGCTCTCCGGCCTCAAGACCGCAGTGATCACGTACATCGAGGGCGAGAACCGGGCGGGACGGCCCATCAACCTGCCCGACCTCGCGGCCTCCTTCGAGGCGGCGGTGATCGACGTGCAGGTTGCGAAGGCGGTGACCGCGGTGGAGGAGACGGGCGTCTCCGACTTCTGCGTTGGCGGCGGCGTGGCGGCTAACCCTCAGCTCCGCGAGGCCTATCGCAAGAGGTTCGGGCGCATGGGCGTGAGGGTGACCGTGCCGCCCATGGTGGTCTGCGGCGACAATGGGGCGATGATCGCGGTCGTTGCGCTCAGGAACTATCGTGCCGGCGTTCTTGCGGACCTCTCGCTCGACGCCAATCCAAATGCCCATCTTGGCTGCTGGTCGAGCGACCTGGCTCCGGTCGTCTCCGGCGAGTGGCCCAACAAGTAGGGTGTCGAGCGTGCCATCCACCGAATCGGTCTCCTTCCGCTCCCGGGAGGAGACCGATGGCATATCTGAGCCGCATTTGGCCTAAATTCTCATAAATGTGAAAAACATGGCAAATAAATTCGAAAACAAGAAAGGAAAGACGAATAAACCCGATTAATAAAACATTTCGTTGACAAGAGAAGATGAACCATAGCCCCACAAACGCCTACACTGGGTTCTCGTCGCGCGGGACTTTCTCGCATTTGGTTGCAAGGGGGAGGGGAATGGGTCCCCTCCGGTTGCGCGCGCAGAAGGGATACCAGAGAGTTTTTTGTAGGAAAGAGGATTCGCATGGCAGGTAACACGAACAATCACACGAACGGTCAATCTTCGTCATCAACGGGCAGCGAGCTCTCTCGCCGCGGATTCCTCAAGCTCTCTGGCCTGACGGCCTTCAGCGTCGCGGGCGCCAGCTTCCTCACCGCCTGCGGTCCCGCCGCACAGGGAACCTCCTCGAGCTCCACGGGCTCTTCCGACTCCAGCTCGGACAGTAACGCCGGAAGCGGCGTGCTGGGAGACGGCAAGACCATGCGCGTTGGCATGGAGGCGGCGTACGCCCCTTACAACTGGCAGGCTTCCTCCGAGTCCGACACCACGATTCCCATCGAGAACGTCGACGGGGCCTATGCGGACGGCTACGACGTACAGATTGCCAAGAAGATCGCGAAGGCACTCAACATGGAGCCCGTTGCCGTGAAGATGAGCTTCACCGGCCTCATTGACGCCCTCAACAACGGCCAGATCGACATCATCTGCGCCGGCATGTCCAAGACCGCCGAGCGCGCCCAGTCCATCGACTTCTCCGACCCGTACCTCGAGGACGGCGTGACGATCGTGGTCAAGAAGGACTCCAAGTACGCGTCCGCGACCAGCCTCGACGACTTCTCGGGCGCATCCGTCCTCGGCCAAAAGGACACCCTCTACGACGACGTGATCGACCAGATCCCGAGCGTCAACCACCTCACCCCGGTCTCGACGGTTCCCAACGTGGTGGACCACCTCGAGAACGGCACCGCTGACGCCATAACGTTCTCGTCGCTCTCCGTCTCGGGCCTGCTCAAGCAGTACAGCGACCTCATGGAGGTGAAGCTTGCCGACGGCAAGGGCTTCAAGGACGCCACCAACCCCGACAACGCCGGCCTGGCCAAGGGGCAGGACGCCGTCATGGAGAAGGTTAACGCCGCGATCAAGGCGGTCTCGGACGACGAGCGCAAGAAGATTTGGACCGACTGCATGGACAGGCAGCCCGAGTAGCCCCATAGGCGGGGGGAGGCTGGCATCGCCAGAAACCACGTGTCCGCGCCACGACGGCGCGGGCACGTTCTTCGTTCGAAGAGGACGACAATCCGGAGGATTCAGATGACCTCAGAATCAGACAACTCAAGCCAGAGGGCGAAGGCTGGCAACGGCAGGGTCGCGAGCTTCCTTCTCGCCGACCATCGCTACGTGTTCCTGGGAACAAGCGTCGTGGCGCTGTTTGGCATGCTGCTCTCGAGCCAGCCGCGCTCCTCGATGAGTTTCCTCGCCCATGCGTATGCGGTAGAGGTGCTCATGTATTACTTCCTCGCAGCCTGGGTGGTGCTCTCGCTCGTGGCGCTCGTCAACAAGCTGGCGCGGTGGAGGGATTACGCCGTTGTCTCGCCGTTCGTCCGCCCGGGCTTCCGCAAGGTCGAGAGAATCCTCTCATATTTCGTCTGGGCGTTTGCAATCGTTCTGTTCGTCGATCGTGGGGTCATGGGCCTCTTCGCGATAACGTCTTCGGCAATCGCCTCGAACTCCAACCCCAAGGACTCGCTCTCCAGTGCCATCTACATGCTCTACGAGGGAAGGCAGATCTTCGCGACCGGCATCGCGACCACCATCGAGCTCGCCGTGTTCGGCACGCTCATCGCCTTCTTCCTCGCCCTGCTGCTGGTGTTCCTGCGCATCCAGAGGATCGATCGTCCCGACAACGACCTCGTGCGCTTTCTCAAGGTGATAGGCTCGGGATTTGCCAAGGTGTACAGCGCCGTGGTCCGCGGCACGCCCATGATGGTCCAGGCGGGCATCATCTACTTCGCCGGGTTCGGCATGTTCAAGGGCTCGGGGATGTCCGTCACCCAGGTCAATGGCATTTGGTCCACGTTCATCGCGGGTCTCGTCACCATCTCCCTCAACTCCACCGCCTACATGATGGAGGTGCTGCGCGGCGGCATCGAGTCGGTGGACAAGGGCCAGGCCGAAGCGGCAAGGTCCCTGGGCCTCTCGCAATGGCAGGCAATGACCAAGGTCGTGTTCCCGCAGGGTATTAAGTACTCGATTCCCGGCCTCTCGAACGAGCTCGTCATCAACATCAAGGACTCCTCGGTCCTCTCCGTCATCGGCGTGTTCGACCTCATGTTTGCCACGACTACCGTCGCGGGCATCTACTACCGTCAGACCGAGACCTACATGGTCGCTGCCGTGTTCTACCTCATCCTCACCATGGTCGCCTCCAAGCTGCTCTCGATGTTTGCCAAGCGCCTCGACGTGAAGAGCGGCCCGGTCATGGGCACCTCCGACACCACCATCCCGTCTGCCGAGGCGGAGCACTAAGGAGACGAACAGATGAAGAGCGCAAACGAAGAGCATGCCAGCACGTCGGAGCCGGTCATCAAGGTCGAGGGGCTCAGGAAGTCCTTTGGCAGCCACGTCGTCCTGAAGGACATCGACTTCACCGTCATGCCGGGGGAGGTCGTCACCATCATCGGGGCCTCGGGTTCGGGAAAGTCGACCCTGCTCCGGTGCATCAACCTCCTGGAGATCCCCGACGCCGGGCACGTCTGGTTTCATGGCAAGGACCTTGCCGCCCAGCACGTCGATGTGAACAAGCTGCGAGAGAAGATCGGCATGGTGTTTCAGGGATTCAACCTGTTCAACAACATGAACGTCCTCGACAACTGCACGCTTGCCCCCGTAACCCTGAAGAAGATGGACAAGGCCGAGGCGGAATCGGTTGCGATGGGGCACCTGAGATCAGTGGGGCTGGAGGAGTTCGCCAAGGCGGATGTCAACACGCTCTCGGGTGGTCAGAAGCAGCGCGTCGCCATAGCCCGCGCCCTGTGCATGAGGCCGGACCTCATGCTGTTTGACGAGCCCACGAGCGCCCTCGACCCCGAGATCGTGGGCGAGGTCCTGGGCGTGATGCGCGACCTCGCCAAGGACGGGATGACCATGGTGGTCGTCACGCACGAGATGGACTTCGCGAAGAACGTCTCCGACAAGGTCGTCTTCATGGATCAGGGCGTCATCGCCGAGGAGGGCTCTCCCAAGCAGATGTTCACCTCTCCCAAGCATCCGAGGACCCGGGAGTTCCTCTCCCGGTATCTGGAGGACACCAAGGAGAAGTAGTTACAGGGGGCGCGGGCGATTGAGTCCGCGCCCCTCTCGCTTGGGTGCGATTCGGCCTTATAGTGGGGGCACGCAACCGATCATGGAAGGAAGCCGCAAATGGCACGTTCCATTGTCAGCTCCAAGCACGTCTACCTCGACATCGACCACCCCGACGTTCCGGCTGACATCGTGATTGAGGGAGACAGGGTAAGGGAGGTCGTCCCCAGGGGCACAGGTGATCGGGCGGCGGCGAACTCGTACCACGACTATGGTGATGCGTTCGTCTCCCCCGGCTTTCACGACGCCCACCAGCACGTGCTTCACACGGCGCTCTTCCCCTCGTCGCTCGCGGACCGCTATCCCGGCACAAGCGAGGCGGACTGCGTGGAGAGGCTCCGTGCCTTCGCGCTCGCGCATCCCGGCGACGGCTGGCTCATCTCCCAGGGCTGGCGCTCGGCTCTCTGGGACCCCGCCGTGCCCCCCACCCGCGACTCGCTGGACGCCGCGTTCCCCGAGCGGCCGGTCGCGATGTGCTCCGGCGACCTCCACACCCTCTGGCTCAACACTGCCGGTCTCCGCGCCCTGGGCATCGCGGAGGATGCGGAGCCGCCGGCGGGAGGCATCTTCGACCGCGACGCCAACGGGCGTCTCACCGGCGTGCTCCGCGAGGCGGCGGGCATGGTCTACACCGCACGGGTGTTCTCGCAGATACCTCGCGGGGAGCTCCTGTCCATCTACGGCGACTACTTCCAGCGCATGCTCGCCCAGGGCGTCACGAGCGTCTGCGACATGGCCCTCTCCGCCGCCCCCGGGGCGGACAACGTGAGGGAGGACGTGTACGAGGGTCTGCTGGCAGACGGCAGGCTTCCCATGCGCGTGAACATGTTTCCGCAGCTCGTGGGGAACTTCGATCGCATTCAGTCGCTCCAGGCGCGCCTTACGGGGCCGGTCCTGCGCGCCCCGGGCATGAAGCAGTTCTTCGATGGCGTCTCGAGCGCGCATACGGCCTGGCTCACGGAGCCCTACGCCAACCCGTACTTCCCCGGCGACTGCGGCAGGCCCACGGTCGACCCAGAGCGCATGCGCGAGCTGGTGCTGGGTGCGGCGAGCCGCGGCATAGCCGTTCGCATCCATACCATCGGCGACCGCGCCATCCACACGGCGATCGGCATCTTCAGGGAGGCGTACGAGCGCTACGGAGCCCCCCGCCAGGGCGCCAACTCGCTGGAGCACCTCGAGAACCTGCTCCCTGGCGACGTCGAGGCGCTCCGCGACGCCCATCTGGTGGCGTCGGTCCAGCCGCAGCACATCGTGATCGACGTGACGCAGCCCGACCGCGACCTGGGACCGGAGCGTGCAAGCCTGATGTGGCCCTTCGCGAGCTATCGCAAGGCGGGCGTGACCATGGCGTTTGGGACCGACTCGCCCTGCGTGGACCCGCTCTCCATGGAGGTGCTGGGCTGCGCCGTCACGCGCGAGGACCCGCGCACGGGGGAGCCGCGCGGGGGTTGGCTGCCCAGCGAGCGCATCCCCATGGACGTCGCAATCGACGCGTACACGCGGGGGAGCGCCGTGGTCGCCGGGCGCGCCGACGAGCTGGGCACGGTCGCGCCGGGCATGCTGGCCGACCTCGCGGTGTTCGACCACGACCTCATGTCCACCCCCGCCGAGCGGCTGGGGGACGTCCAGGCGGTCGCAACGTACGTCGGCGGCGCCCTGGCCTGGGAGCGATAGCCGGGCGGGGGTGCCCGCGCCCCTCTCGCTGGCATATGATTGCAGTCGTCGCCCAGCTAAGGAGGAGCCATGCAAGACGGATTCGTCAAGGTCGCAGCGCGCACGCCCGAGGTCAGGGTCGCCGACGTGGCCTTTAACGTGGACGCCTGCGCCAAGGCGGTGAGGCACGCCTGCGCCATCGACGGCGCCAAGGTCGTGGCCCTCCCCGAGCTTGCGGTGTGCGGCTACACCTGCGAGGACCTCCTGTGGCAGGACGAGCTGCTCGACGCCTCCGAGCGCGGCGTCGCCGAGCTCGCGCGCCGCTGTGCCCCCTACGACGCCCTCGTGCTGGCGGGCGCCCCGGTGCGCGTCGCCTCCAAGCTCTACAACTGCGCGGTCGCCCTCTGCGGCGGCAGGGTCCTGGGCATCGTGCCCAAGCAGCGCATCCCCAACTACAACGAGTTCTACGAGGCGCGTCACTTCTCGCCCGGCCCCTCGCGCTGCGTGCGGGTGTCGTTTGCGGGGGAGACGGACGTGCCGTTTGGGGCCGACCTCCTCCTCGCCTGCCGTCAGCTCCCCGAGCTCGTGGTCGCCGCCGAGGTGTGCGAGGACCTTTGGGTCGCCAACCCGCCCTCGACCCGTCATGCGATGGCAGGGGCGACGCTGGTGTGCAACCTCTCCGCGTCCAACGCCATCGTGGGCAAGGCAGACTACCGCCGCTCCCTCGTGGTGGGGCAGAGCGGGCGCCTTGCCTGCGGCTACGTGTACGTGAGTGCCGGGTGGGGCGAGTCCACGCAGGACCTCGTGTTCTCGGGCCACGACATGGTGGCCGAGAATGGCGCGCTTCTGGCGGAGGGGCGTCCCTTTGGGGCGGGGAGCGCCACGAGCGAGGTCGACGTGAGGATGCTCGCCGCGGAGCGCCGGCGCCTCTCGACCTTTGCGGTGGATGCCTCGCCGGAGGAGTCCGGCCACGTGGTCGTGCCCTTTGACCTGCAGGTGGAGCAGACCGACCTCACCAGGTTCGTCGACCCGCATCCCTTCGTTCCCTCGGACGTCGCCCGCAGGGAGGAGAGGTGCGAGGACGTGCTCTCGATCCAGACCTTCGGCCTCGCCAAGCGCCTGCGTCACACCGGCTCGCAGTGCGTGGTGATCGGCGTCTCGGGCGGGCTCGACTCCACGCTTGCCCTCCTGGTCTGCGCCCGCGCCTTCGACGTGCTGGGGATGGACCATACGGGCATCCTCGCGGTGACCATGCCGGGCTTTGGCACCACGGACCGCACGCATGGCAACGCAACCGTGCTGGCGGACGCCCTGGGGGCCACGCTGCGCGAGGTGCCCATCGCCGCCGCCGTGAGGCAGCACTTTGCGGACATCGGCCACGACGAGCGCGACCACTCCGTGACGTACGAGAACGCACAGGCGCGCGAGAGGACCCAGATCCTCATGGACCTCGCCAACCAGGCAGGCGGGCTCGTCGTGGGAACGGGCGACCTCTCCGAGCTCGCGCTGGGCTGGGCAACCTACAACGCCGACCACATGTCGATGTACGGGGTCAACGCGGGCGTGCCCAAGACGCTGGTGCGCCACCTCGTGCGCTATGTCGCGGACACCACCGACTCCCCCGAGCTCGCAGAGGTGCTGGGCGACGTCCTCGACACGCCCGTCTCGCCCGAGCTCCTCCCCGCGACGGGGGACGGCACCATCTCGCAGCGCACCGAGGACCTCGTTGGCCCCTACGAGCTGCACGACTTCTTCCTCTACCAGGTGCTGCGCCGCGGCTTCCCTCCCCGCAAGGTGTACCGTCTGGCCCGCCATGCCCTGGGCGAGAAGTACGACGACCAGACGATCCTGCGGTGGCTCAAGACGTTCTACCGCCGCTTCTTCTCCCAGCAGTTCAAGCGCAGCTGCCTGCCCGACGGCCCCAAGGTGGGCTCGGTCGCCGTGTCGCCGCGCGGCGACCTCCGCATGCCGTCTGACGCCTGTGCCACGCTCTGGCTCAGCGAGCTGGAGGACCTGTAGGGTTGTTTCACCCCCACGGGGATGCAACGCAGACGCTCATCTTCTCTACTAGGGGATGGGTGAGAAAATCTAACTTGAACGACTAAGATTTTTTCTCTCCCGTTGTTTAAGTCCTTCGTTCTGGGTAATATTCACAACGTTGGCTGAGCGAGCGGGGCGCAAGCCCCGTCCTGCGAAATCAGGCACCAGCGTGGTGCCCCAGAAGGAGGTACTTACCTATGACACTGAAGCCACTGGGCGATCGAGTCCTCGTCAAGCCCGCCCCCAAGGAGGAGAAGACCTCTACCGGCCTGTACATCTCCTCGGGTGCCCAGGAGAAGCCGCAGCGCGGCGAGGTTATCGCCGTCGGCGCCGGCAAGCTCAACGACAAGGGCGAGCGCGTTGCCCCCGACGTCAAGGTTGGCGACCAGGTGTACTACGGCAAGTTCGGTGGCAACGAGGTCAAGATCGACGGGGAGACCTACCTGCTCCTCCGTGCCGACGACATCTACGCGATCATTGCCGAGTAAGCAAGGTTATTGGATATAGGTACCTCGCGTACCCATTTGGAGGAAGCAGACAATGGCTAAGGACATTACTTTTGGCACCGACGCCCGCGCCAAGCTGGCCAAGGGCGTTAACACGCTTGCCGACGCCGTGACCACCACCCTCGGCCCCAAGGGCCGCTACGTGGCGCTCGAGCGCTCCTACGGCGCCCCCACCATCACCAACGACGGCGTCTCCGTGGCCAAGGAGATCGAGCTCAAGGACCCCGTCGAGAACATGGGTGCCCAGCTGGTGAAGGAGGTCGCCACCAAGACCAACGACACCGTGGGTGATGGCACCACCACCGCGACCCTGCTCGCCCAGGTCATCGTGAACGAGGGCCTGCGCAACGTCGCCGCCGGCGCCAACCCCATCGCCATCCGTCGCGGCGTCGACAAGGCAGTCAAGGCCGCCGTCGACCAGATGAAGTCCTCTGCGCAGGACGTCTCGACCAAGGACCAGATTGCCGCCGTGGGCACCATCTCGGCCGGCGATCCCGAGATCGGCCAGAAGATCTCTGACGCCATGGAGGTCGTGGGCAAGGACGGCGTCATCACCGTCGACGAGTCCAACACCTTTGGCATCGACATCGACACCGTCGAGGGCATGCAGTTTGACAAGGGCTACATCTCCCCGTACTTCGCCACCAACAACGACACCATGACGGCGGAGCTGCAGAACCCCTACATCCTGATGACCGACCAGAAGATCAGCAACATCCAGGACATCCTGCCCGTCCTCGAGGCCATCCAGAAGAGCGGCTCACCGCTGCTGATCATCGCCGAGGACGTTGACGGCGAGGCCCTGGCAACCCTGATTCTCAACAAGCTCCGTGGCACGCTGCAGGTCGCGGCCGTCAAGGCCCCCGGCTACGGCGATCGCCGCAAGCGCATGCTCGAGGACATCGCAATCCTCACCGGCGGTCAGGTTGCCATGAAGGAGCTTGGCGTCGAGCTCAGCGACGTCACCGCCGAGATGCTCGGCCGCGCCAAGTCCGTCAAGATCACCAAGGACAACACCACGATCGTCGACGGCGCCGGCGCCAAGGATGCCATCGAGGAGCGCATCGCCCAGATCAAGGGCGAGATCGAGCACACCGACTCCGACTTCGACAAGGAGAAGCTCAACGAGCGTATGGCCAAGCTCTCCGGCGGCGTCGCGGTCATCAAGGTCGGCGCGGCCACCGAGGTCGAGCTCAAGGAGATCAAGCACCGCATCGAGGATGCCCTGCAGGCAACCCGCGCTGCCGTTGAGGAGGGCATCGTCGCCGGTGGCGGCGTGGCGTTCCTCGAGGCCGCCAAGGCGCTCGATGGCGTCGAGACCGTCGACAACGACGAGAAGATCGGCGTCGACATCGTCCGCAAGGCGCTGCAGGCCCCTGTGAAGACCATCGCCTCCAACGCTGGCTACGAGGGCTCCGTCGTGGTCGAGAAGATCAAGACCCTGCCCGAGGGCGAGGGCCTCAACTCCGCCAACGGCGAGTGGGGCAACATGATCGAGATGGGCGTCCTCGACCCCGTCAAGGTCACCCGCACCACGCTCCAGAACGCCGCGTCCGTCGCGTCCCTGATCCTCATCACCGAGGCCACCGTCTCGGACGAGCCCAAGGACACCTCCATCGAGGACGCCATCTCCCGTGCGGCCGCTGCCGGCGGCCAGGGTGGCGGCATGTACTAAGCCGTCAGGCGCAGCGAGAGACCATCGCGCACAGGTTGGACCCCGTGACCCATCTGGGCTGCGGGGTCCTTCTCGTATGGCGGGGCGTGAAGCCGCGGGGGTACGTGCGGCCCCGCTGGCGAGGCGTAGTAGAATGGGTGGCTGCACGCGCGGCGCAAAAGAGGGGAGAGGGACCTTGGCAGAGCGACGCGACATGATCGATGACCTCATCGACATCCAGAACGACTTCCAGGCGATCCAGAACCCCCTCGGGGGCATCGCCAACACGCTTTCGACCGACCCATCCCAGGTGAAGGTGTACAACCCGGCGGACTACAAGGAGAAGCCCCGGCCCAACTCCGTGTACTGCCTGCGTGTCTCGGCCAAGAGCGATGCCGCGTGCTCCAAGTGCTTCGACGTGTGCCCCGTGGACGCCATCTCCATCCAGGGGTCCTCGGTCTCGATCATGGACTCGTGCCGCAAGTGCGGCCTCTGCACCATGGTCTGCCCCACCGAGACCATGCTGGCGCAGAAGATCATGTCGCAGCAGCTCTACGACAAGGTCGCGCGCATCGCCTCGGCATACGAGAAGTGCTACGTAACGTGCACGCGCGCCCTGGGGAGGCTTCCCAAGGACAACGAGGTGCTTCTCCCCTGCGTTGGCGCCGTCCCGTACGAGGCATGGTTCGCGCTCCTCACCGAGTTTGACAACCTGAGCGTGTACCTTCCGCTGGGCATCTGCGACCGCTGCCGCACGACCACCGGCGAGGAGGCGTACGTTGACCAGATCGGCCAAGCCGAGGAGCTGAGCGGCGGCGCCGTGGACCTGGAGGTCGACGAGTCGGCCATGACCCACGAGCAGACCCGCGCCTACAAGCGCAGCCAGTTCATGAGCAACGTGGCGCAGGCGGGACAACAGCTCGTGACGCGGTCAAACCCCACCCTGGCAGGTGCCCAGGCGGTCGCCAACCGCATCCGTGCGCACTCGAGGCAGCTCACCGAGATGCAGCGCTCGCTCGAGCACGAGGTTGGCGTCAAGACGCAGCTTAACCGCAGGCGCATCCTCACGCAGAAGCGCAAGGTGATGCTCGCGGCTATTCAGCAGCAGCCCAAGCTCGCCAAGGGCTTCCACCTGGACGTCCCGGTGTGCGACTCGTCCAAGTGCACCAACTGCGGCGACTGCGTGCGGGCGTGCGTCCAAAACGCCTGCGACCTGGACGCGTCGGGGCACTTCTCCGTTGCCTCCGCGTACTGCGTGAACTGCGCGGCGTGCGTGGTCGCCTGTCCCGAGGGGGCGCTCCACATGGAGGAGTGCGACAGCGCGGACCTGGTCGTTCGCGACGAGGAGAAGGAGCGTCGCGAGCGTGAGACCAAGGCGCAGCGCGAGGCGCTGAAGAAGGCCAAGGAGCAGGGCAAGCGCGCACTGAAGAAGGGGCTTGACGCCATAGAGCGCCTGGCCGACGAGTAGGACCGGCGGAGGCTCCGCCACAAGACACAGGAGTTGAGGACGTGGCACTTTCCATTGGCATCGTGGGACTTCCCAACGTGGGCAAGTCGACCCTCTTTACCGCGCTCACCCGCAAGGGCGGGCTGGCGGCGAACTATCCCTTCGCCACCATCGATCCCAACGTGGGCATCGTGGACGTGCCCGACGAGCGCCTGCAGAAGCTCGCCGACATCGTGCACCCCGCCCGCATCGTCCCCGCCACGGTCGAGTTCGTGGACATCGCAGGCCTGGTGCGCGGCGCCAACGAGGGAGAGGGCCTTGGTAACCAGTTCCTCTCCAACATCCGCAACACCGATGCCATCTGCGAGGTCGTGAGGTACTTCTCCGACCCCGACGTGGTGCACGTGGACGGCAGGGTGGACCCCGCGTCCGACGTCGACACCATCCAGACCGAGCTCGTGCTTGCCGACCTCGGCACCCTGGAGCGCGCCATCCCCAAGCTGGAGAAGGAGGCCAAGCGCGACAAGGAGAAGGCCCCCAACCTCGCTATCGCCAAGCGCCTGCAGGAGTGGCTCAACGAGGGCAACAGGGCTGCCGACCTCGACATGACCGACGACGAGCGTGCGGCGGCGCACGACCTCTTCCTTCTCACCATGAAGCCGATCCTCTATGTGGCCAACGTGGACGAGGACGCCCTTGGCAAGCCCGTGGCGCAGGTCGCGGGACAGGACCCCATCCCCATCTGCGCTGAGGTCGAGGCGGAGCTCGCCGATCTCGACCCCGAGGAGGCCCGCGAGTACCTGGACTCCCTCGGGCTGGAGCACAGTGGCCTCGAGACCCTGGCGCAGGCGGCCTACCGCCTGCTGGGGCTGCAGAGCTTCTTCACCGCGGGCGAGAAGGAGGTCAAGGCCTGGACGGTCCGCATCGGTGCCAAGGCACCCGAGGCGGCCGGCGTCATCCACTCCGATTTCGAGAGGGGCTTCATCAAGGCCGAGACCATCAGCTACGAGGACTACGTGTCTCTCGGCGGCGAGCAGGGCGCCCGCGAGGCGGGCAGGCTCCGCATGGAGGGCAAGGACTACGTGGTCCAGGACGGCGACGTGATGGTCTTCCGCTTCAACGTGTAGGAGGCCATTCGCTCCGCGCGGAACCACATTTACGAACCAATAGGGGAGAGGGCCGACGCAACCAGCGCCGGCCCTCTCTTGTATCGCACGAAGATGTGATGCTAGTTGCCGCTCGAATGGCTGCCGTAGCTGCCGCCCGAACTCGAACCGGAGCCGGACCCCGACGAGCTCGAACCAGACGAGGCCGAGCCAGACTCGCTCGAGCTCCAGCCGCTGCCCAGGACCACGATGATGTCGGCGCCCGTGGAGTAGCTCCCGTCGTTTGCCTGGACGCTGGTGATCCCCAGCTTGTCCGCCACCGCCTGCGCCTTTGCCTGGGCGTCGCTCCCGTTGTAGATGACCGTTGAGGTCTGCGTCACGTAGCCGCCCGTCTTGGGGGTTGCGGTGAAGCCCATCGAAGCGAGGTTGTTAGAGGCGCTGGTGGCCGAGCCGTCGGCGGCGCCGGCGTTGAGCACGACAACGGTGCCCGAGTAGGTCTCGCTCGTGCTGCTCGACGACGAGCTGTCGCTGCCGTCACTGCTGCTGGAGTCGTAGCTCTTGCCCACGGAGCCCGCGACGCCGCTGGTGGTGTCCTGGCTGGAGTCGGTGTAGGGCGTCTCGCCGGCATCCACGCGCTTCATGATCTCTTCCCACTCGCTGGTTTTGACGACCTCGTACCAGGTGTTGTTGACGTACTCGGAGGTGGTGGGGAGCTGGCCGGAGTACACGTCGCTGTCAACGTCCATGCCCGAGAACTGCGTGGCCAGGCTCACGATGGAGGCCACGTCCATGTCGGTGGTGACGTAGCTGGCCATGGTCGAGACCGTGGACGCCATGGTCACGGGGTCGCTGGCAAGGACCTTCTTGATGATGGCTCCGATGACCATGCGCTGGTTGGCGGCACGGTAGAAGTCACCGCCGCCGTAGTTGTCGTAGGCGTGGCGCGCGCGGCAGAGCAGGGCTGCCGTGGTGCCGTCCAGGGTCTGCTCGCCCGCGGGGAGGTCCAGGCCCGTGTAGTTGGGGTCGGACACGGCGACGGGAAGGTTCACGGTGACGCCGCCGACCTTGTCCACGATGGAGGCAAAGCCGTCCATGTCCACCTCGGCATAGTGCGAGATGTCAACGCCGGCGAGCTTGGAGACGATCTGGGTCACGTACGCCGCGCCGCCGATGGAGTAGGCTGCGTTGATCTTCTGCGTGCCGTTCTCGCCCATGTCAACCATGGTATCCCTGGGGATGGAGATCAGCGTGACCTTCTTGTTGGAGGGGTCGATGCGGGCCAGGATGATCGTGTCGCTGCGGTAGGCGCTGTCGCTCGTGCCGTACTCGCCCTCCTCGCGCTCGCTGTCCTTGTCGGTGCCCAGGAGGAGCATGTAGAACGGCTCGTTGTAGCTCGTCTCGGTAAGCGTGTCGCGAAGGCTGCTGTCGACGCCGCTCGAGAGCTTGCTGTTGATGCTGTGGATGTAGGCGGCCACGGCGATGGTCCCGCTCGCGGCGACCGCCAGGACCGTGATCAGGACGACCTTCAGCACGCGGCGGGCACCGTGCGACTTCCTCTTGCTCGCATAGTGCTCTGCGCCGTGGGCGCGCGAGAGCTCCTGGAAGTTAGGCTCGCTCGACTTGCCGGAGGCACTGCGGCCCTGCTCGTCTTCCTTGTTGCGTCTATGCATGGGTAAGCTCCCGCCGTTCCGTTCGATTTCGCCTTATTCGTAGTCGGAGCCCACTATGACCACCACGTCCGTGCTCGTGGGGAGGGCCCCGTCGTTTTTCTCGTATCCTACCTTCTCGCCCAGCGTCTTTGCCACGCCGGCGGCCTCTGCCTCGTTATCTCCGTTATAGGCGACGTAGGTGAGGTCCGACTTGTGCGTGGCGGTGTTGGCGCTGGCGGTGAAGCCGGCGTCGCCCAGGGTCTGCGCAACGGTGCCGGCCAGCCCATCCGTCGACGTTGCGTTGTACACCGCAACGGTTCCGGTGTAGGCCGCCTCGACGTTGGAGTCGCTGGGCAGGGTGAGGTTCTTCTCCGTGGAGGATGATGCGGAGCTGCCGTCGGTCGACGCCGAGACCCCGGACGACGGGTCGTCGCTCGAGCTCTCGTAGGGCGAGAGGCCCTTGTCGACGCGGTCCATCATCGCCTTCCAGGCATCCTGGTTCACGATCTCGTACCAGGTGTCGTTGATGTACTTGGACGTGGTGGGCTCCATGCCCGTCATCACGTCCTTGCTGGTGTCCATGCCGGCGAACTTGCCGGCAAGGCTCACGATGGAGTTGACGTCCATGTCGGTGGTGACGTAGCCCGCCATGGTCGAGACCGTGGACGCCATGGTCACGGGGTCGCTCGAGAGGACCTTCTTCAGCACGGCGGTGATCACGGCGCGCTGGTTGGCCGCGCGGTACAGGTCGCCGTCGCCGTAGCTGTCGTAGGCGTGGCGGGCGCGGCAGAGGAGGGCCGCGGTCTTGCCGTCCAGGGTCTGCTTGCCCGCCTTGAGGTCGAGTCCGGTGTAGTCGGGGTCGTAGACGTCGATGGGCAGGTCGATGGTCACGCCGCCCACCTTGTCCACGACGGCGGCGAGGCCGTCCATGTCCACCTCGGCGTAATGCGAGATGGGCACGCCTGCAAAGTCCGAGATCACCTGGGTGGCGTAGGAGGCGCCGCCGATGGCGTAGGCCGCGTTGATCTTCTGGGTGCCGTGCGACCCCAGGTCGACCATGGTGTCTCGGTGGATCGACACCAGCGTGACCTTCTTGTTGGTGGGGTCGATGCGGGCGAGCATGATGGAGTCGCTGCGATACGAGCTGTCACTCGAGCCGTACTCCGAGCTTGCGGCGCGCGCCTCGTCCTTGTCGGTTCCCAGGAGGAGCATGTAGAACGGCTCGTCTCCCGAACTCTTTGAGAGCACCCCAAAGAGCCCGCTGTCCAGCCCGCTCTTGAGCTTGGAGTTGATGTCGTGGACGTATGCGAAGGCGCCTCCCGCGACCACGGCAACTGCCACGAGGATTCCCACGACGACGTTGCGTATCCGCGACCTGCGCCGGATGCGGTTCTTGATAACATAACGGGCCGCAGAGCCGTCTCGAGAGAGTTCCCGGGCGTCGACCCCCCTGGCCTCGGGATCTGTGCTCTTCCTCTTACGGAACAAGAGCGCTCCTTTGGTGACGCGTCGTGACGTGCCTGTTCGTTAAGCCCAACCAGAATATGGTAGACGCGGAGCAGGGCAAACGCATGAAGTACATAAATGCAAGCATGCCTTTACGGCAAGTCGGCTCCGTGACTTAGAATGACTGCGGACAGTAGTGGAGGCCGCCTTCGCCGGGGGTTGTTGCCCTTGGGGTCTCGGCCATAGGAACGGGAGCATCCATGCAGGCAAACAGGCCCGCCCAGTTCGTTGCCGTGTTCGACTTCGGAGCCCAGTACGGGCAGCTCATCGCGCGTCGCGTGCGCGACCTGCACGTGTACTCCGAGATCGTCCCGTGCGACACCAGCGCGGAGGAGCTTAAGGCCATGGCACCCTCCGCGATCATCCTCTCCGGTGGTCCGGCCTCGGTGTATGCGGACGACGCGCCCGACATGGACGCCGCGGTCTTCGAGCTTGGGATTCCCGTGCTCGGCTTCTGCTACGGCCAGCAGATCATGGCGGTCAAACTGGGCGGAAAGGTCGGTCACACCGAGAAGGGCGAGTATGGCCCTGCCCACCTCGTCCGCAGGGGCGAGAGCCGCGTCCTCGAGGGGACGCCGCAGGAGCAGACCGTGTGGATGAGCCACCGCGACGCCGTGAGCGAGGTTCCCCAGGGCTTCTCCGTCACCTCCGTCACCGACACCTGCCCCGTCGCCTCCATGGAGGACGCCTCGCGCAACCTCTACGCCACCCAGTTCCACCCCGAGGTGCGCCATACCGAGTGCGGCAAGGCGATTCTCAGCAACTTCCTCTTCAACGTCTGCGGGCTCGAGCCCAGCTGGACCATGGAAGGCATCATCGACCAGAAGGTGGACCAGATCCGCCGCGAGGTCGGCTCTCGCAAGGTCATCCTGGCCCTCTCGGGCGGCGTCGACTCCTCCGTGGTGGCGGCGCTTGTCCATCGCGCCATCGGCGACCAGCTCACCTGCGTGTTCGTGAATCACGGCATGCTCCGCAAGGGCGAGCCCGAGATGGTCGAGGAGGTCTTCCGCGAGCAGTTCCACATGCCGCTCGTGCACGTGCACGCCGAGGAGCGCTACGCCAAGATGCTCGCCGGCGTCACCGACCCCGAGAGGAAGCGCCGTCTCATCGGCACCGAGTTCTGGAAGGTCTTCTTCGACGAGGCCCAGAAGATCGGCGACGTGGAGATGCTCGCCCAGGGCACCATCTACCCCGACATCATCGAGTCCGGCGCGCGCAAGACGGGCGGCAAGGCGGCGACCATCAAGAGCCACCACAACCTCATCCCGTTCCCGGAGGGCGTGCACTTCGACCTCATCGAGCCTCTGGACCACTTCTTCAAGGACGAGGTGCGCGAGCTGGGCATTGCGCTGGGGCTTCCCGCAAAGATGGTTTGGCGCCAGCCGTTCCCCGGCCCCGGCCTTGCCATTCGCATCATCGGCGAGGTGACGCCCGAGAAGCTCGCCATCCTCAAGAACGCGGACGCCATCGTGCGAGAGGAGCTGGACGCCTACAACCAGCGCCTCTTCGAGGAGACGGGCGACCGCAACTCCGAGCACGCATGCTGGCAGTACTTCGCCGTGCTGCCCGACATCAAGTCCGTGGGCGTCATGGGAGACGAGCGTACCTACCAGCGTCCCGTCATCGTCCGCGCGGTGGAGTCCACCGACGCCATGACCGCCGACTGGGCGAAGCTGCCCTACGACGTGATCGGGCGCATCTCCAGTCGCATCGTGGACGAGGTCGAGGGTGTCAACCGCGTGGTGTACGACGTCACGCCCAAGCCTCCTGCGACGATCGAGTGGGAGTAATTCTCGGTCTTTAACGGTCTGCGACGTTTTGCTACAAATAGCAACGTTCCTGCAGGTCAGATAGGTTGAGCAGTTTTTTGAGAAGCGACGCTTCGCAGCGCTTGAAAACGCTTAGAACGGGGCGATTCTTCCATTTGGAAGAATCCCAGCATAGCGAGAGAAACTCACTGAGTGATAGACGCGGCCTCCAGAGGGGCCGCGTTTTCTCGTAGTGAGTCCTGTAAGAAAAAAAGGCTCAACTCACAGGAGAGGCCATCTGGGACTTTCCAACAGCGCGGCGCGGATGCAGCCTAGGGAGACGACAAAATGGCCCCTCGCGGGGGCCCCGTCTTCCCGAAGCCCCGGCACCCATCAGAGGACATATATAGACCTTCTACCTGCAGTGATTGGAAGATTTGCCCATGGGACGGACCGACGCGGGGCGCGGGCATGTAGACCAGCTTCGCGGATCCCGAGATGCAGTCGGGGAGACCGAGGCAGACGCGCAGGGCGCGTTTCCTGGCGAAGCTCGAGGAGGCGTGCCCCTGGGGGAGTGGGAGTCGCTCGTCGCTGGAGTGAGGAGGGCCGACGCGGAGAGGCGCGGGGTGAGGTCGGGCGTGGGAAGGCTCCGCGCGGACAACGCTGTGATGCCCGGGATGTACATGGTGCAGATATACTTAGGCTTCTGCGACCTCGCGTGCGAGGAGCGGGTCTGGGACTCCGTCGCGACGGGGGGTTGTCGGCGCGGCGCCGGAGGATGCCCCCGACGCGATGACGCTTTGCAAGTTCCACCACTCCCTCGAGAGGAGCGGAATCGGTGCGAGAACGCTCGACGCCGTGGTCGAGTCAGCGGCGGACCGCGTGCTCCTGATAAGCTACAGAACCGTCGTGGAAGCTGTCTTCGTGAGGAGTCCGTCCCCCACCAAGAACTCCGCGGGGAGGCGCGACCCCGACGCCCAACAGGCGAGTAAGGGGCAGAGCCGGCACTTCGGGTACAAGCTCGTCATCGGGGTGGGCGCCGGGAACGGCGTCTTCGACAGTGCTCGCACCGACGCGAACAACGTCCACGACCAGGACCAGCTGCAAGACCTCGTAAGGGAGGGCGACGGGGACGTCTGGGCCGAAGCCGGTTACGTCGGCGTGGAGGGCTGCACCTGGCTGCGCGCTACGCAGCAGCGCTTGCAGGAGTGTACCATCATCCCCGGCAGCGCGCCTATCAGCACCCGCGAGCCCGCCGGCACCCGAAGGCGCCCTTGCTGCTCACGGCGTACACGAACACCTTCCCGCCCGTGGCGGTGCACCGGTGCGGGCCATCCACGACCTCGTCGCTGCCCTGGCGGCGCATGTGCCGGATCATGCGTGCCTGCGCGTACCCGCCCTCGCCGTCGCTCGGGTACACCAGCATGTCGTCGGGTAGTAGCCGGTGCGGTATCGGCCTCAGGTACCTCATGGCCGCCCCACCCCGGCAAAGGCCAGCCCGGCCCCTGCCAGCTCGGAGAGCGCGGCCTGCCGCGCCACCTCGAGCCCCGTAGTCCCGCGCTCCATATAATTCGTCACCTTGAAATCGCCGATCGCGTAGCCGCCAGCGCACCCCTCGCCAAACTCGGCGAACGCCTCGTAAGCGGCGCAGCAGACGCGTCCCCATGCCAGCAGGTCGGTGCCGTCGAGGTCATCGGCACCCACTCCGCTGGAGAGCTTGCGCAGCAGGCGCAGGGCGGCCGGCATTGCCTCGGCGTAGGAATCCGCGTCCAGCGTTCCGCCGTAGTGGTCCCGGTAGAACGCGAAGGAGGGGCCCGCGGCCGCGACCCCGCCCTCGCTCGTGATGTTACAGCCGCATCCCATGGCACTACGCTGCCGGCACGTCGGTCGCCTTCGCCTTGCTGAGGTCGGCGTCCCTCACCGTGACGCCCTCGTGCCCCGCGATCGCCGCATAGGTGAACGCGTCGGCCTCCGGCGCCACCTGCGTGCGCTGGAGCTCGGCGCCCGCCTGCACGAAGCAGTCGAGGACTCCTGCCTCCTCCACGTCCATCACGTCGGCCAGGAGCTTGATGCCACGGCCGTAGTTGAAGGTCTTGGTCTCGAGGAGAAGTCGATCGACCCCGTCTTGTATCCGATGTTGCGCGCGTAGTTGCCCAAGCCGGTCACGGAGATCTTCGGGATCATGATCTCCTTCGCGTTGCGCACGGCCCTCGCCATGCGCGCCAGGGAGTTGAGGCACGTGCTCGTCGCCTTCCTCTGGTACACGCGGTCGAGGATCGTGGTGTGGTTGCGAACGGCTGCGATGTTGTTCGGCATCAGTTACTCCTTCTCGTCGAGCCCAGCGATGGTCGCCCAGCGTTTCATGTACTGGGAGTCCGACCCGCCGGAGACGCCGGCCGGCTTCAGCCCGGTCGTCCCGCCGGCTTGTGAACCCTTTTGTGAAGTCGTCTCCGCTTCCTCGAAGAGCCAGGGCTTGGTCGCCACGAGCGTCTGGATGTCGCCGTCGTGGTTCGCGAGCAGGGTCTTCGCGGCCTTCACCGAGCGGGCGCCCGCTGCGCGCAGGGCGAACTCGGTGCGCTCGTCCGGCATCTGCTGCTTCAGGCTTGCGATCTCGGCGTTCAGCGTCTCTGTGCCTCGGCCGTCTTTGTCGCGGCGGAAACCTTGCCCTGGAGCTCGGCGATCTGCGCGTCCTTGGCCTCGAGCGCCTTGCGCCACTCATTTGCGCCTACCGGCTCCGGCTCGTGCGTCTGGGCATATTGGCCCGTCAGCGGTTGCGTTGCGTCGCCTTGCTCCTGCTGCTGGTCTTCCGTCTGCGTGGCATCCTGCCCACCGTCCATGTGGGACATCCTTTCTTGACAGGCGGGCATGAAAAAGCCCGCACCTACAGGTACGGGCACATTGTCCGGGGATGTCACAAGCGGCCGCTCTCGCATTCGAGGACCGGGAGAATCCGTCTCGGAGATTAATTCGCGTCGTTCGCAGAATTACCAAAAAGCCAATAGCTGACCGCAACCGATCTCACCAGGGTCTAAAAACGGCCATTGGCCGGGAAAAGAGGAACGTACTGTAACCTTTTGATACGATGTGTTCGTTTGTATTGCACATCGAACCAACGGAGGCGCCATGAAGTACTCCGAGCTCGTCGAGGGCGAGGCTACCAAGACCGAGAGGCAGGAGTTCCTCACCGGCGGGGAGATGACGGCCATCACAATCCGCATCCCTAAGAACCTCAAGGACGCCGCCGCCGAGCGTGCCGCTCTCAAGGGCATCAGCTTCTCGGCCTTCGCCCGCATGTGCATGATCGACAACCTGGCCGACGAGGAGTAGGGGGCGAGAAGTTGCCAGGCAGGCTATCTCTCTCATACACGGCCGCGGGGATCCGACGCGCCGAGACGGTCACACTGGCGAAGGCCTATGCCGAGCTGGGCGACTGGCCCACCGTTTGCAGGTCCTCGGTCGATGACGACCTGCTCATGATTAAGCAGGAGTCCTCCCGCAAGCGCGTCGCAAGCGAGCTCGTCAAGCGTCTGCGCAACCTGACGCCAGCAGAGCTGACCACCCTTGCCGACCCACCGAGCGCCGCCTTCGCGAGCGCCCTCTGCTGGCTCGCGATCTGTCGCACCTACGAGTTCATACGTGGCTTCGCCATCAACGTGGTGGGCGAGCGCTGGAGCGAGGGCGTGCGAACGCTGCCGCCGGGTGTATACGAGGCCTACTTCGCCGAGGAGTCCGAGGTGCACCCCGAGCTGGAAGACCTGAGCGACCAGACCAAGGCGCGCCTGCGCTCACAGCTCTTCACGATGATGCGCGAGATGGGGTTCCTGGACAAGCGGCAGGAGATGCGCCCGTACCTGCTCCCGCAGGGCGCCGCATCGCTCATCGACGAGGAGGATCTCGCCATATTCCCCACGCTGGTCAGATAGGAGGGGACTGTGTTTGAGTTCAAGCACGTAAACGAGGCCGAGCCGTTCCTCGTGGAGAGGCTCTCTGGCGACCGCTTCCTTAAGAGCGCCAGCGCCTACTCCAACTCCTCGAGCTTCGTCGCGCCCTACCCGCCGGAGCAGCAGGAGGGCGCCGCGAAGATGGTCGGCGCGCTCAAGCGCGACCTCGCCGCGCGCGGGGTCACCGCCTCGGTCGTGAACCTCTTCGACGTCTTCACCTCCATCCTGGACGAGCAGGGCCTCTGGGAGCCGTACTGCCAGATCGAGAAGGACGTCCCCGCCGAGCAGTTCATTACCGCGCTCAAGGACGCCGCCGACCTCGAGACGCAGATACGCCCCCGGGTGGTCGCCCAGGTCGAGGCGGAGTATGCCCGGCTGCTCATCGTCACGGGCATGGGGGCGTGCTACCCGGTCATCCGAACGCACCGGCTCGTGGAAGTGCTCGACCCCGGGGTCCCCTTCCTCGTCATGTTCCCCGGCCGCCAGACGCGCAAGCCCGACGGGTCTACCTCCCTCGACATCCTGGCCACGCCGGCCGGCAAGGGCGGCCAGCAGTACCGCGCCCGCAACATCTTCGAGCTCTAAGGAGTCATCCGATGCTGTACAAGGACATATTCAAGCTGGACATCACGCGCCACATGGACCCGGTCATCAAGTCCACCGACGATGCCCACCTGCGCTCCGAGCTTGAGGAGTACGTCGTCACGCCCGAGGTGCGCCGGTCGCTGCGGCGCTTCTGCGACGAATACAACGACCCGACGTCCTCGTGCAACGGCGCGTGGATCTCGGGCTTCTACGGCTCGGGCAAGTCGCACCTGCTCAAGATCCTCTCCCACCTCATCCAGAACGCGCCGGTGGGCGGCAGGCCCACGCTCGACTACATCAAGCCAAAGATCGAAGACGACAAGTTCCTGCTGGGGGGCCTGGAGAGCGCCTGCGAGCAGACGCCCTCGGAGTCGATCCTCTTCAACGTCGGCGGCAAGTCCGACGCCCAGAGGCGCGACACGGGCGAGAGCCTGCTGGCGGCGTTCATCAAGGTGCTCAACGCGCACTGCGGCTACTATTCCAAGGAGCAGGCTCACGTGGCGCTGCTCGAGCGCGACCTCGACCGCGCGGGGCTGCTCGACGACTTCAAGGCCCAGGTGCAGGTCGAGACCGGCCAGCCCTGGGACACGGTCGTGAGCAACCCGCTCGTCTTCTCGCACAAGGTGAGCGTCGTCTACGACCGGGTGACCGGCCAGCCCGAGGGCACGACCACAAACGTCTTCGAGTACTACCAGAGGAGCTACCACCCCACGCCCGAGGACTTCGCCCGCTGGTGCAAGGAGTACATCGACAAGAGGAGCGACGAGCTGCCGGGCTTCCGCCTCAACTTCTTCGTGGACGAGATGGGCCAGTACATCGCGGACAGCGTTCCGCTGCTCCAGATGCTCCAGGACATCGCCGAGAACCTCAACACCATGTGCGGCCGCAGGTCGTGGATCACGGTCGTCTCCCAGGAGGACATGTCGAGCATAACGGGCAAGCTCGACAAGGAGACGTCGGGCCAGTTCTCCAAGATTCAGGCGCGCTTCCAGGTGCTCATCAAAATACCGGCCAACGACGCCAACACGGTGGTGAAGGAGCGCCTGCTCGAGAAGAGGCCCGAGGCGCTGCCGGCGCTCGACGCGCTCTACGACAGGTACAAGGGCGACTTCAAGGTGCTGCTCGACTTCCCCGACGGCGCGAAGCACTACAACGTCTACGAGGACGCCGAGGACTTCGAGGCCACCTACCCGCTCGTGCCCTACCAGTTCACGATGTTCCACGATGCCCTGGTGGGCCTCTCGCGCCACGAGGCCTTCACCGGCGAGTACGTCTCCACCGGGGCGCGCAACATGCTGGGCACCACGCACCGCGTGCTGGTGGAGCTCAAGGACAAGGGCGACGTCGAGCGAGGGGACCTCGTGCCCTTCGACGCGATGTTCGAGGGCCTGCGCGACGAGCTCAAGAGCGAGGTCTTCAGTGCCATCAGCACCGCCGAGGACCACTTCCCCGACCCGCTCGGCGTGCGCGTGCTCAAGGCGCTCCTGCTCGTGAAGTACAACGAGGGCTTCAAGGCCACGCCCAAGAACCTGCGGGTGCTCCTCTACGGTGGCTTCTCCGAAGACGCGGCCGAGCTCGAGGAGCGCATCTCGAAGGTGCTGCGCGAGCTCGACGCCCAGACCTACATCCGCCGCAACGGAGACGCCTACGAGTACCTGACCGATGACGAGAAGGACGTCGAGGAGGACATAAAGCGCGAGCCCGTCACGGAGGGGGAGGTGTCCCGCCAGATCGGCAAGCTCCTGCGCGAGGAGGTGCTCGACCGCACCAAGGTCAAGTACGTCAACGGCGGCTTCTCCACCTCCTTTGCCTACGACCTCACGGTGGACGGCGTGGCCATCGGTGCCCAGAAGTGCGAGCTCAAGGTCGACGTGATGACCGACCTCACGCTCGACGCCGACAAGCAGTACATGTTCGCCGCGCCAAAGCACCTCTCGGTGGCGCTCCCGCGCGAGACGAGCCTCGTGGCAGAGACGCGCCTGTGGATGCAGACGAACTCCTACGTGGGCCGCGAGCTCGAGGAGGGCGGCGGCCGCAGGGCCACGATCCTCGCCGAGAAGAAGGCTGCCAACGAGCAGCGCAGGCGCGAGATGATCGCCTCGCTCGCCTCGCAGCTCAACGGCGCCCTCTGGGGCACGAACCTCTCGGACATATCCGGGAAGGTCTCGGGGCAGGGACCCGACCGGCTCGACAGCGCGGTCCTCGAGATGGTCGAGCTCTCGTATCCCTACCTGCGCATGCTCACGATGCCCTTCGACCGCAAGAGCGTCTATGCGGCCTCCACCGGGACACGGCTCATGGAGGGCGAGTCGCTGCCCGAGTACTGCCAGGAGGTCCTGCGTGAGGTCGGCCTCATCAGGGGCAAGGCCGCGCGCTGCGTCGTGGGCGGCAGCTCGCAGAACTCGCTGGAGTTCGCGCTCTCCGGCGGCCAGCACGGCTGGCCGGTCGAGGCCGTGCGCCAGGCGGTGGGCGTCCTCGCGCTCAACGACCGCGTGGAGTGCCTGCGAAACGACGACCCGCTCGAGGGCGCCGACCTCGCGGACGCGCTCTCCAACGGCACGCACCTGGAGAGCGTCGAGGTGCGGGTGGCCATGGGCGCCACGCCCGAGCAGGTGGAGGCGCTGCGGGTCGCGTACCGGTCCTTCTCCGGTGGCATGGAGCCCGGCCGCTCCGACGCTAAGGGGCTGGCCGAGGACGTCATGGAATGCCTGTCCAGGAAGGTCGGCGAGGCGAGGGACGCTGCCACGAAGGTCGCGGGCCTGCCGTTCGCCCAGCACTACGACGCCCAGGTCACGGAGCTCGCGAAGGCGGCCTCGCACCGCCGCGACTGGTACGTGAGCAACGTGGGCGCCGAGGCCCCCACGATCAAGGCCATGATCGACGACATCGACGCCATGACCGCGTTCGCCAACGGCAAGCCAGGCAAGATCCTCGCCGGCGCAGGGTCGTTCCGCATGGGGCAGGCCGCCAACATCTCGGCCGTCCCCGAGGCAGCCGAGCTCGACGCCCAGCTGGCCGAGGTGCTCGGAGACCCGGACTGCTACCGCACGAGCGGCGCCCCCAGGGCGAAGAGGCTCGTGAGGCAGATGCGCGATGCGATCGACGGCGCCATCGACGCCGCGAGGGAATCCGCGCTCGCCTCCCTCGACGAGTTCGAGGGCCAGTTCGAGGCGGAGAAGAACTATGCCGGTGCCAGCGAGCAGGCCAAGGCCGAATGCGGCAGCCTGTTCGAGGACTGCCGCGACCGGATACGGAAGGCCGACCAGGTCCTCGCGCTGCGCGACATCGTCCCCACGTTCAAGCGCAACGAATCATCACGGCTCTACTCGCTTGTGGAGCCGGAGCCCGAGCCCTCCCCGGTACCGGATCCTTCACAGGAGCCGGCCGGCGGGGACCATGCAGGCAACGGGTCGCAGGGGGAGACGAATCCGCAGGCGGGCAAGCCCAGGCCCGCCAAGCCGAGGGTGAGGACGGTCCAATACTCAGACCTGCCCCGCCCCGAGGGCTACGGGAGCGCGACCATCTCCACG
Source organism: uncultured bacterium (assembly GCA_905214865.1). GTDB lineage: Bacteria > Actinomycetota > Coriobacteriia > Coriobacteriales > Atopobiaceae > Olsenella_H. The sequence continues at coordinate 812 of CAJMNO010000020.1, read as the reverse complement.
CCCGATGAGGTGGAGGAGTTCGTCTCCTCGCTCAGGCAGGAGCTGCTCCGCCACGTGCAGGCAAACGAGAAGATCATCCTCTAGGAGGCAGTCCATGGACTCCAACCGCATAGCCAAGCTCGCCCAGGGCGTCCGCGACGACCTCCGCAGGGACATCTCCGACAGCCTGGAGCGCATCCTCAAGCCGGCAAGTGCCGAGCGGCTCGCGCGCCCGGCGGACGTCGAGCGCGTCGAGCGGCTCGCGAAGTCGGACCCCGACGCCCTCGTGGAGCGCGTCGCCTACACGTGGTTCAACCGCCTCTGTGCGCTGCGCTTCATGGACGCGCGGGGCTACACGCCGGTTGGCTGCGTCACGGCGCGTCCGGGCGAGACGCTGCCCGCCATCCTTGCCGACGCGCGGCAGGGCGTCCTGCACCAGGAGTTCCCGCTGGGGGACGAGGAGCGGGCCCAGGTGCTCGGCCTGCTCGACGGCACCAGGCAGGCGGCCGACCCGCTCGGCGATGCCTACGCGCTGCTCCTGCTCTCCGCGTGCGCGGCCTACCAGGACTCCATGGGCTACCTCTTCGGCGGGAGCCTCGAGGAGCGAAGCGCCATGCGGCTGCTTCATCCCACGAACCTTACGGCAGACGACGGCATCCTGGCGCGCATCGTCTCCGGCATGGACGACGAGGCGTGCGAGTCGGTCGAGGTGCTGGGGTGGCTCTACCAGTTCTATGTCGCCGAGCGTCATGATGAGTGGTACGCGAGCAAAAAGAAAGGCTCTTCGAACCTTTGGGTGGGTATCACGCCTCGCAAGACTTTGAGCCGAAGCC
>CAJMNO010000019.1 GCA_905214865.1 uncultured bacterium | reverse complement strand
CAGCGGAGCGGCGACAGGAATTCCTGCGGTTATGCCGGAGGTCCTCAGCCATTTTCTAAAATTGTCCTTGCAGTCGGGAATGAGTGCGTGCTAATATAGCTACCGCACTAACCCATGTCGGAGTGGCGGAATTGGCAGACGCGCTAGCTTGAGGTGCTAGTAACTGACTAAAAGGTTGTGCGGGTTCAAGTCCCGCCTCCGACACCAGAACTTGCAGAGGGAGCCCTTCGGGGCTCCCTTTTTAATATGAGCAGAGCATTGTCAAGAGGCCAAATTTGGCCAGATCCGGAAGCCAACGCCTTCGGACCTGGCCATTATCTTCACCTGCTGCCCGCCGTACGGATCGCGTGTCTGTTCGACGCCCGTCTTGCGGTTTAATATTCGCCCATGGCGCCTGAGCGCTGGTGCACTTCGTCGCTACGGCTGGTTCCCTCGTATCATGATGCAGTCTTTGGACGTGGTTGGCGCTGCAGACAGCGCCGCACGAAAAAGGCGCGCGAATGGGTCCCAACGGCTCCGAACTCGGCGGTAGCAGGGTCGGACGCTATCTGTGTCCTGCCATGCGCCCTAGGCGGCCTCCACCATCCTGCCTATGGCCCATGCCCAGCATGCAAGCTCGCGCGCAGTGGCGCAGTTCGCGACCACAGGCTTCTTGCCTGCGCCGAGAAGCGCGGCACGCCTGTCGACGAGCCTTTTCACGCCCCTCGCCGCATGCCGCCTCACCTCCGGCGCCACCTCCTGGCCCTTCCTCAGCGCCTTCTCGTGCCTCGACGCGCCGATGTAGTGCCACGATGCCTCTATGAGCAGCTTCCTGAGGTGCTTGTTTCCCGACTTGGTGATGCCTCCCCTGTGCCGGGAATCCCCGCTCGAATGCTCGGAAGGCACGATCCCGAGCCAGGATGCATAGGCAGGAGCGCTGCGGAAGCGCGAGAACCCGTCGGTCTCCACCGCCAGCGCGAATGCGGTGACGACATCTATGCCCTTGAGGCAGCAGAGGGCATCGACGGCAGGCTTCCATCGCGGCTCCTCCGAATGTGCCTTGACCTTCGCCTCGAGCTCCTGCTTGTCCTCGATGGCCCTCCTGCAGCGGTCTATGCAGTAGTCGAGCGTCTCCTGGGCAGCCGGCTCCGCCATCCTGATCGCCATTATCCATGCCCAGTGGCTGCGCGTCCATGCACCCTTCCTCTGGCCGCGGATGCTGGTCTCGTCCCAGACATAGCCGTTCCTGAGCAGGTATTTCGACAGACGCTGCTTCGCTGCCGTCACGTCGTCGCGCGCATCGGCGAGGGCGCGCGACAGGTCGCGCGCCGCCTCGCAGGCCGGGTCGGGAACATGCACCTCGGATATGGTGCCGAGGGCCAGCTGCCTGGCCAGGAAGGCGGCATCGCGCCTGTCTGTCTTCCTGCGCCTGTCCGCCGCCGGCTTCTCCATCTTCGACACGGCGCCGATCACGCAGTCGACGCCAAGCGCCTCGAGCTGCCGCTGGAGATGGAAGCCTGTGACGCCGGACTCGCATGCCGCCTTCGGGGCGTCCAGCGACAGGATCCACTCGGCGACCTCCGCCGGCGCGTAGGCGAATGACCTGTGCACGACCTCTCCGGTCAGCGGATTGAACGCGCATGCCTTGATGGACCTTGCATGGACGTCGAGGCCAACGGATGTGATATGGTTCATCAGGAGCCCCTTCCTCGTGTGTGGCAACCGGGCCGGCTGCCGATCTCAGCGGTGAGACCATTATCGGCCCCGACCCACGAAGACGACATGCAGAAGGGGCTCAAATGCTCTGCTCATATCGTCTTTGTAGACAGGAACCACAAGCTGCGCGTGCATCTGGGCCTCTCGGGTATAGTGGGGGAAGGCAGAAGAGAGGAGCGCCATGGCAGAGAAGAAGGTTTCCTTGGACGGGCTGGGAGCAGCCACGATTCCGCAGACCTTGGGATCTGTCCTGGAGCTTACGACCGATGCGGTCATCGCCTTCGACGGCATGGGCCGGATCATCATGGCAAACGAGCAGGCACGCCAGCTCTTCGGGGCGAAGGAGACGATGCTCTTCGGACACCAGATTCAGGAGCTCTTCCCGAAGCCCTATGGCGCAGCCGAGCGCCCCGCCATCTCCGCGCTTGCCAAGGCCGGAGAGAACAGCATCTTCTGGCAGCTGCCATTTCCTTCCGACGGCTCCTCGGTGCTTGTGAGCCTGCCGCGCGAGGGCGATATGCCGCTCGAGCTCCGCGTCAGGTGCGAAAAGACGTCTGCGGTATCCGATACCTACGTGCTCTGTGCCCATGACGCGGACGAGAGCGTCGCTCAGAGCCGCGAACAGGAGCGGATGGTAAAAGACCTTGCCCGTGCCAACAGAAGGCTCTCAGGGACGCTCAGAATCGTTCTGGACACCCTCGACAACGACGATATGAGCCAGCTCTTCTCAAGGACGCTCGAAGAGATCGCAGAGACGATGGAAGCGACGGGCACGCTCGTCTATCTCGCAGAGCCGGATGGCTTCCATCTGAGGGGCCATACCGTCTCGCTTGCAGACTCGGCGCTGCCTCCCTTCCTCTCCTACAGAAACGGCATGTCCCGGGTGCTCCTGCGCTCAGAGCATGCGCTGCGCCTCCGTGTCCTGGCACCGACGACATCCGATCTCAGGGCCGGACGCACGTCCCGCCGTGAGGTCATGGATGAGGAGACACACGAGACGCACAAGCTGCCGGCAAAGCTCGTGCCGCCCTTTGCCAGCTTCATCGCCGTGCCGGTCTGGTTCGGCGGCCATGTCATCGCCGTCATCGAGGTCGGCTGGGAGAGGCTCCACCCGACGACGAAGGAGGACGGACGCCTCCTCGATGCAGTCGCAAGCTACCTTTCGGTCCAGCTCATGGGTGCCTTCACGCAGATGCGCACCGAGCATGCGGCACGCCTCGAAGCTCTTCATTCAGACCTCAGGGAGAAGCTCTATGCAGCGGGGGAGCCCTCGCCTGAAGACGGGCTTTCCTTCTTCAGCCAGATGGCAGAAGGCATCGGCTGCATCTTCTGCCGGGTCGAGGAGAACGACTATGGCCCGACAGCGGTCGCGTATCTGCCGAACAATGGCATGCGCGCCCTTCCGATGGAGGTAGAGGATATCGTCGGCTCGAAGCTCGGAAACGAGGTCGCGCTTGCACGGATCGATGCGGGCTCTCGGCTCTCCGACTGGCTTTCCAGCCTCGGCGAGTGCTCGATCGGTGCCTTCGTCGATGCCGGCAAGGTCATGGACCAGAAGGTCGCCTTCATGGTGCTGCGCCCGCAGGATGCAGAGCCGCTCGATACCGACGAGCTCTCGTTCATCCACAAGTGCACAGACGACTTCTGCGAGCTCATGGCAGGCACAGCCCGCCGCATGCAGGACAAGAGGATCTCGCAGGCCCTGCAGCTCGGCATGAGAAACGAGCTCCAGGAGGTAGAAGGCCTCACGGCCTCTGGCATCTATTCGTCTGCCACGGCCGATGCCTTCGTCGGCGGCGACTTCTACGACCTCATCCGTCTGCCCCAGCGCCGCGCTGCTGTCATCATGGGCGATGTCTCGGGCAAGGGCGTCGAGGCAGCCTCGGTCTCAGCCGCTGTGAAGACGGCCCTCGGCGCCTACGCCTGGGAAGGGCTCGCACCGGCTCGCATGGTGAGGAGCCTGAATGACTTCCTCCTCGGCTTCTCACGCATCGAGACGTTCGCGACACTCTTCATAGGACTGATTGATATCGAGAGCGGCAAGATCTCCTACTGCAGCGCAGGGCATCCGCCTGCAATCCTCTACCGCGCAAAGAGAGGCGAGCTTGAGACGCTCGATGTGCAGTCGGGTGTCGTCGGCGCCTTCGAGGACATGACCTATATCGACGGAGAGACCACAGCAGATCCTGGTGACTTCCTTCTGCTCTATACGGATGGCACGACCGAGGCCAGGAACCCTATGGGAGCCTTCTTCGGCGAGGACGGGCTCAAGGATGCGATCATGCAGCAGATCCCCAAGGGCTTCGATGGGATCCTGGACCGGCTTCTGGCGACCCTTGATACCTTCACGGCCAGAAACCTCGACGACGATGTCGCAATGGTCGCCGTGCGCTACGACGGGCTCAGGACGCAGGATGGGCCTGAAGCTGCGCCATCTGCAAAATAGCCAGCGCAATCTGCCATCCTCCGTGTATGAATTCCCGTGTTCGGGAATAGAAAAGGCATGGAGCATACCTCTGACATAGTCGTTCTGCCTGTGGAATCCGATCTGACCGTGCTGACAGCACCGCGTCTTCGGCATGACCTCGACGCCCTCATCGACGGGGGATGCAAACGCATCATCCTGAACATGGGAAAGGCGACCTATATCGATTCTGCGGGCATGGCAACGATACTGCTCGAGATCAGGAAGATTCGTGCCGCCGGAGGTCTCCTTTCCCTCATCAACGTCTCGAAGCCTGCCTACCGCTCGCTGAGACGCGTGCGTGTCGTCGATTTCGCGCCCGTGATTCCGGCTGACACGACGCGGCAGGTGCCCGAGCTCGACCCACGTGTCGAGCCGCTCTGTCGACGGGTCCTCTGCTCCGATGCGGACCACATGCATGAGACAAGGCAGCGGGTCGAGCATCTTCTCGAGAATACGATGCTTACGGCCGATGAGGCGTTCGATATGACGCTTGCATGCGGCGAGGCGCTCGGCAATGCGTTCGACCACACCGATTCGCGCTATACGCTCGTGACCGTGAGCTGCTATCCCGACCGGGTGACGCTCGATATCACCGATACCGGCAAGGGCTACCAGCTGAAGGCGGGGGAGGAGCCGAAGACGACATCTGGCTCCACGCTCGAGCGCGGACGTGGCATCAAGCTCATGCGGCTTCTCGCAGATGAGGTCATGATCTCTCTCAAGTCGTCGGGCAAGGGCACGCAGGTGAGGCTCGTGAAGATGCTCGACCAGGCACCGGAGAGCGCACAGCAGTAGCTCCGGTACAAGACTCAGACATATGAGCAATCTCGGCATGAAAAAGGGGACCGCAGATGCGGTCCCCGAACTCTTCTGGAGGCGAGACCCGGATTCGAACCGGGGGTAAGGGCTTTGCAGGCCCGCGCCTTACCACTTGGCCATCTCGCCGTTATGAAAAAGGCCGACATACGATGATTCGCAGGACGGCCGGATGATCATGGAGCGGGCTACGGGATTCGAACCCGCGGCCTCCACCTTGGCAAGGTGGCGCGCTACCAACTGCGCTAAGCCCGCGTGTGGATTAAGAATATACGCGAATATCGCCGGGAGCTCAAGAAGAAATCTTCAATGTGTGGGGAGAGCGTGGATGCGGGGGCTCAAGAAATCCCGGGATGTGTCGCCGGACAGGCGTATAGCGGAAGCTGAAGAGGGGAACAGGGAGCTGAGGGCTCGAGGAGATGGTTTCCCATGAAGTTTGGCATGAGGCGTCTCTCATGGAAGAAGTCGCTTGCCGCGAGGACGACGGGAAAGTACAAGCGCCGCATGAAGCGGGCAATAGACCCCTTCTACGGGAAGCGCGGCATGGGGTTCGTGCACGATCCGAAGCGTGCTGTCAGAGGCGCCATCTATCGGCGCACGACCTTTTCCCTCTTCGACCTCATGAAGCCGAAGAGAAGAAGGCGCTAGAAAGAAAGCTCCGGCGAGAAGCTCTTCCTTCTCGCCGGAGCAGATGCACGTGCTAGCGGTTCCTGGATCCTTCTACATCGAATGAAGACGTCTCGCCGGGATGCGCGGCAGCATGCGCGCTTTCGGCCTCTGCTTCCTCGTTCTTAAAGCCGCCCTGGATATCAAAGACAAAGCGATTCGTGCCGCTCCTGCCACCCTTGTCGAAGATGGCGGTCTTGCCGTCATCGGTCAAGCGGTAGTTGTAGGCGGTGCGGAAGAATCGTGCCGTGGAGCCGTTGCCTTCATGATCGAAGGTGAGGGGATAGTAGAAGACAGCGCCCTGCCTTCCGGGGAACTTGTGGTCAGACTCCCAGACTTCGAGGACACCGGTCGTGCCGGCAAGGTTTCTTGCCACGACGCCTGAATCCTCTTCTGCCTCTCTGAGGACGGCGATGCGGGCCTGGCCGATCTTGTGCGGCATGCGCATACCTCCTTCATATTCTTGAGCCAACTCAAGCATTGTGGCACAAGCAGCCGACAGAAACCTTGAGAGAGGGGCTGAGCGGGAGGAATGATAACGAAGGAACACCAATTCATCAGAAGAGCTGCAAAAAAGGGGACCGCAGATGCGGTCCCCGAACTCTTCTGGAGGCGAGACCCGGATTCGAACCGGGGGTAAGGGCTTTGCAGGCCCGCGCCTTACCACTTGGCCATCTCGCCGTTATGAAAAAGGCCGACATACGATGATTCGCAGGACGGCCGGATGATCATGGAGCGGGCTACGGGATTCGAACCCGCGGCCTCCACCTTGGCAAGGTGGCGCGCTACCAACTGCGCTAAGCCCGCGTGCGGGGAATACTATATGTGAAAGCGGCCGTGCGTGCAAGAACTTTTTTCGGGAAGATTTTTTAGGCCTGCTGTGCGGGGCGAAACGAAATGCTCCTATCCTCAGTCGGCATTCGATCTGATATGGCTGCCGGCGCTCTCCTTTCTTCTCCTCATGGCCTCGATCATCTCCTGTGCCGTGGCAAGAGCGGCTTTGGCTTCGAGCGTCTGGAAGATGGCTCTGGCATCCTGCGTGGGAAGTGCGGTGCGCGCAATCGCCTCATCGATTAGGTGAAGGGAGCTCTGGGCCGCCACGAGGTCACGCTCGCATCGGGGAGCGAGACAGGCACTGTCGAGGGCAAGGCGTATTGCCGGAAGGGCTTTGGCGGCGAGAGGAGAGCATGTGCTGGGAAGTCCAGCCATGCCTTCAAGAGGTGCTGAGACGCCTTCTGCTGTCTTTGCAGCGGCTTCTCCGGTCCTGATACCGAATACGATGCAGTTTGCGCTTGAAAGGCCGCCGAGCCGGTCTGCACCATGCATGCCGCCTGTCGCCTCTCCTGCGGCAAAGAGTCCGGGGACGCCGGTCCAGCCGTTGCGGTCGATCCTGATTCCGCCATTGCTTGCATGGGCGAAGAGCGCGATGCGGAAGCTCTGATCGAGAGGATGGCCAAGGCGCTTTTCGAGCCAGGAGAAGTAGGCGCGGTCGAGCTCGGGCAGGGGGCCGGGCAGATTCTCATAGTGTGCAGGGGCACCTTTTTCGCCTGCCTCCGCTATCGCAAGATCGATTGCAGCATCTCCCAACCGTGCTGTTGCAGGTCCATGGGTGCTCCTGAGCTCGAAGAGATTTCTGGATATCGAGGAAGCTGCTCCGTCTTCGAACGCAAGATAGCGGAACGTCTTCTCGTTGAAGATGACAGGGCCCATCTCGGTGAGGATTGCCGGCATGAGCTGGATGAACTCGAGGTTCACGAGATGAGCGCCGGCATCCTTTGCAAGGGCATGGGAAATGCCTGTGTCCTCGGCAGCACCTATATGCCTGCCGAAGAGGCCTGCCGTGCCTCCGGTGGCAAGGATTGTGGATGAAGCGGGAACGTCGATGAAGGAAGAGGATGTCTCGTCGAAGAAGATGGCACCCTGGATGCTGCCATCGTCTGCCTTCCTCAGGCATGCAAGAGATGCATGCTCGATGAGATGGACGTCCAGGTCTTGGAGACGTGCTGCCATGGCATCTCTGAACTCGGCCCGGCCTAGCCCTCGCCAGAGGCGTGCCTTGTGGTCGAAGCAGGGGATGTACTCGCGCTCCTCTGGGTGATCGGGCGCTCTGAGCGCAACGCCGTGGTCTTCGAGCCATTGCATGGCAGGATAGATGCCCGAGACAAAGCTTCTGACGAGTGCGGGGTCTGCCGCACCTGAACCTACCGCGAGAATGGTCTGGACAAGGTCTTCCTCGTCTGCTGCCGACTCAGGTGCGACCATGCCGAGGCCCCAGGTGGCAGAGGAGAAGGAGGAGCCGGAGAAGACAGGACCGGCAGATGCAAGCGTGATCTTCGCTCCTGCCTCTGCGGCAGAGACCGCTGCTGAGATGCCTGCAAGGCCTGTCCCTACGACGAGGACATCGGCTGCATCGAGATGGAGGAGCTCTGGCATAGAGGCCGCCTTCCTGCGCATTTGGTAGTATGGGGTGCGCATGCAGCACACCTTTGTGCTGCCTTGTATCTTGGCACACTCCGCAGAGCCAGGCATCACTGCCCTCTGCGGTCACGATTATTCGAGCGGATGTCCCTCTATGGATGCAACGAAAGAGATATATCTCGACTATGCAGCGGCAACGCCGGTGGCACCTTCCGTGCTTCGAGCGATGCTTCCCTATATGTCCGATATGTTCTACAACCCTTCTGCCCCGTATCGGCTTGCAAGGAAGGCGAAGGCAGACTACGAAGAGGCCCGGTCCCGGCTTGCCCATGAGATTGGCGCCAAGCCTGACAACCTCATCATCTGTGCCGGCGCGACCGAGGCGAACAACCTTGCCATCAACTCTGCCGAAGGCAGGGTGCTGGTGCTTGCAACAGAGCATGAGAGCGTCCTTGCGGCAGCAGAGGCGAAAGACCATGCGCTGATTCCGGTGCATCGGGATGGACGGGTGGACATGGAGACGCTCGAGAAGCTCCTCACGCCTGAAGTGGGGCTCATCTCCATCTCTCTTGCGAACGGCGAGATCGGGACGATCCAGCCCATCCGTGACATTGCGAAGCTTGTCGCAGAGAGGCGGCAGTCAAGGCTTGCAGCAGGGGAAAAGATGCCGCTCTGGCTCCATACGGATGCCTCGCAGGCTGTCAATGCCCTTGCTATCAATGTGGCATCGCTCCATGTGGACATGCTCACGCTCTCTGCCGCGAAGATCTACGGGCCAAAGCAGGTCGGCCTTCTCTGGGCCGAGGATGGCATCGCAATAAAGCCGCTGCTCCAAGGTGGTGGCCAGGAGGGCGGCGTCCGTTCCGGTACTGAGAATGTGGCAGGAGCTGTCGGCTTTGCCTGTGCGCTCGAAGAGGCCACGGCACACCGGGCCCAGGAGGCAAAGCGGGAGCAGAAGCTTCGGGACAGGCTCCAGAAAGAGCTTTTGGAGCGCTTTCCCTGGGCCGAGGTCGAGGGTCCGAAGAAGGCAAAGCTCCGCCTTCCCGGCCTTCTGCACATCTCCTTCCCGGGCCTCGAAGCAAGGAGGCTCGTGATCCTGCTCGAGGACAGAGGGGTCTCTGTCGGCACAGGCTCTGCCTGTGCGGCAAGCCGGATGCGGGAGAGCCATGTGCTCGAAGCGATAGGGGCTGCACCTGCTGTGGCAGATGGAAGCTTGAGGATCACGCTCGGGGCTCCGGTGACAGAAGAGGACATTGAAGAGGCGGCAGCCAGGATCGGAAACGCCGTCGAGCAAGAGGCAAGAAGGCGCGGCCTCGATCCGCGTACGGGAAAGGCGGCATGATGGGCAAGAAGGTATTCCTCGGCATGAGCGGAGGCGTGGACTCGGCCTTGTCCTGCGCGCTCCTCGTAGAGCAGGGCTTCGATGTCACGGCCGTCTATATGAGGAACTGGTCGAAGGACCTTCCTGGCTTCAAGTGCCCCTGGGCAGAGGACCTGGCCGATGCGGAGCGCGTAGCGGTGAAACTCGGCGTGGATCTTGAAGTCTGGGACTGCGAGAAGGAGTACAAGGAGACGGTCGCAGACTATCTTGTCGATGCCTATGCCCATGGCTATACGCCGAATCCTGATGTGATGTGCAACCAGATGGTGAAGTTCGGCACGTTTGCCGAGCGTGCCTTCAAGGAAGGCGCCGATCTCATCGCAACAGGGCACTACGCAAGGACGGCTCCGGCACTCACGGAGGGAGGACCTGCCAGGCTCCTTCGCTCTGCTGATGAGCACAAGGACCAGACCTACTTCCTCTGGCGCGTGCCCGGCACGACGTTCAATCGCGTTCTCTTTCCGGTCGGCGGCTACTCCTCGAAGACAGACGTTCGTGCTGCCTGCGCAGAGCGCCATCTCGGCATCGAGACCAAGCCGGACTCCGATGGCATCTGCTTCATCGGTCCTGTCGGCATCCGTACCTTCCTGTTCGATACGCTCGAGAAGAGGGCAGGCGATATTGTCGAGTGGGAGACTGGCAAGGTGCTTGGACACCATGAGGGGGCATTCCTCTTCACAGTAGGACAGAGGAAAGGACTCGATCTCGGAGGCGGCCCTGCCCGCTATGTGGTGGCAACCGATACGAAGGAAAATGTCGTTTACGTGACAGCAGACAAGATGTGCCCGGGACTTTGGACGAAAGAGCACATGCTCGAAGATTGCCACTGGATTGCTGGCACGGCGCCTGAAGCAGGGGAGTGTCTCGTCCGCACGAGACACACAGGTCCTCTCCGCGAAGCTCGGCTCTCTGTCTCCGAGGACGGAAAGAGCGCTACGGTCTCGTTCACAGAGCCGGTGCGCACCGTGGCACCGGGACAGAGTGCGGTCATCTATCGTGGTCTCGAGTGCGTGGGTGGTGGCATCATCGCTCCCGATCCTGTGATGAAACCGCGAATTTAAGGGCAATCGCAGATTTGGGAAAGTTTTTCTTGCACAGGAGCCACGATTCGCGTAAAGTATCTTTCTGCTGCAGGGCACCCCAATCCAGCAGAGATAATCGGGCGTTTAGCTCAGGGGGAGAGCGCTTCCCTGACACGGAAGAGGTCAGAAGTTCAAATCTTCTAACGCCCACCATAAACTCGCAGGCCAGAGGCTATGTCCTCTGGCCTGTTTTCGTTTGGTGCACGCAAGAGTGCACGCGTAGTGCACGCAACCCATTCAGGACGCTTCCGCAGCATGCCGTTTTATCTGCGTGTCAGAATTTTCCTTATACATTTTGAACTCTCCATTATGCAGACACAACTTTCACTCCCCCGAAGCCGGTTCGTGCAGGCATCGGCCTTCCAAAACCCCTCGCCCAGCCATCCGTAGCTGTGTCGATTTTCTGGTCGGGAACCCACGGGAAGCCCGTGGAAGTCAGGCGTTCGCGCGAGGTCAGCACTGACGAAAGAGCCCGTCATATACATGTGTCGTCGCCATCCGTGGCGGCGCGCACTGCTGGCACATGGTGGCACATCTTGTCACCCGAGACGGGAACATTTGGGAGGAATTCGCATGGCCGCGGATCAGGCTGGGAGCCGTACGGGCGACGGACGCCGGGGGGAGTCCCCCGCCGTCCCGAGGAATGAGGAGGACCTCGAGAGGATCGCCCGCATCTGCGCAGCGGGCCCCGACGGCGACCTCTGGATGGACACGCGCTCGGTCGAGCTCTACCTAGGGATCTCCAGGCGCACCCTGTACCGCCTCGTGAAGAACGGCGCCATACCCGTGAGCAGGGTAGGCAGGAGGATCCGCGTGAGCAAGCGCGCCCTCGACGCCGCCGTCGCGGCAGGCCTGGTCTGGTGACCTGCCGTGTCCCCGAAAGAACGCGGCAACACCGCTCGTATAACGTTTTATGAGCAGCGGCCGGCAGGCCGGGCCCGCGTCTCCAACGGCCTGCCAGCAGGCCCCCGCCACCGGCTTCGGACGCCGGTCGGAACCCAGCGAGGCGAACGGGGGCGATTCCAATGAGCGGAAGAGGCGGCGAAGAGGAGAAGGTCATCTACGTCCTGCAGATGGCGCAGGACTACCTGACCATAGCGGACGTGGGGAAGCTGATGCACGTGAAGGTGACCACGGTCCGCGAGCTCGCCCTGAGGGACGTCGACCCGATACCCTTCAGGATCTTCGAGGACCAGCGCAGGAACCCCCTCGTCCACGCGGACGAGTTCAAGCTCTGGTGGGACAGGAACACGGTCCCCTACAAGGACTCCCCCGCGGGGAGGAACGCGACGGTCTACAAGAGGTCCTCCCATGGCACGGAGCACTGACGGGAGGGCGCACGAGCGCGCCGTCGAGTACGTGCGGGTCTACCGCTTCATGACCGAGGGGATGGGCCTTCGAGGCTGCGAGCTGCTCGTCTACGCGAGGATCTTCGGCTTCTGCAGGCACGAGGGCGTCGAGTTCTACGAGAGCAAGCGGGGCACGGCGCGCATGCTCGGCATCAGCGAGCGACAGGTCCACCGGGCAGTCTCCGCACTGGAGGCTAGGGGCCTCATCGTCGAGCTCGGCGAGCACGTGCTGCCCAACAAGCGGATCACCAAGAGGTACGGGCTCGTGGACAGTGCGGTCGAGCGGGCGGTCAGGGCCACGGAGCGGAGGAACAGGTCCGTGGGAGGCTGAGCCACCCATGACGGCGTGGCATGGCGGGAGGCCCCACACCCATGACGGGACGTCACGCCGCCAACCGGGCCCCCATGACATCGCGTCAGCGGCAGGGGTGACGCGGCGTCACCCGATAAGAGAGGAGGGACATGAAAGGAGAGACAGCAAAGGCGCCGGACCCCAGGCGCTCGCTCATCGGGCCGGCCCAGGCGAGGGAGCTGGGGCTCGGCCCCGAGCCGCCCGCCGCGCGCTGCCCGTTCTGCGGGAGGGCGCTCGAGGCGAGGGGCGTCGTCGTCGGCGAGAGGGTCGTGTGGGTCTCCAGGGAGCGCTGCTCGTGCAGCGGCGCGGCAGCCGCGGAGGAGGAGTCGCGCCGCGCGGAGGGCGAGCGCCAGGCGCAGGACCGCGAGGCCCGCCTCGCACGGTGCGGGATAGGCCGCCGCTTCCGATCGGCGCTCCCCACGGACGAGGCGTGCGCGTCGTTCGCGATGGGGTACCGCCACGGCGCAGGCAACGGCCTCTACATCCACGGCGGGATCGGCGTGGGCAAGACGTACAACGCCGCCGGCATCGCGTCCGTGCTCCTCGACCGGGGGGAGACCGTCGCCTTCACGACCTCGGTCGGGCTCCTCGCGAGGATCAGGGACACCTTCGACGACGCCTCGCCGGCCCGCGCCGCCTCGGTGAAGGAGCGATACCTCTCGTGCGAGGTGCTCGTGCTCGACGACCTTGGGAAGGAGGCGCAGTCGCCCTGGACGGTCATGACGCTCTTCGAGCTGCTGAACGCGCGCTACGAGGGGATGCGGTCCACGGTCATCACCACCCAGTACACCATGGACGAGCTCGAGGCGCGGCTCGCGAGGCGGGGCGAGGCGGAGACCGCGAGGGCGATAGTCTCGCGGATCAGGCAGACGTGCGACGACGTGAGGCTCGGCGGTCCGGACAAGCGGCGCGCCGCCGCCACGCCCCCGCAGATGCGGAGAGTTTATGACGGAATACCCTAGGGAAGCCCAGGGAAGCCAGGCGCCCCGGCGGGCCGACACGCGCCGTCCCATCCCCTGTAGAAGGGTGTGGGGCGGCGTCGCCGCGGCGCCACACAGGACATGGCGGGGACTCGGCCGGGCGCGGCCGTCCCGGCGGCCCGCCCCTCACGCAAGGAACGGGGGGGCGGGCATGGCGGACGACTACGGCGACGACTCGGGACAGAGGCTCTACGACATGATCGTCCGCGCCGGCACGGTCGCCGCGGAGCGCTCCGGGCTCTCCGCGCGCGACGGCGCCATGGGCGAGGCGGCCGCGAGGATCGAGGAGGCGCTCTCCGCGCTCAGGCGGCAGCTCGGCGACCAGGCGGCGCCGGGGCCCGCGAGGGAGGAGCCGCGCGATGGCGCGACGCCCGAGTACGCCCGCCTCGACGTCCGCGAGCTCAAGGCCATCGACGGGTTCGAGGAGCTCAAGGGGATCATCCACTCCGACCTCGAGGCGCACGGCGTCGGCAACGGCTTCGTGGAGGGACGGGACGGCAGGACCGAGCTCGTCTTCAGGCTGGACGACGCGCCGAGGGTGGCCGAGTGCCTGGACCGCCTCATCGAGGAGACCCATAGGGCCGCCGAGCGCGCGGAGCGCGACGCCCGTGCCCGCGACGACAGGGACCAAGACGAGAGGGGGCGCGCCGGCGACAGCCATGACGAGAAAGGCTGCGACGGCGACGGCCGCGCCGGCGCGGTCCGTGGCGACGGGAAGGCCGTTGCCCGGAAGGACCGAGACGCGGAGCCCCTGGAGGACCGCGGCAGGCGCGCACGCGAGGCGTCGGAGGCCATGCGCGACGGGTCCGGCGCGCGCGACCGCGAGCGCGGGCGCGACCTAGCGCCCAGGCGCGAGGAGCGGTCAAAGTGAGCGCCGGCAAACCAAAGGGGACACTGGCCGCGGCCATCGGCTCCGCGGCCGCGTTCGACGCAGCCGACCTCCTCGCGGACCTCGCCGCCGCGTCCGGCGCGGACCCTGTCGGCGCCGTCGAGTCCGCCCTCGCCGGCCTTCCCGCGCACGCTCTCGCCCGGCACCTGCTGCCGGCGGCGGGACCCGCGCAGCTCGCCTGCGGCACTGTGGCGGCGTGCGCCGTGTGGGTCGCGTGGGCGCGCGCCCTCGCGCACTCCGGCAACTGGCGGCGCGGCGAGGAGGGCGGCAGCGCCCGCTGGGCGGACGCCCGCGAGATGCGCCCCTTCGCGGACCGCGCGCACCCCGACCGCAACATCCTGCTCACGGAGGGCGTGTCCCTCGCGATGTCCCGGGACGACCACGACGCGCGCTACGAGCGCAACCGCAACGTGCTCGTGGTGGGCGGCTCCGGCTCGGGCAAGACGCGCGGCTACGTGCTCCCCAACATCATGCAGATGAACGCGTCCTACCTGGTCACCGACCCCAAGGGCACGCTCGAGCCCACCTGCGGGGCGATGCTGCGCGCCCACGGCTACCGCGTGGCGTGGCTCAACACCGTGGACTTCTCGCGCTCGAGCCACTACAACCCGCTCGCCTACGTGCGCACCCAGCAGGACGTGCTCGAGTTCGTCGACTGCCTCATAGAGAACACGAACGGAGAGAGGACGAGCTCGGCTGACCCCTTCTGGGAGAACGCCGAGCGGCTCCTGTACACCGCGCTCGTGGGGTACCTCGTCGAGCACTGCCCCGAGGCGGACCGCAGCCTCCCGGGGCTCATGACGCTGCTGTCGCTCGCGGAGGCGAGGGACGAGGACGAGTCGTTCATGAGCCCGCTCGACGTGCTCTTCGAGGAGCTGCGCACCGGCTGCGCGTGCGTGCCCGTGCGCGAGGCCGCCTCGGGCGACGGCAGGTCGGTCACGCGCGGGCGCGGCCCGGGCGTGCGCTGGGTGCCCGTGACCGAGCCCGCCCCGGGCGACTTCTCGCTCTCGCGCTACCACGCGTTCAAGACGGCCGCGGGGAAGACCCTCAAGTCGATCATCATCAGCTGCAACGCCCGCCTGGGCAAGCTCGACTCCGCCGAGCTCCGCGAGGTCCTCTCGGACGACGACCTCGGGCTCGAGGGGATGGGCGACCCCGGCGCGCGCGTGGCGATCTTCGCGACGCCCTCCGAGACCAAGAGCACGTACAACTTCCTCTACGCGATCCTCGCGTGGCAGTGCGTGGGAAGGCTCTGCGACCGGGCGCTCGTGCGCTACGGGGGCTCGCTCCCGACGCCGGTGCACCTCGTGCTCGACGAGTTCTGCACCATCGGCAAGCTCCCCGACATCCAGACCACCATAGCCACCGTCCGGTCCAGGAACATCGGGATGACGCTCGTCGTGCAGTCGCTCTCGCAGCTCACCGCGCGCTACGGCGAGGACGCCGAGACCATCGCGGACTGCTGCGACACGACGCTCTTCCTCGGCGGCAAGTCCACCAAGACCAACAAGGCCATATCCGAGCAGGTGGGGCAGCAGACCGTCTCCACCCTCTCCAGCACCGAGAGCCGCGGGCCCTCGGGCGGCTCCTCCAGGAGCTACCAGCACGAGGCCCGAGACCTCATACAGGCGTCCGAGGTCGGCAGGATGGACCGCCGCATGGCGATCCTCCTCGTCTCGGGCTGCGACCCCGTGATGGACCGCAAGCTGAGCCCGGAGTCCCACCCCAGGGCGGGCGAGCTCTCGCGCGGCGCCCTCGCGGGCGGCGGGGAGGGGGCGGGACGGATGAAATGAGCCACGGCCGCGCGGGGACCCGGCGGCCGACCCGCGCCGCGGCCGGGAAAGGCCGCCGCAATGCAGGGATCCGACACGGGAGGGGTGCGATGCTCTCCAACATCATCAGGCTCGTCTCGGGGTGCGTCACGTTCCTCGGGAGCTTCCTCATCGTCTGGGGCGCGGTCGCCCTGGGAATCGCGATCAGGGGGCCCGAGGCTGGCGGCTCGCAGATAGCGAGCGCCATCTCGACCATCGCGGGCGGCGCCATCGTCGTGGCCGCGGCGGTCTACTTCGGGATGATCGACACGTCCTGGCTCCCGGCCTAGGGGGCCGGCCATGCCGCTCTCGGTCGCCGTCCACAAGGACATAGGCGAGTACCAGGAGAAGGTCGTCGGCAAGCTCAGCCTGCGCACGCTGCTGTGCGTCGCGGGCGGGCTCGCCACGTCGGTCGCCGCGGCGGCCGCGTGCCAGCTCCTGCTGGGCATCGAGGCCGCGGACGCGAGCCTGCCCGTCATGTGCGCGTCGCTGCCGTTCTGGCTCGCCGGGTTCTGGCGGCCGCACGGCATGCGGGCGGAGCGGTTCCTGCCGCTCCTTTGGGAGCACGCGACGGGCGACGGCGTGCTGCTCTACAGGGGCCCGGAGGCCCACCGTCTCCCAGACGGGCCAATCGCAGTTAGGACGACGCGCCGCCACAGGCGCCGCGCCAGGAGGAGGGGGGCCGAGCTCCGTGAGCCGAGCAAGGAAGGAAGCTAGCGGCGAGGGAGAGGGGCGCGGGCCGAGGCTGAGGCTCGCCGGCAGGGGCAAGTCCGTCGGGCAGCGCATGCGCGAGCAGGACCGCGAGCTCGCCGACGCCACCGCCGAGCAGAGGCGCCGCCGCCACGCGGCGCGCGGCGTCTACGACGCCATCGGGTTCGAGTCCATGTGGGCGGACGGGATCTGCGAGGTGGAGCGCGGGCTCTTCTCGCAGACCGTGGCCTTCTCGGACATCAGCTACCAGAGCGCCCGCAAGGAGGCGCAGGAGGCGGTCTTCTCCGCCTGGTGCCAGCTCCTGGACGGGTTCGGCGCCGACTCGTCGGTGCAGCTATCCATCACCAACACGCCGATCCCCGCGGAGGAGATCGGCAGCCGCTCGTTCTTCGACGAGTCCGACCCGGTGACGGGGCGCTTCGCCGCCGAGTACAACCGCATCCTCAACGACAAGATGCGCGAGGGCATCTCGAACCTCGTGCGCACGCGCCACCTCACCTACGCGGTCGGGGCGCGCGACGTGGAGTCGGCGGTGCCCCGCCTCGCGAGGATCCGCGGCGAGGTCACCCAGGCGCTCCAGCGCGTGAGGTGCGAGGTCGAGCCCCTGGACGGGCCGGCGCGCCTCGCGGCGATGGGCGCCCTCATACGGCCGGGCCGCCGCATCCCGACGGACTGGTCGCTCCTCGCGGCGCACACGGGGCTCAGGGCGAAGGACCTGGTGTGCCCGGGCTGCATCGAGAGCAAGCCCGGGGGCTCGGCCTCCAAGCTCCGCATCGACGGCACCTGGTGCCAGGCGCTCGTGTTCCGCTCGTTCGGCAGCGAGCTCATGGACCGCTGCATCGCCGAGATCGTGGACCTGCCGATCCCGCTCTCCGTCTCCATCCACGTGCAGGGCATGGACAAGGCGCGCGCGGTCTCCTTCGTGAAGCAGCGCCTCGCCTGGATGGACAAGGAGATCATCGACGAGCAGCGCGCCGCCGTGAAGCGCGGCTACGACTACACGATCCTGCCCTCGGAGCTGCGCTACTCCAAGGAGGAGGCGGAGGACCTCCTCGACGACCTGCAGAACAAGAACCAGCGGCTCTTCCGCTACACGGGGCTCGCATGGGCCTACGCCGACACGGAGGCCGAGCTCGACGAGCGCGTGCTCCAGATCACGCGCGCCGCGAGGTCGAACTCCATCGAGCTCGAGGCGCTCGACTACCGCCAGCGCGAGGGCATGAACTCGATCCTGCCCCTGGGCAACAACCACGTGGACGTGGGGCGCTTCATGACCACGGCGGAGATCGCCGTGCAGATGCCCTTCGCCACCCAGGAGCTCAACCAGGAGGGCGGCGGCTACTACGGGCAGAACAAGGAGAGCTCGAACCTCGTGATCTGCAACCGCAAGCGCCTCGCGAGCCCCATGGGCTACGTGGCGGGAAAGCCCGGCAGCGGGAAGTCCTTCTCGGTCAAGCGCGAGATAGAGAACACGATACTGGCGTACCCCGACGACCAGGTCATCGTCTTCGACCCGGCCGGCGAGTACTCCTCGGTCGTCGTGCCCAACGGCGGCACGTGCATCAGGCTCGGCCCGGACTCGGACGCCCACCTCAACCCGTTCGACCTCGCGGACGTGGAGGGCCACGCAACGGCCTCTCAGCGCGCCTTCAAGATCGACGCGTTCCTCGCGCTGTCCGGCGCGACCATGGCCGAGGGCCGGCAGGGCCTTCCCGAGGCGGACAAGTCCATCATCAGCCGCTGCGTCGAGGACGCCTACGAGCGCTGCGCCGCCGAGGGGCGCGTCCCCGTCCTCGCGGACCTCTACGAGGGCCTGCTCGCGCAGCCCGAGCCCGAGGCCAGGGGGATAGCGCTGCGCTACGAGCGCTACGTGCGCGGGGCGACCTCGTTCTTCAGCCACGAGAGCAACGTGGGCTTCGACGCGCGCATCACCTGCGTCGACCTGCGCGACCTCTCGCAGAACATGCGCACCTTCGGCATGCTCACGGCGCTGGAGAGCGTGCGCAACCGCATGTACGCCAACTTCGAGCGAGGCGTCACGACCTGGCTCTACATCGACGAGGTGCAGTCGCTCTTCGAGCACCCCTCGATCGTGAGCTACTTCTCGAAGTTCTGGGCCGAGGGCCGCAAGTTCAACCTGATCTGCACGGGCATCACGCAGAACTCCGTCTACATGCTGGAGCACGAGGAGGCCCGCAACATGGTCCTGAACTCCGACTTCGTGCTGCTCCACAAGCAGTCTCCGCTCGACCGCAGGGCCTGGGCGGACCTGCTGGGGCTCTCGGAGCGCGAGGAGGGATACATCGACGAGTCCGCCAAGCCCGGCGAGGGGCTCCTCATCGCCGGCGCCGCCCGCGTGCCCATAAAGGACGACTTCCCGAGGGGCCAGCTCTACGACCTCTTCAACACGAAGCCCGACGAGGTCGCCGAGCTCAAGCGCGCCTCTGGCGGGAGGGGCGCCAGATGAGCGCCGGCGCGAGGGACGCCGAGAGGAACCTGGCGTCCCAGGCCCCGGACCCGGCGTCCGTTGCCTTCGAGGGCAGGACCGACGCCGTGCGCGCGGGGATCGTGCGCGACGCAGAAGCGGAGCCCACACGGGCCCTCGGGGGCAGGCGCGGGCCCCGGCGCGGGCGCGGCTCGAGCGCCCGCAGGCAGGCGGGGCGGGCCGCGGTACCCGTCGCCGCCGCAGGCCGGGACGCCTTCGGGGCCGACGCCGACGGCGACGACGACCTCGGGGACGACGCGCTCCGCCGCGTCGCACGCTCGGCGCGCGACCGCGCAGTCCGCAGGGCCCGCGAGGGCGGCACCGGCCACGACGCCGCAGGCACGGGAGGCGCGCAGGCGGAGGCGACGGAGAGCGAGGCGCCGCCCGACCCGGCGGCGCAAGGCCAAACCACTGCCCGGAACGGCGCCGCGTCGCCCGCCGCCGCCACGGAGGGGAGGCCGCCCGCGCCCGCCGCCACGCGGCGCGGCACCGCCACGGGGGCCGCGCGTGTCGCGCGCGAGCCGCGCACGAGCGACTCGCTCGCGAGGCGCGGTCGCGGCAGGCGCCGCGTGGGCCTCCGCGAGTCCCGCGTGCGGCGCGCGATCTCCCGCGCCCACCGGACCGCCGCCCCCGCGGGCGTCGCGGCCCAGGGGGCGGCGGCCGCACCGCCCGCGCGCAGGGACGCCGCCGGCAAGGCCGCCGCCGCGTCCGGGGCGGCACTGCCGCTCGCCGGGGCCGTGGCCGGGATCCTCGCGGCCGTGCTGGCCGCGACCCTCGTCTCGCAGGCGCTGGGGTCCGTCTTCGGGTTCTGGGAGCACGAGGACGAGGCGCGCCGCTCGGTGGAGGGCCTGCCGCCCTACGTCACCTACTCGATGGTGCTCGCCGCGCTCGAGTGCCAGGACGAGTACGGGCACCCCGCGGGGTGCACGCTCGCGCAGATCATCGTCGAGTCCGGCGTCGGGGACCACCTATCCGGGCTCGCGACCCGCGACAACAACCTCTTCGGCATCAAGTGGGCGTCGAGCTTCGCCTCCTGCCCGGAGGTCACCGGGAAGGAGTCGTGGCAGACGAGCGAGGAGTACGGCGGCGCGAGCGTCACCGTCGCCGCCGCGTTCACGAGGTTCAGGTCCGCGGAGGACTGCATCAGGTTCCGCTCGCGCGTGCTCCTGCAGGCGGCCAACTACCGCGACAACGCCAAGATCCGGCAGGCCGTGGCGGCCCGCGACTCCGACCTCATGGCGGAGGGCCTCAAGGAGGCGGGCTACGCCACGTCGTCCTCCTACGTGGAGTCGCTCAAGTCCGCGATGGACGCCTACGGGCTCAGGAGGTTCGACTCCATGACGGCGGCGGACCTCCGGGCGGCCGGGACCGCGGGCACCGGGGGCGGCGCAATCGTCGCGGCGGCGCAGACGCAGATCGGCACGCCCTACGTCTGGGGAGGGACGACGCCCTACAGGGCGCTCGACTGCTCGGGCCTCACACAGTGGTGCTACGCGCAGGCGGGGATCCGGATCCCGCGCAACTCGGAGGACCAGGCGGCCGCCGGCACGCGCGTGCCGCTCTCGCAGGCGCAGCCCGGCGACATCCTCTGGAAGCCGGGCCACGTCGCCATCTACATAGGCGGCGACTCGTACATACACGCGCCGAAGCCCGGCGACCACGTGCGAGTGGGCACGGGCATCGGCTACTTCACCTGCGCGATCAGGTACTAGGAGGGAGAGGGGACATGGAGAGACGGAAGAGGGCCGTGGCGATGGCGGCGGCGGGGGCCGTCGCCGTCCTCGTGGCGGCCACGCTCGCGCGCTGCTCGGCGGCAAGGGGCACGGCGGGCACCGACGACGGGGGGTCGCGCCCGTCCGTCGCCCAGACCGCCGCGGATGACGCCACGGGCTCGAACGCGGGAGGGAGCGCCGGCGAGACGGGCGAGGCGGGATCGTGCGCGTCGGCGCTCGAGTCCCGCGAGTGGATGGGCGCCGACGACGCGTCCGAGCGCCTCACGGCGTCCGGCGGCAGGATCGTCGAGACAGACGGGACGAACACCTACACCTCGAGCTACCGCGTGACGGAGGACTCCGCGGGGAGCTGCGAGCTCTCGATCACCCGCGCGGACGGCACCGTGGTGCAGGCGACCGCCACCATCACGGGCGACGGGGACGACGCGAGGCTGCGCTGCGAGCAGCTGCGGGTCGCCTTCGACTGGGTCCCGGCGCCGACCGACGGGGAGGTCCGAGTCACGGGCGTGGACGACGAGTACCTGTCGCTCGTGGGCGGGGACGAGACCGCGCTCGACGCCGCGGTCAAGCTCTGGGTCTCGATGCACGTGCCCGGCGCGTCGGAGGCCGCATTCGACGGCGAGGTCTTCCTCGACACGAACGAGGACCGCGTGACCGCGACCTTCACATGCGACGACCCCGGCAGGACCGTCGTCTCGGTGGAGTGGTCCGGCGGCGCGTTCTCGGTGACGGGCTAGCCATGCGCGGCGCAAAGAGGGCGGGGGCGCTCCGGCTCGCCGCCGCCGCGGGGCTCGCGCTCGCCGTCGCGCTCCTCGTCCCGCACCCGGCCTTCGCCTCGATAGCCGACGACATCAACTCGTGGATGTGCGGGGTCCTGCGCGACACCTGCAACTGGATCTTCGCCGCCCAGGCGAGGGTGCTCGCGTCGATAGGGGTGGAGGGCGTGCTCTCCAAGCCCTTCTCGTCGATGCTCGGCACGGCGGGCGGAACGACGCTCGCCGAGATGGCGCGCGGCGCCTGGCAGGCGGCCGTCCTGCCCATCGGCTGCGGGGTCCTCTCCATGGTCTTCACGGTCCAGCTCGTGCACATCTCCCAGCGCATGGACGGCAACGCCTCCGTCCCGGCCATCAGGGAGGTCGTTTTCCTGCTCGTGTTCTTCGCCGTGAACCTCTTCCTCGTGCAGAACTCGTTCGAGCTCATGAGGGCCCTCTACGAGGTCGCGCGCCTCGCGATAACCCGCGTGACGGCGCTGTTCGGCACGGGCGGGGCCATGGACCTCTCGGCCGTCTCGATCGTGACCGAGGACGACGACGTGGCGGCGCTCCTCGCGATGGTCGTCGTCGCGCTCGTCAGCTGGCTCGTCGTGGTGGTCGCCTACGTGGTGGCCCTCGTCGTCACCTGGGCAAGGGCGATCCAGCTCTACGTGATGGCGGCGCTCAGCCCCATACCGCTGGCGCTGCTGGGCCTGGACGAGACCAGGCAGATGGGGGTCGGCTACCTCAGGCAGTTCGCGTCCGTGTGCCTCGCGGGCCTCGTGATCACGCTGCTCCTCATAGCGTTCCCCGTCGTGCTCGGCGGGCTCAACGCGGCGAGCGCCGGCACCGGAACGCCCGTCGACTCGGTCGTGGGCGGGCTCAGCTACGCGCTCCAGTACCTCGCCATGTGCGTCCTGCTCGTGCTCTCGCTCGCGAAGAGCGGGGCATGGGCCAGGGACGCCCTCGGCGGGTAGCGAACAGGTTCCCAACGGGCGGCCCGGGAGGGCCCGAAGGATAGGAGGAAGGAATGGAAGGAGAGAGGGACGGCCGGGTGGTGGTCACCCTGCACGAGAACTTCGTGCGGGAGCACATCCGCTACACGGACCGCAGGACCGGGGAGGAGCGCGAGTTCAACCAGGCGCGCGTCCCCTCCGGGACGGTCGTCGGGGGGACGGACTACGGCGGCTGGGAGTTCGCGCCGCTGTCGGTGGGGCCCTCGGCGCTGCGCGGGGAGAGGTGGCGCGACCTGCCGCTCCCCGCCGACCGGCAGGTGCTGCTGCGCCGCTCGGTCCTCGACGCCGAGGGCAACCCCGTCCTCGGCGAGGACGGGAGGCGCGTGCGCGAGAGCGCGCGGGTCGACCCCGCCGAGCTCAGGGACGCGATCGTGGAGGGCCGGCGCCGCTGGGCGCGCGAGCACTCGCAGGGTCGGGCCCTGGGGGCGCGCGCGAGCGAGGCGCGGGAGGGCTCGCGCGGCATCGCGGGGGACGCAAGGCAGGCACGCGAGCAGGGAGGACGCGGGCAATGGGACGAGTGACGAAGAGGGCGAGGGGGACGATCGCGCGGAGGGTGGTCGCGGCCATCGCCTCGGCCGCGCTCGTGCTCAGCCAGGCCCTGGGCGCGCTGGCGCCCGCGGTGGCGTACGCCTCGACCGGGACCATGAGGGTGACGACGGAGACCAACGGCGGCGAGGGCTTCCTCTCGTTCGGGAGCGACTCCGGCAGCCAGCTCTTCTGCATCAGCCCCGAGGCGCACAACCCCACGGGGACGACGTTCACCAGGTGGGACTACACGGGCGAGGCCACGGGCATCCTGCCCGACCCGCACGCGCTGGCGTACCTGGTACACAGCATGGCGCCTGGCAACCCGCTCGGCCTCGAGAGGCCCGACCAGGCGATCAACGTGGCCGTGTGGATGCTCTGCGGCATGGACGTCGACCTCTCCAGCGGCGCATACAGCGTCGGGAGGATGTCGGGCAACGTCTACAGCGGCGCCGGCGGAAGGGCGAGCCGCGCGGACGCGGGCAAGATCGAGGCGGCGGTCGCCGACGCACGCGCCCACGCGGGCAAGGCGGGCGCCTGGGACCGCGCGAGCAAGGTCTGGTACTCGCCGAACGGCACGGTCCAGAGCGTCGTCGAGGTGCTCCCCACGGGCGGCGTCGAGCTCGACAAGTCGTCCGCGAACCACGAGGTGACCGACGCCAACGGCAGCTACTCGCTCGAGGGCGCGACCTACACCGTCTACTCAGACGAGGCCTGCACCCAGGCGGTCGCGACGATCGTCACCGACGCGAGCGGGCACGGCTCCGCCCAGGGGCTGCGCGCCGGGAGCTACTGGGCGAGGGAGACCAAGCCCGCGAGGAACTACGCGCTCTCGACCGACGTGATCCCCCTCACGGTGGAGGCGGGGAAGACCACCAAGGCCACGGCGACCGACGCCCCGCAGGTGAACCCGCTGGGGATCGTGCTCGCGAAGGCCGACGCGGAGACGGGCAAGGCGTCCCCGCTGGGCGCCGCGACGCTCAAGGGCGCCACCTTCGAGGTCCGCTACTACGACGGGCAGTACGACGAGGGGAGCCTCCCCGCGAAGGCCACCCGCACCTGGACCGTCACCACGCGCGAGGACGGCACCGCCGACCTCGGGTCCGCCACGGGCGACGCGCTCTACCGCGACTCCAGGGGCGAGGCCTGCGTGCCGGTGGGCACGGTCGCCATCACCGAGACCTCCGCACCCGATGGATACCTGGGGGACGACGCCACCCACGTCGTGCACGTGACCGGCGAGGGCACGGCCGAGACCGTCTCGACCTACGCCACCCCCACGGTCGCCGAGCAGGTCAGGCGCGGCGACCTCGAGCTCGTGAAGGCCGAGTCCGGCAGCATGGCGCGCCTCGCGGGCGTGCCGTTCCGGATTGCCTCCGCCACCACGGGCGAGTCCCACGTCATCGTGACCGACGAGAACGGCCAGGCCAGCACCGCGTCGTCCTGGGCCGCCCACACCACGCGCACGAACGCCAACGACTCGGCGGGCGAGGGGACCTGGGACGCCTCCGCGGGCGTGTGGTTCAGCGGCACCGCGGGCTCCCAGACCGCCCCGGACGACTCCAAGGGCGCCCTGCCCTACGACACGTACCTCGTCGAGGAGCTCCCGTGCGCCGCGAACCAGGGGCTCCGCCTCGTGAGTATGACCGTGCGGGTCACGCGTGACGCCACCACCGTGAACCTCGGAACAGTAGACGACGACCAGGGCCCGCGCATAGCCACCACCCTCACCGGCGAGGGCGGAGAGCACCTGGCCGAGGCCGCCGAGCACGTCGAGCTCACCGACGAGGTCGAGTACGAGAACCTCGTGCCGGGGAAGGAGTACGAGCTCACGGGCACCCTCATGGACCGCGAGACCGGCAAGGCCGTGACCGGCGCGGACGGCAAGGCCGTCACTGCCACCGCAAGGCTCACCCCCAAGCTCTCCACGGGCAAGGCAAAGGTCACCTTCGAGTTCGACGCGACCGGGCTCGCCGGCCACTCCGTCGTGGCGTTCGAGGAGCTCAGCCAGGGCGGGAAGGCGGTGGCCACGCACGCCGACATCGACGACGAGGGACAGACGGTCCTGTTCCCGAAGATCGGCACCACCGCGGCGGACGCGGAGGACGGCTCCCACGACGCGGCTGCCGACGACGACGTGACCATCACGGACACGGTCGAGTACCAGAACCTCGTGCCCGGGAAGGAGTACGAGCTCACGGGCACCCTCATGGACCGCGAAACCGGCGAGGCCGTCAAGGACGCGAAGGGCGAGAGGGTCACCGCGACCACGAAGCTCACGCCCGAGGAGCCGAGCGGCAAGGCGACCGTCACGTTCAGGTTCGACGGCTCCGACCTCGCGGGCCGCACGGTAGTCGCCTTCGAAGAGCTCTCGCGCGACGGCCACGGGTACGCCACGCACGCCGACCTCGAGGACGAGGGGCAGAGCGTGGCGTTCCCCCAGGTCAGGACGACGGCAAGCGACGCGACGGACGGCGACAAGGTGGTAGACGCGGCGCCTGGCCAGCGCGTCGCCGACACCGTCTCCTACTCCAACGTCACCCCCGGGACCGAGTACAGGGTCAGGGGGCACCTGCTCGACGCCGAGACGGGCAAGGAGCTCGCCACGGCGGAGACGACCGTCACCCCCGAGTCCGCCGAGGGCACCGCCGAGGTCGCCTTCGACGTGGACGGCACCGGACTCGAGGGGAGGAAGCTCGTCTGCACGGAGGAGCTCTCCCGCGCGGGCAAGGTCGTCGCCACCCACGCCGACCTGAAGGACGAGGGACAGACCGTGAGCCTGCCCGGCATCCACACCACGGCGACCGACGCGGCGGACGGCGACCACGAGGCCACGGCCGCGGACAAGGTCGCCATCACGGACAGGGTCGAGTGGTCCGGGCTCGTCAAGGGCCGCGAGTACACGGTCACGGGCACGCTCATGGACAAGTCCACGGGCGAGAGGGTCACGGGAGGGGACGGCAGCCCCGTCACCGCCAGCGCCACCTTCACCGCGGACGCCGAGTCCGGCAGCACCGACGTCACGTTCGAGTTCGACGGCAGCGCGCTCGCCGGGCACGACGTGGTCGCCTTCGAGACCATCGCCCACGACGGGAGGACCGTGGCCATCCACGCCGACCTCGAGGACGAGGGGCAGACGGTGAGCATCACCGAG
The DNA here is from genome assembly GCA_905214865.1 of uncultured bacterium. GTDB lineage: Bacteria > Actinomycetota > Coriobacteriia > Coriobacteriales > Atopobiaceae > Olsenella_H. The sequence goes on along the minus strand of CAJMNO010000019.1, from coordinate 20,365 downwards.
GCCCCGCCCGAGACCCCCAGGGAGGAGAAGGCCACCAAGGGCGGCGGCCAGCTGCCCAAGACGGGCGACGCCGGCGCGCCCCTGGCGGCAATCGCCGGCCTCTGCTCCGCCGCGGGGCTCTCCCTCGCGGGCGCACGCGCGCTCAGGCGCCGCGGATGCCGCGACGCGGACGGGGACGCCGGGATCCGGATCCGCCGCGGGCCCGCGACGGGACCGGACCCGCTCGGGGGAGGCGACGGCGATGAGTAACCCGTTCGTCCCGCTCATCTGGTTCTTCGCGGGGATGGCCACCGCGGGGACGGCCCTCATGGCGCTCGCGCTGTGCAGGGCGGCATCCGCGGGCGACGGCACCGACGGGGCATAGGCGAGGCGCGCAGGGCGGTCCCACGGGGCCGCCCTGCCACCGTGACAGGGGGATTCGCATGGCAAGGGACGCAGGGGGCAGCCGGGAGGCGATCGCCGAGGCGAGGCGCCAGGTCGTCGAGGAGATCTCCGCCGCGATGGAGCGAGGCGGGCTCGCCTGGGCGGCGGAGTGGAAGGGGTGCTGGTCGCCCGTGAACGCCGCCACGGGAAGGACCTACCGAGGAATGAACAGGCTCTCGCTCGCGGCGGCGATGCGCAGGGGCGGCTTCGACGACCCCAGGTGGTGCACGTTCAACCAGGCGAGGGATGCCGGCTGGCACGTGGCGAGGGGCGCCCGCTCGCCGGCGACGGTGGAGTTCTGGAGCTGGTACGTGCGCGTCCCGGGCTCCGGCGCCGTCACCCTCCAGAGGGCCGAGCAGCTCGTCCGCACGGGGAGACTCCCCGAGGAGGCGCTCAAGGACGCCTTCCTCCGCGGGAGGCTCCACCACGTGTTCAACGCCTCCCAGGTGGAGGGGATCGAGCCCTACGACCCGAGCGCGCACGCCCCGGAGAACGCCGAGGTGGAGCGCGTGGCGGACGAGCTCATCGAGTCGTCGAGGTGCCCGGTCCGCGAAGAGCGCGTAGACGAGGCGTACTATCGCCCCTCGACCGACACGATCACGCTCCCGCTCCGTTCGCAGTTCACCTCGATGGACGCCTTCGCGCGCACGCTGCTGCACGAGATGTGCCACTCGACGGCGCGCGAGGTCGGCCGCGAGGTCGAGCGGTCGGAGGAGGGATACGCCCGCGAGGAGCTCGTGGCGGAGCTGGGCTCCGCCTTCGCCGCGGCGGACGCGGACCTGGACATGGGCGCCTACGCCAACGCCGACATGGACAGGACGTTCCTCGAGAACCACGCCGCCTACCTGCAGAGCTGGCTCACCGCAATCCGAGACGACCCGTCCGCGCTCGCCAAGGCCGCCACCCAGGCGTCCAAGGCCGCGGACTTCGTCACGGACAGGAGGGAGAGGCTGGTGGCCTCGAGAATCAATTTCGAAAGGACGAACTGGCTCGATGAAGCGCCACTGTCCGCACGGGCGGTGTCTGCCACTGAGGTATCAAAGCTGGGGAGGAAGCCTGACCCAGGTCGAACGAGATGGGAGCTCAGGGGTGTGTAGCGAACGTTTCTTGTCCCGTGTTACCCGATACAATGCTGAATGGCAGCAGGGACCCTGACGATTTGAGGTGAGGCGGCATGGCGGAACACGATGGGCTACGTATGACAGACCTACGGGCGAGGGTCGCCCAAGAGGTGCCCGAGCTCGTGGCCATGCACCAGGAATGGACCTACTGGGACTTCAAGAGGGAATGGCATCATGAAAGGTTCGAGCTCCTTCGCGACATAATCTGCCTCGCGAACAACCTCGATTGGCACACAGCGTACCTCGTCATAGGAATCGACGAGGAGAACGGCTACAAAGCCCGCGACGTCCGCGAAGACCCAAACCGTCGCTCGACCGAGGATCTGACCGACTGGCTCGGGAAGGTCCCCTGGGCAGGGTCCCGCAGGCCGCAGGTGGTCGTCGTGCCCCTGGACCTCGACAGGGCGACGGTCGACGTCGTGACGATCATCCAAGACAGGGACGACGTCCCGTACTACCTCGAAAAGGGGCAGGGGAAGCTCCGTGCGAATGCGATATACACACGTAGGAACAACACCAACACCCCCGTTGACGGGTCGGCTACCAGAGACGAGGTGGAACGTCTGTGGTCCCACAGGTTCGGGCTGGACCAGGCGCCCATCGACAGGCTACCAGCCCTCCTACGCGACAGGGAGAACTGGGTGCCAGAGTCCCAGGTTTACGATACGCAGAAGAGGTACTACAAGTTCTCCCCCGAATACACGATCGAGCAGGAATGGGAGGAGGACCGCGACTCTCCGGAGTACTACATGCTCAACCAGTGCGACCCGGCTCCACACTTCAAACGCGCTGAAATAAAGTACTACGGCACCCAGATCTACGACGACCTCTTGGTTGTCCTTGACGGTGGCAGGTACTCAAGCCCGGTACCGGAATGGAGCTTCATGTTCTGGTGGGGGTCTACGGGAATCGACGCTGACGTCTCCTACTGCTACTTCAACGAGGACTCACTCGGGTGGAGACTCCACCTCTTCCTCTACGACGAGGATTCAAGCGAGGCAAGGGCTGCTCGGCGAAGGCTCCTCGACATGGTCCTGGTGTTCCCAGACGAAAACTGTCGCCAGGATTTTGAGCAGTTCGTCCAAGAGAACAGGGGCGAGTTCGAGAAACGCTTCGCGAATGCCAAGAAGCCGTATGTACCAGACCTTCCGGACAACTATGCTCCCGAGCACTTCGAGAAGCAGATAAAGCAGGCACAAGTGCTTAGGGGAATGCTTGACGAGTATCGTAAGGTCAAGCATCCGGAATACGTTCCAATCAGAACAACGACCGATTGGTGATTGATCCCGCCTGAATGCCTGATTTGGTGGTGTATTGGCGCTAATTGGATGTTGCCTGCGCTGTTTTACAGACAGCGCAGGCTCACTTAAGAGCAAACGAGAGCAATGGCCCATTCGCTAGGGCCATCCCTCACGGTAAGTCGTAGCTCCCCATAGCCTGAGAACATCAAATAGTGTCAATAGCGTCAGGATTGGTGTTAGGCAGTTCAACGGGTGAGACCGCCTCTGCAACCTTTTGCCGGTGTGGTCGCGACTACTCGGATTGCCTCTCGTACACGGCGATGCGCAGGCTCACGAATCCCTTGGGGGTCGTGTGGGCTTCCAACACGTGCATCTCCAGGGGCGCGTCGTCATGCACGATCTCGAAGGTCCTGAGCTTCGCCGGGGCGTTGCACAGCAGAAGGCCGTCCTTGTAGAGACTTCCCTCGCCAGGGGCGTTGCCCCCTGCCACACGAATCTCGTCGTCCTTTGAGAAGTCCTCGGCCTTGATGTCGCGGTTGCGTATCGTCGCGGTGAAAACCATTCCTGGCTTGCCCCTCCTGCCGAACACCACTGCGGGGTCGAGCGACTCCGGTTCGAAGTACCCCAGCGTCGTCGCGTCGGGATTCATGGACAGGTACTCCATGTCCTGACAGTAGCTGCACATGTGCATCCCCTGCGCCTCCGCGTCGGCGACCCTGATGACCTTCCAGCCCGAGAATGTGCTCCGGTAACTAGGCGACCAGTTCCTGTAGCACCCCGCACGCGTGTGGTACGTCTTGCCGTCGGCTGTCACATACGCCAGCTTGTCATCATCGATGACGTCGAAGTACGTCACGTAGCTCGTCGTGCCATCGAGGTTGAGCACGGGAATCCTCATCTCGTCAACCATTGGGCTGAAGTCGGGCTCTGCCACCTGCGCTGGCTGTTTCGGTGCTGGAAGCGGCTCTGAGCTGGCGCCGGAATCAACGTGCTCATCGACCGTTTCCCCGTTGGGCCCCTCCGCCACCCAGGCTGATCCTGAATCATCTGTCACCAGAGTCTTCGTGTCGTTGGCCATGCCCGAGCCCTTGCGCCCGAAAACCTTGCTGAAGAATCCTTTGATCATCCCATCCGCCTTCCACGAGTCTCAGACAATTCCAATGGGCATCCCATAAATGCTAGTGCCATATTGCGCCATTCGTAAATGACGATGCGGGGGCGTCTTGGGGGGTTCCTGCGGGTGTCAGGACAGTCGGGAAAAGCTTGCGGAATAGGACGCCGGGAACTCGAATACCTCTCGCTTACGCAAGGCGGGTCAGAGCTTAAGGCCCTGGCCCGCCTTCCCACCGCGGACACGTTCTATTGACGGGGCTGTGTCGGTGACGCTCTTCGCACTAAGCGGCCTTGCGCCTATTGAGCCGGCGTGGCGATGCACCCGCTCAGCTCCAGGTACTGACCATCCTGGACCGTGACATAGGAGCTGCCGGAGAACGAGTCGTTCTTCAGGATCTGAGCGTCGGCTGCCGAGGAGTTCCGGATGCACCAGTATCCATCTCCGGAAGACCTGGTCGAAGTCACCTTGTACTCGCCTGCTGGGATGTCAACGCCCACCTTCAGCGTTCCCGGCCCATAGGAATCGCTGGCGGTATTCTCCGAACTCGAGCTGTCCTCATTCGTGCTGGAGCTGGACGATGTGGTGGATGACGTAGTTGAGCCTTGGCTCTTCTGCCACTCGTCTTTGTAGTCAACCGTCGTGTCGTCGGCGTCCCATGTGATGGTGTCGGCGAGTTTGCCGAACATGCTGCGGGCGTCATCGTCCGACCAGGCGTCGGGGCTGTACGTAACCCAGAGGAGGAAGCCCTTCTGTGTGCTGGGGTCGTAGCCAGAGACCATCATGCTGAGCGAACCGCCGTTGTTGGTCCACGAGCCCAGGTTGTAGTCCATCCCGTCCGAGCTCCAGGTCTTATCCGTGATGGGGGAGGAGCCGGCGTTCGTGTACTCGGACCATGCCGAGTCCAGGGTCTTCGTCTGGCCGTGCAGCGCCGTCCTGAGGGTGGCAAGGCAGGTGCGGTCATTTCCCTCGTCTATGGTGAAGCCCCAGTCGGCCTCGCCATGCTGGTATACATTCCACGTTGGGTCAATCTTCAGGGACACGCCCTGGTGATTGACCTCTTTGGAAAGGTCATAGGACTTGGCCGAGCCGTCTTCCGTCGAGGAGCTGCTCGTCGCCTCCGAACTGTTCCCAGAGTCACTTGTCTGCGATGAAGATTGATTCGTCCCACAGGCAGGCAGCAGCGCCAGGCTCAGGGCGCAGGCTATGACAAGCGGCGTTCGCATATGATTGGGCATGATTCGTCTCCTAGAGGTCACAAGAGATGCCTTCAGCATTCTTTGTCAATCTGTAGAATAACTTCTCAACTGTTGACGCCAGGTTAGGAAGAGGGCGGACGGCGAATGTTTGACCATGGGCGCTCTCCATCGAAGGCGGTCGTTGTAACGATGCGTTTTTCTGCTTCTGACGTCATGTCCGTAGTCATTAAGGCAGCAAATGGCAGGGGTGTGCTTGAATGAAGTTTCCACAGCTGAGCACAGCGCAGGTCGAGAGCATCTGCAGGACTGTAGCAGACACCGACAACGGGCTTACGGGTTCGGAGATAGGTATGATGCTGTCCGAGCTCGGCATGGACGATCCCGACCCGTCGAACACGAAGTGGAGGCGGCTGCACAACGCGGTGGTCGCGAGAGTCAACCATGCGAAGTCGACCAACATCGTTCCCCGCATATTGAATTACGTGTTCGATCCCACTCGTGGGCTGCTGGACCCCGACAGATACCGTTGGATGATGTCTCAGGTGAACCAGACGCTCATGCTGTCAGGTGTTTCAGTAAGAGACGACGGGAGGTTCCACGCCGTCTCCAGGGCAACTAGCGTGAGCGAGGTACAGCGCCGGACCAATGCCCTCAGGGCAAAGCTGCAGCAGCGCTCGGCGCATCCGCGGGTCATGGCGTGCTGCACCGAGGAGCTCCTCGCCGATGACTACTTCCACGCGGTACACGAGGCGGCAAAGAGCCTCTGCGATCACGTGCGCGAGCTTTCTGGCCTCGACGAGGATGGCTCGAGGCTCATGGATATGGCTTTCGGCGCCAAGAGCCCCTATATCGCAATCAACAGCCTGAGGACCGAATCCGAGAGGAGCGAGCAGAACGGACTGAAAGAGCTTCTGAAGGGCGTCATCTCGATGGTGAGGAACACTACCGCCCACGAGCTCAGGATCCGCTGGGACGTGAGGGAGGAGGATGCCCTCGACATGCTCACTGAGATCTCGTACCTCCACAAGCTGCTCGATCGCTGCCATCGCGTCTCGGCAAGTCGACCTGCTGGCTACTAGCCAGGTTCAATGCGCCGCTTTAAGGCATTCGCCACGGACCTCATCGCAAGGCGTCCCTACACCCAGAACAGCACGACCCTGCAGAGCCAGCGGAAGAACGAGAACACGAGCCTGAACAGTCTCCTTGCCATGGTTGCCCCCTCCTGCCGGACGGCTATCCCACCTCGTCTGGGACGATAGCATCGTGTCGGGACAGGAATTGGTAGCTCGCCCGCGTCACGCCCATGAGCGAGAGGGCGCCGTCCATGCCGAGGCCGTCGTCCGCGTCCGCGAAGTGCCCGAGCAGCCAGACGGCCCTCCTCGCGAGGGACATCCCCTCGACCGGGGGCTCGTAGAGGAGCGCGAGGAGCTCCGAGAGCCTGCGCTCGTCGACGAGGTCCGGCCCCACGCGCGTGAGCCAGCGCGCGCCGTCGACGTCGCACGACCTCACGCGGGAGAGCTCCTCCTCCGAGAGCAGGTGCGCCCTGCAGCCTGCGCGCCTGGGGGCGAGCCGCTCGTCACCGCCTCCGCTGCACGCGGAGTCGTACCAGCTGAGCTCGGCCCACATGCCGTCGCCCTCCACGAGGCGGACGGCCACGTCGGTCATCGCGTCGGGCGCCCCGAGCGCCCCGGCGGTGGTGAGAGCCGTCGTGTCGAACTCCTCGAGGCCGCCGTCCTCGTACCAGACCGTGATTCTCACCTTGAGTCACCCCTCTCCCCGCGGTCGTCCCTCCGGACCTCCCGCTGCCTCTGGTCCGCGCTCTCCGCGTGACGCGTGCTGCCTGCGACGTTGGAGCGCCGCTTGGTTGCGTGACGCTTCGAGGGCCTGACGTTTCCGCTGGTGTGGGGTGCCGTCTCGGGAAGGAGCCCGTGCTCCGCGCAGCACTGCCGCGCGTCCGTTAGGAGCCTTTCGTCCTTGGCGCGCCCCTCCGCCTCCGCCCTCGCGATCGCCGAGTCGATGCCGTGCAGGCTCCTGAGCCCTCTCGACCGAACCACATCGACGGCGGAGGCGACCCTCGCGAGCTCCGAGAGGTCGCGCACCTCGACGGCGTCCCTCGCGGCAATGACGGCGTCGAACGCTACCTGATGTGGGAGGGCGGCTGAAGCCATGCGCGCCCTCACGCCCTCCCTCGTGTAGGCGGTGCCGAGCCTCGTGCCGGACACCTGACGTGACGTCATGCCGGCGAGCTGGTAGACCCAGCCGCCGCCCGTCCTGGCGCTGGCGGGCCTCGCCACCACGCCGAGCCCCTCGAGGGCCCGCAGGAACTCCCGCTCGGTCGTGGAGGTGTCCCTGGCGACGGCGACGCGCGAGCGGATGTCCGTGACCCACGAGTAGCCTCCGCGCCCCGAGATCCCACGCTCCTGCCTGCCCTCGGCGCGCCTCTGCGTGTGGTCGTCCGTCCTGGGTCCGCCGTCCACGCGGCCGCTGAAGTGCGAGAGCCCGAGCTCGCGGGAGACCTCCTGCAGCGACCCGTTCAGGGCGCCGGGGTCGGGGTCCTGCAGCCTTCGGCCCGTCTCGAGGTTGGTGTTGTTGACGACAACGTGGGCGTGGGGGACGTGGTTCTGGTTGTCGTCGTGGTAGACGATTGCGACCTCATGGTCGGGGAAGCTCCGCCGCGCCCACTCGATGGCGAGCTCCCTGAGTGCGTCCAGGCCTATGTCGTCCTCCGGGGAGGGGGACACGACGTAGTGCTTGAACGTCCGGGCGCGCCTGCTGCCCCAGGCGCGGTCGTTGCCCGCGAGCCTCCTCGTGCGGTCCATCTCCGCCGCCCAGTCCTCGCAGAGCGCGGGGTCTCCCAGGTTCAGTAGGTCCACGGTGAGCGCGCGTCCATCCCTCTCGAGGTAGCGCCTGATTCCGCCCGTACCGGTGTGCCCGGATATGGCCTTGAGGTACGTCACGGTCGAACCCGCAGGACCTGCCTGCCGGCGAGCCGCCCCAGGTCCTCCTGGACGGTCCGCGCCTCCTCCGAGACGGCGGCGAGGTCCCACCTCACGCCCTCGAGGGCCTCCGCGAGTGCGGCGGAGTCCACTTCCTGCTCCCGGCAAGACTTGGCGATGCCGTTCAGGGCGTGCGCGCACTGGTTCAGGAGGTAGCCGAGCGAGCGCGCGTCGTGCTCGATGCGCACGGCGGTCCGCGGGTCCACGAGCACCTGACCCGCGTCTCCGGCGTCCGACTGGGCGGCCGCGCACACGAGGGTGCGCACGAGCTCCGCCCTGCCCATGCCGAAGCGCGCGGCGGCGTCGCGCAGCGCCCGCTCGTCGTCATCGCAGAGCCTGAGCTCGAACCTGGAGTCGTACCTGCCCATGGCCCTCCCGGGCGAAGGGGCGAGGAGCTGTGTTGTGCCTGGCGCGGTACGTACGAGTATAGGGGCGCGGGGGATCCCCCGCGAGGAGCCCCATGACGTCACGTCATGGGTCGACGGTTGCGAGGCGACGTGCCAAGCCGTGCGGGCGATGCGCCGCGCGAGGGCGCCGAAGACCCCTCTAACTTGGACGGTACGTACAAGTTAGGCTACTTGCTGCCGTTCAAGGTCATGTGAGTTCACTCGTTCAGTTTCTTGTTAGAATGTGCGTATATTTATTGCATTTTGCTTGCTGGTGCAAGGAGGACGAAGTGAAGTACTCTGATTTCGTAGAGTCCGGCGCGACTCAGACGCAGCGCATGGACTTCCTCTCCGAGGGCGATCCGACCCCCATCACGCTGCGTGTCCCGAGGAACCTCAAGGAGGCGGCAACCGAGACGGCGCGCCTGCGAGGGGTCAGCTTCTCAGCCTTCGTCCGCTCGTGCATTATCAACGAACTATCCGAGGGGGAATAGCCCTTGTCGAGGCAGGTCAAGTCTAAGGAACGAGTACAGGAGCACGGCGAGGTGTTCACCAACGAGCGCGAGGTCAACGCCATGCTCGACCTGGTGAAGCAGGAGACGGAAAGGATCGAATCCCGATTCCTCGAGCCGGCCTGCGGCGACGGCAACTTCCTCGCCGAGGTGCTCAGGCGGAAGCTCGCGGTCGTCACCTCGCGGTATCGGAAATCGCTTCACGAGTGGGAGAGGTACTGCTTCGTTGCCGTTGGCAGCGTGTACGGTGTCGAGCTGCTTCCCGACAATGTCGCCGTGTGCAGGGACCGGCTCTTCGGAATCGTGGAAGACGAGTACGGGAAGGTCGCGAAGAAGGATGCCAACCCTGCCTTCCTCGACACGATACGATTCGTGCTCGGACGCAACATACTGAACGGCAACGCCCTCAGCCTCAAGGCGGTGGACGGGGACGGCAATGACACCGAGGATCCCATCGTCTTCTCGGAGTGGTCGGTAGTCATGGGCGACAAGGTGAAGCGCCGCGACTTCCGCCTGGACGAGATGCTTGAGGGCAATGTTGACACAGGGCAGACGCGCTCCCTCTTTGGGGCGGACTACAACCCCGCCGTCGACTGGGAGTACGACGAGGAGACGAAGTCGTTCATCCCTAAACCAATAAGGGAGTTCCCCCTAACCAGTTTCTACAGTGTGGGTGATGCCGAGTGAGCTGGAATGGCAGAAGTGCACATGTCCATGGCCGCACTAGTAGTGCGCTTTGCAAGGGCGTAAAGGTCCGTTGCACGGGCGAACGGGAACAGCATCCGGAGGTGGTGGAGAAATGAGTAGCCTCTTCGAGACCACCTACAACCCCGACGTCCTGAGCTGCCTCGCCAACCTCTCGAACGACGAGGTCTTCACCCCGCCCGAGCTCGCTAACCAGATGCTCGACCTGCTGCCGGACGAAATTTGGAGTGACCCCGACGCGACCTTCCTCGACCCCGCCTGCAAGTCCGGCGTCTTCCTGAGGGAGATTGCGAAGCGCCTGATAGAGGGGCTCAAGGACGAGATACCAGACCTGCAGGAGCGTCTGGATCACATCTACAAGAAGCAGATCTTCGGCATCGCCATCACTGAGCTCACGAGTCTTCTTTCGCGCCGCAGTCTCTACTGTTCCAAGTACCCCAACAGCAAGTACTCGGTGGTGAGATTCGATGGAGCTGAAGGCAACGTGCGGTTCCGACGTTGCGAACACACGTGGAGAAATGGACGTTGTACCTTCTGCGGTGCATCTCAGGAAGAGCTCGATCGTGGCGGCGATTTCGAGACACATGCTTATGAGTTCATCCACACGTTTATACCGGAGGAGCTTTTCTCGATGAAGTTTGACGTCATCATCGGCAACCCACCCTACCAGCTTGACACGGCCGGAGCTGGACGGCAGGCGAGGCCAATCTACAACCTCTTCGTTGGCCAAGCCATGAAGCTTCAGCCCCGCTATCTGGCGATGATCATTCCATCGCGCTGGTTCGCTGGCGGCATGGGACTCGACTCGTTCCGCGAGAAGATGACTACCGACGGCCATGTTCGGGTCCTAGTCGACTATGCCAACGCCAAAGACTGCTTCCCCCAGAACAGCATCTCCGGAGGCGTGTGCTACTTCCTCTGGGATCGAGACAATCCCGGTGACTGCCAGTTCACGAACGTCTCGGGAGGAAAGTCGAACACAATCACCCGCAGCCTAAGCGAATGGCCCGTTCTTGTTCGTTACAACGATGCGGTCGATGTCATCCGAAGAGTTCAGAACTTCAAAGAGCCTACGCTGGACAAACTCGGCACGGCGCTCATGCCCTTTGGCCTTTCCACAAAGGTTCGAGGCACCGCCCAACCAACATCGTCAGACGACCTTGTACTCCACTCAAGTGCCGGAGTCTCCTATTTCCCAAGGAAAGACTTGCCTAAGGGGCAGGAAAAGCTTGCGGGGTACAAAGTCCTCATGAGCAAGACAGGGGCCGAACACGCAGGAGAACCCGACAAAGACGGTCAATTCCGTGTACTCACGAAGTCGATGTCCGTCATCGGCCCCAATCACATCTGCACGCACTCGTACTTTCTCATTGGGCAATTTGACACCGAGGAGGAAGCCCGACACCTCCTTGGCTATCTGCAGACCAGGTTCGTGCGTTTCCTCGTGCTCCAGATGATGACCTCAATCAATGTTTCCAAGGCCGTGTTCCAGTTCGTTCCACAACAGGACTGGACCAAGACTTGGACGGACGAGGTGCTATTTAACAAGTATGGTCTCACCGACGATGACGTCGAATTCATAAACAAGCTTATCAAGCCATTCGCGGGTGACGACGATGCCAGCTAGCCAAGACCAGTTCTTCCCGCAACGCCCCGACGACAGGCCTATCGTCTACGCCTACCGCGAGCCCAACAACCGAGAGCTCAAGGGGCTCCTCAAGGTCGGCTACACGAGTCGTCCGATAGAGGAGCGCATGCACGAGCACTACCCGACGCTGAAGCCGGGGGAGAAACCCTACGAGGTCGTGTTCACTGCTCCCGCGATGCGCTCGGATGGATCCACGTTCATGGACCATGAGGTCCATGCCAACCTCGAGGCGAACGGCTTCAGGCGTATGCGGGACCGAGACGGGAAGAAGACCGAGTGGTTCCGGTGCACCGTGGCAGACGTCAGGGCTGCATACATCGCCGTGCGCGACCGCTCGGAGAACGTCGAGCGACGCACGCGGGACTTCAGGATGCGCCCGGAGCAGGAAGCGGCCGTCCACAAGACCGAGGCGTACTTCCGCTCAATCGAGGAGGAGGGCGGCACACGTACGCCGAAGTTCCTCTGGAACGCAAAGATGCGCTTCGGCAAAACCTTCGCCACCTATGAGCTCGCGAAGGACATGCACTTCACGCGCGTTCTCGTTCTCACCTTCAAGCCCGCCGTCCAGGCTGCATGGGAGGAGGACCTCGCCACGCACGTCGACTTCGAGGGATGGCAGTTCGTCAGCCGCCCGAAGGAGCCGGGGAGGCCCAACATCGCCGAGCAGTACGAGGCGGCGGACAAGTCCCGCCCGATCGTGTGCTTCGGCTCGTTCCAGGACTTCCTCGGCCGCGAGAGGGACGGGCGCATCAAGCCACAGCATGAGTGGGTGCGCGAGGAGGACTGGGACCTCGTCGTCTTCGATGAGTACCACTTCGGCGCCTGGAACGAGAACTCCAAGAGCCTCTTCGAGCCCGAGGAGGAGGACGAGGCCGACACGCAGGAGGACGTCGACACCCGCGTCGGCCACGTCAACACCGGAAACGAGATGGACGAGGGCGACCTGCCCATCGTGACGCGCTTCTACCTCTTCCTCTCGGGCACGCCCTTCCGCGCCCTGAACTCCGGCGAGTTCATCGAGGAGCAGATCTTCAACTGGACCTACTCCGACGAGCAGAGGGCCAAGGAGGCCTGGCCCCTGGAGCACCCGGGGCAGCCGAATCCCTACGAGTCACTCCCGCGCATGGTGATGCTCACCTACCAGATGCCCGAGGAGATCAGGAGGGTCGCCCTCGGCGGCGAGTACAACGGCTTCGACCTCAACGCATTCTTCGAGGCGAGGGGCCAGGGTGACGACGCCGAGTTCGTGCTCAAGGACTCCGTGCAGAAGTGGCTCGACCTCATCCGCGGCTCCTACAAGCCCTCGACCGTGGACGACCTCAAGCTTGGCGCCGAGAAGCCGGCGCTCCCGTACGCCGACACGAGGCTGCTGCACGTCCTCAATCACACGCTATGGTACCTGCCTCGCGTGAACAGTTGCTATGCAATGAGAAACCTACTGCGCGAGCCTCAGAATACCTTCTTCCACGACTACACCATCAACGTATGCGCGGGGCCCGAGGCGGGCGTCGGCGAGGCTGCCTTAGACAAAGTGCGCGAGAGCATGGAAGACCCTCTGCATTCGCGCACGATAACCCTCACCTGCGGGAAGCTCACCACGGGAGTCACGGTGAAGCCCTGGTGCGGCATCTTCATGCTCACGAACATGAAGAGCCCGGAGACCTACTTCCAGGCTGCCTTCCGCGTTCAGTCCCCTTGGACGATCAAGAATGATGCAGGTGAGACCGAGATCATGAAGAGGGAGTGCTACGTCTTCGACTTTGCCCTCGACAGAAGTCTCCGCATGGTCAGCGACTACAGCTGCCGCCTCAAGGTGGACGAGAACGCCGGTCCCGAGGAGAAGGTCGGGGAGTTCATCAACTTCCTGCCGGTGCTCGCCTACGACGGCAGCGCCATGCGCCCCGTGAGCGCGGCGGACATCCTCGACATCGCGATGGCCGGCACCTCGGCGACGCTCCTCGCCCGGCGCTGGGAGAGCGCACTCCTCGTGAACGTGGACAACGACACGCTCAGGAGGATCCTCGGCAACGAGGAGGCGATGCGCGCCCTCATGAGCATCGAGGGCTTTCGCAACCTCAACGATGACATCGAGACCATCATCAACCGCTCGGACGCCATCAAGAAGGCGAAGCGCGAGAAGGGCGAGCTCTCCAAGAAGGAGAGGAAGGAGATCTCCGAGGAGGAGAAAGAGCTCAAGAGCAAGCGCAAACAAATCCAGGAGAAGCTCATCAAGTTCGCGACACGCATCCCGGTCTTCATGTACCTCACCGACTACCGCGAGCAGACACTCAAGGACGTGATCACGCAGCTGGAGCCCGGTCTCTTTAAGAAGGTCACGGGACTGACGGTCAAGGACTTCGAGCTTCTAGTCTCCCTTGGTGTCTTCAACGACGCCCTCATGAATGATGCCGTGTACAAGTTCCGGCGGTACGAGGACTCGTCGCTCACCTACGCGGGCGTCGATCGGCACGCCGGCGAGCGCGTCGGACTCTTCGACACGACGCTCTCTGACTTCGAGTACATGCAGATGGCCCAGCAAGAGTCCATGGTTGCGCCGAACGGGCTCGCGACTCCGACCGCGCAGGGGAGTAATCGGGCGAAAGACGTTGCTTATACATCGGCAGAGACGCAATCGCAAAAGGCGTCGACATCTGTACAGGCTCCAAAACGCGACTGGGTGATCGACGCGCTTGACGACGAGGGGATCGAGTATGTCGACCGTCGCGCTGATGGCGGCTGTCTATGGGTTCCCGGCGGCAGCAGCCTCGAGAAACATCTTGCTTCTGCGACTAAGAGGGGCGCGAACTTCAAGTACAGCAAGGCGGGTGGCGGGGCCACGCATGGTAGGCCCGCTTGGTGGCTCAAGGGCTATCCCGAGGAACGGGAGGCCAAGCCAGAGAGCCCGCTCGTATCAAAAACGGAGCTCGAAACCCTCGACGTAGGCGACGCCGTTTTTCACAAGGCGTTCGGCTACGGCAGCGTCGTCGACCTGAGTGACAGGTACGTGGTGGTCTCCTTCGAGAACGACAACCACAAGAAGAAACCATCTAGGCAGTTCGGGTTCCCAAGCGCCTTCTACCAAGGACTATTGAGGATTGTGTAGGTAAAGATGATTTCGACTGACCGTATAGTTAAAAAGCCAATAAAAATCGATCTCCACATTCACTCTGCCGCATCAGCGCACAAAGATGGCAAGAAGGTCAAGGAAGGCACTGTGGACAACATAGACGTTCTCTTCGACAGACTCGAAGAGAACGCGGTGAATATGGCAGCAATTACAGATCACGATGCATTTGACTTCTCAGTCTATGATGCCCTGCGTCAAAAAGTTAATTCGGCGCAACATCTTCAGAGGGTTATTCCGGGCGTGGAATTTACCGTTGGCTTTAAGGACGGGGATAAAGTCAAACCTGTCCACGTCGTGACTCTCTTTGATGACGCTGACTTGCTGGCTGTCCAGAGGATCGGCAACGCCATCCCCATGAAAAATGGTAAGCCAGAGTACGACGAAGGGCATGCCTTCAGTGAGGACAGGTACTGGTCCATTATTCGGGACATCGGTCTCGACGTAGTTACGATAGCTCATCAAAAATCCTCGCCGGGGTCTGCACGGAAGAGGAAGAATGATGCGAACAGCGTGGGAGATCGACGATATAACGAGTTTCTGTTTGTTGATTATTTCGATGCATATGAATATAAGAATCGTAAAAACGATTTGTTTAACAAGAGCTATGCCTATTCCAACGACCAGATGGATAGGCTGCGTTTCGTTACCGGTTCTGATTGTCACGTCTGGAGCGCCTACCCATCATACGATGCGGAGACAACGAGCCCTAATGAGGATTTCGCATTTACCTATCTAAAATGTCTGCCGACGTTCAGGGGATTGGCAATGGCGGTGACTGACTTGTCACGGATTAAAACCGTGCCAAGTTTCTTCAGCGGGTCCACGGAAATACTCGAGAATATTTGCTTGACTTTAAACGGCGAAGAGATTTCCATCCCACTATCAACCGGCATCAACGCCATTATTGGCGACAACTCGATTGGCAAATCCTCCCTGCTAAATGCTCTCAATGGCTACAACAATGTCAAGCAAAGCGTGAAGAAGGGACAGGAGAAATATCTAGAGTCCTCTGGTGTATCCATTAAGACGACCATTCCCGATGACTACGTCCTGCGATTCGATGGACAAGATGCGATAAGGACAAGCTTCGAGGGCCTGAGTGAAGGGAAGGCGAGAAAGCAGCTAGAAAAGCATTTTCCCGAAGCCGTGAGCCCCGAAGTGTATAGGAACTACGCTATGGGCGAATACAGTAAATTCTCACGAGCTCTTGAGGACTCATGCGAATACCAAGCTGCCCTCGAAAATCTGAGAGATTATACATTGCCCCCAGCGCCTCCTCTGGATTTGCCAGAGAGCATTACTTTCAATAATGAAATTGAGCTGGAGGACTCAAAACCACACAGGGGCCTAATTGAAGAGTTGAATGCCACTGTAGTCAGACTTAGGAACAGCGTGGAAAACCACTCCGATATTCTGGCGCCCGACGATAAGGAGGATTTCAATGTCGCATTTTCTGCGCTGAAACGTATTGTTGAACGTCATGCCAATGTAGTGCAGCGAATAGACCTTGAAAAAAAGATTGCAAATAAGATTCGCGAGGCAGTTTCCGAACGCGAGAATGACCAGAGTCAAATCATTACAGATGCCCAAAAGGCCCAGGCGAGATTCCTTCAGGCGATTGATCAGTGCGGGAGTTGTATTGCTCAGACGGTTCGTCAGGAACATCGACTGGTAGATTTTAGCTTCTCATTCGACGAAATGCGTATTGCCCCCAACACCAATCCCGTTGGCGACTTGCAGTTCGTATGTAAACTGGGCATCGATGCCATCTCTCCTCAACTACTCACCGATCTCGTCGATGGCCTCATCGGAAAACGCAAACATCTCAGCACGCTTACGTCAAGCTATTCCGACGTTGCCGATGCTATCAACGGATATCCGGATGACGCAGAAGACCCCATCGCGGTGTTGGCAGAAAAGTTCGCATCGGCTTTAGATGCGAAGCTGAGACCCGTAAAGGCAATCAACCGTCAAGAAGATGACGTGTACAAGGAGCTTTCTCGTGGCTATAACGCGCAGATGTATTTTGCGCTGATGGCCGACAGGAACATTGGAAGAGGCATTTATATTGTTGATCAGCCTGAAGACCAGATATCGCAGAAGGCAATCAAGGAGTCAGTGATAGGGGAATTTCGCGAAATTGCAAGTGCGAGACAGGTGATTCTCGTTACACACAATCCCCAATTTATCGTGAACCTCGATGTCGACAACGTGATCTTTATAGGCAAGAAGGATGGCTCGCTGTTTATCCAAAGTGGCGCGCTTGAATATGAGTGCGATGAATACCGCATGCTACAGGTAGTTGCTGACAATATTGAGGGTGGTCTCGAAACGATTCAGAAGAGGATGAAGAGGTATGAAAAGGCAAGTTAGATTCGAAGAGACGGGCGATAAATACCTCTTTTCAGATGATGACAGAGGGTCCGTATTCACAATCAAGAAGGATATGTTGATATTCAGCTCAAATGACTTTTACCAGGCGTTCTTCAAGGATCTAGAGGAGAAGCCTGACTACCAGTTGATTAATCCAACAGCAAAATTAACTGGCCAAGCAAAGCATGTTTTCGATACCGTTGAGGCAATCTTCAAGAAGTCATGCGGCTCAATCGACGATAGATGGTTCACCAACGAATCTGATGCAAAAAGAAATCGTGTTGAAACTCGGTGATTCGCGATTTCGCACCTCTAATCAAAAGTATTCGACACAGCGCCTGCCGTCTCAACGATTAGCTGGGAATCTAGGCCATGTATCCTTCTTGTCAGATCGTTCCCCTCCCCGCCGTCGTTAGGTGTTCCTGACGGCGGGGAGGGCGGCCGCGGGAGGGCTCGGCTGCGGCCGTGGCGGGAGGAAAACGAGGCCGCCCGGGATTCCCCGAGCGGCCCCTTTCCGACCGTGAGCGGTTTTTCGTTCTTGACGTCCTAGGTGTCACATGCGCTCCGCCCACTGCCAGACCCCCACGAGGTGGCGCAGCCTGGCGCGGCGCTCTCCCGTGATGGCTATGGCTACGGCGTCGTGGCGTATGGCGTCCACGTCGCCGTGGTCCGCGAGGTAGAGGAGGCACGCGTGGCGCATGGCGGCGACGTCGTCGTCCGTGAGGTCGAGCGTCGGCAGGGCCTCGGAGCCAGGCTCCATCGTCGCCCTGACGGTGACGAGGACGGTCTCGCCGCCGTCCGTGGCCACGATGCGGTCGCCGTCGACGGTGACGTCGCGCCAGCCCCTCCCCTCGAGGTAGTCGGTGCAGAGGTGGAGCGCCGTGTCGCGCAGCTCCTTCTCGGTCATGGTGGCGTTCTCGTTCTCGCTTGTGGTGGTCATGGCTGACCCCTTCCTAGGACGTGGGGGCTCCCTTTGCCCCCGTTGGGGCCCAGGGAGCAAGCCACGGCGCCGCGGGGGACGCGCCCTTGCGGGCGTGGCGCTGCGGGCTCCGCGGTGACGTGGCGCCAGGGGGCGGGAAGAGGTGCTTGCCCCCTGTGCTACCTTGGTCCCAACGGGGGCCCCGGAGGTCGTGCCCTTGCCCTTTACGCTCTTCGCGTTTTCGACGGGGCGAGAGGATAGGGGACCCCTCACAGTCCCCGGCGCAGCGGCGTGTTGGAAACGCTGCTCTATGAAAGAGGAGCGGGGACGCGTGGCTGATATGTCACGCGTCCCCGCGGCGATTCTCCGGTTGTAACCTGCGTCCGCGTGATGGATTAGTCACACGGACAAGCTGCCGTTCATATCTACGGAAGCCTGCCCTTGTCGAGGAGCTCCTTCTGCACAGTCCTCCTGTTGACCCTGAGAAGACCGCCAACGCGGATGTGCGGGAGGGCATTGATTAACTGGTAGCTCTTCGTCCTCCCGACGCCGAACACCTCTTGGATGTCCCTCGGCCCGAGCCACTCGGGCCTGTCGCAGAGCGGCGAAGTGTCCGAAAGTGACCTCTCTGTGGGACCCGTTGGCTTCCTGTCCATCTCGCGTACCTCCTCCTTCGAGATTCCGTGCCATGCCGAAACGTTACGCCGCATGACGAAGTGTGCGACCGTCGCCTCGGGGCGATGCGTTTCCCAGGCTTCCCATGCGTTCCCCACCAGAAAGGGGACACAACCGCCCGGCTACACAACGCGCAGCATCGACTCGTTCCCTTCGTCTTGCCCGTCGCCGGGTCTTGCTGCCATCTGCTCGGCAATCGTCCTGGCGGCGGACCTCCTCGCGTGCGGGTCGGCGCTCGCGTATGTGTTGAGCGTCATCGCCGCGTTCGCGTGACCCATGAGCGAGCTCACGGTCTTGATATCGGTGCCCGCTGCGACGAGGTAGGTGGCGTAGGTGTGCCTGAGGTCGTGCAGCGTCACCCTCCTCCCCGTGGTGCCCACCAGGTCGAGCATCTTCGCGATGGAGGCAAACTCCTTCGTGAGGCGGTCTGGGTAGTAGAATGCGCCGCTGGAGTCGCCCAGGACGTAGAGGTCCTCTATTGCCTCTGGCCTTCCGCCACTCAGCGTGACGAGGCGGCGCCTGCGCCTTGCGAGCCTCGACGCCAGGTCCGGCTCGAGCGGGACCTCGCGCCGGCTCGTTGGCGTCTTGGGCTCCTTCACCACAGCCTTGCCCTCGCACTGGCAGACTGCGACCCTCACCCGTAGGACGCCGTGGTCGAGGTCGACGTCCCTCCACCTGAGGCCGCACATCTCCTCCCTGCGCAGCCCGCAGGCGAGCCCCAGCCTTATCGCGAGCGTTACCTCGGTGTCCTGCATGGAGTCGAGTGCGAGCAGCAGCCTCTCACGCCCATTGGCGTCGAGGGCGTTCGGCTCTCTCGCCTCGCGCTTTGGCGGCTTGATCCGCCTCGTAAAGGGGTTCCGCTCGATGATTCCGCTGTCTGCCGCGTACTGGAGCGCCTGCTTGAGGAAGCGATGTGCCTTGGCGACCGTGTTGTTGCAGAGCCCGTCCTCGAGGAGCGCCGCCTGCATCTGGAGGATGGTGTCCCCGGTGATCTCGTCTATCCGCATGGCGCTCAGATATCGCGAGACGTGCTTCGCGCAGTGGCGGTAGTTCGCGGCGGTGGTCTGGGCGATTCCTGCCCCGCTCTCGAGCGAGCGAATGTAACGCTCGAGAAAGGTGGGCACGAACATATCCTCCCTCGTGATGCCTAGGGGGAGCTCCTGCCGGCGCACCTCGTCGTCGAGCTCTTTTCGTATCTCGTCTGCTCTCCTCCTAGCGGCACGCTTCCCCGACGCGCGAAAGCTACGGGTGGTCTGGTGCCTCTTGCCGTCTTCCGTGCGGGAGTATCGGCACTTCCAGCGGCCATCGCCGAGGTCTATCAGCGACCCCTCGGACCAGATGTCTCCTTTTGCCTGATACATCCCCTACCTCCATGCCATGCTGTTGCGGGCGCCTCCGTCGGTTTCCTGGCCCTCGGAACCTGCAAGCGGAGGGACCATGTATGCGAAAAGCGACACTCCGCCCCGAGTGCACGCAGGTGCACGCGAAGAGTGCACGAGGAGTGCACGCAACCCGCCTGAACTCGATACGAAATGATACTTGGTGGACGGTCATCTGGCCTGTCTACCAGCCCTTTTGACACGATTTGGCATGAATGAGCACGATGCGGATACCCCATATAAGCGTTCTGACACGGAAGAGGTCAGAAGTTCAAATCTTCTAACGCCCACCATACATGATCAGGCCAGAAGGAAGTCCTTCTGGCCTGTTTTCGTGCACAAGAGTATGAGGTCTGAGGACAAGGCGGGTTATAGGACAAAACGTGTTGCTGATGATGCCCAGCGATTGATGTTCAAGAGCTCGCATCAAGAAAAGCTTCTCACTGCACACAGCTCGGTCTTTGCAGGCATATTGATGTCCTCGCATAAACGTAAATCTGACGGTCAAGAAGCCGGGTGATGGTTGCTTCACGTCGAGCTGCGGAAACGT
>CAJMNO010000018.1 GCA_905214865.1 uncultured bacterium | reverse complement strand
CCCTACGACAGACCTACTGCAGCCCCTCCTGCACTAGCTTTGGCAATCAAGGAGCCGCCCCCCTGGCTGTTGCCTTCGTGAAGTGGGATGGCAGTCCCTCGCAATGAACTGCTCGCGCGCCTATAATACGTAAGGTTTTACGTCTTTATGTCCGCGGCACGCGCCGCGTGGCGCGTGAGAGGAGTGTTCGAAGTGGCAACGATCAGCACCGCCGATTTCAAGAATGGCATGGGCCTCAAGATCAACGGCAAGTACTACACCATCGTGGAGTTCCAGCACGTCAAGCCCGGCAAGGGTGGCGCGTTCGTCCGCTTCAAGATCAAGGACCTCAAGAGCGGCCGCACCATCGACCAGACCTGCAACGCGGGCACTAAGTTCGAGAACGTTCAGCTGATCACGCGCGAGATGCAGTACCTGTACAACGACGGTGCCGCGTACTACTTCATGGACAACGACACCTACGAGCAGATTCCCGTCTCGCCCGACTTCATCGGCGACAACGCAAAGTGGCTCAAGGAGAACGACAACTGCAACCTCCTGTACGCCGACGACGAGCTGCTGGGCGTGAACCCGCCCATGTTCATCGAGGTCGAGATCACCAAGACCGACCCCGGCTTCAAGGGCGACACCGTCCAGGGCGGCACCAAGCCCGCCGAGATCGAGACCGGCGCCACCATCCAGGTCCCCATGTACCTCAACCAGGGCGAGGTCATCAAGGTCGACACCCGCGACGGCAAGTTCGTCTCGCGCGTCTAGCCGCATCCACAGCATGTCAGGGGAGCCCGAGCGGCAGTCGCCGCCGGGCTTCCGTCGTTTTTCGGGAGACGGCCCCAGGCGCCCGTTACGTCTATACTTGGGTAGAAAACGCCGAGCAGCGCAGCGCGTCTCGCCCGTCTCGAAAGGAAACCGCAATGGCAGAACCCGAACTCTTCATCTCTGGCATCGGAATATCCAAGAGCGTCGTCTCGGCCATCGTCTCCGCGGCAGCGGAGAAGGTCGAGGGCGTGGCCCACGTTGGCGGCAACGACATCGCCTCCAACCTCGTCTCGGTCTTCACCCGCCGCTCCGTCTCGTCGGACGCAGCTGTGGAGTCCCGCGTCGAGGACGGGCAGCTGAGGGTGACCGTCCACCTGGCGGTCTTCTACGGCTACCCCTTCACCCAGCTTGCCGCGGCGGTGCGCGAGGCAGTCGCCTCCGCCGTCAACGAGCAGGTGGGCGTGGAGGTCGCCGCCGTGGACGTCTGCATCGACAGCCTCGTCTTCCCCAAGGAGTAGTCCCCTTGTCTCAGCACACTCACTTTGGTCCCCGCACCAACGCCCGCAGCCAGGCGCTGCAGCTCCTGTTCCAGGCCGAGGCAACCGGCCGAACCGTCGACCAGGTCCTGGAGGGCGGGGAGTACAGTCTCAGCGACGGCCCGCTCGATCCGTTTGGCGAGAGGCTCGCGCGCGGCGCGGGCGGCATGCTGGACGAGCTCGATGCGATCATCGACACCACGTCGACAAACTGGAGCCTCCGCCGCATGCCGGCGGTCGACCGCAACCTGTTGAGGGTCGCGCTCTACGAGATGCTCGAGGTCGACGAGGTCGCCGTCGCCGTGACCATCGACGAGTCGGTGGAGCTTGCGAAGGCGTATGGCACCGACGAGTCCTCCCGCTTCATCAACGGCCTCCTGGGCAGGGTCGCGAGCAACCTGGAGGCGGGCAACGACGTCGTGGCGGACGCGATGGCGGAGGAGGAGCGCCGCCATCCCGCCGACCGGCAGGACCAGGCTGACGACGGGTTCGAGGAGTACCACGCCGGCGCGTGGGACGACGTCCCGGAGGGCGATGCGACCTCCCAGGAGGAGGACCGGGCTCCCGTCGCGGGCGAAGACCCCGAGGACGACGCCGAGGCCGACGATGCCCGGGCGGGTCTGGAGTAGCCCGTGGCAAAGCCAGACACCTCCGCCTACAAGACCTTTGACCAGATAACGGGCCGCCTGGACCAGATCGTGGACCAGGTGCGCGACAAGGACACCTCGCTCGAGCGCTCGCTCGACCTCTTCGACGAGGCCATAGCGCTCGGCTCCAAGGCGGTCGACCTCGTCGACTCCACCGACTTCTCCGCCGAGGAGAGGGACAAGCTCCGCGAGGCCTCGGGCGAGCCCTCCGGCAAGAGGGATTCCTCCGAGGCGGGCGAGGGGGCCTAGCGTGGCGCGCAGGCGCCTCGACGCCGAGCTCGTGGCGCAGGGGTTGTTCTCCAACCGGGAGGATGCGCTCCGCGCCGTCCTCGCCGGGGAGGTCTCGACCTCGGACCGCCGGCTCACCTCGCCTGGCGAGCAGGTGAGGCCAGGCATACCCCTCCACGTGAGGGGGCACATCCCGTACGTCAGCCGCGGCGGCCTCAAGCTGGAGCGTGGCCTCGACGCATTTGGCGTGGACCCGGAGGGGCTCGCCTGCCTCGACGTGGGGTGCTCGTCGGGCGGATTCACGGACTGCCTCCTCAAGCGCGGCGCCGCAAGCGTCCTGTCGGTGGATGTGGGGTATGCGCAGTTCGACTGGTCGCTCAGGCGCGACCCACGCGTGACGCTGCTCGAGCGGACCAACGTCGTCGACCTGCCCGGTACGGGGCGCGACGGCACCATCCAGCTGGCGGTCTGCGACGTCTCGTTCACCTCGGTCCAGACGGTGCTGCCCGCGGTGCTGAGCCTCCTCTCGCCCGCGGGGTCGTTCCTCACGCTCGTGAAGCCCCAGTTCGAGGTCGGTCGCGACCAGGTGGGGGAGGGCGGCGTGGTCTCGGACCCCGCCCTGTGGCTCCAGAGCCTCCGCAGGGTGTCGGATGCGTTCTCCCGCGGCGGCCTGGTTCCGTGCGCCTGCTGCCCCAGCCCCATCACGGGGCACAAGGGCAACCGCGAGTTCCTCCTGCTCGGCGTGCGGGGGGAGCGCGATTCGGTCGACCATGGCGACCTCGAGCGCGTGGTTGGGGACGGATGCCCCGTCGTGCGCTGATGCCGGCGCGGCCGCCCCGCCTCCGCAGGGGGCCGTGCCCCTCTCCGCACGTGCTAGACTCAGGGGACGTCAGGGAACCGAGTCCGGAGGGGTGTGTTCGCATGAGGGTCCTTCTTGTGCCCAACTACTCGCGCCAGGATGCCGTGGAGGGTGCAAACCGGCTCTCGGACTGGCTTGAGGGCCAGGGGGTCGAGGTGCGCTGGGCGCACGACAAGAAGCTCTTTCCCAACAAGGTGGTCGACACGGAGGGCGTGGGGCTCGTGGTCTCACTGGGCGGGGACGGGACCCTGCTGCGCGCCGCCCGCATCGTGGGGTACTCCGAGATCCCGGTGATGGGGCTCTCGTACGGGCACCTTGGGTTCCTGACCTGCGGGGGTCCCGACGAGCTCATCTCGTCGGTGTCGGATGCCCTCGCGGGCGAGATGCACGTGTCCCACCGCGCCACGCTGGACGTGGAGGTCGACTACGTGCGGCCCGACGGCACGGAGGGGAGCGAGAGGCGCTTCGCCCTCAATGACATCTCCCTCACCCATGGCGTGAGGGGCGACATGATCGAGTTCGACGTCTCGGTCTCGGGCCATCACGTTGACCGGCTGCGCGGCGACGGCTTCGTGGTCTCCACGGCCACGGGCTCGACCGGCTACGCGCTCGCGGCGGGCGGCCCCATCGTCACGCCCGAGTTCACGGGCATGGTCTGCGTCCCCGTGGCCCCGCACTCCATCAGGGCGCGCGCGTTCCTCACCGCCTCGTCCGACGTGGTCGAGATAGAGATCAGCCCCGAGCGCAAGGCGGAGCGGCTGTTCTTCGCGGACGGGCAGCCCATCTGCGCCGGCAGCACGTGCGTTGGCGCGAGGGTGCGCCGCGGTCCCGGCGACATCCTCCTCCTCGACAGGAGCGCCAAGAGCTTCTACGAGTCGGTGTCGCGCGTCTTCTACGGGGAGCAGGGCCGATGATCGACGAGCTTCGCGTGCGCGACGTCGCGCTCATCCACGATGCCACCATCGACCCCTCGCCCGGGCTGACCGTCCTCACGGGCGAGACGGGAACGGGCAAGTCGGCGCTCCTCTCGGCCGTGAAGCTGCTGATGGGCGAGAGGGCCGATGCCTCCGCGGTTCGCGAGGGGGCGGACTCCCTGGAGGTCGAGGGGCGCGTCTTCCTGCGTGGCGGAGACCCCGACGGGGTCATCGTGAGGAGGCGCGTGGAGGCCTCGGGCCGTGGTCGCGTCGACCTCAACGGGCGCATGGCATCTGTCCGCGAGCTCGCCTCGGGCGTGGGGGCGAGCATCGACCTCTGCGGCCAGCACGAGCACCAGCGGCTGCTTCAGCCGCAGTCCCACGTGGAGCTGCTGGACGCCTGGGCGGGCGATTCGGTCGCGCAGGCTCGCGAGGCCTTCTCGCAGGCGCTCGCGTCGGCGCGTGCCGCGGAGCGCGAGCTCGAGCGCGTGAGCGAGATGAGCAGAGACAGCGACGAGCGCGTGGACGAGGCGTCGTTCGTCCTGCGCCGCATCGACGAGGTGAGCCCCGAGGAGGGGGAGTACGAGCACCTGGAGGAGACCCTCCCCACAGCCGAGCACGCCGAGACGCTCCTGCGCGCCGCCGCGGACGCCCACGAGGGCGTCGTGGGCGACGGCGGGGTGTCGGACACGCTCTCGTCGATGGTGGAGGAGCTGCGCGACGCCGCCTCGTACGACGAGCGCCTGGACGGCTACGCCGAGCGCCTGGAGAGCTCGCTGATCGACATCGAGGACGTTGCCGGCGACCTGCGGCGCTACCAGGACGGGCTCGACTTTGACCCCGAGACGCTGGGGCGGATGCAGGAGCGCATGGCGCAGCTCCAGGGCCTGCTCAGGAGCTACGGGCCGCGCATGCAGGACGTCTTCGAGCGGAGGGCGAAGGCCCAGGAGCTCGTGGAGTGCGCGCGCGACGGCGGGAGGCTCGTGGCCAAGGCCAAGGCCGCGCTGGACGAGGCCGAGGGGCTTCTCGCCCGGCGCGCCGACGAGCTCGACGCGGCGAGGGCGGAGGCGGCGCCGCGGCTTGCGGACGCCGTGACCGAGCAGATGGCGTTCCTGCAGATGGGGACCGCGTCGCTCGGGATGGCCCAGCACCGGCTCCCGCGTGCGCAGTGGACCTCGTCGGGCCCCAGCTCAGTTGAGCTGATGTACCGTCCCGCCGCGGGCCTCTCGCCGCGCCCGCTCCGCCGCATCGCCTCCGGCGGCGAGGTCAGCCGCGTCATGCTCGCCTGCAAGGTGGTTCTGGGCGAGGCGGACCATACCGAGACCCTCGTGTTCGACGAGGTCGACGCCGGCGTCGGCGGCGCCACTGCCGTCTCGCTCGCGCAGGTGCTCGCCCGCCTGGCCAAGACCCACCAGGTGATCGTGGTGACGCACCTCGCGCAGGTCGCGGTGGTCGCGGACCGGCACTACCTGGTCAGCAAGACCGGGGGCGAGGTTCCCCAGACCACCATCAGGCGAATCGGGGGAGAGGAGCGCGTCGCCGAGGTCGCGCGCATGCTCTCGGGCGACCAGAGCGAGGAGTCGCTGGCGCACGCGCGGCAGATGCTCGAGTCGGCCGCCGAGGAGGGCTGAAGCGGGGGAGGAAGGGTTTGCCATCATTTTATGAGCCTCAACCGCAAGCCCCCGCGCACCTCTCGCCCGAGGTAGTATGAAGACCCGTAGAGCAGTCAGCGACTCATACGGGAAGGGTCCATACATGACCAAACACATCTTTGTCACCGGCGGCGTCGTCTCCTCACTGGGCAAGGGCATCACCGCGGCTTCGCTCGGTCGCCTCCTCAAGTCTCGTGGCTACAAGGTCATGATGCAGAAGGCGGATCCCTACCTCAACGTGGACCCCGGCACCATGAGCCCCTTCCAGCACGGCGAGGTGTTCGTCACCGAGGACGGCAAGGAGACCGACCTCGACCTGGGCCACTATGAGCGCTTCATCGACGAGAACCTCACCAGCTCCTCCAACTTCACCACGGGCCTGATCTACCAGTCGCTCATCTCGCGCGAGCGCGCGGGCGACTTCCTGGGCGGCACCGTGCAGGTGATCCCCCACGTCACCGATGCCATCAAGGCGCAGTTCCGTCGCGTCGAGGAGCAGACCGACGCCGACGTGGTCATCACCGAGCTGGGTGGCACCATCGGCGACATCGAGGGCCAGTCCTTCGTCGAGGCCATCCGCCAGTTCCGCAAGGAGAAGGGCCACGGCAACACCCTCGTCATCCACGTGAGCCTGGTCCCCTACATCGCCGCCGCGCACGAGGTCAAGACCAAGCCCACGCAGCACTCCGTGAAGGAGCTCCGCTCCATGGGCATCCAGCCCGACTTCATCGTGTGCCGCAGCGACCACGAGGTGGACGCCTCCATTCGCGCCAAGATCGCCCACTTCTGCGACGTGGACGAGGATTGCGTGTTCGAGAACTCCGACTGCCCCTCCATCTACGACGTCCCCATGCACCTGGCCAACCAGGACTTTGACCTCAAGGTGTGCCAGAAGCTCGGCCTGGACCCCCACAAGCGCGACATGAACGAGTGGAACAGGTTCACCGACTACATGCACGAGGCCAACGCCAAGGAGGACGTGACCACCATCAAGGTCGTGGGCAAGTACACCCAGCTGCCCGACGCGTACCTCTCCGTCATCGAGTCGCTGCACCACTCCGGCGTCTACTACGGCCGCCACGTGCAGATCGACCTCATCGACGGCGAGGAGCTCACCGCCGACAACGTGGACGAGGTCCTCGCCGGTGCGGACGGCATCCTGGTGCCCGGCGGATTCGGCCTCCGCGGCATCGAGGGCAAGGTCCTCTCCGCCAACCGCGCCCGTGTCAACAAGGTTCCCTACCTGGGCATCTGCCTGGGCATGCAGGTCGCGGTAAGCGAGTTCGCCCGCAACGTCTGCGGCATGGAGGGCGCCACCTCCACGGAGTTTGACGCCGAGTGCAAGTATCCCGTGATCGACCTCATGAAGGACCAGGAGGGCGTCACCGACAAGGGCGGCACCATGAGGCTGGGCGCCTATCCCTGCAAGCTCGCCGAGGGCACCCTCGCCCGCGAGGCGTATGGCGAGGAGCTCGTCTACGAGCGCCACCGCCACCGCTTCGAGTTCAACAACGCCTACCGCCAGCAGCTCACCGACGCGGGCCTGGTCCTGAGCGGCCTCTCGCCTGACGGCCACCTGGTGGAGATGATCGAGCTGCGCGAGTCCGACCACCCCTGGTTCGTGGCGACGCAGGCGCACCCCGAGTTCAAGAGCCGTCCCACCAAGCCGGCGCCCCTGTTCCGCGAGTTCGTGCGCGCCGCCATCGCCGGTCACGAGGGGGTCGGCCGCAAGGAGGTCGTCCCCGAGCACGGCGTGGTGGAGTAGCCGCCGCGGGCCATGGACCTGGACCAGGCACGCCGGGAGTATCTTGGCTACCTCGCGGTTGAGCGGGGGTACTCGCATAACACCATAGATTCCTACGCGCGCGACATCAAACGCTACCTGGCGTTTCTTGCCGCGCGCGGCATATCTCGGCCCGATGACGTGTCGAGGGGCGACGTGGTCGACCACATCCAGGGGCTCGAGGAGTCCGGGCTCGCGCCCTCCTCGGTCAAGCGCGCCGTCTCGGCAATAAAGGGCTTCCACCGGTTCATGGTGGTGGAGCAGATCTGCGAGAACCACCCCACGGCGGACGTTCCTCTCCCCAAGGAGCCCGAGCGCCTGCCCGACGTCCTCTCGCGCGAGGACGTGTTCCGCCTCCTCGACGTCCCCTTTGCCGTGGAGCCAAAGCCCAAGCCCCGCAAGGGAGGGGAGCCCGACCGCACCAACGTCGCGGCATTCCACCGGGACAAGGCGATCCTGGAGGTGCTGTACGGCTGCGGGCTGAGGGTGTCGGAGCTCTGCGGGCTGGACCTTGCCGACGTCTCGTTTGAGGACGAGATGCTTCGCGTGATGGGCAAGGGCTCAAAGGAGCGCATCGTCCCCGTCATGGGGACCGCGCTCCGAGCGTTGCGGCTCTATGTGGAGGAGTGGCGGCCCATCCTCTGCGCGCACGGGAGCCGACCGTGTCCCGCGGTGTTCGCGAGTGCCCGTGGGACGCGCATCACGCGGCAGGCGGTCCACTCGCTGGTGGAGCGGTACGGGCGGATGGTGGGGATAGAGGGCCTGCACCCCCATACCCTGAGGCACAGCTACGCCACGCACCTCCTGGAGGGTGGCATGGACCTGCGCGTGGTGCAGGAGCTGCTTGGACACGCCTCGGTCGCGACCACGCAGCTCTACACCCACATCGACCGCACCCATGTGCGCATGACCTACCTCTCGGCCCACCCGCGGGCGAGGCTGGGGTAGCGGCGGCGGGGGGCGCGTCTCCCACGAAGTCCGCGCGTCCCACGGGAGGAGGTCGCGTCTCCGTCCGCACGTCCCACAGTGAATGGTCGCGTCTCCCACCCCTACGACAACGGGGCTCCATGGCGGACGTTCGCACCGTCTCCCGATGGGACGTCCTCCCACCGGCACGACGTCGGCCCCGCGCTGGCGGACGGCTGGTGGCATCGTTTTGGTGGGGGAGAGGTTCCGCGTCAGGGCTTTGGGGGAATCCGACTGGGTTCGGCCCCATTCCTTGGCGCACTGCATGCATCTCACCGGGTGGGCAACCGGACTGGGGAGGATCGGGCGCATGTGGGGGACCAGGGGCAAAGAAGGGCCCAGGTGTGCCCCATGCCCCACGCGGGTGCCACATCTGCTTTCGCTGCGGCAAGGGTAGTTGGCATCGGGGCTCGAATATGGCGGGGGACGCGCGAAGACCTCGGTCCCACGCTGGTCCCCCGGAGGCACGCTTAACGCCTCCCCGCCTCATGCGGTTTTGGCCCACGCCTGCTTAGCGATGCTAGGCCTCGTGGATTTTGGGGGTCCCGTCTGCTTAGCGATGCTAGGCCTCGTGCAGGTTCTCGGCGAAAAACCCGCGCGAGGGCTAGTGCGGCTAAGCATCCCGTCCCGGAATCGACAAGAGGCTTAGCGGTGCTAAGCATCCCGCCCCGGAACCGGCAGGGGACGCAGTGGGACTCGGCATCGGGCGCAACCTCACGGTGGGACATCCTCCCACCCGGTGTGGGAATCCCTCCCACCAACCGAAAGAGGGCCCCTCCCGCCCTCCCACATTCCCTCCCACCGGCGTCCCACACCGCGCCACGCACGGCCCCCAGAGGTGGGCCACAATGCCTGCAAGTGAGATATACAGGCCTATTTACCTGCGGAAATAACGCTGACCTGCGGTTTCACCAACCCTTCACAATCTCCTTTTCAACCTAGCGGACGGGCGGTCGCTCCCTTGTGGTGCGAACGTCTGTTTCCACGAGATGTGGGGCCGCCTGGCGACCCTACCAGACCCCCGGGACGAAAAGTTGCCGTTGGGTGGGACAATGTGTTGCGAAGTGGGGGACTTGCCCTATTATTAGACTCACGTTTTCGAGGGGAGCACACTCCCTGCACCAAGGGAGGAGGGGACATGTACCTTACTGGCACCTTCCAGCACAATCTGGATGCCAAGTCCCGTCTGACCCTTCCCGCCTCGTTTCGCAAGCAGGTGGGCGACACAGTCTGCCTGGTCCCCCTCGACGACGCGATCTACGGCTTCACCCCCGAGAGCCACAAGGCTTGGGTGTCCAGCTTCTTCCCCCAGGGGCTCAACCCCCGCAACAGGAGGGACGTGCAGCTGCACAGCCTGCTCATGCGTCGCACCGTCACGGTGGAGGTCGACTCCGCGGGGCGGATCGCACTGGGCAAGGTCAGCGCGGAGGCGCTCCAGAAGCTGGGGATCGAGCGCGAGGTCACGGTCATCGGAAACGACGACCACTTCGAGATCTGGTCCGCCGCCGCGTTCAAGGCGATGGACGAGCAGATCGAGAGCCTCGACGACCTCATGTTCGACGACTAGCCAGGAGGGGGTGAGGGTCTTGACAGCAGAATATCGGCACGTACCCGTGATGCTCGAGGAGGTCCTCTCCGCCCTCGACCCACAGCCGGGCGAGGTGGTCTGCGACTGCACGCTCGGCGGGGCCGGACACTCGGTGGAGATGGCCAGGAGGATCCAGCCCGACGGCCTGTCCATTGGCATCGACCAGGACGACATGGCCCTCTCCGCCGCGGCCGAGCGCTTCGCGCGCGAGGTCCCCGGGGCGGAGCACCGCTTCCTCAAGGGCAACTTCGGCTCGCTCGACGACCTTCTCGTCGAGGCCGAGGTCCCCGGAGTGGACTGCTTCCTCTTCGACCTGGGGGTCTCCTCCCCGCAACTCGACATCCCCGAGAGGGGGTTCTCATACCACGAGGACGCCCCACTCGACATGCGCATGGATCCGGGCAACAACACCCTAACCGCAGCTGAGGTCATAAACCACTACAACGAAGCCGACCTCGCCCGGATACTCCGCGTCTATGGGGACGAGAGGTACGCCAGCTCCATCGCCCGGCACATCGTCCGCCGGCGCGAGAAAGAGCCGATCGAGACCACGCTCCAGCTGGTCGAGGTCGTGAAGGAGGCCATCCCAGCCGCCGGCAGGAGGCATGGGGGGCATCCCGCCCGCAAGACCTTCCAGGCCCTGCGCATCGAGGTGAACCACGAGCTGGACGTACTGGACCAAGGCCTTAGGGCAGCGGTCCGCTGGGCAAACACGGGCGGTAGGATCTGCGTCATCTCCTACCACTCCCTGGAGGACCGGATCGTCAAGCACGTGTTCTCGGAACTCTCGCAGGGATGCACATGTCCGCCGGACCTCCCGGTGTGCGTGTGCGGTCACGTGCCGATAGTCAGCGTCAAGACCAAGAGGCCCCTCAAGGCCAGCGAGGGGGAGGTGCGACGGAACCCTCGGTCGCGCAGCGCCCTCCTGCGCGTGGCGGTCAAGCTCGACGTCACGCACGAGGGGGAGAAGGAGGCACAACCGGCCGCGAGGCCGCGTGCATAGGCAACGAACGAACCAACAAACGCAGCAGCAGGCACCACCAAC
Organism: uncultured bacterium; assembly: GCA_905214865.1. Lineage (GTDB taxonomy): Bacteria > Actinomycetota > Coriobacteriia > Coriobacteriales > Atopobiaceae > Olsenella_H. Next base: position 37,531 of record CAJMNO010000018.1, on the reverse strand, counting down.
GCAGAACAACGCAGCTCAAACGAACCACCATCACACCACCAACGCAGCCGGGCTCGCCCGGCTGCCTTCAGCAAAGAGGGGCAAACCATGAGGTACGCAGGGTCCGAGGCACGTGTCCTCGACGCCGCCGAGAGGCGTACGCAGGAGGTAGAGCGTCACGCTCCCTTCGAGGTCGTCGAGGGCGGCGGGTTGGACGCCCGGGCCAGGCAGGGGGTCTCGGGGAGGTTCCTCCGCAGGTTCGAGATCTTCATGGTCTGCACGGTCGCCCTTCTCGCCCTTGGGGCCGTCAGGGTCGCCATGACCAGCGCGACGGTCGCCACCCTCCAGCAGAACGCCGCCCTGGAGCAGAAGATCTCGACCTCCGAGGACGACAACGGCGAGCTCCAGATCGAGCACTCGGTGCTCTCCAGCTCGTCCCGCATCGACCTCATCGCAACCGAGAACTATGGCATGGTCCGCCCCACCTCCACCGAAACGATCACCCTGGGGAGCTCGGACCAGTCCTCCGCCACCGCTTCTGCAGATGATGCGCAATCCGCCCAGCAGGCTCAGGCCGCGGCCTCGGAGTCGTAGACTTCTCTCTCGTGAGAAGCACACGAGACAACAGCCGACGCGGGAGGAATCCCGGTCCGGAGGCCTCCTACGACGAGGCGTCACGACGGCGCCGCATGCGGTCGCTCCGCCGCGGCGGCCCTGACTTCGACTCAAACGCCAAGATCCTCATGGTCATCGCCGCCGTCCTGGCGGCGATCGTGGCGGGCAAGCTCGTCTACCTCCAGGTGTTCGAAGCCTCGAACCTGAGCAGGCAGGCCGAGGCCATGCGCACCAACACCGTCACCATCCAGGCCAAGCGCGGCACCATCTACGACCGCAACGGCAACGTCCTCGCCATGAGCCAGGACTGCACCACCATCTACTGCAACCCCAACGAGGTCCAGGCGGGCTCCATCGAGGAGGCCGCCAAGATCCTCGCCGAGGACACCGGTGCCGAAGAGAGCGACTTCCTCTCGATTCTCACCCAGGACACCACCTTCGCCTACCTCAAGCGCAAGGTGGACAACTCCGTCGCCGACCAGGTGAAGGAGGACCTCGCCAAGGCCAACATCTCGGGGGTCTACTACCTCAGCGACGTGCGGCGCGTGTACCCGTACGGGTCGGTGGGAAGCCAGGTCCTGGGAATCGTGGGCACGGACGGCGACGGCCTCACCGGCCTCGAGCTCTACTACAACGACATCCTCAAGGGCACGGACGGCGAGATGATCTTCGAGACCGGCAGTGGCGGGACGCCCATCGCCGGCGAGACCGCCCAGACCAAGGAGGCCAAGGACGGCACGGACATCGTCATCTCCCTCGACATCGACATCCAGAAGGTCGCGGAGGAGACGATCGCCCAGGGCGTCAAGGACTACTCGGCCGACTCGGGCTCGGTCATGGTCACCGACCCCAGCACGGGCGAGATCCTGGCCGCGTGCTCGACCCCGATGTTCGACGTCACCGACACCTCGACGATCGAGGACGGGGCGACCAGCCTCAAGCTCGTCTCGTCATCGTTTGAGCCCGGCTCCATCTTCAAGCTGCTGACCATGGCAATCGGCATCGACAACGGCCTCATCACCCCGGACAGCACGTTCGACGTCCCCGCAAAGGTGCAGGTGGGCAGCGACTGGGTCGGCGACGACGACAACCGAAGCTACGAGATGAACATGTCGGTGCGAGAGATCCTCAGGCGCTCGTCCAACGCGGGAACGGCCCTCGTGGCACAGCAGGTGATAGGCGCCGACACCTTTGCCAGCGGTATCGAGAAGTTTGGCATCGGCTCCAAGACGGGGATCGACTTCCCCGGCGAGGTCGCCGGCATCGTCAAGACCCGCGAGCACTACGACAACGCGAGCCTGGGCGCCATGTCGTTTGGCCAGTCGCTGGCCATCCCGCTGGTGCAGATGGTCAAGGCGGTCGACTCCATCGCGGACGACGGGACGCTCACCACGCCCCACTTCCTCGTGAAGAAGGGTGGCGAGACTGTGGAGTGGAAGAGCACGGGGACCTCGGTCTCGAAGGAGACCGCCGACCAGGTCACCGACATGATGCGGACCGTCGTGCAGGAGGGCACCGCGACCGCCGCCCAGGTGGACGGCTACGACGTGGCGGGCAAGACCGGCACGGGCGAGCAGGCGGGCGAGACGGGCTCCTACATAGCCAACAGCTACGTGAGCTCGCTCATCGGCTTCGCCAACGCGGACGACCCCAAGGTCCTGGTGTACGTGGGTCTCAACGGAACTCCATATCTGGCCACCTCATCTGCCGCCCCCCTGTTCTCGACTATCATGAGTGCTGCTCTCTCGGACCTGGGCGTGGAGCCCACGTCCGGCACGAGCTCATAGGCCCCAAGTGGGAGAGGAATCGATGTTCTCAATCAGCGTTTCTGCCATGGCGGGGGCCACCGGAGCCTCCGTCGAGCTTGGCGACGGGTCCATCGTCGCCTCCACCGTCCAAACCGACTCCAGGAAGGTGGGGGAGGGGGACACCTTCGTGTGCTTCCCGGGCGAGAGGGTCAACGGGAACAGGTTCGCGCCCGGCGCGATCGACGCGGGGGCATCCGCCGTCGTGATGACCGAGGAGCCCGGCGAGGACGTCCTCTCCGCCGCGAGGGCCCACGGCTGCGCCGTGCTTCGCGCCGAGGGCGACGACGCGACGGAGTTCATGCTCCGCCTTGCCGCCTGGTGGCGCTCTCAGAACCCCCAGTGGGTCGTGGTGGGCGTCACGGGGTCCGTGGGCAAGACCACGACCAAGGACATGCTCGCCGCCGCGCTCGCGACGCGCTATCGGGTGCATGCCACGGCAGGCAACTTCAACAACCTCATCGGGCTGCCGCTCACCGTGCTCTCCGCCTCGGAGGACGACCAGGTGCTCGTCGCCGAGATGGGCATGAACCACAAGGGCGAGCTCACGCGCCTCTCGGCCGTCGCAAGGCCCACGGTCGCGCTCATCACCAACGTGGGCACGAGCCACATAGGCCTGTTGGGCAGCAGGGAGAACATCGCGCGCGCCAAGGCCGAGATCCTCTCGTCCATGGGACCGAGCGACCGCCCGCAGAACGGCGTCGCCCCCTGCCTGGAGATGACGGCGGACAACGACTTCGCCCGCCTCATCGAGGGCGAGTACGCCAAGCCGCGCGGCGTCGACGTGACCTATGTGGGCACCGCGGGGGGCTGCTCCCCCAGGGCGCTCGACATCGAGCTCGATGCGGAGTCCCTCCCCTCGCTCACGCTCTCGTTCGCCGACGGCTGGGAGGAGCGCGTCTCGCTCCCCATCCCCGGCCGGCACGTGGTGTGGGACTTCCTGCTTGCCATGGGCATCGCCGACAGGCTGGGCGTCGACCGCCACCAGGCGGCTTCCGCCATCGCCTCGATGCCCCAGACGCACATGCGCATGGAGGTCGTGACCGCCCCGGGCAAGCCGCGGCTCATCGACGACTCGTACAACGCGAGCCCCAGCTCCATGGCGGCGGCGCTCGACGTCCTCTGCTCCATGGCGTGCGAGGGCCGCAGGGTCGCCGTGCTGGGCGAGATCGGCGAGCTTGGCGGGGAGGGGCCTCGCCTCCACGGGTACGTGGGCGCCTACGCCGCCGCCAAGCCGCTCGACCTCCTGGTCCTCGTGGGGGGCGAGGGCGCCGCCGAGATGCGTGAGGCAGCCCTCACCATGGGCTTCTCCGAGGACAGGCTCGAGCTCCTCCCCAACGTGGGCGAGGCGCTCTCGGTCATCGCCCCCATCCTCAGGCCGACCGACCTCGTGCTGGTCAAGGCCTCCCGTTCCGTGAACCTCGACCAGTTCGTTAAGGGGGTGCTGGAGTAGATGTTCGGAAACCCGAGCTACCCCACGTACCAGATCTTCCTGTCCATTGGCATCGCGGCCCTCATCACGGGTGCGATCATGCCGTTCTTCATCAAGATGATGCGCCATGAGGGGGTGGGCCAGCAGGTCAGGGCCGACGGCCCGCAGCGCCACCTCGTCAAGCAGGGCACGCCCACCATGGGCGGCGTGATCATCCTCCTGGGGATGTTCGTGACCTGCCTGATCCAGGCAAAGTGGACGCCCGGCCTGGTGCTCGCCATGCTCGCGACGCTCGCCACCGGCTCGCTGGGCCTGCTCGACGACATCGAGAGCGTCGCCCACAGGCGCTCCCTCGGCCTCACGCCGTCGCAGAAGATGGCCGGCCTCATCGCGATCTCGGTCCTGTTCTGCCTTGGCGCGGTCAACCTCTGCCATGTGCAGCCCACGCTCGAGTTCCCCGGTGGCGGCTACCTCGACCTGGGGGTCCTCACCTCCATCCTGCACGTGGGAGGCGCGACCATCCGCATCCCGTGGCTCTACGTGTTCTTCGTGTTCCTCCTCATGGCAGGCCTCTCCAACGCCGTCAACCTCACCGACGGCCTCGACGGCCTCGCGGGCGGCTGCATCCTCGTGGTGATGCTGGCCATGTCCATGGTCGCCTTCAGCTTTGGCGAGAGGAACCTCGCGGTCTTCGCCGCGGCCATCGCCGGTGCGTGCATCGGCTTCCTCTGGTTCAACTGCTATCCCGCCTCGATCTTCATGGGCGACACGGGCTCGCTCGCCCTGGGCGCCGCCTTCGCGGCCCTCGCCATCCTCACCAAGACCGAGGTGACCTCGCTCGTCATGGGCGGCCTGTTCATCATCGAGGCCCTCTCCGTCATCATCCAGGTGGTGAGCTTCAAGGCGACCGGCAAGAGGGTCTTCCTCATGGCTCCCATCCACCACCACTTCGAGAAGAAGGGCTGGAGCGAGACGAAGGTCGTCATCCGCTTCTGGATCGTCTCCGCCGCGTTCGCCACCCTCGGCTTCGCCCTGTACTTCCAGCTTGGGTAGGTAGGTGTCGCTATGTCCGATGAGAACAGCAACCTCAGGCCCCTTGGCCGCGTCCTCGTGCTTGGCCTGGGCAAGAGCGGCCGCGCCGTCGCCGGCTACCTTGCCGCGCAGCCGCGCTCGCGCGTCTCGTCCGTGACGCTGTACGGCGGCGCCACCTCGAGCGAGGGGGAGGCGTCCCGCGCCCTCCGGTCGGCCGGCATCGACGTCGTCCTGGGGACCGAGGACGTCCGCGGGGAGTACGACCTCTGCGTCGCCTCTCCCGGCATATCCGAGTTCTGCCCGTTCTTCTCGGCCGCCTTGAGGTGCTCGGCGGAGGTCGTGAGCGAACCCGAGTTCGCGTGGCGCGAGAGCCCCCAGAGGTGGGTCGCCATCACCGGCTCCAACGGAAAGACCACCACGACCACGCTCGCGACCGAGCTCATCTGCAAGGTTGTCCCCGCCGTCGCGGTGGGCAACATCGGCAACCTGTGCATTGACGAGGTGGCCAGGAGGCCCGAGGGCGAGTGGTTCGTGGCCGAGCTCTCCAGCTTCCAGCTCGCCGTCACCAGCAGGCTCCACCCGCGCATCGCCTGCCTCCTCAACGTCACCCCCGACCACCTGGAGTGGCACGGCACCATGGAGAACTACGCCGCCGCCAAGGAGAAGGTCTTCGCCAACCTCGGCGCGGGCGACCTCGCCATCGTGAGCGAGGACGACTCATGGACCCTCGCGGTCATCGACAGGCTCGAGGCGCGGGGGCTGCGCGTGCTGCACCTCAACGTGGCGGGCGACCCCGGGACGGCGTGCGCCGCCTTCGCGCGCGACGGCATGCTCGTGGTCAGGCTCGACGGCTCGGAGCACGAGCTCGTCGCGGCGTCCGACCTCCACATCAAGGGGCTCCACAACGAGGAGAACGCCCTTGCGGCAGCTGCCATCGCGCTCGAGGTGGGCGTGGGGGACGGCCTGGCGAGGGAAGGCCTCCTCGAGTTCCAGCCCCTGGAGCACCGCATCGAGCCCTGCGGCGAGGTCGACGGCGTCCGCTTCGTCAACGACTCCAAGGCGACCAACACCGACTCCGTTGAGAAGGCGCTCACGGCGTTTCCCGCGGGCAGCATCGTCGTCATGCTCGGCGGCCACGACAAGGGCACCGACCTCACGTCGCTCGCGGCGGCGGTCTCGCGCGACTGCAAGGCGGCCGTGTGCTTTGGCGCGGCGGGGGAGAGGATCGCCCGCGCGGTCGAGGCAGCCGGCGGTGGCGTGCGCGTCATCAGGGCTGGTAGGCTCGCCGATGCGTTCGAGAGGGCCGTCGAGGTCGCCGAGCAGGGAGACGTGGTGCTCCTCTCGCCTGCCTGCTCCTCGTTCGACGAGTTTGCCAACATGGCGGAGCGCGGTCGCTCCTTCAAGTCCATGGTCAAGGCCCTCTCGCATGGGGAGAGCCACTAGATGGCCCGCTCCGCGAACCCCTCCGTGGGGGGTCGGGCGTCGCGCTCCAGACGTCGCGGCGACGGCGAGGACCGCCTGATCCTGGGCGTTCCCGCGCGCTTCATGAAGCCGCGCCTCGTCTTCATCGCGGCTGTCTTCGCCCTCGTTGGCTTTGGCCTCCTCATGATCTACTCGTCGTCGTCCATCACGTCGCTCATCTCCCAGGACTACGGCAACGATCCCGCGTACTACGTGGAGCGGCAGCTCATGTTCGTTGCCTTCGGGACCGCCTTCGCGCTTGCCCTCTTCAAATGCGACTACCACCTGCTGAGCGGGCGGCTCATGCCCGTGATCTGGGTGGTCATGGTCCTCGCGTTGGGCCTCATCTTCCTGCCCTTCGCGGGTGCCGACGCCTACGGCGCGTCGCGTTGGATCGCCATCGGTCCCCTCCACCTCCAGCCGTCGGAGTTTGCCAAGGTGGCCATCGTGGTCATCTCGGCAGGCCTGCTGAGCGACTACATGGAGAAGCAGAGGCTCGACACGAGGGAGCTCCTCAAGAGGTCGGCGCTCCTCGTAGGCGTCCCCCTGGTGATGATCCTCCTGCAGCCCGACAAGGGCACCATGATGATCTGTGCCGTCACGATCCTGGTGATGCTGTGGTTCGCCGGGGTTCCCCGCCGCTGGGTCGTCGGGCTGTTCGCCGTTGGCCTTGCGGGCATGGTGGTCCTCTCGCTCAGGGACTCGTACTCGCGGGCCCGCATCATGACGGTGCTCAACCCCTGGAGCGACCCCTATGGCAGTGGCTACCAGCTCATCCAGGGCTTCTACGCCTTCGGCTCGGGCGGCCTCTTCGGCGTGGGCATTGGCATGGGGCGTCAGAAGTACTCGTACCTGCCCATGGCGTACAACGACTTCATCTATGCCGTGATAGGGGAGGAGTGCGGCCTGGTGGGGACGCTCGGCGTACTCGCCGGCTTCGGCGTCATGCTGTGGGCGGGGCTCAAGATCGCACGGTATGCGCCCGACATGACGGGGCAGCTGATCGCCACCGGGTCGGTGACCATGCTCGTGGTGCAGCTCCTCCTCAACGTGAGCGGCGTCGTGGGGGTGTTCCCGCTCTCGGGCAAGCCGGTCCCGTTCATCTCGTACGGAGGCTCCTCGGTCATGTCGTGCCTCATGCTCGCGGGGCTCGTGCTGTCAGTGTCCAAGCAGTCCAGGCTCCCGGTCACCGAGCACGACCGAGCGAGGATGGACTGGAGCGTGACCCAGGCACCCAGGGTGGACCGCGAGGGGGTCTCGGAGCCCATGCCGCGCTCTGCGCGTGGCTCCGAGGATGCGTCGGGCAGCGGCACGAGGTTCAGGGTCATCGGCGGGGGAGCGACGCCCACCCCGCTCGCCGGGTCGCGCACCCCGCGCTCGCTTCGGGCAGAACGCGACCTCGCGTCTCGCCATCCGGAGGGCCGAGTGAGCGTAGACTCTAACGGTCGACGGAGAATCGACCTCGGGCCCTCCGCGGGCGAGAGGCTCAGGAAGAGGGACGAGGGTCCGGACGTGCGAGGCAGGCGTCCCGGAAACGGAAGGAACGGTGAGAGGCGTGGCAGATAGGCTCAGGGTCGCGATTGCCGCGGGCGGCACGGCGGGACACATCAACCCCGCGCTCGCCCTGGCGGAGGAGCTCTCCTCCCGCGGGCACGACGTGCGCTTCTACGGCCAGCCAACCAGGCTCGAGGCGACGCTCGTGCCGCAGGCGGGCTTCCCGTTCTCTCCCATCGACGTCACGGGCTTCGACCGCTCGCGTCCCTGGACGCTCGTCAGCGCCCTCTGGCGCATGAGGAAGGCGCAGAGCGTGCTGGGGCAGGACTTCTCCCGCGACGGCGCGCCGGACGTGGCGGTGGGCTTTGGCGCCTACGTCGAGCTCCCCCTGATCAACTGGTGCCACGACCACGGCATCCCGTGCGTCATCCACGAGCAGAACTCGGTCCCCGGCCTGGCAAACAAGTCCTCTGCCCGCAAGGTCAAGTGCGTGTGCGTCTCGCTGCCCGTCGCCATCGACGCGTTCAAGGACCGCGTGTCCGCCGACACCCAGATCGTCGTGACGGGCAACCCCGTCCGCCGCAGCGTCATCGAGGCGAGCCGTGCGAGCGGCAGGGAGGCGCTCGGCATTCCCGACGGAGCCACCATGCTGCTGGTGTTCGGCGGGAGCCTGGGCGCCCGGCACGTCAACCAGGGCGTGGAGCGGCTGAGGGACGAGCTCCTCTCCCAGGACGACCTCTACGTGGTGCACTCCACGGGCAAGAGGGGCTACGACGACGTGGTGCGCGACCTGGCCCTCACCGACGAGCAGGCGAAGCGCTGGAGGGTGCTCCCCTACATCGACAACATGGGAGAGGCGCTTGCGGCCGCCGACCTGGTGCTCTCGCGTGCCGGCGCGTCCTCGATCGCCGAGATCGCGGCCCTCGCCGTCCCGAGCATCCTAATCCCGTACCCTCAGGCGACGGCGGACCACCAGACCACCAACGCCCGCTACCTCGTCGACGCGGGTGCGGCCCGGCTGGTGAGCGACGACCAGATCGACCAGCCCGTGTTCGAGGAGACGCTCATTGGGCTCCTGGGCGACGCGTCCGAGCGGGCCCGCATGCGCGAGTGCGCCAAGGGGTTGGCACAGGACAAGGCCGCCTCGGCCCTCGCAGACCAAGTGGAGAGTGCCGCCGCCCTCAGGTGACGCGCCCCAATCGGGTAGAGTATATGGGTGGTCTGCCCATCGGGCGGGCCACTCATGCTGTCTTTAAGGAGAAGGTGCCCATGGCCGATTCCGTATCCGCCTCTAACATCCACAGCGCTCACTTCATCGGCATCGGCGGTGCCGGTATGAGCGGCATCGCCCTCGTGCTCCACCAGCGGGGCTGCAAGGTCACCGGGTCCGACCTCAAGGCGTCCCGCTACGTCCGCGACCTCGAGGCCGCGGGGATTGACGTGCGCGTGGGCCACAAGGCTATCACCATCGACGAGGTCTCGCCGGAGGTCGTGGTGACCTCCTCCGCCATCCCCGAGACCAACCCCGAGGTCATCCGCGCCAGGGAGCTTGGCATCCCCGTCTGGCCGCGCGCGAAGATGCTCTCCGCCCTCTCCGAGGACGCCACCACCGTCGCCGTGGCGGGCACGCACGGCAAGACCACCACGTCGAGCATGGTCGCCACGATGCTCGACCACCTGGGCATGGACCCCTCGTTCCTCATCGGCGGCATCGTGGAGGAGTACGGCACAAACGGCCGCAACGGCAACGGAGGCTACTTCGTGTGCGAGGCGGACGAGTCCGACGGGTCGTTCCTCTACCTCAACCCCGACATCGTGGTCGTCACCAACATCGAGGCGGACCACCTGGACCACTACGGCACCCTCGAGAACATCGAGCGCACCTTCTGTAAGTTCATGGACCTTGTGGGCGATGCCGGGACCATCGTGATCTTTGGCGACAACCCCCACTACGTCGAGCTTGCGCGCTCCACGGGCCGCAGGGTCCTCACCTACGGCTTTGACGAGGACAACGACTTCGTGTGCCTTCCCGAGGACAACCACCACGGTCTGGAGAGCCACTTCGTGGTTCGCGCCCCCAAGGGCGAGGTGCCCGTCACCATCCACGCCAACCCCGGCCGCCACAACATGGCAAACGCGACTGCCGCCATCGCCGTCGCCTACGCCCTGGGGTGCGACCTCGATGCCGCCGCTCGTGCCGTGAGCGGCTTCAAGGGCGCACATCGCAGGTTCACGCACGTGGGCGACATCGACGGCGTGACCGTCGTGGACGACTACGGCCACCATCCCACCGAGATCAAGGCGACCCTCGGCGCCGCGAAGGACCTTGGGTTCGATCGCATCGTGTGCGTGTTCCAGCCGCATCGCTACACGCGCACCCAGGCCCTCCAGGACATGTTCGCCCACGCCTTCGACGACGTGGACGTCCTCATCGTCACTGACGTGTTCTCCGCGGGCGAGACGCCCATCCCCGGCATATCGGGCAAGACGGTCTCGGGCAAGGTCGAGGAGGCGGGCGTCGTTCCCGACGTGAGCTTCGTTCCCAACCGCAAGGACGTCGTCCGCCGCCTGGTGGAGGTTACGCGCCCCGGAGACCTCCTCATCACGCAGGGCGCGGGAGACGTCACGTCCATCGGCCCGGCCTTCATCAAGGCGAAGCGGGAGCAGGACGAGGAAGCAGAGCGCTAGGTTGAGCGTCTACAACGCCTACATGGCCCTCTCGGGGGCCCTCGACGCCGACGTGAGGAGGGACGAGCGCCTCTCCATGCGCACGACCTTCCACATCGGCGGTCCCGCGGCGCTCTACGTCACGGTTCACAGCTACCCTGCCCTGCGCAGGGTCATCGAGCGGCTGGGGGCCGAGGACGTCCCCTGGGTCGTCCTGGGGCGCGGCTCCAACATCCTCGCCGCCGACGCCGGTTACAGGGGGTGCGTCATCCGCCTGGGACGCGAGTTCTCAAAGATCTCGTTCGGCCAGGACGGCGTCGTTTCCGCCGGCGCTGGAGCCACGCTCTCCAAGCTGGTGACCGAGACGCTCGCCCACTCCCTCTCGGGGCTCGAGTTCTGCGTGGGCATCCCCGGCACCGTGGGAGGTGCCGTGTCGATGGACGCGGGTACCCGCCACGAGTGGATTGGCCCCTTGGTGAGCGACCTCGTCACCTACAAGCCCGGAGAGGGGCTCAGGCGCTATCAGGGCAGCGAGGTCGAGTGGGGCTACCGCTGGACAAGCCTCCCCGGCGACGAGGTCATCCTCGAGGCCAACCTAGTGCTGCAGCCGGGCGACAAGGCCCAGATCGGCGAGGAGATGGACAGGAGGCTCTCGCGGCGCCGCACCAGGCAGCCCCTGGGGAGCCCCTCCTGCGGCTCGGTGTTCCGCAACCCGGGCGACCGCTCCGCGGGGAGGCTCATCGAGGAGTGCGGGCTCAAGGGGTATCGCGTCGGCGGCGCCGTCGTTTCCACCCAGCACGCAAACTTCGTGGTCAACGACGGTGGAGCGACTGCGGCAGACGTGGTCGCCGTCATCCGCCACGTCCACGACGAGGTCGCGGCGAGGTTTGGCGTGGAGCTTACGCCCGAGGTGAAGTGCCTCGGCTTCGAGGAGTAGGACGGTAGCTGGTGGCTTCAAGGCAACCGACACGTAGGGGTACGCCACGGGGCTCCGGGTCCCGCCCGACCGGTGGCGGCAGGGCGTCGGCCCCGTCCTCGCGCCCGTCTTCCGGGCGACCCCCCCGCCCCCGTGGGGGGCGCGTCTCGCAGCCCAAGGTCTCCACCGTCCCCTCGACGGCCCGGCTTCGCTCCCCCAAGCGGGAGGTACCGGTTCGGAAGCCCGCCAAGCCCTCCCTTCCCTCCATTCCCCTCCCCAGGCCAGGGAGGGGGGAGCAGACGCCCGCGGAACGCCGCTCCGCCCGGCGGGACAAGGGAGGCAATGCGGCGCGCAGACTCATCGTGGCCTGCATCGCCGTCGCCATCGCGCTCCTGGTGGCCCTCGTTGGCTTCCTCGTGCTCTCGTACACCCCCGTGTTCTCCATCACCTCGATCGAGACCACGGCGACCGAGCACGTGAGCAAGGACGACATCGCCAAGCTCGCCGCCATCCCCCAGGGCACGACGCTGCTCAACCTCGACGAGGCCAAGATCACCTCCAACCTGCAGAAGAACCCCTGGGTGGGTCAGGTCACCTACGTGAGGGAGTTCCCCAACACGCTGAGGATCGAGGTCACGGAGCGTTCGGTTGAGTCCCTCGTGGTCATGTCGTCGGGAAGCGTGGTGTGGTGCCTCGGGGACGGAGGGGTCTGGATCGAGCCCGTGTCCGTCACCACCTCGGATGGGGAGTCCATCGACGACGCCGCCCTCGCCAAGGCGCAGGAGATGGGCGCCCTCCTCATCACCGACGTCCCCGCCACCGTGAGCCCCGTGGCCGGCTCAACGGCGAGCGACTCCGTCATCCAGGCGGTCGAGACCTACCAGAGCACGTTCTCCGACACGCTCACCTCGCAGATAGTGAGCTACAGCGCCCAGAGCCTCGACAGCATCTCGTGCACGCTCAAGAGCGGCGTGGAGATCTCGCTGGGGTCCGCCACCGACGTGAGCACCAAGGAGGAGGTCATCGAGCAGATCCTCTCCCAGTACTCCGGCAAGCTCACCTACATCAACGTGCGCGTTCCGAGCAAGCCCACCTATCGCATGATCGACTCCGACAACGTGGGGGAGGGCACGGGGGCCCTCGTGGGGACCACCACGTCGTCGACGGATGCCTCGGACTCCTCCGCCACGGACTCGGCGGCAACGGCCTCCTCCGCCGCGGCGGACTCGTCTGCCGACTCCACTGCGGTGACAGGGCAGTGACGAGCCGGTCCAGGTGGTTGAGGGAACGGGGGACAGAGGGTTTTTGGAGCCCTAACCCTAAAGCTCCGCTTAAGACTCCAAACCAACTAAAATGGGGCCTCTGAGCAGGGGAATCCACAATTCTGACAAAGTTGTTGACTCCGTCGGCAAAAGTGTGCGAATATAGCGCGCTTTGAACGTGGCATAGGGTTCTACCTGAGGTTTAGGGTTTTGCCCGGTCCGATTCACCGCAGGAAGCTAGGTACCAGAGAACCAGAGACGAACCATGGCAGACAGGCGCAAGAGTCAGCAGCACCACAGGAACGGTACCGCAGGGCACACCATCTCTGGTGGGGCGGCACCCGTACGGAAACCGGCGGAAGCTCCCCAGACCGTCGCCAAGCGAGGAGGAACCATGATGGACAACGAGATCCCCAGCAACTACCTTGCCGTCATCAAAGTGGTCGGCGTCGGTGGCGGCGGGACCAACGCGGTCAACCGCATGATTGAGGAGGGGATCCGCGGGGTCGAGTTCGTCGCCGTCAACACCGACGCCCAGGCGCTCGCGATCTCGGACGCCGACATCAAGGTCCACATTGGCGAGGACATCACGCGCGGGCTCGGCGCGGGCGCCAACCCCGAGGTGGGCGCGGAGGCCGCCGAGGACTCCCACGACGAGATCAAGCAGGCGCTCGCCGGCGCCGACATGGTCTTCATCACGGCCGGCGAGGGCGGCGGCACCGGCACCGGCGCGGCGCCCGTTGTCGCCGACATCGCCAAGAACGACGTGGGCGCGCTCACCGTGGGCGTCGTGACCAAGCCCTTCACCTTCGAGGGCCGTCCCCGCACCAAGCGCGCCGAGGAGGGCATCAGCACCCTCTCCGAGAGCGTCGACGCCCTCATCGTCATCCCCAACGACCGCCTGCTCGACCTCTCCGAGAAGAAGACGAGCTTCCTCGAGGCATTCAGGATGGCGGATGACGTGCTGTGCCAGGGCACCCAGGGCATCACCGACCTCATCACCGTCCCCGGCCTCATCAACCTCGACTTTGCGGACGTCTGCACCATCATGCGCGGCGCCGGCACCGCAATGATGGGCGTGGGCATCGCCTCCGGCGACAACCGTGCGGCCGACGCCGCCGAGGAGGCCATCTCCAGCCGCCTGCTCGAGAACTCCATCGACGGCGCCACGCGCGTCCTGCTCTCCATCGCCGGAAACAAGGACCTCGGCATCCAGGAGATCAACGACGCCGCCGACCTCGTGGCCAAGAACGTCGACCCCGACGCCAACATCATCTTTGGCACGGTCGTGGACGAGAGCCTGGGCGACCAGGTGCGCGTCACGGTCATCGCGACCGGCTTCAACGACGGCAACGTCAACGTGCAGCAGTCCATCCCCACGCTGGGCACGGACCGCTCCAGCCGCTCCTCGCGCGGCTCCCGCGTCTCCGCCCCCTCCGCGGCGCCACAGACGTCCGCCCCGCGCCCGTCCTCGGCTCCCTCCAACAACGACAAGGAGTTCGACATCCCCGAGTTCCTGAAGCACAGCCGCATCTAGGTGCTCGACGATGACGACCCCGTGCCTTTCCAGGTTCGTCTCGCATGGCGTGACCCTGCTCGGTGACCAGCGTCACCCCGGCGGGGTCACGCTTGCGTTCACCGAGCGGACGGGTGGCGTGTCCGCGCCTCCCTACGCGTCCCTCAACCTCGGGGACCGCTGCGGCGACGACCCGCATGCAGTTGCCGAGAACCGCTTTCGCGCCATTCGCGCCGTGGGGGCGGGGGACTGGGAGGCGCGTCTGGTCAACCCCCATCAGGTACACGGCGACCACGTGATCCTCGTCTCGAGCGAGGACGAGGCCTCCATCGACGCAGCCAAGCGCGCGGCCTCGGCCGGCGCTGACGCGGTGGTCTGCGTGGCGCCCCACGTCCCGGTCCTGCTCTGCTACGCGGACTGCGTCCCCGTCGTGCTGGTGGTGGGGGGCGGCTTCGCGGTCGTCCACTCGGGTTGGCGCGGGACGGCGGCGAGGATCTCTGGCAAGGCCCTCGACGTGCTCCTCTCTGCGACGGGACGCCAGGCGGGCGAGACCCTCGCCTACATTGGCCCCCACATCGCCGGGCCCGACTACCAGGTCTCCCACGAACTGCTCCAGAGGTTCGTGGGGGAGTTTGGCCCCGAGGTCGACTGCGGGGGAGACAGGCTCGACCTCGCGCGGGCAATCGAGGCCACCCTCGAGGCGCGCGGGGTCCCGTCCGCCTCGATCCTCGACTGCGGGGTGTCCACGCCACGGTCGCTCGACCGTTTCTACTCGTATCGTGCGGAGGGGGGAACATGCGGACGCCACGGCGCCATCGCCTTCATGTCCTGACCGCGCTCGTCCTCGCGGCAGCCGTCACCCTGCCGATCGCGGGGTGCGGCACGAACTCGGATGGGAACAGCAAGACCATCACGGTCGCCGGCTCCACCACGGTGCTTCCCATAGCCGAGATCGCCGCCGAGAAGTTTGAGGAACAGACCGGCAACCAGGTCCTGGTCTCGGGCCTCGGCTCGTCTGCGGGCATCGAGGCGGTCATCAACGGGACCGCCGACATCGCCAGCTCCAGCCGCGACCTCACCGACGAGGAGGCGAGCCACGAGCTCGTCTCGACCGTGATCGCCCACGACGGCATCGCGGTCATCGTCAACGACTCCAACCCGGTCAAGGACGTCACTCTCGACCAGCTGAGGGACATCTACGCGGGGAAGATCACTAACTGGAAGGAGCTCGGGGGACCCGACCTCGCCATCGAGCTGGTGAACCGCGACGAGGCCTCTGGCACGCGCGAGGCGTTTCGCTCCATCGTCATGCGCGGCGAGGACTTTGACCGAAGCGCGGCAGTCCTCCCCGGCACCGGCCAGGTGCGAGACGTCGTGAGCAGGTCCGAGGGTGCCATCGGCTACATCTCGATCGGCTTCGTGAAGAGCGACTACGCCACCACCACGGTCAAGACGCTCAGCGTGGACGGCGTGGAGGCCACGAAGGAGAACGTGAGCTCGGGCAAGTACCCCATCTCGCGCGACCTGTACTTCTTCACCAACGGCGACCCCCAGGGCGTCGCCTACGACTACGTCCGCTTCGTCCTGTCTGACGAGATGTCGCAGACCATCGAGGACGCGGGCTACATCCCCGTCGACTGGGACCAGTCGGCAAGTGGTGACGGCACGACGTCGGGAGGGGAGGGGAAATGAGCGAGCGCGACGACAGGGACCAGCTCCTCGAGGGCTTGCAGGAGCCTCCCCAGATAGGCCAGATAGAGCCCAACAGGGACGAGGCGCTCACGCGGAGCACGCGCGAGCTCAAGCTCATGGACCACGCGACGTACGTGAAGGAGGGGATTCTCAAGAACCTCTTCCTCGCGTGCGCCCTCATTGCCGTGGCCGCCGTGGCGCTCATCTTCGTCTTCACGCTCGCTCGTGCGCTGCCCGTCTTCACCGACATTGGCCTTGCGGGGTTCTTCTCCTCCGTGTGGGCGCCGTCCGAGGGGCGCTACGGCATCCTCGCGCTCCTGGCGGGCTCCGCGCTCGTCACCGTCGGCGCCCTCGTCATAGGCGTGCCCCTCGCCGTCGGCTGCGCGGTGTACCTCACGCAGATCGCCACGCGCAGGGTCACGCGCATCGTGAGCACGGCCGTCGACCTTCTCGCCGGCATCCCCTCGGTCATCTACGGCTTCTTCGGCCTCGCGGTGCTGAGGCCGCTGATCGCAGGCGTCTCCGGCGGCCTGGGCTTTGGCGCCCTCACCGCCTGGCTGGTCCTCGCGATCATGATCGTCCCCACCATCACCACGCTCTCGATGGACGCCCTCAACTCCGTCGACCCCGGCGTGCGCGAGGCCGCCTTCTCCATGGGGGCGACCCGCTGGCAGACCATCTACAAGGTCGTCCTGCCCGCCGCGAAGGTGGGCATCGTCAACGCCATCGTCCTTGGCATGGGACGCGCCATAGGAGAGACCATGGCGGTCCTCATGATCGTGGGCAACGCGCCGGTGTTCCCGGCGTCCGTCACCAGCCCCGTCGCGACGCTCACGAGCCAGATCGCCCTCGACATGGGCTACTCGTCGGGCCTCCACCGCGCGGCGCTCTTTGGCATGGGCGTGGTCCTCTACGTCATCTCCGCGGGTCTCGTGGGCATCGTCCGAATCATCACGGGCAGGAGCGAGAGGAGGGAGCGCGAGGCGTCTCGCCCCGCCACCCCCGTGACCGAGGAAGGCGCGCGCTCCGTCGCCGAGGGTCCCTCCAGGGCGGACTCCTCTGCCGCCAAGGCGCAGGAGGGCTCCGCGCAGCTCATCAAGAGCCGCCTCGCCAACGCCAGGAAGCCGCGCGTCTCCAAGCGCGCCACCGACTCCGCCATGACGGGCGTGTTCTCCGCCGCGGGTCTCGTGACCACCGCCATCCTGGTGCTGATCATCGGCTTCGTGGTCGTCAACGGCGCCCCGCAGATCACCCCCGCCTTCATCTTCACCTGGCCCCAGGGGGTCAACGCCGAGGGCGGCATCTTCCCCACGATCGTCTCGACGCTCTACGTCACCGCCCTGGCGACGCTCTTCGCCACGCCGATCGCGGTGCTCGCCGCCGTCTACCTGGCCGAGTACGCCCACCAGGGGAGGCTCGTCAACTTCATCCGCTACGCAACGGACACCCTGGCGTCCGTCCCCTCCATCGTCATGGGCCTCTTTGGCTACGCGGTGTTCGTGGAGGCGTGCGGGTTTGGGCTCTCCATGCTCTCCGCGGCGCTTGCCCTGGCCCTCCTCATGCTGCCCCTCATCATGAGGACCACGGAGGACGCCATCCGAGCGGTGCCGCGCTACATCCGCTGGGGCGCGTACGGCCTGGGCGCCACCAAGTGGCAGGTCGTGAGCAGGGTCGTGCTGCCCGCGGCCTTCCCGCGCATCGCCACGGGCATCGTGCTCGCCATCGGCCGCGCCATCGGCGAGACCGCCATCGTGCTCTACACCATGGGGCAGGCGGTCAACCTGCCGGTCACGCCGCTGGACTCCGGGCGCTCCATGCCCGTGCACCTGTACCTTCTCGCCAACGACGGCATCAACATGGGGGCTGCCTACGGTACGGCGCTCCTGCTCATGATCATGATCCTGGCCTTCAACCTCTTTGCGCGCCACATCTCCAAGCGCGGTGCCAGGCAAAAGGGAGGGAAGTAGCATGACCGTCTACCGCCATGCGCCCCAGAACCCCAAAGGGGAGGGCATCCACGTCGAGGACTTCAACTTCTGGTACGGCGACTTCCATGCGCTCACTGGCGTCAACCTCGACATCGCCCCGCGCAAGATCACGGCCTTCATCGGGCCGTCCGGCTGCGGCAAGTCCACCTTCCTCAGGTGCATGAACCGCATGAACGACCTCATCGAGGGCACCCGCGAGGAGGGGCTCATGTCCCTCGACGGCAACGACGTCTACGCCGCCGGCGTGGACCCCGTCGACCTGAGGCGGCGCGTGGGCATGATCTTCCAGCAGCCCAACCCGTTCCCCAAGTCGATCTACGAGAACGTGGCGTTTGGGCCGCGCCTCCAGGGCGTCACCTCCAAGGGCGACCTCGATGACATCGTGGAGGAGTCGCTCAAGCGCGCCAACCTGTGGAAGGAGGTGTCGGGCCAGCTGAGCAAGAACGGCCTGGCGCTCTCCGGAGGCCAGCAGCAGCGCCTGTGCATCGCCCGCGTCCTGGCGGTCCAGCCCGACGTGCTCCTGATGGACGAGCCCTGCTCGGCCATCGACCCCACGAGCGTGCAGAAGGTCGAGGACCTGATGGCCGAGCTCGCCCCCACGGTCACGATCATCATCGTCACGCACTCCATGCAGCAGGCAGCCCGCGTGAGCGACTACATGGCGTTCTTCCTGCAGGAGCGGGCGGGGGAGCCCGCCACGCTCATCGAGTACGGCGACACGAGCGAGATCTTCTCCCGCCCCAGGGACCCCAGGACGGAGAGCTACATCACCGGGCGCTTTGGCTAGCGCGCCCGCCACGGCAGGACGACGGAAGACAGAGGGAGGCCATCATGCGCGAACAATTTGACAGGCAGCTGGTCGACATGCGCCAGGAGGTCGTGGCGATCCTCAGGGACGTCGACGTCGAGCTTCACGACGCCGTCGATGCCCTGGTCGAGGGCGACCGCGAGAAGGCGAAGCTCACCAAGAAGGCGACGCGCAAGATCGACCGCCGCTGCGAGGAGCTGGAGGACAAGGCCTACCAGGCGGTCGTGCTCCAGCAGCCGGTCGCCTCTGACCTCCGCCTGATTCAGTTCATCATCTACTCCGACTTCAACCTGCAGCGCATGAGCAACCACGCGCGCAACATCGCCAAGACGGCCAAACGCGCCTCCAAGGTGGAGGTCCCGGGCCAGCTGCTCGACCTCCTCGCCTCCATGGCGCACCTGGTCTACCGCGTGCTGGGGACGCTCGCCGAGGCCATCGTCGAGGGCGATATCGTGAAGGCGGCGACCCTGCCCGAGCTGGACGAGCCGGTGGATGACCTCTACAAGGAGTTCTACCGCGTGTTTGCCCAGCTGCAGGATGGCGACGACATCGACGCCGCCATCCGCGTGGTCATGGCGGCCCGCATGCTCGAACGCATCTCGGACAACGCGGTCGAGATGGGGGAGAGGGCCGTGTTCCTCTTCACCGGCAAGCGCGTGCACCTGAGCGACCTGCCCGACCTGGACGAGGGGGAGCTGCGCCACATGTACGTTGCCCCGGGCCGTGCCATCACGCTCGGGCTCGACGAGGACCGGCGCGTCGCGGAGCAGATCCCAGAGGTCGACCTCGCGGACGAGGGCGAGGCGCCCGATGACTTCCGCGAGGCGGCGGCGCGGAGCCTCTCCGAGCTGCATGAGCAGCGCGAGCGCCGCCGGGCCGAGCTCAAGGCATGGCGCGAGCAGATGCGGCGCGAGTGGGAGATGAACGTGGCTTCCCACGCGGCACCCGTCCCGGGGGAGGCGAGCCCTGCCCCCGGGCAGGACGGCGGGGAGCCCCCTGCGAGGACGGGGGACGACGGCGAGGTCACCGAGAGCGGCAAGAGTGGGGAGAGCGACTAGGGTGGACGAGAGCGAGCAGGAGCGGTACCTGGCATTTCTCGGGGAGCGCAGGGGGCAGATCCTCGAGCGCATGGCGGCGTCGTGCGAGAGGTCCGGCAGGGACATGGGGGAGGTCACGCTCCTGGCGGTCTCGAAGACCGTCGACGTGGACAGCGTCGCCCTCGCCTGGCGCGTGGGCTACCGCGCCTTCGGCGAGAACCGGCCGCAGGAGCTCAGGCGCAAGCTGGAGGGCCTCTCCTCTCACCCCGAGATGGACGGCGTCCGCTTTGACATGATCGGCAACCTGCAGACCAACAAGATCAACATGGTCGTGGGCAACGTCATCCTGATTCACTCGATCTCGTCGCTGCACCTCGCAGAAGCGGTCTCGAGCCGCTCGCAGACGCACGGGGTGACCTCGAGGGTCCTGCTCGAGGTCAACGTCTCGGGCGAGGAGTCCAAGTCCGGCCTCACGCCCGACGAGGCGCGCCAGGGGCTGGAGCACGTGCTCTCTCTCCCCGGGCTCGACCTGCAGGGCCTCATGACCATGGCGCCCCGCAACGAGCCGGACGTGGCGCGCAGGACCTTCTCGGGGTTGCGCGAGCTGCGCGACGAGCTCGCGACCAGGTCCGGGAGGGAGCTTCCCATCCTATCTTGCGGAATGAGTGATGATTTCCAAATCGCAATCGAGGAGGGTTCGACCCTCGTTAGGCTTGGGAGAACCGTGTTCGACCCAGGCTACGAGCTCAAATAGTGGAATAAACGCAACAGTGCCACACGCAACCGGGCAGCGCCCGGCGGGAAGGACGGTGTCAGCATGGGATTCCTCGACAACCTCAAGGACAGGTTCGGGTCCAAGGACGACGACTACTACGACGACGACTACTACGGTGACGACGGGTATGACGAGCCCGCGGAGCCGGTGAGGCGTCCCGAGGCGGACACCTCCGGCGTCCTGGGCAACACCCGCAGGCCCGAGGCGGAGAGCGTCTCGGTGTACACCCGCTCCGGCCGCCCCGTTGGCGACAACGCCGGCGCGGCGTCGAGCGCCTACGGCTCGGCGACCTCCACGTATGCCCCGCGCAGCACCTATGCGCCCGCGCAGCAGGGCGGCTATGCCGGCTACGACGACGATGCCACGACCTCCATCGGGCAGCACTCCTACGCGTCCCACGACTCGGTCCTGGGCAACACCACCGGTGGCAACACGCCGGCGGACATCGGGCTCAAGGCCGTGCCGCGCGTGAGCTCGGGACAGCTTCCCCCCTACGTGCTCAAGCCCGTCTCGTACGACGACGTGCAGATGGTCGTCCGTCGCGTCCGCACCAACCAGCCCGTGGTCCTCGTGTTCAGGAACACCAACATCGAGACCGCCAAGAGGATCCTCGACTTCTGCTTTGGCCTCGCCTGCGGCCTGGGTGGCGTGGTCGACGAACTGGGCGACCGCGTCTTCGTCGTGATGCCGCAGGGCGTCGAGCTGTCGGACTCCGACATCAACAAGCTCGTCGCCGACGGTACGATTCAGAGGTAGCGCGATGGGCATGGGCAGCGAGCGCCTGGACTTCACCGTGGGCGTCGTGGGCGCGGGTTCGATGGGGGCGGCCGTCGCCTCGGGCCTGGTTCGCTCCGGAGCCATGGACGCCTCGCAGGTGAGCGTCTCTAACCCCTCCGAGGGCAAGCTCAGGCCACTCGCCGAGATGGGCATCTCGACCTTCCGGAGCAACGCGGACATGCTCGAGGGCGACGTGCAGGTCGTTGTGCTTGCCGTCAAGCCCCAGATCCTCCCCTCCGTGGTGGGCGAGATGGGCGAGGCCCTCAAGGGGCGTCTCGTCATCTCCATCGCGGCGGGCATCCCGCTCAATACCCTCGAGGGCCTCATGCCGTCCTCGCGCGTGGTTCGCGCCATGCCCAACCTGCCCGTGCAGGCGCTCTCCGGGGCGACGGCGGTGTGCGTGGGCTCCAGCGCGACCGAGGAGGACGCCAGGCACGCGCTGGGCGTCTTCTCCTGCCTGGGCGTGGCGAAGCTGATGAGGGAGGACCAGCTCGACGCCGAGGGGGCGGTCGTCTCCTGCGGCCCCGCGTACGTGGCGCTGGTCGCGGACGCGCTCACCCGCCGGGGCGTCGAGGCGGGCCTTCCCGCCGCCGACTGCAGGCAGATGGTCCTCTCGACCATGCGCGGCGTTGCCGAGCAGCTCCTTGAGTCGGGCGAGAACCCCCGGGCCTATATGGAGCGGGTCACCTCGCCTGGCGGCACGACCGCCGCGGGCCTGCGGGCCATGGAGCCCGGCCTGGTCGACTCCCTGTGGGTGGGGGTCGACGCCGCTCTCCGCAGGACCGCGGAACTCTCCGGAAAGTAGGTTTCATGGGCAACGTTCGCTATTTCCTGAGCCAGATCCTCTACCTCTACGAGTGGGTGATCGTGATCGAGTGCATCCTCTCGTGGCTCCGCATGACCGGCTCAACCGTGATCGAGGATGTCTACCAGGCGACGAACACGCTGGTCGAGCCCGTGGTCGGCCTGTTTCGCCGCTTCATCCCGCCCATCATGGGGATGGACTTCTCGCCCATGGTCGCGCTGCTGGTGATCGAGGTGGTGCGAAATCTGGTCTACTGACGCAGGCACGCGAAACCCATGTGGGGATATACTCTAACAAGTGGTCTTCCGCACCAGTGAACCAGCGGTGCGCAACCTAATTCGAAGGGAACACAGATGGCTATCACACCAGCAGACATCGAGCAGATGACCTTCTCCGAGGCCAAGAAGCACGGTTACAGCACCGAGGAGGTCGACGCCTTCCTCGACCAGCTGGCGAGCGAGGTTGACGCCATGCTCCAGAAGATCGCGGACCTCAAGGGCCGGCTCAACAACTCCGAGCAGCAGCTTGCCGCCGCCCAGGCGCAGGTCGCGCAGCTCAAGGAGCAGAGCGCGTCCTCTGCCGCCATCGAGCCCGCTCCCGTCCCCGCCGCGCCCGTCGCCGACTACGGCGCGTCCGAGCGCCAGATCTCGCAGGTCCTCATCGTCGCCCAGCAGAGTGCCGACAAGCTGCTGGCAGACGCCCGCGCCAACGCGGACAACATCCGCAACGAGGCGGATCAGAAGGCGCGCGAGGTCATTCGCCAGGCGCTCGCCGAGAAGCAGAACGAGCTGGACGAGATCGATCGTCTCAAGCAGTCGCGCGAGGACTTCCGCAGCGAGTACAAGAAGATGCTGCAGCACTTCATGGATGACGCCGACAGCGTCTTTCCCGAGAAGACCCTGAGCACTCCCACCGGCTCTGCGAAGGGCTCCACCTCTTCCAGCTCCTCGTTCGTCGCGCCGGCTCCCGTGGCGCCGCAGCCCGCGGCTCCCGCGGTCGATGCGCAGGCGACCACCTTTGCCCCAGCTCCCACGGACACGGACTTCAGCGACCTGGACTAGGGCGCAATCTCCTGTGGCACCCAAAGAGGCGGCCGACTCCCTACGGGGTCGGCCGCCTTTGCTTGTGTGTGCGGGGGTGGTGACGGGCGGCGACGGTTCGCCTTCCCGCGCGGACGGGCTTTGCACGACAGACCGTTGGCACTCTCCGTTTCTCAGGAGTCGCCGATCCTCTGTTGCCCCACTGCCCCCTGAGGCTTCGATGCCCATCCGGCAAAGGGGCTGGAAGGGGCCTCCGCGAGCTCTGGAAGCGAGTCCCACAGCCGCTTGGGCATGAAGCGCGCCCTGAGGTCGTATCCCCTGTCCGTGGCATCCCTGCCGGGGAGCTCCATCGAGCGGTAGAAGGTCGCCCACATCTCCTGGAACCTCCGCTCCTCCGTGTCGACGTCAGACGCCGCCTCCCTTGCCTGGCGTGCCATCCCCGCATCGAGCCGCGCCACGCGCGCCGAGCGATCGCCCTCCTCGTGGAAGACCGCGATCCCGTGGATGGGGTCGAGCATACAGAAGCGGTCCCCTCTCATTCTCCTCGAGAAGTGCTGGGCACAGAGCGGGAGCGTGTTTGCCTTGGGGGAGAGGGAGCAGAACCAGCCGCCGCTGGGAAGGTGCGAGAATCGCGCGAACTGCCTCGTCTTCTCGCACTCGGAGGAGACCTGCCGCGCGAGGGCGTCAACGGCCAGGACGTCTGCATGGGCAAGGCTGCTCGTGACGTTTGTGCCGAGGGAGAACGAGAGCCTGACGTAGCGGTTCACGACCTGCGGCATCCCCGGGTCGTCGGATGCGCAGGCGTACAGGATCCGATTGGTGCATCCCGACCCGCAGCGCTGCCCGAGCGACTGCCATACGCGGTGGGCGAGGGGGACCAGGTCCCCCTCGCTTTCCTCCGTGACCAGGAGCACCCTCTCGAGCAGCTCTGGCTGCAGCGCCTCGTGGTCGCAGATCCTGGTTGACGACGGGTCGGAGTGTGCAAGGTAGGTGAGTGCTATCCCACCGAGGACGCCCTCCATCGAGCGTGGGACCCCCAGCGCGACCGGAATTCCCTCCTCGCGTGCGGACTCCAACGCCTTGGTGAGGCCACGGAGACCGGCTGGGACGACATCCTCCCCTGGGCCAACCTCAGAAGAGGGTGAGCTGACCCTCTGCCTCCCGTCGCGCCCGAGAGTACCGTGTTGATCGCGCTTCATCCATCGCCTTCCTCCTGAGGTAGCCCTCGTCCAGCACGGAGCCACTGTCCCTCCTTCCGCAGCAAGTGACGAAGGGCCGCGCCCTCTTGAGGGTGATCTTGAGCGCCGCCAGGTCGTCGAAGCCGAGGCGCTGCGTCCTTCGCGCCGCCACGATCCTCCTTGCGCCCACAGGACCGATGCCGGGGACGCGGAGGAGGGCCTCGAGCGGCGCCGTCATGACCTCGACGGGAAAGCGGTCGAGGTTCGCGATGGCCCAGGCGAGCTTTGGGTCAAGGTCGAGGTCGAGCCACGGCCTGTCCTCGGTCACCAGTTCGCCCGGTGAGAAGTCGTAGTAGCGCATGAGCCAGTCCGCCTGGTACAGCCTGTGCTCGCGCCTGAGGGGCACGGGCGTCCCGGGCTCGGGGAGGCGCGAGTCGCTGAGCATGGGCATGTAGGCCGAGAAGAACACCCTCTTGAGGTCGAACTTCTTGTACAAGGACTCCGAGAGCCTGAGTATCTGGCGGTCCGTCTCGGGTGACGCCCCCACGATGAGTTGGGTGGACTGCCCCGCTGGGGCGAACTTCCTACGCGAGTTGGGAACGGCGCTCCTGGACTTGCTCAGGGTCATCCTGAGCGCCGCCCCGCCCAGTCCGGGGCCCATGTCACCCGATGCCGGCCTGCGCGCCAGCGAGGCCCCCTTTCCCTGGGCGAGGAGGCGGCTCTCCTCCTCCCGCCTGCCCCGCGCGATCTGACCCATGGGCGCGAGGACGGCACGCGAGTCCTTGTCCGGGCAGAGCGCCTGGAGCGACGCAGAGCTTGGGAGCTCGACGTTGGAGCTCAGTCGGTCGGCGAGCAGCCCCAGGCGCCTGACGAGCTCCGGCGACGTGCCGGGAATCACCTTGGCATGGATGTAACCGTTGAAGTGGTAGTCCTGCCGAAGGGTGCGCAGGCACTCTATCATGCGCTCGGTCGTCTCGTCCGGAGTCCCCAGCACGCCCGACGAGAGGAACAGCCCCTCGATGTAGTTGCGCTTGTAGAAGCCTATGGTGAGCTCGGCCAGCTCCCTGGGGGAGAAGGTGGCCCGCGGGCATGAGGCGCCGCGCCGGTTGACGCAATAGGCGCAGTCGTAGCTGCATGCGTTGGACATGAGCACCTTGAGGAGCGTGATGCAGCGCCCATCCGGCGCGAAGCTGTGGCAGCAACCGGCCGCCCGGGCGTCTCCCACGCCCCTTTTGCGAGGGCCCCTTTGGACCCCCGAGGAGGTGCACGCGGCGTCGAACTTGGCCGCCTCCGCAAGAATCGCAAGCTTGTCCATGACGTCCATGGGGCCTCCAGACCGTACAGGTGTTCTGTACCGATTATAGGCGAGTGCCCGCGTTGCGTACAGGCGTTCTGGTGGGTATGCCCATGGCGGGCGGCAACCCATCGTCGAGACACGATGAGCTGCGCCAAGAGTGCTGCGCCTAACAGGGAAGATGTGCCCGTGCAAGATAAGATAAGTGCGAAGTGGGCCTATGAGCCGGGTTCTGTCGTGGACGATCATTTATCTACTGACGCCGTTGCCGGCGCCCTCTAGCGCGCAACCCGAGCGCGGTGCGGGCCACACCATGGCGCTCCTATTTGCGTTTGCTCCGGAAGGGGCTTGCCAAGCCGCCGTGTTGCCACGACGCTGGTGGTCTCTTGCACCACCGTTTCAGCTTTTCTCTCACCTCGAAGAGGCAGCGGGAGTCTTCTTTTCTGCGGCGCTTTCCGTCGGGTCGCCCCGCCTGGCCGTTAACCAGCTTCCTGCCCTGTGGAGCCCGGACTTTCCTCATGGCCACCCGTTGCCGGGAGGCCCCGCGATCGCCTGGCCCACTTCGCAGGGGAGATTGTAGCATGCCCCCGTCGCGCCCCCGTCGGGTTCCCGCATCTCCATCTTGGCTGCGCGAGGCTCCGTTTGGATGGCACGCAGCCTCCTTTGCTACCATCTGCAGGAGACGTTCGTCCGTCTGGGAGGTTGCATGCAGGCATCCGAGGGATATCTCACGCTCGAGGGCGGGTACGAGGCCACCGCCGAGGTCGTCGACCGCAGGAGCCGCTTCATAGCCCAGCTCCGTCACGTGGAGGGCGAGACGCAGGCCGAGGAGTTCATCGCGGAGGTGCGGTCGCGCCACCACGACGCCAGGCACAACGTGCCCGCCTGGCTGCTGCACGACGGGAGGGAGAGGTGCTCCGACGACGGGGAGCCCCAGCGCACCGCCGGCATGCCGTGCCTCGATGTCCTGAGGGGGGCGTCCCTCTCGGACGTGTGCTGCGTGGTCACGCGCTACTTTGGCGGGACCCTCCTTGGCCCCGGGGGACTCGTCCGCGCCTACTCCGCCGCGGTCCAGGCTGCCGTGGACCAGGCGCGTGACGGGGACCACCTGGTCCGAATGACCCTGGTGACGCGCGTGACCTGCACCATTCCCTACGCCGCCTACGGTCGCGTCGAGCGCCTGGTGGGGGAGTGCGGGGGCAAGGTGAGGGACACCATCTTTGCGGAGGACGTGCAGATGAACTGCGCGTTTCCCACGGGGCGGGAGGACGCCTTCGTGGGCGCCATGAGGGAGCTTGCCAACGGGGAGGACCTCTGCGTGGTGGGCGAGCCCTCCTTTGGGGTGCTGTGATGGTCGGTCTATTTGCCAGTGACCTGGACGGGACGCTCCTGGGGGCGACGCACCGCGTGAGCCGACCGGTCCTTCGCGCCATCCGCGCGGCGACCAACTCGGGGAGGCACTTCGCCGTCGCCACGGGCAGGGTCATGCGATCGCCCGGTGGCTTCGGCTTTGGCGGCGTGCCCATCGAGGCGGTCTGCGCCAACGGTGCCATCGTCCTCGGCAGGGACGGGTCGGTGCACCAGGTGGCGGTGTACGGCGACGGGGGCAACGACGTGGCCATGCTGCGGCGCTTCTCGCGCTCCTACGCCCCCGCCGGAGCCATGCCGAGGGCAAGGGAGTCCGCCTCGCGCATCCTGGGCTCCAACGTGCTCTACGCGGTGCCACGCCACGTGATGGCGACCGTGCGCGACGAGGGGGCGTTCGCGAGGGGCTAGGGCGGGGGAGAGAGGGGCACCCATCCGCCTGGTGCCTGTGCGGATGGGTGCCCGTTCGTCTCTCCTCCATGCGTTACAGGGAGATCCCGAAGTCCCCCAGGTGCACCTCGAGGTCCGTGGCGGTGGTGAAGCGGTAGGCGCTCATCCCCGCCTTGCGAGCGCCCTCCACGTTGTCCTGGTTGTCGTCCACGAAGAGACAGGAGGAGGGATCCAACCCATACCTCTGGCACAGGAGGGCGTAGATGGCGGGGTCGGGCTTCATCAGGTGCTCGTAGGCCGAGACCACCCAGCCCGAGAGAAGGGGGAGCACGGGGATCCTCCCCTTGGCGCGGTCGAACCTGACGCCGGCGTTGGACAGCAGGTAGAGGCTGTACCCAGCCTGGTGCAGCCGCCGTGCGAGGTCGTTGGTCTGGTCGATCGCCGGCTGGTGCAGGTCCCAGTTGGCGGCGGCGTCCTCGAGGCTTGGCCACAGACGCTCCGGAAGCCGCCTGCGGGCGATGGCGAGCATGGTGTCCTCGCTGATGACGCCGGCGTCGAGCAGCGCCCAGGACGGGTTGGAGAAGAGCGCGTCGTTGAGGGCGTGGGCGTCTTCCTCGCTCGACGTGAAGGCACGCGAGAAGAGCATGCCGTCAAAGCGGAGGAGCACCTGCCCCATGTCGAAGACGATGTTCTCGATGCCTGCCATTGCTTCTCCCCTTCGCTACAGCGACTGGTGGCGAAGCGCGCGACCCATGCCGCTCCAGGGCTCCACCTCGTCGGCGGGCAGCTCGTCCCACATCCTGAGCACGTCCTCGGGAACGAACTCGCGGCGGACGGCGACCTCGCCGCCGTACAGGTGGAACCAGTCGGCGGAGACCACCAGGAAGCCGTCCTTGCAAGCGTCCTTGCCCCAGCTGTTCTCCACGCGCCACGCGACGGGGCGTCCGTCCTCGCCCAGCTCCACGCCCTGGAAGGTCATTGCGTGCGTGAGCGAGCTCTCGCGCAGGTCGTACATGTCGGCGCGCCCCATCTGCAGGTCGACGTCGAAGAGACCCTCGTAGTCCATCGTGTCGAGGGCGAGCACCCCGGGGAAGTCCTCGATTCCGCGCGGGAACTGCTGCATCACGTCACAGGACATCTCGCAGGGGACGCCCGCCTTGAGCGAGGCCACGGCCGCGGCGTCGAGGACCTCTGGCTCCACGTTGAGGAAGCGCAGGGGCGTGGCACCCAGCACGCTGTCCGTCCACCTCAGGTGGTACGCATGGTTGAAGGGTCGGGTCTCGCCGGGGATCGAGACCAGGTCGACGTAGTCGTTGGGGTCAAAGGGAACGTAGCGCTCAGCGAACTGCCTTGGGGTGATGCCGCGGTCTCGAAGGATGCGGCGCGGCTTGTCGTCGTCCTTGCCATCGCCCTTGCCGGCGTCGCCCTCGCGTGAGCCGCCCTGGACCTCGAGCCTCTCGGCGGGTACCTTCGCGTCCTTGCCGACGGAGACCTCGAGGTCAAACGTCTCCGGGGGCTCGCCCAGGCAGATTGCGAGCATGCGGTAGAAGCCCTCGAGCATCTCCTGCTTGCGCGCCCTGAGGGCATCGTCGCCCACGCCCTGGGCATGCATGCGGCGAAGCTCGCACGCATCGCGCCTTGCGAGCCTGTTGAGCTGGGCGTCCATCTGTGAGGAGTCCTTGGAGCAGGCGGTCTCGGGCATCACGTCCTTGGGGACGAGGCCCCACTTCGCGATGAGGTTCATCGCGAACGGGTAGTAGCCCCCGTCCTCGATGCCGCCCTCGAGCACGAACGAGAGCTCGCGGTCGTCGGCGGGACGGCCTGCCAGGGCCATCACGTTCTCGAGGAAGGCGTTGGCCTTCTCCAGCTTGTCGTAGAACATGCCGAACGACTGGCTGAACTCGAAGCTGTCGACGTCGAGCAGGCGCATGGTCTCGGCGCGGGCGACGTTGTAGGCCGAGAACATCCAGCAGCGGCCGGAGTGGCGCTGGTTGGTCACCTCTCCCGTCTTGGGTCGGCTCACCGAGAAGGTGTCGTGATAGGTCCTCAGGGTCGAGACGTCGCGCGCCGCCTTGAAGAGGTTGTCGGACGCCACCGCGTTGCGGGCGATGCGGTTGCCGCGGCTCCCGCCAAAGCTGTCATGCTGTTCCCGTGCCCAGCTGGGCTCGACTGTGGTGCTCATGTCTCTCCTAACGCGGCGCCCTCCCGTGACCGGGGAGGGCGCCTTTGGTCGCTGTCGCGTGGTTGCCGTGCGTCCCTAGCGGGCGAGCGCGAGGGATCCCATGGGGTCCCAGGGCTCCAGGACCGTGGGCTCCTCGGTCTCGTAGGTGTGGCGCTCGTCGGGCGAGAGGTACCTCTTGTCCACGACGACCTGGTACACGTACTGGTCGAACCAGGGGTCGGAGAGGGTGTCGAAGCCGTCCCTGCCGTGGTCCTTGCCCCAGCTGTTCTCGACCTTCCAGAGGGTGGGGGCGCCGCTCTCGTCCAGCCTGACGCCCTCGAGCACCATCGCGTGGGTCATGAGGGACTCGCCGTAGTCCAGGCGCTCCGCCTTGTCCATGCAGCCCTCCACGGGGAACCCGAGGAGGCCGTCCACGTCGAGGGCGGCGGTGTCCATGATGCCCTCGTCGCCCAGGTAGCTCTGCGCCACGTCGCAGCCAAACCACACGGGGAGCCCGTCGCGCAGCTGCGCAACGGCGACGCGCTTGAGCTCGGACGGCTCGAGGTTGAGGTAGCGCACGCCGCCATCCTCCCACACGTTGCCCAGGCGGCTCACGGTGTAGGTGTGGCCAAACGGCTTGTCGGCGGTGGGGGCGCTGATCAGCGACACGTAGTCGTCGAGCTCCATGCCCACGGCCTCGTCAAAGAACTCCCGGGGCGTGAACGTGCCGGAGAGCGCGAGCTCGTCGTCCTTGTCGCGCAGGCGCACCTCAAAGCTCGCGGGGGGCTCCCCCAGGCAGGTGACGAGCAGGTGGTACACGTCGTCCATCATCTGCTTCTTCATGGAGGAGAGGTCGCCTTGGCCGACCCCCGCCGCGTGCGACTCGCGCAGGCGCTTGGCGCAGCCGCGCAGGTAGCGGGTGAGATACGCGTCCATCTCGCGGGTGTTGCGCGAGCAGGCGGTCTCGGGCATCGACTCCTTGGGGACGACGCCGTACTTCCTCACGAGGCTCTTGAACATGTCCCACTGCCCGCCGTCGCCGATGGGGTCGGTCAGCAGGTAGGAGACGAGCCTGCCGCCCAGGGGCTCGTCGAGCGTGTCGAGGATGTTCTCGAGGAACCAGTTGCTCTTCTCCAGCTTGTCGTAGAACAGGGGGAAGGCCTGGCTCAGCTCGAAGGTCTTGAGGTTGTACTTCTTGATGACGCGATAGCGCATGGTGTTGAGGCTCGCGAACATCCAGCAGCGGCCGGAGCGCTGCTGGTCGCAGCGCTTGCCCTGCGTGAGGTCGATGTCAAACTGCATCGTGTTGCCCGCGACTCCCTCGGGGACGCGCGCAGCCGCGCGAAGACCCATGCTGGTGACTGCGTTCTTGGCGACGACGTTCGCGCGCTCGGAAAGGAACCCCTCGCGGCTGTTCGCCAGGTCCTCGGTGGTGACGCTCCTCATCGTGTCCATTCGTTCTCCCTTCCCGCGCTTGGCGGATCTAAATTTGCACCGATGCGAGGATAGCACGGCGGTTGCGTTGGCCTTGCAGCGGCGTGGCGGGCGTGGAGACGCGCGAGCGACGGCGTCTGGGGGCGTACTCCCATGGCTGCCGTATACTCGTGGGAAGACAGGGGTGCGCGGGGCCAGCGTGTCGTCGGGGGTCCCGTCTGCACGCTTCCGGAGGGAGGCCACATGGGAGCGGTGGGAGTTCCCGCCTACGACCTTCCCGACTACGCGGTGAGGGTCCTCTCCGTCCTCGAGTCGGCGGGGTTCGAGGCCTGGGTCGTCGGGGGATGGGTGAGGGATGCGCTGCTCGGAGCGCCCTCGCACGACGTGGATGTAACCACCTCCGCCCACTGGAGGCAGACCGCCTCGTGCCTTCGTGCGGCGGGAATCACCGTCCACGAGACGGGGACCAAGCACGGCACCGTTACCGCGGTCGTGGACGGGCATCCCGTGGAGATCACCACCTACAGGGTGGAGGGTGCCTACAGCGACCTCAGGCATCCCGACGAGGTCCGCTTCGTCACCGACGTGCGAGAGGACCTCGCGCGCCGCGACTTCACCATCAACGCCATGGCGTTTCATCCCGCCCGCGGGCTCCTCGACCCGTTCGGTGGCAGGGAGGACCTCGCGAGGGGGCTCATCCGCGCCGTGGGGGACCCGAGGCTCCGCTTTGGGGAGGACGCCCTCAGGGTGCTCCGCGCGGTGCGGTTTGCGTGCCGCATGGGCTTCTCCGTGGAGCCGCGCACCCAGGAGGCGCTCGCAGCCTGCGCCCCGGAGCTCGCCCACGTCGCGCGCGAGCGCGTGGGCCAGGAGCTCGATGGCATCGTCGCTTCGGGGCGCATGTCCTGGGCGCTCCTCCACGAGACGGAGGTGATGGGGGAGGCCATCCCCCAGGTGGCCGCCATGGCGGGCTTTGACCAGTGCACCCCCTATCACATCTACGACGTGCTGGAGCACACGGCGCACGTCTGTGCCGCGGTGGAGGAGTTTGGCGGCGGGATGCCCCTGCCCGCGCTGCGGTGGGCGGCGCTTCTCCACGACGTCGCCAAGCCGGTGACGTTCACCCGCGACGAGACGGGGCGCGGCCACTTCTTCGGGCACCCCAAGGTCGGTGCCGTCATGGCGGAGTCGATCATGCGCGAGCTCGCGCTCCCCAACTCGCTGGTCTCCTCCACGCGCATGCTGGTGCGGCTCCACGACCATGTGGTCAAGCCGACGGCCCGGTCGGTGAGGAGGACGCTCTCCAAGTTCGAGCGCGCCTGCCCGGGGGAGGCTCCCGCCCTCACCTTCGCGCTCCTCGACCTCAAGCGCGCGGACGCGGTGTCCAAGGCCCCCGGGGCGGAGCGCTACGTCGCCGAGCTCGACCGGGTCACCGAGTGCCTCCGCCGCCAGATCGAGGAGGGCGCCGTCTATCGCATGAGGGACCTCCCCGTCACCGGTGCGGACGTCATGAGGGAGACCGGCATGCCACCTGGTCCAGCCGTCGGGGCGATGCTCGGGGAGCTTCTCTCCTGCGTGGTCAACGACGAGCTGCCCTGCGACCGCGGGACGCTCCTCAACCAGATGCGCCTGAGGGGATAGGGCTCGGGCCACGATCAGAGAAACAA
Source organism: uncultured bacterium (assembly GCA_905214865.1). GTDB lineage: Bacteria > Actinomycetota > Coriobacteriia > Coriobacteriales > Atopobiaceae > Olsenella_H. Next base: position 4,944 of record CAJMNO010000018.1, on the reverse strand, counting down.
ATTTGAGATTGGCCCTTGTGCGATCGCGACAGATGGGGTAGAGTACTTTCTCGCATCGAGACGCACAAGACAACATCAATTGGGACGTCGTCTAGTGGTAGGACAACGGATTCTGGTTCCGTCAGCGGGAGTTCGACTCTCTCCGTCCCAGCCAAGGTGGCCTTCACATACTGGCCCGTTCGTCTAGCGGTTTAGGACGCCGCCCTCTCAAGGCGGAGATCAGCAGTTCGAATCTGCTACGGGCTACCAAGAAACCGCAGACCATCGGCTATGCCGATGGTCTGTTTTCGTCTCTAGATCAAATGTGCGTCAAGCTCTGCCAACATGAGTGCTCGCTCATATGCAGACCCAAGGCCTGAATATGCAGAAGAGGCTCCCTCCCCGGCAAGTGAGGTTGGGGGCTTTTTTCTTCTATAAGTACTAATTGAGGGTGCCGGTTTCATTTCTGTTTTCCATCACGCGCGTGCCGCGCTCCGCCTTGGAGACCGATTGGGTTTCGGTTGGGTTCCCGTTGGGTCCCTCGCGGCCGCCGGCCGCCCCCTCGGCCTGCCGCCCCTCCTCGCGTTCGAGCGGTTCGCCCTCAGGCGCGACTGGTACGACTGCTGCGCGGCGAGCACGCAGGCATCGGCCACCGTCCCTCGCGCCAGCAGCTACGCGTCTATCGCGTCGCACGAGGCGAGAACCCCCAGGAAGTCCAGGCAGCGCCTGGGCGTCGAGAACCCAAGCTCCCTCGCCATGCCGCACAGCTCGTGCTGGTCGGAGACGTCGAGCGTCGCGCACGGCGACTTCGCAAGAATCTGCCTGCGCGTCATCCAGCGCCCGTAGTCCGCCCACGAGGCGGCCGTGCCGCCCGAGCGGACGTAACGCCCCTGGGGCGTCTGGAAGTCGTTAGTGCGTATCCGCATCCACTGCCGGTACTTCTCGTCCATGCTCACCGCCATGGCGCGTCCCCCTCGGTCACCCTGCCGACCTCGACGCCGGCCGTCCAGCCCCTGCTCTCGAGCAGCTTCGACATGCTCCTGGTGATCCCGTCGACCCTTTCGGGCTCGCAGTAGACCACCATCCTCGTGGGCGGCTCGACGCGCCCCCCGTCGCGGAAGGCGTACGTGACCATGCTCAGCACGTGCGCCGGCCGCCCTGTCCACCGCTCGAGCTCCTCCGGCGTCACCACCGAGTGCGTGCGCCGGCCCAGCTCGAGCGAGGCCCGCTCGAACGCCGACATCGACTCCGGCCCGTCCATCGCATGCTCCCTTCTCCTGCGCCCGTGCCGCGGCTACGCATCGATCTCTCAGTCGACCATGCTCTCCCTGTAGGGCTGCCAGCACGTCCTGACCCAGTCGTCCACGTCGGTGACCGACATCTTGTAGAAGGGCCTGCCGCCCGTCCTGTAGGTCGCTGGCTTGACGTACGTCTGGAGCTCGCCGCGCCTTATCGCGGCGCGCACGACTTCCAGGGATATCCCGAGGTACCTCCCGCACTCCTGGAGCGAGAGCCAACCGCGCTGCACGCCCTCGGGGCGCGCAGCCAGAACCGCCTTCACCATCGTTTCCTCCTTCCCCGGGGTCGCCCGGCCGGGGCGAGAAGCCGCTAGCGCCCCGTGGGCCAGACCACGCCCACGGCGAGCTCCGGAACCGACAGGTCGAGCGCCTGCCTGGTGTCGGCCACGCATAGCTCCCGGACGTAAATGAAGAAGTCCGGGTTGCCGCGCTGCGCCGCCGCCACGTGCGACGCCTCATCCCGCATCCTGCTCAGGCCGTCATAGGTGAGGTACGCCGTGTGGTGCCAGTGCCTGCCGTTAGCGATCCAGGAGAGCACCCAGCGGCACGCTTCGGAGAGCTCCACCGTCCTCCTCGCCATCGCGGTCACCTCCCCGGGGGCTTCCGTCCGCCGCTCGCGGCTCACCGGTGCCGTCGGCTCCCGCCGGCAGGCAGCAGAGGCCCCACCAGATGAGCGAGAATGCCCACGAGGGCGTGGCTGTCTCCTTTCGATTGGGGCTGATGCATGATCAAGAGGATTGCGTCCTGGTTCGCCGACCACTCCGTGGAGATCGTCGGAATGGCAATCGGCGTCGGCGGGTTCGGTGCGCTCGCGAACGGGTTTGCCGACCTCGGGTCCATGTGGTGCGACCACGCATGGGCGACGGGGGCGTTGTCCCTCGCATGCCTCCTTGTCGGCGTCGCGATAGGCGACTCCAGGGGAATGTCCCGCTGCCTTCGGCGCAGGCACGACGAGCGGGTTGTCGCCGAGCGCCCCGAGGAGGGTGAGCGGGCGAGGAGGGAGGCCGGCGAGGCCCGCAGGCGCGACGGCGCCAGACGGCGCATGCTCGGGCTCTCCTACTGCGACAAGCTCCTCATCTTCAAGGTCTCGGCGGGATGGGTTCCTGGACACCGAGCGGGGCTGCGACGAGGAGGTCACACGCGAGCTCCTCCGCGACATCTCCGACCTCGTCTGCCCTACCGAGATGTGGGACCGCGTCTGGAGGATTCGCTTTACCGACTACGGCAGGTACGCCGTGTCCGTGTCCGGGGACATCCTCGACGAGGCGGTCCGTCCCTTGGCTCATCTCCGTCATCGCGGTCACCTCCCCAGCAGGCCCTCTGCGAGCCCGCAGACGAGCACCATGCCGATGACCACGGGCACTAGCCCCACGGCCGCGACCAGGGCGTCGCCGACGCGGCCGATGGCCTCGCAGAGCCCCCAGGCCCAGCGCTCACCGCCCACGGGCGCTACTCGCCGCCCATGGCTAGCGCACCGTCCCCACGGCGAAGCCAACGCGCTCGGACGGCACGTCCAGGGAAGCAGCCCAGCGCCTCGGCGAGCTTGAACGCCGTCTCGAGCGACGGGCAGTTGGTCTCCGCCTCGTAGCGCGGATCGCGTTGAGGCTCACCCCGCTCTCGCGGGCGAGGTCCTCCTGGCTCTGGCCCCTGTCGTTGCGCAGGGCGGCGAGCCTGTTGGAGAAGACGCTCTTATCAAAACCGGCTATCTAGCACCTCCGAAATGTCACCTTTTTGTTAAACTTTATTAGAGAATACCACGCTATGATTAATCATCAAACTTCTAATAACTTTAAGTTAAAACTAATCAATGTGAGTTTAAACATTCGGTTTAAGTTCGAGGGAAGGAATCGATGGAAATACATCTCAAAGAACTCCGAAAGAGAAGAGGGTTATCCCAAGACGACATGGCCGAAAGGCTTGGGATTAAGAAAAGCCGATATGGGACTTGGGAGCGAGGGGAGAGAATGCCCTCTCTTGCCCAAGCCTACGACTGCGCGGTGGCTCTCGACTGCTCCATTGACGAGATCGCGGGGCACGACCTGCCCCAGACGTACTCCGACCCGCGCCAAGCCGAGCTCAACCGCTGCTGGGAGTCGAGCACGCTGCAGTGGCAGGACGTCCTCCTGATGACCGCCCGCGACTTCGCGGCCTCGTCAAGGGAAGGCGCCGAACGTGATGAGCTTCGTGAGGAGGCGGTGTAGGTGAGCGGCTTCCTCTCACGCATCTTCGGAAAGACGAAATCGTGCGAGAAGGACGTTGCCAAAGGCGAGAGGCCGGCGAAGCGCGCCAGCAAGCCGGCCGTCGTCAACATCGACGGGAGGTGCAAGACCAAGATTTACGTGTACCTCGGCGTCGTGTTCAAGGACATCAAGAGAGGGGACGAGTTCTACGTGGACGTGGTAGACCACGACGTCAGAATGCACAGCCGCTCGACCGGAACGTCCATGAGCACTGCGGAGATGGGCTCGGCTGCGCTCTCGTACAAGGGCAGGGTCTTCGGCTCCGTGGACAGGAGCCTTGGATTCATCAAGGACATCGCTTCCTCTAATCCCGGGCTCAAGCTCAGGGTGAGAAAGGTCGGGATGTACTCTGCTGGCATCCCCGACCTCGTCGCTCTCACCGACAGCCCCCTGGCGCTCAAGAAGCGCTTTGGGCTGATTGCCCCAGACGGGTCGCCTGTGTTCTCGAGCGCCTCGGTCGCCAAGATGCGGGGAAGCCGTGCGTACGCCGCGTTCATCGAGTTCGCGGAGGCTGGCGCCGAGGGGAAGGTCGCCAAGCTATACCCGCACGACGATGCTTGGATTGCGGGCAAGCCCCCGGCGTGCTCTAGGCTCTTCTCCCCAAGCTTCCAGGTGCTCTCGACCAAGCCGGGCTCTTCCGCAAAGCCCCACATACTCGTCCTGGATGGGGACAAGCCACTGTTCGAGGTGGCCGCCAAGTATTCCGCTGCCCACAAGGTGCTGTCGGAGAACATGGGCTCCCCATGCGAGGGAATCATCGCGAGGTTCGGGAACCCGTCCGAGAAGAACTGCACCGCAGTGGCGATAAGGTTTAGCTAGGTTGCCCAGATGGCGACGATAGGCTCAGGGTAGGTTGGAGTGCAGGGGAGGTGCGAGGTGAGGGCTGAAATTGCAAGTGAGATCCTCGATGGCTACGCCAAGTGGTGGCGAGAGCAGTTCGCCGTCCACCAGGTAGGAAATGGCGTGGAGATCGTCATGCCCATGCTCAACCGCTACAACGACAATATGTCCGTCTTCATTGGAAGCCGCCCTGAGGTCAGCGACGGCATGGTGCTGTCAGATCTAGGGCAGACCCTTGACAACCTGGATTTCGAGGGATGCGACGTCCTCGGCAGCGCCAGGCGGACTAGCTTCCTGGGCTCCACCCTCCGGAGGTTCGGTCTATCGCGTGAGTGAAAGGAGATCTACGCCTGCACGAACCAATCGAAGCTCTTCGTCTCACTTGACTTCATGATGCAGGGCATGTCAGCTGTAGACAGTCTAATTTACACGTCTAGAGGGAGTGTAACCCCTGGGTGAGGGTAATTCTTTCGTCAACGAGATGATCCACTACAGGCTTCGGTAGGAGGTGGTGCAGGTGAGCAAGGAGAGCGGGTTGATTGCCAAAGCTAGTGCAGCTTCGGCAGGGTAAGTGCAGCTGACAGAGC
>CAJMNO010000017.1 GCA_905214865.1 uncultured bacterium | reverse complement strand
CGTACTAGTTCGGATGACTTTGAGAAGCGTTCGGGTGAAGTCTGAATTCGAGGTTGAGCTCTTAGTGGACATAGATAACTCCCCTCTCTTGTCGTCTTTGTTCGTTGGCGGTACAATGCGAGATAGGCGGACGGATTCTCCCCGTCCCCGAACCCGTTCAATGTCTATTGATTGGGTTGGGTAGAAGCCCCTACGTTATTCGCGCGGGGGCTTTCTTGTTGTTCGCGAGTTCTTAATCGCCCTTGCGAGCTTTAGAACTAGGATTACAAGTTGGGTCATTAGATTAAGAGTTTGAAGAATCTCGTTTAGCTCTTTCATCTGCCGTCTCCTAACCCGGGTTCGGAGACGGTCACGCCCGCCTACCTCGCATTGCATCGCCCGCCCCGCCTGTATTCGGTGGAGCGTTTCTAGTCGTGCTTTCATGCGTTGGTGCTTCCCCGCGCTATCGAACGCCTTTTTCAGCTTTCCGGTTTTTGTCGCCGCGATGTTGGCGGGGGTTTGTATTCGATTCTTGAGGTTCGCCGCCTTGCCTTGGTTTCCCTTGGTTTCGGGTTGCCGTCGCTCCGCTGATTCTCCGATTTGTCGGGGTTTCGTTGGGGCTTCGGTTTCCCTCGGCGCGATTCAGATAATGCCCCCAATCAACCTTGGGGACAAGGGTACTTGTGGACATTCACAATTCGTACGCAATTGTACTTGGGGACTATATATATAAGGTGTGATTGGTAGAATGTTTTCCCAGATAATCTGGGCTAACGAGGGGAGTATAGGTGGATTCGAGAGACGTTCTTGGATACCTTATAAAAGCGTCTGGCCTTTCGTATGGAAAGGTCTCTAGAGAGCTTGGAAAGTCTCCAGAATGGGCGAGGAATTCAGCTGTAAATCACACGCGCCCGCTGTTGGCAACGGTTGCGGACGTCGCTGATGTTTGCGGTTTTGATGTTCAGCTGGTAAACCGTGAGACGGGGATGGTTGAGGGAGTGATAGACCCACCACATAAAAGCGCGTGTTAGAGATTCAGATAGTCGATGAGTGAGGGGCGCGAGGCATTGGCCGCGCGCCCTTTCCTTTTGCGTGTAGGTACAAGGACGCTACTAGCTAGCGCATTGGTACCACCTACCCCATGGGGGTACGTGGGGGGCGCATGGGGAGAGGGAGAGTGTTAGCCATTGGTGACACTTGCGCTTGGTTGATGTGCTTTTGTGCGCTTTTGCGTTTGATAAGGATTCTCACTTTCAAAAATTCGATTGGCATCAGGGATGCAATCGTCCCCGGGGCGTCGGTATACCCTGGGGGGGTACCCTCCCCCTGCCCACCAGCGACCACCGCGGCATAGTGCCAATCTCCCCCCGAGGGGAAAAGTCAAGCGCGAATCGGGAAAATCCGCAGGTCGCCACCGTTATCGTGCAGCCCCCGAGGGGCCCGGCTACGTGCGATGTGCGGACGGGTCCGGCCTCGGCGGCGTGCGGGCCACCCCTCCCCTCTCAGACCACCACGCGAGCGCCGCCAGTCCGCCGTCGGGACGACCACTGGGGCCATGGCCTCACGCCGGAGCGTGCCTGTCTGGGAAAGTTGACATCGAATGACATCAAATGAGATGCGATGACACTGGATGAGACCGCGTTTCGGGTGTATAAGGTAGACTCGGAGCATGTGCCCCGGAGGGGGTAACATGAACCCTCGCTTCGCTCGGTCGCGCGGCGGAGTCCGCGCGACTTCGGTTCATGTTGGGGGGTCAGAGCTATGTCCCGACGCGGAACCAACCCCCGATACGCCAACGGCAACGCCAGGAGGAAGCTGAGGGCTAGGCTCAGGGCGATGTACGAGCGCTGCCCGGAGTGCGGCGCGCTCCTCGACTGGGACCACCCGTACCTCCCAAACTCCGCCGAGCTCGACGAGATAGTGCCCGTGTCCAGGCTCCCCGAGGAGCTGAGGCGCAGGGCGTGCCTCGACCCGGACAACGTGCAGGTGCTCTGCCGCAGGTGCAACAAGGCCAAGGGCAACAGGCTGCCGGGCGAGCTCGAGATGGGAACGGCCGGGCCCGAGACGGTGGTGACCTCGCAGAGATGGTGACGTGGGACGACTCCAAGGCGGAGCGCGCGGCGGCGCTGCTCAGGCAGTTCAACGGGCGCGAGGAGGTCTGCGCCGTGCTCGAGTGCGCGGACTCCGACCTCGACGCCCTGTGCAAGGACGCGTTCGGCATGGGGTTCGACGAGGCAAGCGCGCACTTCGCCGCGCAGGGACGAGCCGCGCTCAGGGACGCGCAGATTTCGGCCGCCCTCGACGGCGACCGCTCCATGCTCCTTGCGCTCGGCAAGCAGTACCTGGGACAGACTTTGACCCCACGACCTTCCGCCTGCCGTGCCGGGAAGGGGTGACAATGCGTAACGAGTAACGCACGCTAATTGGTTGGCGGGCAGTCCGGTTCAGGTTGGTTTGGAGGCGATTCCGTGTACGACAGGGAGGACCTGGACTTCGGCCCGACGGTTCTAAGATTGTTGAGGGCGAGGGGCCTGACCCAGCAGGGGCTGGCCGACTACTCGAGGTTCGGAAAATCGTATATCTCGAGGCTCGTTTCCTCGCGCGAGATACACATGCCGACGGTAGACCGCGCCAAGGTAATCGGCGACTACCTTGGCCTGTCTCTGCAGGAGCTGTGGGACGAGTACATGTCTGATACGCGCAAGTCCGACGGTGCCTACAGCGTGAGGGGTCGTCGTCCGCTCTAAAGAAAAGCAGGCCAGAGGACATGGCCCCTGACCTGCGCTTTTCTGGTGGCGGGGAAGGGAATCGAACCCCTGACACGGGGATTTTCAGTCCCCTGCTCTACCAACTGAGCTACCCAGCCGAAGTGCCTGCAAGGCAAGCTTGTTTAATATAACAAAGATTTGAGGGGCGTCAACCAGATTCTCGATTTTTCTTCTCACCCAACAAACTGTCTCCGACGCGCCGCCCCGGAATCAGGGTCAAGCCGTCCAGAACGACTTGCCGTCCTCGGAGAACTCGACCCCAATTCCCCTGGAGGAGAGGAACTCCCCCACCTTCTCCCGGGCTGCCCCGAGGGACTGCTCCGACACCCCCTGGGTTTCACTCCCCTTTGGAGGGCCGAAGGTGAAGAACTGGCTCCCACACGTGTCGTGGAGATGGACGTAGGCAGGTACCCCCTGGTCCTGGAGCACCTTGTTCATCTCCACGACGTCGCCGATGCTCACTATTCCCCTCATCAGAAGGCACCTCCTCCGCCTCCGCCGCCAAAGCCGCCACCACCGCCGCCGGAGAACCCTCCGCCAAAGCCGCCGCCCGAGCTGTTGGACGACTCGGAGAGGGCAGCCGCGGTGACCTTGTGGGCGGAGGCCGCAGCATTGGCAAAGGCCGTCGCCGGCGTCCCGATGGACGGGCTGTAGTAGTACCACCCATACACGGGCATGAAGCCGGGGTCGCTCACGACCTCGGGAACCGCGACCTTGAGCTGCTTCACGACCTCGTCGGCGACTCCCAGGACCACGGCCATCACCAGGAGGCGGTTCCACAGGACCACGTCCCTGGGAACGGCCTCCTCCAGCCGGGTGAAGTCCTTGAGCCAACGGCGCAGGGCTTCGAGCTTGGCAGTGGTCTCTATCGCCTCGGGGGAGAGCTCCTTCATCCCCTTGATGGCAAGCATCGACGCAATGGCGCCGACCGCAAGAGCCAACAGCGAGATCATCCCCACGCCAACGGTCACGGTCTCGATCACCATGAGGAAGAAGTCGATGAAGGCGAGCAGCACGTCCAGGACGAACAGGGCGATGCAGGGGACCTTGCTCGTTGCCTTGGGGTCGACGTAGAACCCGCGCTGGATTGCGACGCCCTCGACGGTGTCCTCCCAGTCCTTGTACTTGTCCGAGAAGAGCTCGGGATTTTCCTTGGCGACAGATTCGATGTCGGAGAAGTAGAGCTCGCCCGAGTGCGGCTTTGCCCCGTCCACGTTGGACGCCACGGTCTCGAAGAGGAAGTCGAGCACCGCGTCGTCGATCCGGGCGGACTTCTTGTCCACCTGCTCCCTCGCGGGACCGTCGAGACGGGTGAGGCGATAGTCGTCCACGGTCTTCTCGCCCAGCAGAATCCGCTTCTTCGTGAGCTTGACCTGCTCGAGCTTGACCAGGCCAAGGTCGCTCAGACGCATGAGGGATGCCGTGAAGTCGTCCTGCGTGGGCTTTCCCCCGTTGAGGAGTGCGCCCAGCACCGCCGGGTGGTCCTTGGTGGGCACGTCGCGGAAGTACTTGTCGTCGAACTGCGGCGTGTGGTCACGGACGTACTTCCTCCTGCGAAGGACCGCCACCACGACGGAGGCCACCCCGGCGGTCACGAAGACCGCGAGGGCGACGTAGCCCATGAGGCGGGCGCGCTCGCGCTGCGCGTTTGCCTCGTCGGCCCACTGCTGCTCCTCGGAGAGGACCGTGTCGAGCCTCTTCTGCTGGGTGACGGCCTCCTGCGAGAGCCACTCCTGCGGGAAGACGATGCGGGCCTCTGCGTACTCCGAGGTCCCCACCCCGGGGACGCTGTAGGTGACCGTCCCCGCGGTACCCACGTTTACGGTGGCGTCCAGCGGGCCGTGCCCCCATGCCCTGACGTTGCTGCCTGGGGTGACCGTGGTGCCCGAGGGGACGGGAAGGTGAATGGAGCAGGTGACGTTCTGCGACTCCACCTGCCATCCGTCCGAGACGAACTTCCAGTAGAGCTCGCCCGTGTCCTCCCACCTGGTTGCGAGGTTGGTGTCGGTGTAGTTGACCGTGAAGCTCGCCGACTCGTCCTCGTGGGCGGAGTAGATCTTGACCTCGAGGTAGCCGTCCTCGCGGGTGACGGTGTACGTGCCGTCCTCGCCGCTGCCCGACTCGGTGAACGGGATGAACTGGTCCCCCTCCTGCAGGCCCACCTGGCCGATGGTGGTCCCTATCCCCGAGTTCTCGTCTCCCGTCGGGATGTCCCAGTACACCCCGTGGAACGAGCCGTCGAAGTTGAACTCGCGCGTCTCCCTCACCGAGACGGACCCGTCTGAGGCGACCGTCGCATCGATGTCGACGCTGTCAATGGAGTAGTCGCCGTCCGCCCATGCCCTTGAGGGGAGCAGGACGAGGGCCAGCATCATCGCGACAAGGGCGACAAGGGCGGGACGCAGCCTCCTAATCGCAGGTTGCAGGGTCATTACCGCTCCCTTCCGGGTGCGAGCGCTTCGTCGTCCACGCATCGCAGGGCCTATTCGCATGCACACGCAAAAGTTTACCAGAGGCCCCTGCGCGAAGCCGCAGCCGTCACGCCACAGGCGGGCACACGAGCGTGATCTTGGTCCCGCACACGTCCAGCACGTCGCCGGGGATCATCTTGGCGAGCGACGACACGTACCTCCCCCTGAGCGTCGCCGGGTTCTCCGAGCCCCCGTCCTCCACGAGCGCCCCGCCAAGGCAGGGTGAGATGCGCAGCTGCCGCCCCGCGACCGCCCTCGAATGGAGGACGACGTCGTTTGCCGGGAGGCTCCCCACCGTGATCCCGCCGTCGGGCAACGGGATCGTCACCTCGAGGTCGTTGCCGTGAAGCCCGATGGACATGCCCCGTGGGAAAAGCCGGCACCCCTCCCCCAGCACGAGGGTGTCACCCGCCTCGCACACGGCACCCGGGGCCGGCTCGAGCGACCGTGGGATGTCCGGCTCGTCCAGGTCCATCGCCAGGGGGTCGGGGTCAGGCTCGCCCGCCGGCTCCCTGGTGAAGTCGTACATGCAGCCATAGCACACGTCCATGTCGGAGAACAGCTCCATCCCGCAGCACGGGCAGGTCTTGGTCTCCATCTCACTCCTTCCCACAGGACTCGGGGCAGGCGAGAGGGGCGGCCCCTCCCACCCTGCTCCCCCTCAGCAGGCGCAGCTCGACGACGTCGCCGACGACGGGCCACCACCCGCCGCGACTCGGTCGCTCCAGCACCGTCCGGGCGCCGGGGCAGCTGACGACGTTTCCGGACGAGACGCCCCTCGCGACGAGCAGCACCCTCCCGTCCCCGGACACGAACGCGACGTCGATGGGGTACCTCATCCCGTGGGTGTGGATCGAGCCGCACCCCAGGAGGGCGATGGGGTCCGCGTCGTCCCCCGTGCCCAGGAGCCCCCTCAGCCTTCCCACGACGTCTCCCCTGACCCAGAACCTCCCGACCCTCCTGCCTCCCAGGTCGACGACGTCCAGGGCCCAACCCTCGCATGCCATCTACACCACCACCCCCGGTCTGTGACAGTCGACTACGACGGAACGCTCGTGCACGAGTGCAAGCGGGGGCGAGAACCCCACGCCCGCCAGGACGAACGACGAGGGACATGGCCGGTACCTCAGGGTGCAGGTGAAGGTCGTGAGCGACGGGGAGAGGGGAAACGCCACCGCCCCCGACGGGGCGGCGATGGGGCCGGCCCCCTCCGCCTCGACCGACACCTCGCAGGACCCCTTGGGAAGCGTCCCCTCGAGCGCCGCCCGGACCGACTCGACGTCGGGCCCGTCTCCCCCGCCACCGGAGGGCGAGACGCCGTGGACGATGACGCAGTCGGCCGCGGCGCGGTCGAATAGCGCGCAGGCGCCGACGAACCGAACGAGGTTGTAGGCAACCAGCGCGACCACGATCGTGACCGGCATGAGGACCGCCATCTCCACCGTCATCTGGCCCGACTCGCCGGATGCGTCACACCGGCCCGGCGAGGGGCCCGCAACCAGCCCCCTCATGCCACACCCCCGAGGGTGGAGAGGTCGAGTACGAGGGGAACGCCCCTCTCCCCCATGCCGGGGATGGGCACCTCCGCCAGGACGACCTCGCCATCCCCGAGCATGGACCTCACCTCTCCCTCAAGCCGTTCCGCGAGCTCCCCCGGGCTCGCGGGGATCGACTCGATCGCCCTCCTGACCTGCTCCCCCTTTGCGAGCCCCGCCTTGTCCATCACCTCCTGGCTGTTGACCAGGACCGGCTTCCTGACCCGCATGTCCGCCGGCTCGAACCCGGCGTCTCGGACGACCGCCGAGAGCTCGGACCTGAGCCACGAGGCGACCCTCTCGCCGAAGACGGGACCGATTCCGTCGAACATGTCCTCGGCAACGCGCGACGCGGACTCGTAGGAGGAGCCGTACGAGACGAGCAGCCTCCCCCACGCCCCGACCACGTCACCGGCGAAGTCCAGCACGAGTCCCCCACACCCCCGCGTGACCCCCTCGAACACCGAGGAGAGGACGTCGCTCCCGTCGGTGGAGTCGTCTGGCGCGAGGGTCGCCCCGGCAATGGCGCAGCCCTCGGGCAGCTCCGCCTGCGAGAGGAACGCGGCGGTGAGCTCGGAGGGGACCGGAACGGACTCGCCGCGCCGCACGACCGAGACGCATCCGTACGCCCCAGGGGGCACGAGCTTGGGGCGCGGGACCGACAGCAGGTCGATGGCCTCGCGGAACGTCCCCCTCCCCTCCTCGGCGGCGTCGCGCATTTCGCGCTCGGCGGCAATGGACTCCTCGCGCGCACGCTGGTAGGAGCGTGACGCCTCCACGACGATTCGCCAGTAGTGCTCGAACCCGTTGGGGATGTTGGTGCTGGCGTTCGCGACGTTGCCCATCGCCTTGGCGTCCATCCTGCACACCTCGCACCTCAGCACCCCGCCGCTCTCCTCCTCCGCGAGCGAGGCGCTGCCGGCGGAGGGACCCGTGGCACCTGGGCACGAGAGCGAGCAGTGCAGCGTGACCCCACCTTCCTCGAGCGTGCAGGGCCAGACGACGTCGGTGTAGAGCTCGGTCCCCCTCACCATGTCGCGGTTGTGGGGGAGCTCGGGGAGGTCGATTCCGACCTCGTCCGGCCCGTCGACGCAGGTCGCCCTCGAGATCTTCTGGTGCGCATACCGGTAGAACTCCTTGCGCGCACACGAGCGCTGCAGCTCGTCGGGACCGTTGCCGGCACACGGTTCCGCCTCCCAGCGCGCCAGGTAGTAGTTGCATGCCCTCACCCGTGCGTACTCGAACTCCCAGGCCTCCGGCGACGGGTAGGCGGGGTTCTGCGCCGCGGGGAGCCCGGCGAGCGAGTCCGCCCTGCTCCGCATGCAGAGCGGGTCGTCCACGTTGTCCGCGCGCCAGGCCCTCTCGCGCTCCCTCGAGGCACGCTCGTCGGCGTCGCGCTTCCTCGCAGACGCCTCGGCGATCCTCTGGCCGCGCTGCTCGAGCTCCTCTCCCCCCAGTCCGTCGTCCAGCGATGAGAAGTCCGACCTCCCCTGCCGTGGGAGCGGGACCGCCACGCCCGAGTAGGGGACGCCGCCCGCCGAGCTCGCCCTCGCGCAGGAGGCGGAGCTCGCCATGACGAGCGAGGGGATGGCCCGCTCGAGGCGCTGGAGCCCGCGGGCTGACGAGCGCGCGAACCCCTTCCTCGCGTCGAGGATCTTCCTCCCCTCCCGGAGGATCGCCGGCGCCGCCCTGCTCACCACCGGGATCGCGGCGACCACCAGCCCGACCGCGCACACCATGCTCCCCAGCAGCCCCATGCTCAGGACGCAGGCATCCATCACCTGGGCGACGGTCGCATAGCCCGCCACCACGTTGGAGCCGGCGAGCGCGACGGCGTCGGCCACCTCCTGGACGTCCGCCGACCGAGACAGGCTCCATGCCGCCGCGGCGGTTCCAAACGTCAGGACGAGGCTCATGAGCAGCGCCACCGCGACGGCCACCGTGGTGTACCCGCCCTCGTCGTCCAGGAAGGTCCCGAGCCCGAGCCGGCGGCGGGGGCGTGCGGCCCCTCCCCTATCCCCACATCTCCTGCCACTCCCCATACGTCCCTCCCAACCAGTCCGGCCTTAGGTCCTCCTCGACGCTGACGGACAGGACGACACCCTCCCCGTCGCACATCCCCGCCAGGGCACCCATCGCCCCCATGAGCGGGAGGGGCCTCGCATGACCCCGTATCTGGACGCTCGCCCGCCCGCCGTCCAGCGAGGCGGACACCTCCCAGTCAGCCCTTCCCCCGACGTGGAGGAGGGGGACCTCGGGCACCGCCGCGAGTCGCCGCAGCGCAAACTCCCTGCAGTCGCCGAGCTCCCCGTCGTAGTCTGTGAGGACCGCACGCGCGGTCTCCGAGGCGGCGGAGAGCATGACCGCCCGCGTGTAGAGGAGACAGGCGGGCTCCAGGAGAAGCGCGAGGACGAGCATGAGGGCGGGAAGGAGGACCGCAGCCTCCACGCTCGACTGCCCGCGCGACGGGTCAGCGTCCCTAGAACAGGAGGACGTCCCGAAGACCCTGCGAGCCGCCGCCCCCAAGCACGTGCGAGGCCGCCTCCAGGGCGACCCGCTGCAGGCTCCCGTCACCACCCGCCCGCCACACCGAGGCGAGCGCGAGGACGGACGCGAGCAGCGACCCCAGCACGAGCGCATACTCGAGCGTCGACTGCCCTCCCTGCGACCAAAGCAGCCGCAGGGAGGCACGTGCCCCATCACGTACGCCCCTCCCGTCTCCCCTAGCCATCCGTCCTCCCAACCGGGCATCGACCGGCCCACTCGCGCGAGTCGAGCCTCCTCCTTAGGACCAGGCTCCCGCCGCCCTCCGCGGGGCGCACCTCGCAGACGTCGACCCAACCGTCCCCCTGCACCACGCAACACCAGACCTCCCCCATCAGGTCGAGGTAGCCCGCACGGACGAGGGCGCACGTCCCCAGGTCCTCGTACTCGGCAAGCAACTCCGATGCGCTCTGCTCCACGGGAAGGGGAGAGGGGACGTCCCCGCGTTGCGGGGGACTCGTCTCGTCGCATGCCATGCCCCGGTCGCCCATTCGCGCGGCACCTGCGTCCCCCACGCCCGACGCCGTCCCCGCGGCCGTCCCGCGCCCCTCTCCGCCATCCCCCTCCCCATGCGCCCTCCCCACGGCCGAGGGGAGGGCGAGGAGGGCGGCGAGGCAGAGCGACGCCGCCACGACCCTCAGAGGCTGTTCATGCCGTCCGCGATGGCGGTCCAGAGCTCCTGGACCTTCCCCTTGAACGCGATGATCGCGACGATCGCTATGACCACGAGGACGCCGACCAGGATCGCGTACTCCGTGGTCCCCTGCCCCCTGCAGTCGCGCAGCAGCGCGACGGCCCCCCTTCGAACCCCGCACCGTTCCTCTCCCATTCCCTCTCCTTCCATCCGCACCGGAGCAGCCTCCGGCTAGACCGTCCCCAGCGACGAGCTGAGGAGCGGGCCCAGGATCGCGAGGAGCATCGCCGGGACGATGAGCGTCCCCAGGGGGACGAGCATCTTCACCGGGACGCGCTCGATCTCCTCCTCCAGCTCCGACCTCTGCTCGTCGCGGATCACCTGCGCCTGGGCCTCGAGCGCCTCCGCAAGCGGGGAGCCAAACTCGAGCGCCTGCGACACGATGGAGGCGAAGCTTCCCAGCGCCGACACCCCCATCTGCTCCGCGAGCCCCTCCAGCGCCTCGCCCCTGCCGGCGACCCCCATGCGCCACGAGGTCATCGCCTCGCCGAAGGCCGCCGAGAGCTCGGTGTCGTAGCGCGAGAGGTACAGCTCGAGCGAGGCGTCAAACGAGAGGCCCGCCATGAGGCCGAGCGTCAGCACGTCGATGAGCCCGGGCAGCTCGCGCAGGCACGCGGCGCGCCTCCTGTCGAGCTCCGCCCGCCGCCTCGACTCCCTGACGACGGGAATCGCCGCGACCGCCTGGGAGACCCCCGCGACCCAGCCGGGGGTCGCCTCCCTCGCGCGACGGGTGGGACCCGAGGTCAGGCCCATCGCCCCCAGGAACACGGAGCCGGCCGCCGCGGTCGCCAGGCACGCCTCCACGGCACCCATCACAGGACCCCCCTCATGAGGCGCCGGATGATCGCGAGCGCCGCGAGGTCCATCAGGGCGGCAATCGCGACCGAGGCGATTCCCACGGGCTGGGTGAGCCCCCTCTGGAAGTCCGGCGATATGAGCGAGAGCGTGAGGATCATGGCGATGGGCATCGCGCACACGATGCGCACCGACAGCCTCACCTGGGCGGTCTTCACCATGAGGAGGCGCTCGAACTCGCCCTGCCGCTCGACCAGACGCGCGGAGTACTCGAAGAGCCCCCTGAGCGGGCTCCCCGTGCGCTGCGAGATCGCGAGCGAGGTGGCGAGGAGGGCGACCCCCGGGGCGTCAAGCTCCCTGGGGAGGGCAGCCATGACCTCCTCGACAGACTCGCCGCAGCTCAGCCTGAGCGACGCGCGCGAGAACGCCTCGCCCGCCGCCCCGCGCTCGTGGCTCCCGAGGTAGGACACCGCCTGCGAGAGTGTCTCTCCCGACCCCATCGCCATCGCAAGCGTCCTGAACACCCCCGGCATAGCGCGAGAGAGCTCGCGGCGCCTCTCCCGCCTCTTGGAGGCCCACCACGCCGGGACCGACGAGCCCACCAGCGCGACGGCGACGGGAAGTCCCGCCAGAGACCGGGAGGCAAGCGAGAGGAGCGCGGCCAGCACCGCGGTTCCGGCAACCAGGAGCGCACATCCCCCCTCGTCGTCGGTAAGCCCGTCAGCCAACGAAACCCTCGCCGCAACCGCGCGGGATGCCCCCTCCCACGACTCGTTCCGCAGGAGGAGACGGACGAGGCGACCCCTGCCCAGGGCGAGCAGGAGCGGTTCGAGGGCACGCCTCGCCTTCCTGGCAGCGCCACCGGAGCCATGGGGGCGCGGCAGGGTGCCCCCGAGGAGGGTGAACGGAACCACCCAGGCGAGCAGGGCGACGGCTAGCACGCAGAGCGCCTCCACTCCCCCACCTCCCCAAGGTCGAGCGTCCCCTCGTCCAGCGCCCTCTGGACGAAGCCCGGCTCGCTGACCAGGCGCCACGAGCGCGACCCCTCGTCGAACGAGACGACCTCCCCCAGGTCGACCCCGCCGCCCTCCGCCCTGCCGACGGTGGAGAGCGAGGTGATGTAGCGCCTCCCGTCGGGGAACCTCTGGCTCATGACCAGCAGGTCGAGGGCGGTCGCCACCTGCTCCTCGATGATGTCCGTGGGGAGGTCCATCCCAAAGCGCGACATCAGCACCAGGCGCAGGACCGCCTCGTCGGGCGTCCCGGCGTGCAGCGTCGTGAGCGAGCCGTCGTGCCCCGTGTTCATGGCCTGGAGCATGTCCACCGCCTCCTCCCCCCTGACCTCGCCGACCACGATGCGGTCGGGCCGCATGCGGAGCGCGTTCTTCACGAGGTCCCTGATGGTGATCTCGCCCGAGCCCTCGATGGACGCCGTGCGCGCCTCGAGCCGCACGACGTCGGGATGGCTGTCAAACCTGAGCTCCGCCGAGTCCTCGATCGTCACGATCCTCTCCCCCAGGGGGACCTCGCACGAGAGCGCGTTGAGGAGCGTGGTCTTGCCCGACCCCGTCCCCCCTGCCACGGCGATGTCCTGGCGGAGCCTCACGGCCCAGCTGAGCAGCGTCGCGTACCAGGGCGGGAGCGACCCGAGCTCCACCAGGCGGGCCATCGACGTGATGCGGTTGGAGAACTTGCGGATGGTCACCATGGGCCCGTCGATGGCAACGGGAGGCGCCACGGCGTTCACGCGGTCCCCGTTCTTGAGGCGCGCGTTCACGATGGGACAGCTGCGGTCGAACCTCCTCCCAAGCGGCGCGAGGATCCGGTCCACGACCATGAGGATCTGCTCATCGGAATCGAAGACCGTCTCCGCCGGATGGATGGTGCCGTCCCGCTCGAAGAACAGGGCGTCCTTGCCGTTGACCATGACCTCGGTGACGCTCTCGTCGTCGAGGAGCCTCTGCAGGGGGCCGAGCCCGCACACGTCGTCGAGCACCTGGGAGACCAGCCGCTCCCCCTCCTCGGGCGAGAGGGACGCGAACGCGCCGCCATTGAGGATGGCCCGGCACGCTACGGCAAGCTCGCCGCGCGACTTCTGCGGGTCCCGGGACGCGGCGATGGAGGCGACCGCCTCGAGTCCCAGCCTCTCGACCAGCTCGTGCTTGAGGGCCTCCCTGAGCTCGCGTGCCCTATGGGGGGAGAGACCCCCGCCCTGCGTGGCAGCCGCCCGCTCCGCCGGCGTCGCGGCGCCCTCCTGCTCCATGACCAGCTCGAGAACCGACATCACTCCGCCTCCCTTCTCCTGCCGAACAGGCCCCTGCGTCGCCCCGGCTTTGCCTCGAGCGCGTGGCGAGCGTCCTCGCAGTCGGGAAGGCTACCCAGCTCCGAGAGGATCTGCGCCACGAGGTAGGCGACCGACTCCGCGAGGTCGCCCCTCTCGCCCATGAGGTCCTCCACTTCGCCGGCGTCGAGGAGCTCCTCCCCCGCCTCGCCCCCGTCCGCGACCATGAACGCACGGGCGCCCTCGAGGCCGGCCTCCGCCCTGCCGAGCGCGGGCTCGAACCGGGCCCTTGGGTCCGCCATGTTCTGCACGCGCACCATGCGCGTCCTGGCGACGCCCAGCCTCACCGCGAGCGCGCTCGCCCTCCCGAGCGAGGCAAGCGAACCCCGCGCCCCGTCGTGGACGAGGAGGACGCGGTCGGCCACCTGCGCCGCCCGGGCCGTCGCCTCGCAGAACGTGGTCGACGTGTCCACCACCACGAGGTCGTGGCGCGACGAGAGGTAGCGGAGGAGCTCGGGGACGACCGGAGCGACCCGCTCCGCCATCTCCGGCCGGTCGCAGGGACCCCAGAGCGATACGCCCTCAGCGCACCTGACCCCAAGCCGCCCCATCTGCTCGGGGGTGGGCTCCCCGCCGAGCCGCGCGAGGTCAGACGGCGACCCTATGCCAAAGCGCGAGCAGAGGTCGCCGCACGACAGGTCCAGGTCGACCAGCGCAACCCGCATGCCCCAGGATGCCGCCGCCACGGCGCAGCACGCGGCGATGGTGGTCTTTCCCACGCCACCCCGCCCGGAGGAGAGGCACAGTATGGGTCCGCCACCGGAGGGCTCGGCCTCCACCCGCGGGGCGGAAGGAGTCGCGCGGGCGCTCGCGACGTCGGGGGGCGTCATGCCGGCGGGGGCGGACAGGACCTTGGCGGACCGCACCTCTCCTCCTCCCAACCCCGCCCGAGGGGAGGTGACGTCCGGCTCCACGCGCCCCCGCGCCTGGTTGATGGGAGCCCCCTCCTCCCGGGCGGGCTCGACGCCCCGCGGCATCTCGACCACGCGGGTGATGCCGGCCTGCCTGGCCCTGGAGCGAAGCGATCCGCTCGCCTCGCGCGTGACGAGCAGGACCTCGGACGCCCTGCCGTCATGCGCGACTGCGGCGGCGACGTTGACGTCGGAGACGCCGTCCTCGGTGAGGCCAACCACGGCCCCCACCGTGTTGGGCTCCTCATCCTCGAACCGCCTCCTGAGGTCCGCTGCGTCCGTCGCGAACACCAGCGTCGCAAGCGGTGACACGGAGTCGAGCGCACGGGCGAGGTCGCGCCTCGACCCCCGCGAGCAGCATCCGATCCACAGCTCCGTCATCGCCCCTCGCCTCCTTGGCCAGCCGATTCCCCGGCGGACGCCTTGGAGTCCGCGGCGTCGCCTCCCTCGCCCTGCTCCCGCTGCTCGGGGGCGGAGTCCACCTCGCCCGCCTTGCCCGCGGCGATGTCCTCGGAGGGCAGGACGAGCCGCAGGTCTCCCCTGGTGCTTGCCGAGAGGACCCGCTCCACGTCCTCCGGCCTCACCGCAAGGGTCAGCTCGCGGGAGTCCATCCCCAGCGAGCCCTCCTGCGTGGACGAGAGGACCCTGAGGCCCCTGGCGATGACCTTGGCTCCGGAGTCGCCCAGCTGGTAGGCCGTGAGCGATGCGCCGGTGGGGACGCCACTCGTGACGCCGACCCGCTCGGAGGCGGGGATGCTCACGGCCACGTACCCGGAGGGGACCTGAACCATGGGAGAGGGGTCCTCGAATGAGGTCTTGGTGAGCGGGGCGTTCTTTGCCACGGGAATGGCGACCTTGCTCCCCATGACCACGTCAAGGCTGGTGATCGCCCCCTCGGGGGCGAGCGACGAGACCCAACCCCTCTCGCGGACGTTCGCCTTGCTGACCTCGTCCCCCGCCTTGAGGTTCTTGGTCGCAACCACTAGGCTCACGACGTCGCCGCCAAAGCGGGCGGCAGCCTCCTCGCGGACCGAGTCCGCCTCGGCGCGGACGTGTCCCGCGTACACAATGAACAGCAGGGCGGCAAGGACGGCGCACGCCGTCGACAGAGCCAGCCTGAAGCGCAGAGACATGAGAGACCTCCCCAGAAGCGTTCGAATTGCCCATATGGGCGATTCTCCCGTCTGGGGAGGCGAAGGGGACTGCCCGTCTGAAATAGTCCCGCAGTTAGGTTGTGCATACATTGCGCGCAGCTGCAGTCGCCCGGAAGCGACTGGCCGATTGTCCCAACGCGCGGCCAGCCACGTGCGAGCCGCGTCGGGGACATCGCGCGCGTCCGCACGCGTCGGCACCCCCGCGGATGGGCGAGACGCCCATGGGACGCCGACCGGGAGCATCGCCACGGAGGCACTGGAAGGCTCGACCGTGAGGCGACGACGGGGGCAGACGCCGCCCCAATCTGTCCGGCAGCCCCGCTAGAGGGTCACGTCGGGATCGAGCTCGGCGGCGGAGGCCCGCATCTCTGAGGCGAGGGAGACGTACGTATCGACGCGCTCCGGGGGGACCTCGCCCGATGCGGCGAGGGCACGGACGGCGCACCCAGGCTCGTGCGTGTGGGTGCAGTCGCGGAAGCGACACCCTCCGGCCGCCTGCGCCACGCGGGGGAACAGCTTTGCCAGGCCGCGCTCGTGCCCGATCAGCGGAAGGCTCCGAAGGCCCGGCTCGTCGACGATGACGCCGGCACCGGGCAGGGAGACCATCCTACGCGCGACCGTGGTGTGCCTGCCGGCGTCGTCAGATGCCCTGACCGAGCCCGTCTGGAGCACCTCGTGCCCCAGGAGCGCGTTGAGGAGCGTGGACTTGCCGGCGCCGGACTCGCCGAGGACGATGGCGATGCTGCCGGGCGGCACGAGGGCGCGAACGCCCTCCGTCCCCCATCCGGCACCGGAGTCGAGCGCGACGTTTGGAAGGTCGCCGTCCTCCTCATCCGCGCCCGCGCAGCACGCGACCACGGGAACCTGGTCGCCCAGCACCGCACGGACCGACGAGACGGAACGGGCTAGACCGTCGGCACCCGCCCTGTCCGCCTTGGTGAGCACGACGGCGACCGACGCCCCGCAGTCCAGGGCGATGACGGCGGACCGCGCGATGCGGTCGACGTCCACGCCCGATGCGCCGAGCGCCTGCGCCACGAGGACGGTGTCCACGTTTGCGGCGAGGGTCTGCCTCTCTCCCCTGGACCCGCCGCGCCAGCGCGCGATGTCACTCTCGCGCGGCAGGATCTGTCGGATGATGGCCATGTCGTGCCCCTGGGGGACGAGGACGCACACCCAGTCGCCCACGGCGACGCGCGAGAACTCGCCCTTGGTGAGGGACGCGGCAAACTCCGCGCGGACGAGGCCGCCCTCGGTCGCGACGGCGGGATACCCGCGGTCGAGCCTCACGACGCAGCCGATTGCGGGAGAGGCGCCCTCCCCCAGCTCACGCACTGCGTCGCATGACGCCTCGTCGAACGCTCGAAGCTGAGGGGGAGTGGCGTGCAGCTCCCCCAGGGTGGGAAGGTCCTGGAGCGAGGAGAGCGCGGGGAGGGAGGTGACGCCCTCCCCGCGCGGACGAGTGGAGCGCGAGCCCCTGCCCCTCCTGTTTGACCTCCTCGCCATGCGACCTCCCGCCAGCGCGCTAGGCGCGCCTCTTCTCGACCGCCCTCATGATGGCCTTGTAGATCTCGACGATGGGGATGATGCAGGCCGCGAGCAGCATCGCGATCGCGTACTCCCCGGCGTTGATCTCGGCAAAGCCGAAGGCGACGGAGAGCGGGGTCTCGATCACCACGAAGGTGAGGACGAGGGACCCGGCGAACGCGAGCCAGAGCCACACGTTCTGGGTGGGGAGCTTGAAGACGGACTGGCGACGGCTCCTCATGTTGAAGGAGTGGAACATCTCGACCATCGAGAGGGTGAGGAACGCCATGGTCATGCCATCCCTGCCCAGGTTGGCGCCGGAGATGACGTCAGCCACGGGCACATGCTCGATGGAGAGGCCAACGAAGTAGGAGACGAGCGTGAGGACGGAGATGACGATGCCCTGGACCAGGCAGTCGAGCCCCATGCCTCCGGCGAACACGCCGTCGTCGGCGTTGCGGGGCTTGCGCTTCATCAGGCCGGGCTCGGCGACCTCCATGGCCATTGCGAGCGCGGGGAAGCAGTCGGTGATGAGGTTGATCCACAGCAGGTGCGTGGGCTCGAGGATGGTGAAGCCAATCAGCGAGGCGACGAAGACCGAGATGACCTCGGCGAGGTTGGACGAGAGCAGGAACGCGATTGCCTTTCGGATGTTGTCATAGATCCTGCGGCCCTCCTCCACTGCCTCGACGATCGTGGCGAAGTTGTCGTCTGCGAGGACCATGTCGGCGACGTTCTTGGTGACGTCGGTGCCGGTGATGCCCATGCCCACGCCGATGTCGGCACGCTTGATGGAGGGGGCGTCGTTGACGCCGTCACCGGTCATGGCGACGATCTTGCCCTTCTTCTTCCAGGTGTCGACGATGCGGACCTTGTGCTCGGGCTGCACGCGGGCGTACACGCCAAAGTCCTCGATCCTGTCCAGGAACTCCTCGTCCGAGATCTTGTCGAGCTCCGCGCCGGTGATCGCCTGGGAGCGGTCCTTGATGATGCCGAGCTCGCGGGCGATGGCAACGGCGGTGTCGATGTGGTCGCCCGTGATCATGACGACCCTGATGCCGGCGTCGTGCGCCTCGCCGATGGCACCCTTCACCTCGGGACGGACGGGGTCGATCATGCCGGAGAGGCCGATGAGCGTCATGTCCTGCTCGAGGTAGGGGGCGTCATAGCTCTCGGGCTCGTGGTCCCAGACGCGGCGCGCGGCGGCCATGACGCGCAGCGCGTCGTCTGCCATGGCCTTGTTCTTGCGGAGCATGAGCTCGCGCGTCTCGTCCGTGAGGGGCACCACGCCGTCGGACGTGAGGATGCTGGTGCAGCGCTTGATGATCTCGTCGGGCGCGCCCTTGGTGTGCTGGACGATCTTGCCGTTCTCGTCCTGGTTGACCACGGACATCATCTTGCGGCCCGAGTCGAAGGGCGCCTCCCCCAGGCGGGGGTTGGCGGAGTCAAGGTCTGCGGAGGTGAAGCCGCGCTTTGCGGCATCGGCGACAAGGGCGGCCTCCGTGGGCTCGCCCACGGCCTTGCCCTCGGCGTCGTCCCACTTGGCGTCGGAGCACAGCGCCATGCAGGTGACCAGCGAGTCGAGGTTCTGGGTCTCGTGGCGCACGACGGTCATCTTGTTCTGGGTGAGCGTGCCCGTCTTGTCCGAGCAGATGAGCTGCGTGCAGCCAAGGGTCTCGACGGCGGTGAGCTTGCGGATGATGGCGTTGTGATGGCTCATCTTGGTGACGCCGATGGAGAGCACGATGGTCACGACGGCGGCAAGGCCCTCGGGAATCGCCGCGACGGCGAGCGAGACGGCAACCATGAAGGTGTTGAGCACGAGGTTGATGTTGGAGAAGAAGCCCATGCCGTGCTTGAGCCAGGTCACGACGAAGACGAGGGCGCAGATGATGATGCACGCGACGGAGAGGATCCTCGACAGCTCGTCGAGCTTCTTCTGCAGCGGGGTCTCCTCGTCCTTGGCCTGCGAGAGGGCGTCGGCGATCTTGCCCATCTCGGTGTCCATGCCGCAGGCGACCACGACGGCGCGGCCGCGGCCGTACACGACCGTGGAGCCCATGTAGCACATGTTCTTGCGGTCGCCGAGCGGGATGTCGTCCTGCCCCTCCGCCAGGGAGAGGGCTTCGGCGTGCTTCTCGACGGGCACGGACTCACCGGTGAGCGCGGCCTCCTCGATCTTCATGGAGGCGCTCTCGATGATGCGGCAGTCGGCCGGGACGGCGTCGCCCGCCTCGAGGATGACGACGTCGCCCGCCACGAGCTCGGAGGAGTGGACCGAGACGATCCTGCCGTCCCTCACGACCTTGGACTGGGCGGCGGACATCTCCTGCAGCGCCGCGAGCGCCTCCTCCGCCTTGCTCTCCTGCACGACGCCGAGGACGGCGTTCACCACGACGACGAAGCAGATGATGATGACGTCCGCGAAGTCCGCCTCGCCCTGCACCATGCCCGTGATGGCCGAGATGACCGCCGCCACGATCAGCATGATGATCATGGGGTCGGCCATCTGCTGGAAGAACCTCACGATGACGGGGGTCTTCTCGGCCTCCTTGAGCTTGTTGGGCCCGTCCTTCTCGAGGCGGCGCGCCGCCTCCGCCTGGGATAGTCCGGAATCCGCGTCGGTCGCGACCCCCTTGACGACGTCATCGACGGGAGACAGGTATTCCTTCAATTGTTCCTCCTGGGTCAGAGTCCTCTCGCGCCCGGCAGATTGATGCCCGCTAATAATTCCCCAGGAGGGGCAAGGGCTCACCAAGGCTGCCATGCCAGACGCCTTGCGTACGCGTATTTATACCACCCAAACGGACCCCTCAGACCCCCATGCGCCAGATATCCGAGAGCCGGGCGAGAGGGGACGGCCCTCTCCCCCGTTTGCGCACACGGTTGACCGTTCATCGATATACATGTCCCCTTGACTTGCCCACTATCGACAAAAGGCGTGGTAGACGTATCTGCCCTGAGCTAAAATATCCACGTAATCGAATCAGGCAGGCAGTTGTAGGAACCGGAGCAGTCGAAGGGAATCCCATGAAAATCCTCGTGTACGGTACCAAGAGCTACGACAGGGACTCGTTCGAGAGGGAGCTTCCCAAGTACCCGGAGCTGAAGGTCGACTTCACCGATACAAACCTGACCCCGCTGACCGCGACCCTGGCCCAGGGCTACGACGCCGTCTGTGCCTTCGTCAACGCCGACGTCTCGGCCATGACGCTCGAGGTGCTGCGCGGCCTAGGCGTTGGCCTCGTCCTCATGCGCTGCGCCGGCTTTGACGCCGTGAACGTGGAGTTCGCCAAGAGCCTGGGAATGAAGGTCACCCGCGTCCCGGCCTACTCCCCCGAGGCGATCGCGGAGCACGCAATGGCGCTGGCCCTCGCCGCCAACCGCCGCATCTGCAAGGGCTACAACCGCGTGCGCGAGAACAACTTCTCGCTCACCGGCCTCGTCGGCGAGACCCTGCACGGCAAGACCGCAGGCATCATCGGCACGGGCCGCATTGGCGCCGCGCTCTGCCGCATCTGCAAGGGCTTTGGCATGACGGTCCTGGGCGCCGACCTGTACCCCAACCAGAGGCTGGTCGACGAGGAGCACGTGGTCGACGAGTACGTTGACTACGACACCCTGTACGAGAGGGCCGACCTCATCAGCCTCCACGCCTTCCTCAACGAGGAGAGCCACCACATGATCAACGACGAGGCCATCGCCAAGATGAAGGATGGCGTCATCTTCGTCAACACCGGTCGCGGCGGCCTGGTTGACACCCAGGCGCTCATCCGCGGCATCCTCTCCGGCAAGATCGGCGCCGCCGGCCTCGACGTGTACGAGGAGGAGAACGAGAACGTGTACCAGGACCGCGCCGGCGAGGTGTTTGAGTCCATCCCCGCGCGCCTCTGCTCGTTCCCCAACGTTGTCATGACCTCTCACCAGGCATTCTTCACGCGCGAGGCACTTGGCCAGATCGCTACGGTCACGCTCGAGAACGCCAAGGCCTACGCCACGGGCGGGGAGTTTGTGGACCGCAGCGTGGTCTGCTAGGGGGAGACGCCCTGCCTGCCTTTCGTTTCGGCTTGCGTTCACATGACGTTTGAACAACAAAGCCAAAAGAGAGGCAGGCTATACTTCGAAAGGCATCTGCCATACGCGCATCATGGCGGACCGCCCCGCGAAAGTGAGACGTGCCGCCAATCCATACGATGAGGAAGGAACGAAATGGTAGCTAAGAGGACCAAGATCGTCTGCACAATGGGCCCTGCGACCGAGAGCGATGACGTGCTGAGGGAGCTCATCAAGAGCGGCATGAACGTGGCGAGGTTCAACTTCAGCCACGGCAGCCATGACTACCACCGCAAGAACATCGAGCGCGTGCGCCGCATCTCCGAGGAGCTTGGCATCCCCGTCGCCATCATGCTCGACACCAAGGGCCCCGAGGTCCGCACCGGTCTCCTCGAGGGCGGTCAGAAGGTCACCGTCAACACCGGTGACGAGATCGTGGTCACCGCCCAGCCCACCACCGAGGACTTCCACGGCAACGCCAAGCACATCTCGCTCGACTACCTCGACCTGCCCAAGGAGGTCACCAAGGGCTCCGTCATCCTCATCGACGACGGCCTGGTCGGCCTTGAGGTCACGGGCGTCGAGGGCCAGGACATGCACTGCACCGTCACCAACGGCGGCGAGATCGGCGAGAAGAAGGGCGTGAACGTCCCCAACGTCGAGATCGGCCTCCCCTCCGTCACCGAGCAGGACCGCGCCGACATCATGTTTGGCTGCGAGCTGGGCATCGACGCAATCTCCGCGTCGTTCATCCGCAACGCCAAGGCGGTCGACGAGATCCGCACCCTCTGCGCCGAGAACGGCATGCGCAACGTCTACATCTTCCCGAAGATCGAGAGCGCCATGGGCGTGAAGAACTTCGACGAGATCCTTGACGTCTCCGACGGCATCATGGTCGCCCGTGGCGACCTGGGCGTCGAGGTCCCCGCGGCTGAGGTCCCCCACATCCAGAAGACCATCATCCGCAAGTGCAACAACGCCTACAAGCCGGTCATCACCGCAACGCAGATGCTCGACTCCATGATCCGCAACCCGCGCCCCACGCGCGCCGAGGTCAGCGATGTCGCCAACGCCATCTACGACGGCACCGACTGCGTCATGCTCTCCGGCGAGACGGCCGCGGGCAAGTACCCCGTCCAGGCGGTGCAGACCATGGCGTCCATCTGCCTCGAGACCGAGAAGTACCTCCTCGAGCACACCGAGTACCACGACCGCGGCGGCATGCGCAACGTCAACAGCGCCATCGGCGCGGCTGCCGTCGAGGTCGCCGACCGCGTGGGCGCCAAGTGCATCATCTGCCCCACGCACTCCGGCCGCACCGCGCGCCTGATCTCGAACTTCCGTCCCAAGCTCCCGATCTACGCAATGTCCCCCTCCAACCACGCCATCCGCAAGACGTGCTTCCAGTGGGGCGTGAAGGCGTTCAAGACCACCGAGCAGGGTTCCCTCTCCGCAACCTGCTACAACGCCCTCACCGTTGCCAAGGAGAAGGGCATCGCGAACAAGGGCGACCTCGTCGTCGTCACCGCGGGCGACCCTCAGACCTCCCCGTCGCAGGGTGACTACATCACCTCGACCAACATGGCCATGGTTGCCCAGATCCAGTAGCGCGACCGCCCGATAGACAGTAGACGGGGCTCCCGCATTTTCCGCGGAAGCCCCGTTTGTTATGACTGTCACTCCGCAAGGGCGACAGGGCGAGAGGGGACTCCCGCCGTTGGGTGGAAGTCCCCTCCTCGTCGTGGCTGTGCCTGTCTCGCTACCTCTCGCAGAGCCAGTACCTGCATCCGAAGGCGGGAACCTCGGAGCCGCCGCCAAAGTCGTGGTCCTCGCCCGTGATGAGGTCGCGCGCCCTGCCGCACCCGGCGTCGAAGTGCAGCGTCTGCGGCGCGTCGGAGGCGTTGACCGCGACGATGACGCGCTGGTCTGCCGATGAGCGCTGGAACACGAGCGCGGTGGGACCCACCTGGAGCTGCCGGTAGTCACCCACCATAAGGGCGGTGGAGCCCCTCCTCGCGCAGGCGAGGGAGGCGATCCAGTCGCTGAGCGAGTTCCACTCCGGGGCGTCGAGGGCGGGACGGATCTCGTGGTCCCCGTAGTTCTGCTCGCCCTCTATCCCCCACTCGCTGCCGTAGTACACGCAGGGGACGCCGGGCATGCCAAACAGAAGGCCGTAGAGCGGCTCCAGCTGCCTCTTGTCGTCCAGCTTGGTGGCGATGCGTGGGACGTCGTGGTTGTCCGCGAAGTCGAGCAGGTGGAGCCCCGTGTACAGGTCCCAGGGGGCGTCGCCGCTCTGGCGGTCGAGGGAGTAGGCAACCTCGTGCATGTTGGCCGAATTGAAGGAGCTCCAGAGCCCCTTGTACACCTCGTAGTTGGTGACGGTGTCGCAGAGGTCGTCGCCCATCCACTGGCGGTAGTCGCCAAACATGGTCTCGCCCAGGAGGAGGAACTTCTGGCCGCGGCGCTCGGACAGCTCGTTAGCGATCCGGCGCAGGTACCCCAGGAAGCCGCGGTCGAGGCAGTACGCCACGTCCAGGCGCAGGCCGTCGATGTCGTAGTCCCGCTCCCAGCCGCGGATGACCTCCGCAAGGTACGCGTTGAGGTCGAAGTTGGAGTGGTTGAGCTTCACGAGCTCGTCCACCCCCTGCCAGCACTCGTAGGAGAGATGGTCGTCCCAGCGGTCGTTGCCGCCCCAGTCGATGCAGAACCACCCAGCGTAGGGGCTTGCCTCCCGCTTCTCCAGCACGTCCCGAAAGGCCCAGAACTCCCTTCCCACATGGTTGAAGACGCCGTCGAG
The DNA here is from genome assembly GCA_905214865.1 of uncultured bacterium. Lineage (GTDB taxonomy): Bacteria > Actinomycetota > Coriobacteriia > Coriobacteriales > Atopobiaceae > Olsenella_H. Next base: position 26,623 of record CAJMNO010000017.1, on the reverse strand, counting down.
AAGCACCCTCACGCCAGCCTTGTGGCAGGCATCGACGAAGGCGCGGAGGTCCTCTCCCGTGCCCAGCCTGCGGTCGACCTTGGTGTAGTCCACGGTGTCGTACCCGTGGCTCTGGCTCTGGAACACGGGGTTGAGGATGAGCGCGTTGGCTCCGAGCCTGACCATCTGCTCCACCCAGCCGTTAGCCGTGAGCTGCGCAAGCCGGTGGACGGGCTCGGACGTCCCGTCGTTCTGGTACGGCGCCCCCGTGAGGCCGAGCGGATAGATTTGATAGAAGACGGATTCCTCGTACCAGCTCATGTGTCCCCCTCAGGACGGTTCGTCGGCATGGCGGCGACCAGGTCGACCCTCATGGAAGGGGCCCGGACGAGCCGGGCCCCGAGCGAGTGCCTGTTCCCTACATGGGCATCGTGGGCGCGACGAAGGTGCGAGCCTGGTACTCGCGGTCCAGGTCGTAGAGCCCCTTGGGGTCGCTGCCAAACAGCTCCATGTTCTTGACCATGTCGGAGGCGTTGGTCTCCTCCTCGCCCTGCTCCTTCACGAACCAGTCGAGCAGCTGCATGGTCTTGAAGTCGTGCACGTCGTAGGCGGCCGCATAGCACTCGTTGATGCAGCTGGTGATGTAGCGCTCGTGCTCCAGGCCGGCCTGGAGGGGCTCGAGGTCGCTCGAGAAGGTCTTGTCGGGCTCGGCGATGGCGAGCATCTTCACGTTGACGTCGTTGTCCAGCAGGTAGCGGCGCAGGATCTTGGCGTGGGCAACCTCCTCCTGGACCTGGATCATGTACCAGTTGGCGAAGCCCTTGAGCCCGCGCTCGTCATAGTAGTCGGCGAACGTGAGGTACAGGTACGCCGAGTAGAGCTCCTTATTGATCTGGGTGTTGAGTAGGTCCGCAACCTTGCCGTCAAGTGCCATGGGACGTCCTTTCTCCGTGGTTTGATACCTCTCTATTCGTACCCCCTTTCGCCCCGTGGGTGGCACGCCACGGAGGACGAAACGAGACCGCCACGCCACCATCACGGCCGACGGGGCGTGTTGGGGAGAAGACGCCACGCCCCTCTCCCCCATCCGACGTGTGGGAGAGCCATAATGGGACGGATTGGGGGTAGTGCCATGGACGCACCGAAGACCGGCGAGTCGACGAGGGAGGAGCGCTCCGCCTACGTAAGCAAGCGGTTCCCCTGCCTGTCAGACTGCGACCTGTGCGGCAACTGTGCGACGTTTCACGGGAGAGAGCCGCTTCTGGCCTTTGCCGACTACGTTGCTGGCAGGGAGGAGTTTGGAGACGCGCTCGCCCGGTACCGGAGGCGCTAGGAGCGCTGGGTCTCGTTGGAGATGACGCAGCGGTTTGCGGGAAGCCAAACGCTCCCCCACTCAAACGGCGTGCCGTCGTCCAGGCGCACGAGCTGGTCCAGCTCGAGGACGGGGGCGTGCTCGTCGCACTCCAGGTAGCCGCCGCGCACCTTGCCGGCGGTACGGGCCGTGTAGACCATCTCGGAGCGGCCGATCTGGTGGCCGCTCGTACGCTCGACGGCGGCGAACAGCTTCTCGGTGCCAAAGTCGCTCTGCTCCAGCCCGGGGCAGGCGGCGAGGTTGAGGTGGCTCTCTATGAACATGACCGCGCGGCGGCTGACGTAGCGGACCCTGCTGAGGTAGAGGAAGTCGTCCCCCACGCCAATCTGCAGGTTCTCGGCGCAGAGCGGACCGGCTGGCCTGACCTGGCACTCGATGACCCGGGTTTGGTACTCGATGCCCTGGCTGCTCATGGACTCGCCAAACGAGAGGAGCCGGTTGGAGGAGGGCCGCGCCATGACGGGCTGAACCACGAAGGTGCCACGGCCGCGCTGCTGCACGAGGAGTCCCTCGTCCACCAGCTGCCTGATCCCCTTCTGGACCGTGCCGCGCGAGAGGTGGAGCATGTTCATGAGCTCGTGCTCCGACGGGATGGGCTCGTCGACGCCCCAGTCCTTGGAGTAGATCTTCTCCCTCACGTAGTCCGAGACCTGCACGTACAGCAGGTCCCCCTCGGCTGACTTGTCGATTGGCGTGGAGGCCTTGGTCCTATGCATGCGCCCTCTCCCTTCGGAGCTCGGGTGCCACGGCCCCCTGGCGGGCGTAGGCCAGGAGTCCCTCCCCTATCGCGTTCTGCACCTCGTCGAAGACGGTGCGGAAGAAGTCGGACGAGAGGAGCCTGTACACGGGGTCGCCATCAAAGTGGTTGACCCAGTTGTTCCTCACGATCTGGTTGGCGACCTCCACGGCCGCCCGGGCGTCGCGCACGTCTATTGCGTACTGGGGGAACTCCGCCGCCTGCCGCACCAGGGCCGGCGTGGGCTCGCAGGTCATGCCAATGCGAAGCGTCCTGCCAAACAGGTCGAAGTCGCCCTGCTTGCGAATGCGGGTGTCCTCCCCCGGCTTGAGGCCGCGGCGAAGGAGAAGCGCGTTGACGGCGTGGTTGTAGCGGTTGTCCGCCACCAGGTGGCACCACGCGCCCAGCGTGACGTCCGAGACCCTGCCGTTCGCGTCCGCGGAGGGAAGGGCAAAGCGCTCCCAGAACTCCCAGTAGTGCGGCTCGGGCATGAAGCCGGGATCCGCAAAATGCGTGACCCGGTACTCGATCCTGCGGTCGGGGTTCTTGACCATGTAACCCACGTTGATGTCGGGGACGAAGTTCCCAAAGAGGAAGGCGTTCTGGTCGCCAATGCCAAGGGCAGACGGGTCCCCCACGGAGCGGAGGGTCGCCTCGACATGTGCGATGTGGATGTTCCAGCTTGGCATACGGCCTATCCTACCATGCGTTTCAGTTTCGGGGGGAGAAGACGGCCCCTTCCCCGCGAGGCTTTTCAGACCGGGGGAAGGGGCCATGGGGTCCCGCCTAGCCGCGCACCTCTCCGCCGGTGGACTTGATCACCTTCGTCACCAGCTTGTTGTGCGCCCTCTCGACCTCTTCGGACGAGAGCGTGTGGTCCGCGGCGCGGTACTCGAGCGAGAACGCCATGGACTTCTTGCCCTTGCCCACGCGCTTCTCGTCGCGGTAGACGTCAAAGAGCTCGACGCTCGCCAGCAGCTTGCCGCCCGCGCTCCTGATGCGCTGGGACACCTGCTCGTAGGACATGGACTCGTCCACGACCAGCGCGAGGTCGATCTTGACGCCGGGGAGCGTGGGCACCTCCTGGTAGGGCAGCTCGTCCTTGGCAAGCCTGAGAAGCACAGCCTCGCTGAGCTCGAAGGCGACGACCGGGTCGTCGATGCCAAAGTTGCCGAGCGCGCGCGGGTGAATGTTGCCCACCCACCCCAGCAGCTCGCCCTGCGCGAGGACCTCCGCGGCACGGCCTGGCTGGAGCCAGGGGTACTCGTCCGGTTCGGCGACGCGGAAGCGCACCTTGGTGATCCTGAGCGCCTCCAGCAGCGTCTCGACCACGCCCTTGGCGTCGTAGAAGTCCAGGTCGGCGTACTTCTTGTTCCACGCGTCATCGGCCCAGCGCCCGCTCATGACGCCGGCGACGTAGGTGGGCTCGTCGGGCTGGCTCTTGCCCTCGTGGCCGAAGAAGACGCGTCCCAGCTCGTACAGGTGCACGTTCTGGACGCCGTGGTCCTTGTTGTAGGCGACGGAGCGGAGAAGCCCGGGAATCATGTCGCGGCGCATCTCGCCCTGGTCGGCGACGAGGGGGTGCAGGATCTTCACCGGGATGCCCTTGCCTCGCTCGGGCATGCCCAGGCGCTCCAGGTCGCGCGGGTCGGCGAAGTTATAGGTGCTGGTCTCGCTGAGGCCTGCGGCGCGCAGCGTGGCGCAGATCTTGCGGGTGCGGCGCTGCTCCACGGAGAGGCCCCCGGCGTGGTTGCGCGCGGCGGGGAGCGTCGGCTCCACGTCGCCCTCGCCCCAGAGGCGCAGGACCTCCTCCACGAGGTCGACCTCGCGCGTGAGGTCGGGACGGTTGGTGGGCGCGACCACGGTCATGGGGTCGTGCTCGCCCTCCCCCTCGCTCACCTGGCAGCCAAGGCGGCGCAGCCTCTGCGCCATGAACGACGTCTGGATGGGAGCCCCGCAGAGCGCTCGCACGCGGTCGGGCCTGAGCTCGATGGTCGCGGGCAGCGCGGGGACGGGGTACTCGTCGACCATGCCCTCGCAGACCTGGGCGCCACAGCACGCCTCGAAGAGGGCGGCGGCTATGTTGGAGACATCGGCGCAGCGGGCGGTGTCGACCTGGCGCTCGTAGCGGATGGAGGCCTCGCTCATGAGGTCGAGGTTGCGGCTCGTGCGGGAGATGTGGCCCTTCTCGAAGCTCGCGCTCTCGAGCAGGACGTCGACGGTCCCCTCGTCGATCTCGGAGTTCTGGCCGCCCATCACGCCGGCGAGGGCGACCGGGGTCCTCCCGTCGTCGGTGATGACCGCCATGTCGGGCGTGAGGTCCCTCTCCTGGCCGTCGAGGGTCACGATCTTCTCGCCCTCGTGCGCCGCGCGGACGACGATGTGGCGCTTGCCGTCGCGCTCGGAGAGCTTGCCCAGGTCGAAGGCATGGAGCGGCTGCCCCGTGAGGTACATGACGTAGTTGGTGACGTCGACCACGTTGTTGATGGGCCTGGAGCCCGCCGCCATCACGCGCCTTGCCAGCCACTCGGGGCTGGGGCCGATCTTCACGTTGCGCACCACGCGGGCAGTGTAGCGCGGGCAGAGCGAGGGGTCGTCGATCGTGACGTCAACGAGGTCCGCCGTGCGCCCGGCGCCTGCCGACTCCTCCGCGATGGAGGGGAGCTCGGCATGAACGTCCTCGTCGAGCATGGCGGAGACCTCGGTGGCCATGCCGAGCATGCTCAGGCAGTCGGGGCGGTTGGGCGTGATCTCGCAGTCGATGACGGTGTCGGTGAGGCCCCTCCACTCCAGGAAGTCGACGCCCACGGGCGCGTCCTTGGGGAGGATCATGATGCCGCTGTGGTCGTCGTCCAGGCCGAGCTCGCGGCTGGAGCAGTTCATGCCAAGGGACTCGATGCCGCGGAGCTTGCCCTTCTTGATCTTCACCCCGCCGGGGAGGGTGGCGCCGACGAGCGCGGTCACGGTCTTGTCGCCCTGCTCAAAGTTCTGGGCGCCACAGACCACCTGCAGTGGGACGGGGTTGCCGTCCTCGTCGACGTTGTGGGACCCCACGTCCATCTTGCACACGTACATGTGGTCGGAGTTGGGGTGCGGGACCTTCTCCAGCACCTGGGAGGTGACGACGCCCGTGATCTCGGCGCCGACCCTCTCCACGGACTCGACCTCCGTGCCGGTGCGTACGAACTCCCTCACCAGGTCCTGGGGATCCTGGGGGAGGTCAACCATGCTCTTGAGCCACTCGTAGGAGACGCGCATGATACTTGCCTTTCTGTGCGGGGCGTGCCCGCAGACGGTTGCTTGCGGACGCGGGCTAGAACTGCCTCAGGAATCGCATGTCGCCGGTCATGAGCATGCGGAGGTCGGGCAGGTCGTAGCGAAGGGCGGCGACGCGCTCCACGCCGATGCCAAACGCAAAGCCGGAGTACTTCTCGGGGTCGATGCCCACGTACCCAAACACGTTGGGGTCGACCATGCCGCAGCCCAGGATCTCGAGCCAGCCGGTCCCCTTGCAGAAGCGGCAGCCCTCTCCGTGGCACACGCCGCACGAGACGTCCACCTCGCAGCTAGGCTCGGTGAACGGGAAGAAGTGCGGGCGGTAGCGGGTTGCGCGGTCCTTGCCAAAGATCTCGCGCGTGAAGTAGTCGAGCGTGCCCTTGAGGTCGCCAAAGGTGATGCCCTCGTCCACCACCAGGCCCTCGACCTGCGTGAACTGGGGCAGGTGGTTGGCGTCGGGCGTGTCGGGGCGGAAGACGGTCCCGGGGCAGATCATGTAGATGGGGGGCTTCTTCTCCTCCATCACGTGGACCTGGACGCCCGAGGTCTGGGTACGCAGCAGCACGTCGGACTCGCCGAGGACGTGCGCCTCCTTCCCCTCCGGGGCGTTGTCCTCAACGTAGAAGGTGTCCTTTGCCGAGCGGCTGGGGTGGTCCTCCGGCGCGTTGAGCGCGGTGAAGTTGTAGTAGGTGGTCTCGACGAACGGGCCGTCCTCGACGGTGTAGCCCAGCCCGCAGAAGATGTCCTCGATCTCCTCGCGGATCTGGTTCACGAGGTGCTGGGTGCCCGGGGAGAGCCTCCTGCCCGGCAGCGTGACGTCCGCCTCCTCGGCAGAGAACCTGCGCTCCATGGCCTCGCGGGCGAGCTGGACCTTGCGCTGCTCGATCGCCGCCTGGACGTTGGCGCGCACCGTGTTGGCGAGCTTGCCCATGGTGGGGCGCTCCTCGGGCGGGACCTTGCCCATCATGTGCATGATGGTGGTGATGGACCCCTTCTTGCCCAGCGCCTGTACGCGAACCCGCTCCAGGTCCTCGAGCGACTGGGCGCCCTTGAGCATCTGGTCAACCTGCTCCTGAATGGCATTCAGGTCGTCTGACATCGCCATGCTGCGAAACCCCTTCCAAAAAGAAAACCGCCCCTGAGCCCAATGCCCAAGGACGGAGACTTCCGCGGTACCACCTTGATTGGCGCGCGCGTTTTCTCTCGCGCGTGCCCACTCTTGCGTCGCGTGTCGTGCGACGGACGGCTTGCCTACTCGCGCTCGCGCGCTTTGAGCTCGCGGCTGGTGGAGTGAACTCCGACCGTCGGCCAGCGTGGGAGCCTCTCAGCCCGCGAGCTCCCTCTCTTCTCCACTGACCACGCGACGAACGGACCTCTCCGTCATTGCCTAGTGGCACAGGATAGCACAGGACCCCTTTTTGGCAGAGAGAAGCCGGGGCACCACTCGGGCGCCATATCGTCGGGCGGACGGGCCCAGGGCCCGTACCCTGACTCACTCGCGGAACGGCCACTCCCCCGCCGCGAGCGCCTCGATGGCCTGGGCCACGGCGTCGTCCTCGCAGGCTCCGATGTGCCAGCGCGCCGCCCGCGCCGCCTCCTCCGTGGCGTTTGCGACCGCGACCGAGTTGGGGACCCGCGCGAACATGCTCAGGTCGTTGCCGGCGTCGCCGAACACCACGACCTCGTCGAGCGAGATGCCCAGCGCGTCCGCAAGGCAGTCGATCCCGCTCGCCTTGTTCCAGCCCGCGCGCATGACGTTGGTGAAGCCCGGCTCGGGGAAGTCGAAGTCGAGCCCCTCCACCGCCTGGTTGAGGCCATCCACGAACGCCCTCGTCTCGTCGTCGCCGGGGCGCCTGCCGTCCCGGGCGAAAAACGCGTTCGCCTTGGTCGCGGGGAAGTCGGGGAGGCCGAGCGGCCCTCCGTCGGGGGCCGTCCTGCAGGCCCTCGCATACGCCGGGAACACGACGGCGAGGTCCTCGAGCCTGCCCGCGACGAGCGTGGGGACGTCACCGTCGAAGGCGATGAGGCCGGAGCCCGGGATGTCCCTCAGGTGACTGACGACGGGTGCCAGGACGTCACCGTCAAAGCGTGCCTCGCGCAGCCTCCGGCCATCCAGGAACACCTGGTTGCCGTTGGTCGCCACGCAGGTCTCGCAGCACCCCTCGTCTCCCCCGAAGAACGGCGGGATCCAGCCGTACCCCCTCCCGCTCGCCGGCCCCACTCGTATCCCCGCGTCGAGCGCGGCATGGAAGGCCGCGACCGTCCCGGGCGAGACCCGCTCGGCCCCGTGGGGGAGGATGGTCCTGTCTATGTCCGTGAGAATGAGCTTGGTTCCCATCGTCGCCTCCTGGCATCCGCCGCCTTGCTCCAGCCTAGCGCACGCGTGACCGCGACGGGGCGGCATCGGTACCCTCGCCCGCAGGAGGCGAGGCCGGGGCGAGGAGGAGCCTGCAGCCGGACTCGTCCGCCTCCCGCCCCAGGACCCCCTCCGGGTCCGCCTCGCACACCACGGCGTCGGCGTCGCGTAGCGACCCAAAGCGCATCAGGCCCCTACCGCCCACCTTGGAGGAGTCGAGCAGCACCACGGTCCTGTCCGCGCACGACAGGAACGCGCGCTTGAGCTCGGCCATCGCCTGGTAGTTGGTCATGAGCCCCCTGCCGGGCACGAGCGCGGTGGGGCTGACGAACGCGATGTCGGGGTGGAGGGCGCCCAGCGCGGCGAGGGCGAGAGGCCCGCAGGTGTAGCGGTGCCCCTTGCGCAGGCTCCCGCCGAGCATCACCACGTCCAGGGCGGGCATCGAACGGTCCACGAAGTCGGCGATCGTGAAGTCGTCGGTGACCACGGTGACGCCCACTCGCGAGCCCAGGGCGCGCACCAGCTCGAGCGCCGTGGTGCCGGAGTCCACCAGGATGGAGTCTCCGTCCCCCACCAGCCCGGCGGCACGCGCGCCTATCGCCCGCTTTGCGTCCGCGTGGACGTTGACCCTGCTGTCCTGAATCGAGACCGTGAGCGTGCGCGAGAGGGACACCGCCCCGCCGTGGGTGCGGCGGAGCTTTCCGTCGCGCTCGAGGGCGTCGAGGTCGGCGCGCGCGGTCACCCTCGACACGCCAAAGGCGTCGGCGACCTCCGCCACCTGCAGCGAGGAGCGCTGGTCGAGCATCTGCAGGATGGCTGCCCTCCGCTCCTCGGCGTACAGGCCCCTCTCCCCCGCCGGACCACCCATGCGCGCTACCTCCCTGCCGTCGCGGACGGACGCCAACCCCGTCCTATCGCCCCATTGTGCAGCATTTGTGTTTCCTTTGCTTGCCTGTGGAGAAATGCTTTGCCTTTTTGTTGGTTGCGTTTTGCAGGTATATGACCTTCCAAAGCGCCTTCCGATAGGTTTCTCTGGCTCATGTCCTGCGTTTACTTTCTTCCGACACGGCTTAACAGCACCCGTCGCCACAGGCCCGCGCACGTCGAACCCCCTAGAATGCAGGGCGAAGGCAAGGGGTCCGGAGAAGCCGGACGCCGTCCGAAGGGAGTCACAGATGCTGGTCACCACCAAGGACATGCTGCTCAAGGCCCAGGAGGGCCACTACGCCGTGGGCGCGTTCAACGTCGAGAACCTGGAGTTCGTGATGGCGGTCGTGAGGGCCGCGGAGGACAGGCACTCCCCTGTCATCATGCAGACCACCCCGGGCACCGTAAAGTACGCCAACCTGGACTACTTCGCCGCCATGGTCAGGGTCGCCGCCGAGCAGGCAAGCGTGCCCGTGGCGCTGCACCTGGACCACGGCGACGGCTTTGACCGCTGCATGCAGGCCCTGCGCGCCGGCTACACGTCGGTCATGATCGACGGCTCCCACGTCCCCTTCGAGGACAACATGGCCCTCACCGAGAGCGTGACCAAGGTCGCCAACGCCATGGGCGTGCCCGTCGAGGCGGAGCTTGGCAAGGTGGGCGGCAAGGAGGACGACGGCCCGGCGGTCAAGGGCGAGAACCCCTTCACCGACCCCGACGAGGCCCAGGAGTTCGTGGCGCGCACCCAGTGCAGCTCGCTCGCCGTTGGCGTGGGCACCGCGCACGGCGTGTACAAGGGCACCCCGCACATCGAGCAGGAGATCCTGAAGGAGATCCGCCGCAAGGTCGACGTGCCCCTGGTTCTCCACGGGACGTCCGGCGTGCCCGACGACCAGGTCGCCGAGGCCATCCGCAACGGCATCTGCAAGGTGAACTACGCCACCGAGCTTCGCCAGGCCTTCACCCGCGGCTTCATGGGCTACATGGGCGAGAACCCCGCCAACTTCGACCCCAAGAAGCCGTCCAAGCCCGGCATGGAGGAGATCTACAAGGTCGTCACCAGCCACATGGACAACCTCGGCTCCACCAACAAGGCCTAAACTGACCCCTGTCGCGAGGGCCCACGCCGTCACTGGCGCGGGCCCTCTCTTCATTCCACCGCAGAAAGGGGACCAAAGAGATGATCTACACCCTCACGCCCAACCCCGCCATCGACATGAACGTCACGGCGGACTCCGTCGCGCCCAACCGCGTCTCGCGCACCCGCGACGCCGTCTACACCCCCAACGGCAAGGGGCTCAACGTGAGCTTCACGCTGCGGCACTTTGGCGTCGACGCCCCCATCCTGGGCTTCTTCGGCGGCTTCTCGGGCAGGTTCATCGTGGACGGCGCAAGGGAGATGGGCTGCGAGGTCCATCCCGTCGAGGTCGACGGGATCACGCGCATCAACACCTTCGTCTCGTGCGGTGACGACGAGTACAAGTTCCCCAACGCGGGCTGCCCGGTCTCCCGCGAGCACCAGGAGGAGATGCTGCGCCTGGTCGACACGCTCCCCGACCTCGAGTGCCTGGTCGTCTCCGGTTCCCTGTCCCCGCAGATCGAGCCCACCTACTACGACGAGCTCCTGGAGCACGTGCACGCACGCGGCGGCGAGGTCGTGCTGGACATGAGCCACCGGCACCTCGCCCAGCTGGTCGAGGGCGCCCCTCTCCTCATCAAGCCCAACGACGAGGAGGTCGCCGCCATCTTCGGCGTCGACATCCACGACGAGGCGGACATCGTGCGCGCGCTGCACCTCATCCACGAGCGCGGCTGCAAGAACATCCTCCTCACCCTTGGCGCGGCGGGCGCGTACTTCTACGACGGGGGGCACGTGTGGCGCGCCAACGCCGCGAAGGTCAGGATGTACTCCACCGCCTGCGCCGGCGACGCCACCCTGGCGAGCTTCCTCTCGCTGTGGTTCTTCGACCGCGACGACGTCCCCGCAGCGCTCACGAGGGCGATGGCGACGGGCGCAAACGTCGCGATGAGCGCCGGGCTGGGCGACTTCGCGCAGGTCGCGGAGCTCGAGAGGCAGATCGAGGTCGAGGTCGTGGAGTAGTCTCCGGCGCCGACGATTCCGTGCGGTACGAGCGAGGGGGTCCCGACCTGGTCGGGACCCCCTCTTCTGATGCCGTGGAGCCGCAGCGCTAGGCGTCGAGCCCGTCGTTGATGCGCTTGGCGATGACCTCGGGGTCGTCCGCCGCGAGGACGTCCTGGCGGAAGGACTCGTCCATCAGCATGACGGCGACCTTGGAGAGGAGCTTGAGGTGCGTGGTGCCCGCCTCGCCGCCGGGGACGCAGAGCGCGATGGCGACCTTGATGGGCTTGTTGTCCATGGACTCCCACTCGACGTCGCCCGCGAACTTGACGACCAGGACCGCGGCCTTCTTGACGGCATCCGCCTTGGCGTGCGGGATGGCGAAGCCCTCCATCATTCCCGTGGTGCCCTCTGCCTCGCGCGCCTTGAACGCGTCCAGGACGGCCTTCTCGTCGTCCGCGATGCCAAGCTTGACGGCCTGGGCGGACAGGAACTCGAGGGCCTCCTCCACGTTCTTCGCGGGGTTGTTCAGAAAGACATGGGAAGCCTGCACAAAGTCACTCATCTGAGTTCTCCTTCTCGTTGGTGGACCATGCCCACGCGACGACCTTGCTGCCGTTCCTCCTGCTGTGCCGGCAGGCCTTGAACGCCAAGGACAGGATACCACCGATGAACATGCCGACCGCGACGGCGGACGGCAACGGCCGCGGCCCGTCGACCACGGGCGGCGCCGTCACCGCGCAGCCGCCGGGCTAGGCCCTCGCGCGCCGCTGCTGGAGCGCCGCGTACGCCACGCCGTACATGCCCGCCTTGTTCCCCAGGGAGCACGGGAGGATCTTGGCGCCCGCCGACGTGGCGAGGCAGTGAGAGCGGAAGGCCGTGGAGAGCGACTCGCCAAAGAGGTCGAAGGCGCCCGCGACGCCCCCGCCTATCAGGTAGGCGGCGGGGTCTATGACGCAGCTGATCTGCGCGAGGGCGAGGCCGAGCTTGTCGCACATGTCCCCCACCGCCCTGATGGCCGCGGGATCCTGCGCCTTGTATGCCTCGAACACCGAGATGGTGTCGGTCGCGTGCTCGATCTTTGCGGCCTCGAGGCCCAGGTGCGCGCACTGCTCGCGGTACATGCGGACGAGGCCCTTTGCGGACGCGTACTGCTCGAGGCAGCCCTTGCGGCCGCATCCGCACGAGAGCGTCTCGTTGGGCTCGACGGTGATGTGGCCGATCTCGCCTCCGGCACCGAAGGCGCCCGAGACGAGCCTGCCGTTGACGATGACGCCGCCGCCCACGCCCGTGCCCAGCGTGACCATCACAAACGAGCCAAAGCCCTTACCAGACCCCTGCCAGAGCTCGCCCAGCGCGGCTGCGTTCGCGTCGTTCACAAAGGCCAGGGCGCTGTCGGGGAACTTCGCCGCCAGGGCCGCCATGAGGCCCTCGGGGTCGAGCTGGATGTTGGGGAGCATGCCGACGCGCCCCTGGTCGTCCACGGGGCCGGGGACGTCGAGGCCCACCGCCACCACGTCGCCGTCCCCGCGGCTGCAGTTGGTGACCAGGCCGTGGAGACCCTCGGTGACCCTCGCGAACGCCTCCTCGCCCACCAGCGCCCCGGTCGGGATCTTGGTGACGTCCACGAGCTTGCCCTCGGTGGTGAAGAGCCCCGCCTTGATCGAGGTCCCTCCCACGTCGATCCCGAGGACGCATTCGTTCTGGGTGGTGTCTGCCATGTGCTCTCCATCCTCTCGCCCGCCCCCGAGGGGGCATCGCCTGCCCGTAGCGGCCGCTGGGGCCCATCAGGAACAGGGTATCGCTGAGAGGAGCCTCGGTGGGAGGTGAATGCCGCTGAGCCTGGGGAGAAGCCCGAACGCGACGCGGCGGGACCCCTCCTCACGCTAGACTCAAGCCATGGAATCGAAACGCGACGCCATCCCCGGACGGGACGGCCGCGAGAGACGGAGGAGGACGGGCATGTCAGATCCCAGCAGCATGCATGACTTCGAGGACATCGACGAGGTGGAGGGCGCCGAGACGAGGAGGGAGCCCGCACCGGCACGCGTCCCGGGCGCGCCCTCCGTCCCCAATCCCGCGGCGATAGGCAACCCCAAGGAGGACCTGGCCAGCCTGGACGGGCTCGAGCGGCACCTCTACGCCCACCGCTATGCCGAGATCGGGATCGACTGCTACGGCCCCTCGATCGATCCCGCCCGCGCGACCGCTGACCGCGGCGAGGCGCAGGCGATCCTGAAGGAGGAGGACCAGGCGCTCCTGTGCTCCGCGGGGACGGGCGCGCTCCTCGACCGGCTGGCGTCGGAGTCCTCGCTCCTGAGCCCCACGCAGAGGGCGCAGGTGAGGGTGCTCCGCCGCGACCGCGACCGGCTCGTCGGCGTCCCGGCCCAGAAGCAGTCCGCCCTCACCAGGCTCCTCGCCGAGTCCGACCAGGTGTGGCACAAGGCCAAGGCCGAGAACGACTGGGCCTCGTTCGAGCCCTACCTTGACCGGGTCGTTGCCGCCATGAGGGAGATCGCCTCCCTGCGCGACCCCTCGCGCGACCCCTACGACGTGTGGCTCGACGAGTTTGAGCCGGGCACCGACCGGGCCTTCTACGACAACTTCTTCGCCGAGGTCAAGGGCGCGGTGGTCCCCCTCTACGCCGAGATCCGCAAGCGTGGCTGGCAGCCGGACCACTCGGTCATCGAGGGACACTTCGACGAGAGGCGCCAGTGGGAGCTCGCGCGCGACCTCATGGCCCTTGAGGGCCTGGACCCCGACGTCATGTTCCTCACCAGCACCGAGCACCCCTACTCCGACGCCCTCACCACCAACTACGCGATCATCGCCGCGCACGTGTACCCCGACGACGTGGTGAGCAACGTCTACACCATGCTCCACGAGGGCGGCCATGCCCTGTACGAGACGGGCGTGAACCCCGCGTTCAACTACACCTCCCTCAAGGGCGGCACCTCCATGGGCATGCACGAGGGCCAGTCCCGCTTCTTCGAGAACTACGTCGGGCGCGACCGCGCCTTCGCACCCCGGCTACTCGAGGTCATGGCCCGGCACTTCAGGGGCCAGCTGGGGAGGGTCACGCCCAACCAGTTCTACCTGGCGACCAACCGGGCCGAGGGCCAGCCCATCCGCACCGAGGCGGACGAGCTCACCTACCCGCTCCACATCCTCGTTCGCTACGAGATCGAGCAGGCGCTCTTCTCCGGCGAGGCCAAGGCGGCCGACGTTCCCACCCTGTGGAGGAAGAAGTACCACGACTACCTGGGCGTGGAGGTCAAGGACGACACCCACGGCGCGCTCCAGGACAGCCACTGGTCGGACGGCCTGCTGGGCTACTTCCCCACCTATGCCCTGGGAGGTGCCTTTGGCGCCCAGCTCAGGCACCAGATGATCGTGGAGGGCATGGACTGGGATGCCGTCCTGGGCAGCGGTGACCTGGCGCCCATCCGCGAGTGGCTCCGCGACCGCGTGTGGCAGTGGGGACGCGCCAAGGACAGCGGGCAGATCATCCAGGACGCCTGCGGCGAGCCCTTCTCCGCGCGGTACTACGTTGAGTACCTGGACGAGAAGTTCTCCGACATCTACGGCCTGCGATGAGGGCGCTGGTTCAGCGGGTGACCCACGCGGAGGTCGCCGTGGATGGCAAGGTGGTCGGGCGCTGCGGGAGGGGCTGGCTCGTCCTTCTCGGCGTCGGGCCAGGGGACACCCAGGAGACCGCACGGCGCCTATGGGAGAAGGTCCGCGACCTCAGGGCGTTTGACGACGACGAGGGGAGGATGAACCTCTCGCTTGCCGACGTGCGGGGCGAGGTGCTTGTGGTGAGCCAGTTCACGCTGTACGCCGACGTCCGCCACGGCAGGAGGCCCAGCTTCACCGGCGCGGCGGCTCCGGACGTTGCGGAACCGCTGTACGAGCACTTCTGCTCCCTCGCGGAGCGGGACGCGACACACGTGGGAAGGGGCGTGTTTGGCGCCGAGATGGCAGTCTCGCTGGTGAACGACGGCCCCGTGACCCTTATGATCGATACGGACGAGCTGTCACGCCACAAGGCGTGACGAGCGGCACGCGGGACGACGGGAGAGGCCCGTCCGCCCGCGGCGAGGGGAGGAGTCCCATGCGCAAGTTCATGAGTGAGTTCAGGGAGTTCATCGCCAGGGGCAACGTGATGGACATGGCAGTGGGCGTCATCATCGGCGGCGCCTTCACGGCCATCGTCACCTCGCTCACCGACAACATCATCAACCCCCTCATCACCTTCCTCACCGGCGGCGGGACCGACATCTCCGGCCTCGTGGTGCCGGGGACTGCAATCGACTTTGGCAAGTTCATCAGCTCGGTGATCAACTTCCTCATCGTCGCCCTCATCGTGTTCTGCATCGTAAAGGCCATGAACAAGTTCCAGGAGGCGGAGGAGCGCCTCCTCAAGAAGGAGAAGGTCGAGGAGGAGAAGGCCAGCCCCACCTGCCCTCACTGCCTGGAGGAGGTCAAGGAGGGGGCAACCCGCTGCCCGCACTGCGGGGGCGAGATTCCCGGCGGCGCACACGTCGCGTAGGGCTTCGCAAGGCCCCGATGGGGCGGCACCGTCTGCGCGGTGCCGCCCCATTTCCTACCATTCGCGTGAGCAGCTCGCAGGCTTTCAGAGAGCTGGGAAGAGTGGGCTGGACTGAGGACCTTCCTCTTGGGTATGATGTAAGTGCACCAGCGGTGCCCGTCCTGGGTTAGAGGATGATGCGGGCGGCGCAGGGTGTTTCGATTCGAAAGCCCGGTCGCCGCCGGGCTTTCTTCATCTCCTTGCGCTATCCGTTATCGTGCTTATGCTCCCTTGCCATCTCCCTCACCTCCCTGGCGATGCCGAGGGCGGACTGGGTGATGCTCGCGACGAGCGCGAGGGCTTGCAGGACTTCGAGGATTGTATCCATAGGCATTGCCTCCGTCTCCGAAGGCGCCGCCCGCACACGGACACCGCTGGCGCATGACCAATGCTATCTGAGCCCCATAGATAAGTCTAGAAATCTTTTATCGTATTTTTACAGCTTTTCATGATATATAAGTGCAAGCATGAAGCTAGCGTTTGATGACACCGAAAAGTTCATTCGAAAGCCACGACATGAATGCGTGTAAGCGTCATACCCAGGCAGAGGGAGCTGGCAGCCAACACCCCACCGAGACAATCGCGCTCCCGTCATTTCCCCGAGAAGCGCGTTGACACGCCTCGCCATGAGGTGCATAATTCCCTCAATTCCTAGTTACTTGCTAGGTTATTGCGGGAACAGGGCAGATGGGCGTGCCACGCGATGCATGACTCCTCTCCCATGCAGGCGCCTTCCCCCACGTGCCACTGGCATGACGGTGCGCCCACCTGCCGTCCTCCCCCGCTCAACGTACGGCGGTCCCAAACCGCCTGGGTCAGCTCAGCTCCATCTCCAACCCGTTGGGCAGCTCTCGACAGGGAACGAGCTCCCTCGCCACCCGCGTGGCCCGCTGGTACTCCCCCAGGCCGAACATGGCAAGCACGATGCGGTCGAACCTCTCCGCATAGGGGCGGAGAGCGCCGATCGACACCTCAACGGCATCCTCTAGCGGATACCCATAGACCCCGCACGAGATTGCGGGAAACGCGATGGACCGGTCGCCCGCGCCCAGCGCCACCTCGCAGCTCTGGCGGTAGCAGGAGGCGAGAAGGGACGCGCATCTTCCGGAATCGCGCGCGTCATACACGGGGCCGACGGTGTGGACCACGTGCCTGACGCCCGCGATGTCGTACGCGCCGGTCACGCGGGCCTCCCCCGTCGGGCAGCCGCCAAGCCCCCTGCACTCCTCGAGGAGCCGCGGACCCGCCGCGCGGTGGATGGCGCCGTCGACGCCACCCCCTCCCAGCAGGGTGGAGTTTGCCGCGTTCACGATCGCGTCGACCCGCTGGTCCAGGACGGAGCCGTGCACCATGAGGACCATGGCTACCTGCCCTGCCCAAAGAGCGGATCACGGCGACCCCTGCGCTGCGGGATGTCCTGCTCGTCGGGCTGGAAGCGCTCGCACACGTTCTTGGTCCTCAGGTACTCCTTGCCATAGGGGTCGATGACGGGAACCAGGCCGTCCTTGCGGTCGCAGAAGAACATGTCGGGCCGCTTGGACACGTGCGGGTCCGCAAGGGTGTAGCCGCGCGCGCAGGCGCCCTGGTACAGCCCCGTGTGCTCGTTCTGGGTGAAACTCGCGAAGATGCAGTCGCTGCAGTGGTATCCGCTCATGTGCACCCTCCATCTGAGTCGGCGGTCAAGTGTGGTCCCCGGCGAATGGTTCTTCCCCAATCCGGGAGGCGGGAGTCGGGGGGTTCCGCCAAGCGGGCCACCGTGCCCCGCGGACGGGACGCGGCGATGGGGAGGCGAGTCTCCACCGACGTTTTATCACTTCTCGCGGAGGAAACCTCAAGCGACCACGGGGGCACCCCTATACTCCCCTCTCATGCGGGGGTGGCGCTTCCTGCCACAATGACCTGCGTAAACGTTGGGTGGAGAGGAACGGGGGGCGCATGTCTTCGGAGGGTGCTTGGCAGGTGGCCTCGGGGGAGCGCGTGAGCCTCGCCTCGTCCGACGGCACCACGACCCTGAGGGGGTATCTCTGGGAGCCCGTGGCTGGCGGGTCCGAGCCGCGAGGCATCGTCGTGCTGGTCCACGGCATGTGCGAGCACATCGAGAGGTACGAGGGCCTTGCGCGGGCGCTGGCACGGGCGGGGTTCGCAGTCTGCGGGTACGACCAGATTGGCCACGGGGCGAGCGCGGACGAGAGCCGCTGGGGAGACATCCCCTCCCATGGAGGCGCGGGCTTCCTGGTGGAGGACGTCGGCCGCATGCGCCGGCTGGCCGAGTACCGCTGGGGTGCGGGGGTCCCGCCCTTCGTGTTCGGCCACTCCATGGGCAGCTTCGTCACGCTCAACTACGTCCAGCGCCACGGCGACGGCCTTGCCGGTGCGGTGATCTGCGGAACGGGGACGGTGGCCGTCTCGAAGGCCCGCATGGGCAACAGGGTCGCGCGCCTGATCTGCGCCACGAGGGGAGACGACCACAAGAGCTCCCTGCTCCACTCCATGGCAGACGGCGCCTACTCCAAGGCAATCCCCGGGGCACGCACCGACTTTGACTGGCTGTCGTTTGACCAGGGGAACGTGGACGACTACATCGCCGACCCCGCCTGCGGCTTCCCGTTCTCCGCCGGCGGGTATGCGACGCTCACCGAGCTGACCGAGCACGCCTGCGACCCGGCGTGCGCGCGCAGCATCCCATCCGGCCTCCCGCTCCTGTACATAGGTGGCGCGGGTGACCCGGTGGGAGACTTTGGCAAGGGGGTGCGCGCCGCCGCCGACCTCGCTCGCAGCAGCGGTGTGAGGGACGTCACCTGCACGGTCTACGAGGGCATGCGGCACGAGATACTGCAGGAGGCAGACGCCGAGAGGGTCATGGCGGACGTCGTCGACTGGATGTCGCAGCGATGCGGGGAGGCACGGGCATGAAGCGCTACGTGATCGCACTCGACCAGGGGACCACGTCGTCCCGGGCGGTGCTCGTGGACCACGACGGCACGGTCGTGGACAGCGTCCAGCGAACCTACCAGCAGATCTATCCCAAGCCAGGCTGGGTGGAGCACAACCCGCAGGAAATCCTCTACTCCCAGCTGGGCTCGCTCACCGAGCTCGTGAGTCGCCATCACCTCAGCGAGTCCAACGTGGCCGCGATCGGCATCGACAACCAGCGCGAGACCACGATCGTGTGGGACCCGTCGACCGGCGAGCCCATCGCCAACGCCATTGTGTGGCAGTGCCGCAGGACTGCCGCCATGGTTGAGGAGCTCTGCGGCGACCCCAGGGTGGCACGGTCCATCAGGGACAAGACCGGCCTTCTCCCCGACGCGTACTTCTCCGCGAGCAAGATCAGGTGGCTCCTGGACAACGTCCCCGGAGCGCGCAAGCGCGCGGAGGCGGGAGAGCTGCTGTTTGGGACGGTCGACACCTGGCTTCTGTGGGTGCTCTCGGGCGGCCTGGTGCACGCGACGGACATGACGAACGCCAGCCGCACCATGCTCTACAACATCCACGAGTGCCGCTGGGACCAGGACCTCCTCGACCTCTTTGACATCCCCTCCTGCATGATGCCCGAGGTCCTGCCCTCCGCCCACGTGTTTGGCGAGACCTCCTACCCGGGCATTCCCTCGGGCATCCCCATCGCGGGCATCGCGGGAGACCAGCAGAGCGCCCTCTTTGGCCAGTGCTGCTTTGAGCCGGGAGAGGCGAAGAACACCTACGGCACCGGCTGCTTCCTCCTGATGAACACGGGCGACCAGCCCGTGGCGTCGAAGAACAGCCTGGTGACGACCATCGCCGCCGCACCGCCTGAGGCAACGAGGACCCAGTACGCACTCGAGGGGAGCGTCTTCGTCGCCGGCGCGCTCATCCAGTGGCTTCGCGACGAGCTGGGCATCGTTCGCTCCGCCGAGGACACCGAGTACCTCGCCCGCAGCGTACCGGACACGGGCGGCGTCTACATCGTCCCCGCGTTCACGGGACTCGGCGCCCCGTACTGGAACCCCGATGCCCGCGGCCTCATCTGCGGGCTCACCCGCGGCACCACGCCCGCACACATCGCGAGGGCGGCGCTCGAGGCGCTTGCCTACCAGACCTGTGACCTCGTCCGCGCCATGGAGGCCGATGCGCAGCGCAAGATCGTCACACTCGACGTGGATGGCGGGGCGTCGCGAAACGGCTTCCTGATGCAGTTCCAGGCAGACGTCCTGAGGGCGCGCATCCACCGCCCGAGCAACATCGAGACCACCTCGATGGGCGCCGCCTATCTCGCTGGCCTCACCACGGGGTTCTGGGACGGCACCGACGAGGTGCGCTCGCTGCGGAAGGGCGGGGACGTGTTCGTGCCCACCATGCCCGAGGGGGACGCGGAGCGGCTCCTTGAGGGATGGGCGCGGGCCGTGCAGCGCGCCATGTGACTTTTGGAAACTTTTTAAACTCGGTTAACTTGCCGTCCGCCGACGCTTTGAGCCCGTCCACCAGTGGCTATGATTAAGCCATCCACGCGAGACAGGGGAGCACGGATGGACGCCACGCTGCTGAGGCACGCCCGAAGCTACGCAAGGAACTACCACGAGGAGGAGGTCCGCCTCCTCTCCAAACTGGCGGCGATTCCCTCCCCCACGCATCACGAGGGCAGGCGCGAGGCGTTCGTAGCCGACTGGCTCCGTCGCCAGGGCGCCAAGGACGTGCGCATCGACGAGCAGGGCAACGTGCTCTGCCTCCTTCGCGGCAGGCATCCCCGCAAGGACGGGAAGCCCCGTGACGTCGCCGTGTTCTCCGCCCACACCGACATCGTGTTTCCCGACACCGACCCGCTCCCCGTTCGCATCGAGCACGGCCGCATGATGGCGCCGGGCGTGGGCGACGACACCGCAAACCTCGTGGCCCTCATGGCGGCGACCCGGCACCTGCTTCACGACGACGGCGCCTACGACCGCGCCACGCGCGACGTGGACATCCTGGTGGTCGCCGACACCTGCGAGGAGGGGCTGGGCAACCTCGCTGGCACGCGAGCCCTCTTCGAGGGACTGCGCGACAAGGGCAGGCACGTGCGCTCGTTCTGCTCGTTTGACCTCTACCTCTCGCAGTGCATCAGCCATGCCGTGGGGTCCGAGCGCTTCAGGATCCGCGTCAAGACCCAGGGAGGCCACTCGTACCAGAACTTCGGCCGCCCCAACGCGGTCGAGGTTCTGTGCCAGGTCATCGAGGCGCTCTATGCCATCGAGCTCCCCGTGGACCCCGACACGGGTGCCAAGACCACCATCAACGTGGGCCACATGGAGGGCGGTGGCACCGTCAACTCCATCGCCTCCCAGGCGGGCGCCCTCTTCGAGTTCAGGAGCGAGTCCGCGGCAAACCTCAAGCGCATGGAGGGCCTGTTCAGGGCCGCCCTCGACTCGTGCCGGCGCGACGGCGTCGACATCGAGGTCGAGACCATCGGCGTCCGCCCTGGCAACGGCCCGGTCGACGCTCGCAGGCTCGCCGCACTCGCAAAGCGGAGCGCTGACACCATCCGCTCCGTCACGGGGCGCGACGTGGATGCCTCCCCCGCCTCTACCGACGCCAACATCCCCCTCTCCCTTGGCATCCCCTCCATCTGCGTGGGCGCCGTGAGGGGCTCGCTCCTCCACACGCGCGACGAGTGGGTCGACCTCGCGAGCCTGGAGGACGGGCTCGCCCTGGTCCTCTCCCTCATGCTGCAGGCCTCCGACGCGTTGTAAGAGTGATTCTGGGACATCGGAATATTCGGCGGACGGCAGGTTTTTCTAGGCGAGAATAACGACCCTCAACAGACGTATCCCAAGGTAGAACACTCATCAACCCCCTGAGCAGGGCGTCTCTCCCCCTTGTGCGCGTGGGGCTCGCCATGCACGCATCCCTCATAGTTACCTTTTGCGCATGCATGCCCTAAGATGACTGATGCGAGAAGCGACGCAACTTTCATCGGGGGGAGGCAGCGCGTGCGAGACCAGCAGGGCGATGAGAGGCCCATGCCCCTGGAGGCGGGCGACGAGGCCCCGCGCCGGGGAAGGCACTTCGCGACACCGGAGGCGCAGGTCTCTCCCCAGGACGGCGGCAAGGAGTCAGGCGCCCCCGCCCCGGCCCCACGCGACGATTCCCCGAAGCCCAGCGCAGGCCAATGTGTTCCCGCATCCCATGGGAGTGTGCTGCCCGACATCACGACTGCCCAGGACGAGGAGGCCAACCTGTCGTCCACGGGAGCCGTGACCGCCGCGTCAGTTGACGTCACGGGCATCCTCCCCAAGGGGAGCCGTGGGGCCGCGCGGCGGCATCGCCTGCGCGCCGTCCCCCGCTGGGCGCGCGCCCTCGCCTTTGTGGTGGCGACGGGCTTCCTGGGCTCGTCCCTGATCCTCACCAACTGCTTTGGCCTGGTGGCGCACGTGGACGTGCCCGACGTGGTTGGTCAGACCAGCTCGGACGCCTCCCAGTACCTGGAGCAGGACGGGCTGCAGGTGACCGTGGAGGAGCAGGGCACCGACAACGCGGCGGACTACGGCAAGGTCATCGCGACCTCGCCGTGCGAGGGGACCTCCGTTGCGGTCGGGTCAACCGTCACCGTGAAGGTGGGCAAGTCCGCCTCCCCGACCAAGGACGTCCCCAACCTCGTGGGGCTCACCGAGGAGAGGGCCCTGGACAAGATCGCCCAGACCGGCTTCTTCGTGAAGGACGACGTGATGCACGCATACTCGAGCACCGTCGCCGCGGGCAAGGTCATCAGCCAGGGCCCCACCCCCGGCGCACAGGAGAAGAAGGGCACCAAGATCGACCTCGTGATCTCCGACGGGCCGAGCCCCGACTCCAAGGCCGGTGACCTCGTGTCCGAGGGAGACACGCACGAGAGCGTCTCTATTCCCGACCTCTCCGGCATGTCGTACACGGGAGCGTCCCAGCTCCTGAGCGGGATGGGCCTGATCGTGGAGCGTGGGACCGACGTGATGACCGACGACGTCACCGCCGGCACGATCGCCAACACCACGCCGGGGACCGACCAGATCGTGAAGGTCGGCTCCACCGTCGTGGTCCAGGTCGCGGAGCCCACGAACTCGTAGCCATGGGGTCGAGCCCCGAGGGAGGGGCCACGCCCCTCTCCCCCGCCACGGACGCGGCAATCGCGAGGGTTGGGGTGCCCTAGCTCCCCTGCCTCCCCGCGTCGGGCGTCTCCACCTGGTCTGGCTCGATCCCCTCCCCCTGCGCGGGCGCCTCATCCAGCTGGGAGAAGCGCTCGGCCAGCAGCGGGCTGTTCTTGGTCAGCCGCTTGATGGTGAGGTCCTCCGCCTTGCGGTTGGCCCTGCTCAGGTGGGTCTCGGTCAGGCGGAACGACTCACGGATTCGCTCGAGCTGCGAGATGGCGCGATCGATGCCGTCGATGGCGTCGGAGAGCTTCTTGGAGGCATGCTCGCAGTCGCGCCCAAAGCCGACCTTGAAGTCGCCCAGCGCCTGGTTGAAGTACTCGATGTCGATGCTCTCGCCCTTGAGGCGCTCGATCTGGCGGCGGTAGTCGAGCGTGCCCTGGGCCACCGACTGGAGGAAGGTGAGCAGCGGGATGAAGAACTGGGGGCGTATCACGTACGTCTTGGGGTGGGAGCACATGCCGCTCACGTCGACGATGCCCTGGTTGTAGAACTCGTTGTCCTTCTCGAGCGTGGTGACGAGGACGGCGTACTCGCAGTTCTTGTTACGGCGGTCGCGGTCGAGCTTGTCCAGGAAGTCGGCGTTCTTGTGCCGGTTGGTGGACTCGCCCTCCTCGTTCTTCATCTCGAACATGACCGACAGGTACTCGGTGCCCGCCTCGTCGTAGTCCCTAAAGACGAAGTCCCCCTTGCTCCCCGCCACGACCTCGTTGTCCTTGCCAAAGGTGGCGAGGGGGAAGGCGCTCCTCCACTTGTTGAACTCGGTCTCGCAGTGCTGCTCCAGGCTCTCCCCCACCATCTTGACCGTGAGGCGGGACTGCATGGACTTGTAGTCCTCCAGCTCCTGGTCCTTCTGGCGGATGATCTCCTCCTGCCGGCGGAGCGACGAGGCGCGCTCGTCCTCAAGCTGCTGGGAGAGGCGCTTGGTCTCGCTCTGCGCGAGCTCCGCCCTATGGCGGAAGTCGTCGCGCTCCCGCTCCACCGCAGCGGTCGCCTGGCTCACGGCGAGCGCCTTGCGGTCCTCGAACGCGTCCCCCTGCGCCTTGATCTGCTGCCGCAGCTCGCCGATCTGCCGGTCCCTCTCGGCGAGCGCGCGGTCCGCCTCGCCCCTCTGCCGCTCCTCGCGGAGCCTGGCGGCGGCCTCCTGCGACTCAAGCTGCGCCTTGAGGGACGCGACCTCCTCCCGCGACTGCGCGCGGGCGCCCTCGAGCGCGAGCTCCTGCTGCGATTTGGCAGCCTCGATCTGTGCCTTGAGCTGGGCGATCTGCTGGTCCCTCTTGGCGACCTCCCCCTGCGAGGCCTCCCTGGCCCTCGCCGCCGCCTCGGCGACCGCGGACTCCCTCTCGCGCTCGAGCGCCTTGGTCTGCGCCGAGAGCTCGCGGTTGAACTCGGCGTCGCGCACCTGGCGGACGATGTCCGCGAACTTGGACTCGTCCTCCTCGAACACCGTGTGGCACTTGGGGCACTCGATCTCGATCATGCGTCCTCCCTGCTCCTAGCCGGCCGTCTCACAGAGCATACCCGTGACCCCGGACGAGAGGCGATGACGCACGCGGCCCTACTCGCCCCCATTGCGCCGCAGCCCCTCCTCCCACAGGCGCTCCCGCTCGCGGGAGGGGACCGGCTCCCACTCCTCGCCGGCGAGCTCCGGCGACTCGATGAGCCGCAGCTTTTGGGAGCGCGTCATGTGGTGAAGGCGCCACTCGAGCCTGCAGGCGGACGAGCGGTCCGAGGCGCGCCACAGGCCCACGAGCGCCACGGCGGGATGGCGCTGGGTGTAGCGCGCCCCGGGCGCCCTCCGCGACAGGTGCTCCGCCATGCGACGCGCCACGTCGGTGGTGATCCCGGAGTAGAGGGACCCGTCCTCGCAGCGAAGCACGTACACCCGGTAGGACCACGCCGCGTCCCGCGGTGCATCGTTCCTCTCCCCCACGTCACACCCCCTCGATTTGATCGCACAACGCGTGCCGGCAGGCATCCCTACGATTCTGACCCAATTTGGGGCCATCAGGACACGCTCGGTCTCCGCCAGGTTCCCCTGAGGTGCCCAGTTTTGCACACAATAGCGTCCACCTGCTAAAATGAACCGTTGACCGTAAGTTTTTGTCCGAATGCTTGACAAGCGGTTCTTCGCGTAAATGTATAACCGAATCTGCAACAAAGGCGGGCGATGACCATGAAGCGCGAACTCCACACCATCCACAGCGACGCCCTGGGCCAGGACATGTCCATGATCGTCTACGGCGAGAAGGGCTACCCCATCGTCACCTTCCAGACCCAGGACCACACCTGCGAGTCGTTTGAGCAGGACGGCCTCCTCGAGCCCCTCGCCGAGTACATCGACGGTGGGAGGATCCAGCTGTTCTCCGTGGACAACGCCGACCAGGGGAGCTGGAGCGACCTCGCCGGGGACAAGGCCAAGAGGGCACAGCGCCAGGAGGACTACTTCCGCTTTGTGACCGACGAGCTTCTGCCCCAGGTGCACGAGCTCAACGGCTCCGAGCTGCGCCCGCTGGCGATGGGCTGCTCCATGGGCGCCACGCATGCCGCGCTCGCGGCGCTCCGCCGCCCGAACCTGTTCCAGGGTTGCCTCTCCCTCTCGGGCGTCTATCGCGCGAGCTACTTCTTTGGCGACTGGTCCAACCCCACGCTCTACGACAACGACATCGTCTCGTTCCTCCCCAACATGCCCCTCAACCACCCCTACGTGGAGCTGTACCGCCATCGCAGCCTGCTGTTCTGCGTTGGGCAGGGCGCGTTTGAGGACGGCCAGGACGACGTCCGCGCCATCGACCACGAGCTCGACCGCCTGGGCGTGCCCCACTGGTGCGACTTCTGGGGCTACGACGTGAACCACGACCCCTACTGGTGGAAGAAGCAGCTTCGCTACTTCATGCCCCTGATGCTGGAGGACATCGAGAAGGAGCTTGCGTCCGAGGGCGTGGACCTTGCGGCCAAGGCCAAGCCGGCTGCCAAGGTGGAGGCAAAGCCCGCTGCGAAGGTCGCCGCGAAACTGGATGACAAGCCTGCCGTGAAGCCTGCCACCGCCAAGAAGGCTGCCCCCAAGTCCCAGGCGAAGGCTGCCACAAAGGCAAGCGAGAAGCCCGCGGCAAAGGCAGAGCCCAAGGCCAAGCCGGCGGCGAAGGCCGCTGCCAAGACCACCGCTGCAGCGAAGGCCCCCGCGAAGGCCGCTGCCGCAACCAAGGCTTCTGCCAAGACGGCAGAGAAGCCCGCTGCCACCAAGGCCGCTCCCAAGGCCACAGCAGCGAAGGCGGAGGCAAAGCCCGTGGCAAAGGCTGAGGTCAAGGCTGAGCCCGCCGCGAAGGCCGCACCCAAGGTTGCTGCCAAGGCAGCCGCCAAGCCGGAGCCAAAGGCTGCCGCGAAGACGACCGCGAGCGCAAAGGCCGCGCCCGCCAAGGCGACGGCGGCTGCCGCGACGAAGCCCGTCTCGCCCAAGCCCGCCGCGAAGGCCGCGACGGCCGCCAAGCCGGAGCCCAAGGCAACCGAGACCAGCGCGACCAAGCCGACCGCGTCCAAGACCGTCGCGGCAAAGCCGGCTGCGACCAAGTCGACCGCCGCGAAGAGCTCCGCGGGCAGGTCGTCCGCGAAGGGCGGCACCACCCGCGCGAAGACCGTGAGGTCCAGCAGGAAGAAGAAGTAGGGGGCCTGAGGGCGCTCGTGACACGGGGACGGTTCCGCGCATGGGACCGTCCCCGTTTTTTCTCGCACGCACGTCACGGAGAGTCATGGACACATTGAGCCCGTTGCGCGCACACCGCGCCCCGGGTTCGTTCGAGCTGAGCCTCGGCTTGCTGAGTCTCCTCGCTCGGGGAGTCCTCTCCCCCGGGGTCCCTGCCCCCGGACGGTTCTCCAGACCTAGACAGCGGGCGTACGGCCGTAGCCCGGGGTCTCTCCCTGCCGAGCATGCTTAGCTCCCCCCGGCCTCATGCGGATTTGTCCTCGCGCTGCTTAGCCCTCCCCGGCCTCTTGCGGATTTCCGTCGCACCACCAACACGAGGGCTAGCGACATTAAGCATCTGCCTCCGAAATCCGCATGGGGGCTAGGGCGGCTAAGCATCGTTCCCCGAAATCCACACGGGAGCTCGTGGAGTTAAGCACCCCATTACAGTCAAGCTGAAGCCAGAGCGGTAGCCCCGAGAACCCAAGGGAACG
>CAJMNO010000016.1 GCA_905214865.1 uncultured bacterium | reverse complement strand
TCACCATGCGCAATTTCCGGTGACCATCTGCGTCACTTCTTAGTGAACATCAACATCCGTGACGCGTCCGGGAGGCGGCACTCGCACCGCTCCCTCCATGCGTCCTTGTCCTGGGGACGGCAAGCTGTTGGGGATGGCGGCAGGCGGGGTTGGGCCTCGCCGACGAGCCCTCGGAGAACGCCTGAGCCAGGATAGCGGCTCAAAGAGGCCGGGCGAACCGGCGCCCCGACCTAGCCGGCGGGGAGGCAGCTGAGAAAAGTCGACCTGTGGCAATGGGAGGGGACCCCGGCATCCGCTGGCTGCTGAGGAAATTGGACCTGTGGCAATGGGAGGGACCCTGAAGGCCGTCTGCCGCCGAGGAATGTCGAATAGTGGCCGACGGCGGCACCCTTTCGCTGCCACAGGTCGGCTTTCCTCGGCAGAGACGGGGCCTGGATTGCCACAACTCGATATTCCTCAGCAGGCATCGCCTCGCGCCGGGCCAGATGCCGTTCCTGGCGGCTCCCTCATGTGTTGAGATGTTGACGACGCAACAACTTGTGCTTGCAGACGGACAATACAGCCTTAAGATGTTGACGAATCAACAAGTGAGGGTCACGAACGGCCGGACTGCATGCCGGCGCCTGGGTCGCGAAGGCCTGCGACCCACAGCCTGCGCCGCCCCCATCTAACCACCCCACAGGATTCACGCCGCACCACGTTCCGATGGAGGGGAGCCCCATGAACGACCGCTTCGAGAACTTCGTGGGCGTGGTCTACGCCCTCAACAAGGAGGTCCAGCGCATCAAGTCGGAGAAGATGGGCCCCCTCGGCCTGCGGGGGACCGACACGATGGTCCTGTACTACCTGGGCCAGAGCGACGCCGGCTTCTCCGAGGCGGAACTCGCGCGGCTGATCCACCAGGACCGCGCCGCCGTGACGCGCACCGTGGCGAAGCTGGGGCGCGAGGGCCTCGTGCATCGTGCGTCGGGTGGCGAGATGGGCGCCGGCCGCTATCGCGCGCCCGTGCGGCTGACGGAGCTCGGCCAGGGGATCGCGCTGGAGATGGACCAGATCATCGACGACGTGGTCCGCCAGGCGAGCGCCGACCTCAGCCCCGACGAGCGCAGCCGGCTCTACGGCTGGCTCGCCCAGATCCTCTCGCGCCTCGAGGAGATCCGGGGCTAGCTGCAGCCTCCCGGCACCGCAGGGCCGTCGGGAGGGGCGGCAACCACATCTACCAGGCAACTCTCACCTAGCTACCGCCGGGCTTGCCCCGGGGGAGGGGGACACCCATGACCGTTCGCGTCATCACCGACTCCGCATCCGACATCGTGGGCTTTGACCACGCGAGCCTCACCGTGCTGCCGCTGACCGTGGCGTTTGGCGACACCGTGTACCGCGATGGCGTGGACCTGTCGAGCAAGCGCTTCTTCGAGCTGCTGGTCGAGTCGGACGAGATGCCCTCGACCGGCGCCGTCGCGCCCGGGGCCTTTGCGGAGGCCTTCGACCGCGCGCACGAGGCGGGCGAGGACGTGGTGGCGGTGACGCTTTCGAGCGGGCTCTCGGGAACCTGGCAGAGCGCGATGGTTGCCGCCGAGGGTCGCCCGTGGGTGCATGTGGTGGACTCGCTCAACGTGTGCATCGGCGAGCAGATACTGGTTGAGTACGCGCTCATGCAGGTGGAGAGGGGCCTCCCCGCGGCGGAGGTCGCGCGGCTGACGCAGGAGGCTCGCGGCGACGTCCACGTTCTGGCGCTGCTCGACACCCTGGAGTACCTGCGGCGTGGCGGCCGCATAAGCTCGACGGCGGCGGGCGTGGGCGCGCTGCTCGCGATCAAGCCGGTGGTGGCCGTGCGCGACGGCCGCGTGGAGCTGGTGGGAAAGGCACGCGGCTCCCGGAACGGCCGGAACCTGCTGGTGCAGCTGGTGCGGGAGCATCCCGTGGACTTTCGCCGCCCGTTCGCGCTCGCCTGCAGCGAGGGAGGCGAGAGGACCCTGCGCAAGTACGTGGAGGACTCCCACGAGCTGTGGGAGGGCATGGTCGAGGGGCTCCCCATCTGCTCGGTGGGGGCGTCGATCGGAACGCACGTGGGGCCCGGCGCCATCGCGGTGGCGTTCTTCTCGCAGGGGGCGTAGACGAAGGGGGAGGCCCCGCGCGGTGCGGGACCTCCCCGGTGCGTCGCAAGCCACTTGTGTGTGGCTGCGGTTCGGGCATGTGGCCGCTGGCCTACTCGCGGCGGCGACGGAGCCCCAGCGCCGCGGCGAGGGACGCGAGCGCCGCCAGGGCGAACGGGACGGGGCTGGTCGTGGCGTCGGACGTCTGGGGGAGTCGCTCCCTGGCCTGCTTCGCGGCTGCCTTCGTCGGCGTGCGGGTGACGCGCGTGACGGTCACGGTCGTCGTGCCGGCGGGCTGTGGCGTCGGGGCGGGCGTGGGCGTCGGCTCTGGTGCGGGCTCCGACGCCGGCTTGGGCTCCGGGTCAGGCGTCGGTGTCGGGACGACCTCGTGCGACCTCAGCGTCAGCTGGATCGCCTTCGCGTCGTTTGCGCCCAGGGTGCTGTCGGAGCCGCTGGCGTCGCTGGCACCGCCTCCTGCCTCGGGGAAGTCGCCCTGCTCGCCCGTCCACTGGAACGTAAAGGGGATGGCGTACTTGTAGGTGTAGTAGCTGCCGTCCTTCGACCGGCCGCGCGAGAACACGGCCGTGGCGCCCATGGTTCCGCCGACGGTCCCCTTGATCACGTGGTCGCCGTCCTTGTTGGCGACGGTGGCATCCAGGTCGAGCACCAGGTTCTTGCCCACGCCGTTGATGGCCGCGCGAAGCTCGTCGAAGCTCGCGTAGCTGCCCGTGAGCGTGATGGGCACGGTGACCGTGGCGATGCCCGTGTCGGGGTCGGTCGCGGTCGTGATGCCCGCCTGGTCGACGGCGTAGACGGACGAGCCCGCAAACGTCCCGTCAGTCAGCTCGCGCAGCGTGTAGCCCGTGGGGTTCGTGAGGCCGTCGAGCGTGTACGAGACGGTGAACCTGCTGGTGACCTGGCGCAGCGTGACCGCCGTGGGGTTGGGGAACTCCGCGACCGCGCCCGTGATGAGCGAGAGCGAGGACCCCGCGCTGGCGAGCTGGTCCTTCACGAGCGTGGTGTCGAGGTACGAGCGCAGGGTCACGGCAGTGTTGCCGTTGGCGTCGATCACCGCGCCGTGTTGCGTGTCGAACGATGCGGAGTCGGACGTCTTCGCCGCGATGTCGCCGGGGAGCGTGCCAGTCTGCGGCTCGTTGAGCGAGATGAATCCGTAGACGGTCGCCACCGCGTCGGTCTTGGCCCACAGCGCGTGGAGGGTTCCGGCGCTCGCCCTGCCGTAGTTGATCGACTGCGGGTGCTCGCCGTCCGCCGGTGCCGCGTCGCCCTCCCACCAGTCGACGGTGAACTTCTCCTTTGCGTTGGAACCCTCGACGTCGGCCCTCTGGTCAAGGGTCCATCCCAGGAAGACGTAGCCATCGCGGGTTGCCGCGGGCAGGGGAGAACCAGCCGCAACCGTTGCCGCGGAGGTCCCGCCGTTGGCATCCAGCGTCACCGTGCCTGTGGCCGCGGGCGCCTCCGCCGGGGCGGGGGAGGCGGAGCGGGCCACCGTCGCCGCTGGCTGGGAGGTTGCCGTGGGCTGCGCGTCGGATGTCGTCTCGCTCGCCGTGGTAGCTGCGTCGCCATCCGTCGGGGTCGAGGCAGCGGGCTGCGATGTGGTTGGGGCGGCGTCTGCCGCGGAGCCAGCGGAGGTGGCTGCGGGCGCGGTGGCCTCGCTCGTCTCGCCCGCGTCCGCCGCCTGCTGCCCGAATGTGGGCTGCGCCTGGTCGGTTGCGGCTGGCTGGGCGGTCGCGTCGACGGCCTCGGCGAGTGCCGGCGCAGGCACGAGCGACGCGGTGAGTGCAAGCGTGGCCGCCGTTGCGGTCGCCCCCGTGAGGATTCGGCTCTTCTGCATGGGTGTCTCCGGTCTGTGGGAAGTCGATTGAATACTTAATGGAAGCTTATCGACTCGCAGACGGGGACAAGGGCTGTCTAATGCCAGAAAATGGCAGGTAAAGCTAATTGCCGTGATGCAATGGGGTTGCGTGCCAAGAAGTGGCGGCACTGAAGGCTACGAGAATGACCTCGGATGGGGGGGAGACCTGTGCCATGCCATGGGTGGGCGGAAGCCGTTCTTGGCGGCGAGGACGACGGGAGCCCCTGGCGGCGACCCTCGCCGGAGGCCATCGCGAACGATCACATGGCGCAGGAACCGCTGCGGCCGCGGCCGCCGTCCCCCTGCTCGTAGGCGCGCGTGGCCCGGGCCATGTTGAGCTCGGACAGCTCCATCTGGCCCTCGATGTACGGCAGGTAGTACTTGTCGATGCCGCATGCGTCGAGCGAGCAGTCGCCGCAGTCGTCGCCCCAGCTCAGGGCCTCGGCAACGATGCGGATCCTCTCCTCGCGCGTGGTGTCACTGATGCGGATGCTTCCCATGCCGTCTCCCTTCCGACTGCGGGCGTGGTGCCGGCGCGGCATTGGCTCGGGCTCCATCGTAGGCGAGTGGGGCGGTGGTGGCGCCGGTGATTGCCTTCGGAAGGTGCCGATGCCGGAGGTTGAGAGACTCCACTCTCGTGGGTCCTGCCTTGGCGCGTAGGGCGTTCCCGGGCACGTGCGGGAGCGATGGGGCTGCGGCGTTTGGCCTTCTCGTCGCCCACGCGCGCGATCCTTGGCAGGTCCGCGCTTAAGGAGCCCGGGGCGAGAACGGTGGCGCCTCCTGCCGTGCTTAAAGATCCCGGGGCGAGAACGGAGGCGCCTCCCGCTGTGCTTAAAGATCCCGGGGCGAGAACTGTTTTTATGCCCGTAAAGTCGTGCTAGCTCCAACAGGATTAAGCATATCGCCCCGAAATCCGTGACCGCCCCGGAAAGGTTAAGCGGGCGCTTGGGACTGCCGCCGCCCTCACTCCCGCGCCCGACTATCCCCGCAGCGGCGCGATGAACTGCGGGACGCCGTCCACCATCGCGGGTCGGTCCTCGCCGCGGACCAGCGGGCGCGCGTACAGCTCGAAGTCGCGCGTGAGCCCCATGCCATCGGGGGTGATCCAGTGGCGCGGCACGCGACGCACCTTGTCGGCGACCTTGGAGACGTCCAGGCTCACCAGGCGGGTCTGGTACGGCGTCGTGGACGTGCGCTCGAGCGCGACCATCACGCCGGACTGGCTGTCGGTCGCGGCAAGCACGCCGGCTGCTCCCAGTGAGCGGGACTCCGACAGGTCGACGGCGCTCGCCGTGGTCGAGGCGCAGCGCTGCAGGGTCGAGAGCTCCACGCAACGCGTCTTGCAGCCGATGCGCTCGCGGGTGAGCGCCGCCAGGTACCTGCCGGTTCCGGAGAGCTGTGCCAGGTGGCCGAACTCGTCCGTCCCCACCCCGGAGGAGGCGCGCTCGCACAGCAGCTTGCCATCCGGGGCGCGCAGGCCCTCGCTCACGGCGACGATCACGGTGTTCTGGCGTTCCAGCAGGTTGGAGATGCGATCGAGCAGCCGCCCCTCGTCAAAGCTGACCTCCGGGAGCAGGACCACGTCGGGAGAGGGGCCACCGGCGGACCCCGCGAGCGTGGAGGCGGCGGCAAGCCAGCCGGCGTCGCGCCCCATGATCTCGACGAAGGTCACGCTGCTGAGGTCGTACACGTCGGAGTCGCGCTGGATCTCGGCGGTCGCGGTCGCAACGAACTTGGCGGCGCTGCCGTAGCCGGGCGTGTGGTCGCAGCCCAGGAGGTCGTTGTCAATCGTCTTGGGGACGCCCACAAAGCGGACGTCGCTGCCCTGCGACTCGCCGTAGGACGAGAGGCGCGCGATGGTGTCCATGGAGTCGTTTCCGCCGATGTACAGCACGTAGCCAACGCCCAGGCGGTTGAACTCGTCGAACAGCTGGCGGTACGGGCGGTCGTCCTTCTCCGGGTCAGGCAGCTTGTAGCGGCAGGATCCCAGGTAGCTGGCAGGGGTGTGGCGCAGCAGCTCAAGCTCGAGCTTGCCGGGGAGGTTGGACGAGAGGTCCACGGTGCGGCCGTCCAGCAGCCCCTTGATGCCGTAGCGCATGCCTATGGGGCGAAGCCCCAGCTCGCGCGAGGCGTCCATGACTCCCGCGAGGCTAGCGTTGATCGCGGCGGTCGGGCCGCCGGACTGTCCCACCAGAATGTTCCTGACCCTTGCCATTGCGGTCGCTCCTCTCGCCTCGCCGTTTAGCCGGGACGTTCCGCGCGCTCCCATGGGAGGGGTCGCGCCATGCTTTCAGGGTACTCGTGTTTTTGTCGCGATGCGCCCGTGGCTTGCCGCCTGGGGCTGGCAGAGGCTGTGCTGTGCGGGGAGGGGGCTTCGCGTTTCCCGGGGCCCTTGCCGGCAGCTTGGACACTGAGGGCGGCGAGGACCCCGCCGACGGGACGGTGCCTGCGGGCGAGATGGTTTGCCTCTCCTCTGCCGGCGGAGGCGGCGTGGCAGAGGGCCGCATGAATCCCCCACCGCGTCTGCCCTCCGCGGCAGGCGGAGGCCCACTCACCTAATGGGTATTGGATAACAAGGGCAGTTTATCTAGCATTCCTGTACACGGCGAGCCATGTCTAGGAGAAGCGATGCGCATTCTGTACTACACCGAGGTCAGGGGAGAGAAGAGTGGCCCCACCAAGGAGGCCAACCTCGTTGAGCAGGACGGGGAGTTCCAGATGATCGGCGTTCACAAGACGGTGCCGCTGGGACGCGTGTCGTCGGTCGAGCTGATGAAGTCCGAGGCCGAGAACCCCGTGGTGCGTGTTGTGACAGAGCAGGGCATTTATTGCATGAGCGTCCCTTGGGTCATCCCCGGGGCGGAGGGCGTGTCGCTGCGCAACAAGGAGGCGACGATTCGCCTGGCCCGCACCCTGCGGGAGAAGGCGCGCCTGGGGTAGGGGCGTGAGTGGGTGAGAGGCGCCTCCCCGCGCGCGACGGGCGACGGCCGCGTGGTCTTGCAACGGAATGGGGCCGCGGAGCCGGCCGTCGGCGTCGCCCGTTGCCGTTCGATTGGCTTCTGGGGTTGGCGGAGTGCCTCGGCGACGGTCGCGCCATCGTTTCCTCCGTCTCCGCAGGGGACCGCGGGTTGGCTGTCGCCGGACGGCCGCTTGCCCCCACCCATGCGGCAGGTCCACCGTGCCGGCGCCTAGCTAGGGGCCCGGCAGCCCCGGACGTCTGCACGCCCTAGGGCTCGTCGCGGACGAACGTGAGTCTCCCCTCGTCAGAGCGCGAGCGATCCAGCCGATAGCCACGCTCGCAGAAGCCGGCGAGCTCGCCCGTCTCCTCCACCCCCTGCTCGGCGCACCAGCGCAAGAAGGTGCCGCGTGCCGCCTTTGCCTCGGTCGCGGCTTGCACCAGCCTTCCGTCCGACTTGCGCGGGCTCAGGAACTCGCAGGTGAGGACGGGTGTTTTCGCCGCACGTGCGAACGGCGTGACCGCCTTGGCGTACTCGTGCGACGCCACGTTCACGATGGGCATGCCGGCGGCGTCCCGCGCGAGCGCGTCGTGGATCCTCTCGCCCCAGAACCCGTAGAGGTCGCGGCTGGCGCCCATGGGGAGGCGCGCCTGCATCTCGAGCCGGTAGGGCACCACGCCGTCGAGTGGGCGGAGCACGCCGTACATCCCGGAGAGGATTCGCAGGTGGGCGCGCAGCCAGTCGATCTGCCGGTCGCTCATGACCTGCGGGGCAAGGTGCTGGTACTGGATGCCCACGTAGGAGGTGACGGCGGGGGAGAGGAGCGCGGGGTCGGCGAGCATGTCGTCGGGCATCGTCTGGAGCTGGGCCCAGCTTCGGCGCGCGATTGCCTCGCTGCAGCGCCAGACCCGGCGGGCGCCGTCGTAACCGAGCGCGAGCAGGCCGTGCGCCAGCTGCGTGGCGGGCTCGAGGAACTCAGGCCGCGAGCACGCCGAGGGAGGCCCCTCGACCACGTCCATCCGCTTTGCCGGCGAGATGATGAGCAGCAGCGGCATGCCTTCCATCTCCCTTCCGCGGTCGCGACGTCGTCACCCACGGCACCATGGTAGGGGAGGGAGGGCGATGCGGTGGTGACGGAGTGAGGAGTCGGAGGATTGGGCTGCTCCAGATGGAGCTGGGACCGCGAAGCTGCTGAGGAAAACGGAGTCATGGCAATCGAAGGCGGGCTTCGAGAGCCGTCGCGGGTGATTCCGGCGACCACCTGCTGAGGAAAGTCGAGTATTGGCAATCCGGGTCCCGTTTCAGCTGAGGAAAGCCGAGTATTGGCAGTGAATAATCCCATGGGAGCCCCGTCCGGCTGCCAATACTCGACATTCTCGAGCACCCAAAGCCTCCCGATTGCCAATACTCGATATTCCTAAGCACCATCGGCGCGCGATTGCCCATCCGCGCCAAGAGGTCGCGCGGGAATCGACCTTGACCTAGCTTGTCGGTTGCCTCGCACCCCTCCCTGCGCTCCCCGAAAGGTCTCGCGTCCACGCTCGCGGGGCTGATACCATTCCCCCAGCGATGCCTCCGGGGGGAGGCGGATGGGAGTGGATCATGGCCAAGAGGGTCTTGGTGGTGGAGACGAGCCCCCGCGTGAGGGGGAACTCCAACCGCATGGCAGAGGAGTTCGCCCGCGGCGCCCGCGAGGCGGGCAACGACGTCGATGTCATCTCGCTGGCGGGGAGGAAGGTCTCGTTCTGCGTTGGATGCTGGGGCTGCAAGGACTCCCACCGCTGCGTGATCCACGACGACGCGGACGAGATCGTGCAGTGCATTCGCCAGTCGGACGTCGTCGCGTTTGCCACGCCCATCTACTACTACGAGATGTGCGGACAGATGAAGGTCCTCCTCGATAGGGCGAACGCGCTCTACTTTGCCCCGAACAACCGCTTCCACGACGTGTACCTGCTCGCGACGGCGGAATCGGAGAAGCCCGATGCGGCGGACAATGCCATCAACGGCTTGCGCGGGTGGATCTCGTGCTTTGAGCAGGCGAAACTCGCCGGTACGCTCCTCATCGGCGGTACCACCACGGACGGGAGCATTGATGGCCGCCCCGAGCTCGAGGAATGCGCGAAGCTCGGCAGGGCTGTGTAGCGGTATCGCCAGCACTGTTGTCGCCGACGTGCAGCACGTGATGACCGAGTCGCGACGCTCTTGGAGAGTCTCGTACCCGGGAGAGTAGCCAAGGACCGGGGTGCGGGCGGCCTCGCCAGCGCGTGGCCCCCACCCCGCCGCGTCCTACCTGCGGTCGCGGTGAAAGCGGTCGAGCGCGTCCTGGTACTCCGCGCGCCTCCTGCGGAACGCCACCGTGAACGCCAGCGTGAGAATGGCGAGAATCGCGAGGTAGAGGCTCGCGAGCCCCGCCCAGGCAAGCGGCTGGCCAGCCGGCAGCCACTGCCCCAGCACCGCGCATCCCGCCAGGGCGACGAAGTACGTGACGCCAAACCCTGCGACGCGCCCCCCGTACCCCAGGCGCGACGTGGGCCTGAAGTTGAACCAGAGCTGCTGCAGCACGCCCCCCGCCAGGCAGGCGAGGACCCAGCTCGACGCGCCGCGAGTGGACGCGTCCAGCCCGCCGGACGCGACCGCCTCCGACATGACCCACGCGAGAATCGCCGCCACCGCCCAGGAGCTCCCCACGAACACGCCCATGGTCACCGCGCGTCCCGCGCTCTCGTGCTCGTCCCCGTCAAGGACGCCGTACGCAAGGTCCCTTTTCTGGCTGTCCATCGTGTCTCCCCTCGTCCGCCGGCTTCCCTACCCAACGATCCCAATCCTCGACTTCACCTGCGGCGCGTAGCTGCGCGAGACGACCGCCTCGCCCCCGCCCCTAAGCCCAAGCACCAGCCTGCTGCCAAACTCCGGCCTGATGGGCTGGACGTTGTCCAGGTTCACGACCTCCTGTCGCGAGGTGCGCACGAACTCCGTCTGCCGCAGCGTCGCCTCGAGCTCGAACAGCCGCGATGGGCTGTGGAGCGCCGTTCCGTCGACCAGTCGGACGAGCGTATGGTCACCGTCGGAGCGGATGCTCGCAACGCTGGCGAGAGGGACCACGCGGCGCTCGGTGCCCGTCTGGCTGACGTAAGCGGTGATCTTGCTGTCGGCGGTCCTCAGCCTGTCGGCGAGGCGCTCCGCCCGCTGGTCTCCGGGGGCGTTCAGCACCGTCACCTCGATGCCGCGCTGAACCTCGCGCTGAATGAGCCTCACCATCATCTGGAGCCCCCTCCCTCTGCTGGTTCGAAGGTAGACGAGGCACGGGCGGGGGAGACCAGCAACCCACCGAGTTGCGAAAGGTCGGGCCCGAGTCGCATGGGACATGGGGCCGCCTCCGGCTCCACCGCCGCGGCCACCTGCTGAGGAAACGCGACCTGTGGCAGTCCCCGGGGATGCCACGGGCCACGATGCTTAATGCCCCTAGGCCTCGTGCGGATTCAAGAACCGGATGCTTAGCATCGCTAGGCCTCGTGCGGATTTCCGAGCCAAATGCTTAATCTTGCTAGCCCTCGTGGGCAGTTGATCGGCGAAAATCCGCACGAGTCCGGGGAAGATTAAGCACGACGTGGTCGGATCCGCACGAGGCCGGGGAAGATTAAGCATCTCCGCTCGTCCACCTCTCGTGAGGTCTCGCCCATCTGCTGCGGCTCGCGATTCCCCAGCACACTTGGGATGCAAGCCGGCTGCCGCCTGCCTGCGCGCGCGATTCCACGGCGCCACAGCGCCCGCTCCGACAGTTGACCCCCAACCGTGTCGCTGCTACGGTAGCAATGCTCCGGCGAGTCCCTCGTCGGGCGCCAACGGCATAGGTTCCACGTTCATCGGAGGTCGCCGGCCGTAGTCGGCAATGGCCGGATAAGATGTCGAGTGCGTTCGGTGTCCCCTCGGGGTGCCGGGCGCCTTTTTCATGAGAGGAGACGCCATGCAGATCCGCCGCGCCCAGAGGGGCGACATCCCCGGGATCGACAAGCTGCTCACCGAGGTCAACCGAATTCACCACGACGGCCGACCCGACCTGTTTGACCTGGGCCGCAAGTACACGGACGACCAGCTCGCCGCGATGGTGGGCGACGACTCGCGCCCCATCTTCGTCGCCGCCGGCGACGCGGGCGAGGTCCTGGGCTACGCCTTCTGCGTGCACCAGCAGATCGTGGGCGACCCCATCCGCACCGACGTCAAGACGCTCTACATCGATGACCTCTGCGTGGACGAGTCCACCCGCGGCATGGGCGTCGGTCGCGCGCTGTTTGACCACGTCGTCGCCTACGCCCGCCAGAGCGGCTGCCACGACGTCACGCTCAACGTGTGGGAGCTCAACCCCGGCGCCCGCGCGTTCTACGAGCGCATGGGCATGCACCCCCTCAAGACCTGCATGGAGACCGTGCTCTAGCCCGTCTCCGCACCTTGGGTCGGCTGTCCGCCGCCAGGCGAGAGGCGCGGCCCAATTCCGTCCAACCCCCGACCCCTGCCTGGTGACATAAACGTGCTTCCCTCAATCCTGCTGACGATCCTGGGTGGGCTCGGCCTGTCCGTCCAGGTGCCCACCAACGCCGCCCTGTCGCGGAAGATCGGCCCGCTCCAGACCACGCTCACGTGCTTCGTCCTCGACATGGTCGTCCTCGCCGTGGTGGTGCTGCTGACCGGCGGCTGGCCCGCGCTCTCGCGCCTGGGGACCGTCCCCGCCTGGGAGCTGCTCGGCGGCCTCGCCGGGGTGTCGAGCGTGTGCCTCACCGTCGTCGCCACGCCGGTCTTGGGGGTCGCCCTCGAGCTCACCATGTTCATGCTGGGCCAGCTCCTCATGGGCATGGTCGTGGACCAGCTGGGGCTCCTGGGCACGAGCTCGATCGCCGTGGGCTCGCTCCGCATCGCGGGTTGCGCGGTCGTGGTCGTGGGCATAGCCCTCGTGTACGTGGGGAGGCGCGATGCCGGAGCCGTCGACGGCGAGTCAGGCCGCCTCGGCCGCTACGCGGGGGTCGCCTTCGCCGCGGGCGTGCTCAGCTCGATTCAGTCGCCGATCAACGCTACCCTCGCCGGCGCGGTGGGCGTGTTCGGCGCCAGCCTGGTCAACTTCGTCGTGGGCAGCGCCGCCCTGCTCGTGGTGGTGCTCGTCACCCAGCGGGGGAGGCTGCGCCCCGTGCGCGGCACCGCTCCCTGGAAGATGATCGGCGGCCTGTACGGGATCGCCTACACCGTGGCCAACGTGGTCGCCACGCCGGTCATCGGCGTGGGCATGATGATGTCGTGCGGGATGCTCGGCCAGCTCGCGGGCGGCATGGCGGTCGACAGCCTCGGCCTGCTCGAGGCGCCCTGCGTCCGCGTGGACGGCTGGCGCATCGCCGGGGTCGCCGTCGTGGCCGCCGGCATCCTCCTCATCGCCGTGGCTAAGGCGCTCTCCGCCGCGTAGCCCGGCCCCTCGCCGAAAGCTCTCCTCACCGACCTAGACAATACGTATGGGTACAATACCTCCAAGCAATCCCTACTTTCCCTGCTAATAGGAGGAAGCCATGCAGACTACGTTCGCCGACAACGCCAAGGTCATGTCCAAGGGCCAGGTCACCATTCCCAAGGAAGTACGCGAGGTGCTCGGGGTGCAGTCAGGTGACAAGGTCACGTTCATCGTGGACGGCAGCACCGTGCGCGTCGTGAACGCCGCCGTCTACGCCATGAGGCTGCTTCAGGAGGACATGGCCGGCGAGGCAGAGCGCGCAGGCATCATGTCCGAGGAGGACGCCGATGCCGTCATCGCCCAGATGCGCCGGGAGGGCTAGCATGCGCGTCTTCGTGGATACCAACGTCCTTTTCTCCGCCTCGCTCTTTCCGTCGGGTGTGGCCGCTCGTGCCTATGACAGGGCGGTCGCGGCCCCCAACGACGCCATCGTGAGCGATTACGTCGTCGACGAGCTCAGGAGCGTGTACGCCCGTAAGTTCCCACGCAGACAGGCCACGCTGGACGCGTTCCTGGCGGGGATGGCGAGCGCCGTGGAGATAGTCCTCACGCCCGACGAGGACCTCGACGGGGAGTCAGAGGTGCGCGACCCCAAGGACAGACCCGTGTTGCGCGCCGCCGTTTCGGCTGGTGCCGATGTGCTGCTCACGGGCGACAAGGACCTGCTCGAGTCGGGCGTGGAGCCGCCGCGCATCATGGCGCCGGGAGAATTCCTGGCGATGTGAGGCCGTCCTAAAGAATTGCAGGTCGCTAGGAGGAGGCCGCGAGGTAGCCAGGCATGTCGTTGGTGTTGATGACGGCGTAGCCCGTGCTCGTGTTAGAGCTGCCACAAGCCGTCCTGTTACAACCCACGAGGTTCGTGCTTCCGCAGAAGTGCTGGTTCTTCGCGATGGAAGCGCCAGAATAGAAACGTACTACAGCGCAGTGCCGAGTAGGAGAGGAGACGGGCCCCGGGCACACGGCCATCGCGCCCGGGGCCCACGTCCGCCTCGCCTGATTCCCCCGACAGGGGCTAATGCGCCGTGTACCCGCCATCCACGTAGACGCTGGTGCCCGTCACGAACTCGTTCTCGACCAGGAAGACCACGGCGTGTGCGATCTCCTCGGGCTTTGCGAAGCGTCCGAGCGGGTGCATGGCCAGCAGCTCGTCGTGGCGCTCCTGCCCGATGAGCTCGGGGCTCACCAGCGGCGTGTCCACGTAGCCGGGGTTGACCGTGCTCACGCGGATGCCGTCCTTGGCCAGCGCGAGCGCGGCCGACCTGGTGAGCGCGTTCACGCCTCCCTTTGCGGCGCAGTACGAGGGGATGAGCGGGTCGCCGATGGCCGCCTCAATGGACGAGGTGCTCACGATGGACCCGCCGTGGCCCTGCTTCTTCATCTGGATGGCGGCGTACTTCATGCCGTAGAACACGCCGGTGAGGTTGATGTCCACGACCTTGCGCCACTCCTCGCCGGTCATCTGGTCCACCGTCGCCATGGTGCCGGTGCCCGCGTTGTTCACCATGATGTCGAGCGATCCAAACCGCTCAACGGCAAAGTCCACCAGTGCCCTCACGCTCTGCTCGTCGGACGTGTCCGTCTTGCAGAAGGCGACGTCGGGCGAGGCCTCCCTCAGGCCCTCCACCGCCTTTGCCCCGCGCTCGGGGTTGCGCCCTGCCACAACGACCCTGGCGCCCTTCTCCAGGAGCGCCCGCGCGCACGCGAGCCCAATGCCCGAGGTCCCGCCGGTCACGACGGCGGTCTTGCCACTGATCTGGAACATGCGAACCTCCATCTCTCTTGCGTCGGCGCACGCGTCCGCGCCATCGGGCGCGCCACCGACGACTCCCACGCCAACGCTATCTGCCGCCGGGCACGGGGTCGCGCCGTTCTCCTCCCGCGCAAGCCCCCTTTGCATTCCCCGATGGAATAGAGCCATATAATCAGAGCCACTACATTCCCCGTGGGATTGGAAATGCCTGGCATGGACCTCTCTTCCATGGAATCCTTCGTCCTCCTGTGCAGGCAGGGAAGCTACACGCGCGCGGCGGAGGGCCTGTTCATATCGCAGTCGGCGCTGAGCAAGCGCATCGCTGCATTGGAGAGGGAGCTTGGCCTCTCGCTCGTGGAGCGTCGCGACGGCGTGGTGGTCCCCACGCGCGAGGGCGAGGTCCTCCTCGCCCGCTGCGAGGAGATGCTGCGCCAGAGGGACGAGACCCTGCGCCAGATGCGGGGGCTGCGCGACGGATCGTCGGCGCTGCTGCGCGTGGGATACCTCGCGACGACACCGCTTGCGGTCATGGCGCCGGCGGTTGCCCGCATGGCGCGCGAGCACCCGCAGACCGAGCTCGCCTTTAGGGAGGTCCCCGACGGTGCCGACCCCTGCGACGAGGTCCGCCGCGGCAGGCAGGACGCGGTGGTCAGCCTGGAGGAGCGGGCGCACCCCACCCCCGACGCGCCCGTGCGGCTGTTCCGCCGCCTGCGCTACTGCGTGCTGGCGGGTGCGGGGACGCCGTTCTCGCGTCGGGCGTCCTGCGCGCCGGGCGACCTGGTCGGCCATCCCGTCGTGCTCTACACGGGGAGCGAGGCGCACGGCTACCACACCATGGCGCGCTACCTGGCCTCGGTGGGCTGCGACGCGCGCCAGATGACCTACGCCGAATCCCACGCGCAGATGGTGCTGCTGGTGAGCACGGGACGCTACCTCTCGCTCGGTGCGCTCGACGTGGGCATGCCCGAGGAGCAGGTCCCCGACCAGGTGGTGCGCGTGCCCCTGGTGGGGTGCGACCTCTCGGGCGGCAACATGGTGGTGGCCTATGACGCGCACAACGCCGCCGCCTGCGCCTTCGCCCGCATGCTGTAGCCCCGCGCGCTTCTCACCCATGCCCGCAGGTCGGTTGCCGTATCCTATAGTTGTCTGAACAAGATGACGGGAGGCGGCCGCACCATGAGCGAAGCCTATCGCAGGGCCCACCGGTTGGGCGAGAGGGACCGTCACGAGGCGGTGGCCGCAAGCCACTCGCCGTACCTGCACGCGCTGGACGAGATGATCTCGATGGCAGACGTCTCGGGGCGAGAGGCGCTGGGCATCATGGAGGTTCCGCTCGACCTGGTCGTTGGCACCAAGACCAACGCCCGCCGCAACGCCTTCTCGCGCAACTTCATGCCGCTCCTGGACGACAACACCGAGTTCGCCTCCAAGTGGTCGCGGCTGTACTCCATCCAGGTGAGCGAGGGCTTCCGCGACCCGGTCAAGGTCTTCGAGTTCATGCACCGCTTCTACGTGCAGGAGGGCAACAAGCGCGTCTCGGTGCTCAAGTACGTGGACTCGCCCACGATCCAGGCTGACGTGATCCGCCTGCTCCCCAGCCACTGGGACGGCCGCGAGTCGCGCCTGTACGGCGAGTTCCTGGAGTTCTGGCGCGCCGTCCCCATCTACGACGTGGACTTCACGCGCGAGGGCTCGTACCGCCGTCTCGCCGCCTACTACGGCCGCGACCTCTCGCAGCCCTGGGACGAGGCCGCCGTCGACCGCCTGCGGGCCGACTGCCAGTACTTCACCACCGTGTACCGGCAGCAGGGCGGCAGCCACCTGGACATCACGCCCGCCGACGCGCTGCTGGTGTACCTCTCCATCTACGGCGGGGAGCCTCTCATCAGCACGCCCGCCCAGCTGCTGTCGCAGCGGATCGGCAAGATCTGGTCCGAGCTGGTGCTGTCCACCGAGGACGACAAGGTGGCCGTGGTCGACGAGCCCACGCCCGCCGAGGCCAAGGCGGCAGGCACCGCGGAGGAGAGGGCCGAGGCCACGCCGCCCGCGGCCCGTCCCGCCGGCAGCGGGGGCGCCCCCGACCCACAGGCCCAGGACCAGGCCCCGCGCGTGACCATAGGCCCGTTCGCGCTGTTCCCGCGCCGCCCGCGCGCGGGCGAGGAGCCGCTCCGGGTCGCCTTCCTCTACCGCGGCACCCTGGCGTCGTCCCGCTGGGCCGTGGCGCACGAGGTGGGCCGCCAGGAGCTGCAGCGCGACTACGCCCCCTACGTCGCCACCAGCAAGTACGAGGGCTGCGACACCGACGAGAGGGTCCTCTCCGCCATAGCCGACGCCGTCTCCGCCGGCGCCAGGGTCGTCTTCACCACCTCGCCCACGCAGATGGGCGCGACCCTGAAGGCGTCGCTCGAGCACCCGGAGGTGTGCTTTCTCAACTGCTCGCTCAACCTGCCGCACCAGAGCGTGCGCTCGTACCGCGGCCGCACGTACGAGGCCAAGTTCCTGCTTGGGGCGCTCGCCGCGTCCATGGCGGAGAACCACAAGGTGGGCTACCGCGCCGCCTACCCCATCTATGGCTCCATCGCGGACATCAACGCCTTCGCCATCGGCGCCGCGCTGGTGGACCCCAAGGCCGAGGTGCACCTCAAGTGGGCCACGCGGGAGGGGAGCGACTGGCGGCGCGAGCTGGCGGACGAGGGCGTGACCGTGCTCTCGGGGGCCGACTACGCACGGCCGCTCTCGGACGACAACAAGTACGGCCTGTACCGCATGCGAGACGGCGTGGCGCAGAACCTGGCGCTGCCCATCATGAACTGGGGGCGCTACTACGAGCTGATCGTGCAGAGCCTGCTCCAGGGCACCTGGGAGGACGTCCCCAAGACGAGCGAGGTCCAGGCGGTCAGTTATTGGTACGGAATGTCCGCCGGGGTCATCGACGTCGCGATCTCCCCCGAGATGCCGTACTACTCGCGTAAGATGGTCGAGGTCCTGAGGAATGGCATCGTCACCGGGACCAGCGGACCGTTCTACGGCGAGGTGCGCCGCCAGGGGGGCG
Organism: uncultured bacterium; assembly: GCA_905214865.1. Lineage (GTDB taxonomy): Bacteria > Actinomycetota > Coriobacteriia > Coriobacteriales > Atopobiaceae > Olsenella_H. The sequence goes on along the minus strand of CAJMNO010000016.1, from coordinate 35,013 downwards.
AGGTCATCAAGGGACCCGGCAGCCCCTGCCTGTCGAGCGAGGAGATCGTGCAGATGGATTGGCTCAACGACAACGTCGTGGGCTCGCTGCCCCGGGCGGACGAGCTCACCCCCGCCGCGCGCGAGGCCGTGCGGGTGAGCGGGGTCATCGGCCGATGAGGGCGCTCGTCGTCTCGGACGTGGAGGACAAGGCCCTGTGGGACTACTACACCCCGGGGCGCGTGGGGGACGTGGACCTGATCCTCTCCGCGGGGGACCTGGACGCGGACTACCTGGAGTTCCTGGTCACCATGACCAACAAGCCGCTGTTCTACGTGCACGGCAACCATGACACGGCGTACCTGCAGAACCCTCCCGGGGGCTGCATCGACGTGGACGGCGGCCTGTACGTGTACCGCGGCCTGCGCATCCTGGGGCTGGGCGGCTCCATGCGGTACAAGGACGCGCCCTTTGAGTACACCGAGAAGGAGATGCGCCGGCGCATCCGACGCCTGACGCCCAGGATCCGGCGGGCGGGCGGGTTCGACGTGCTTTTGACCCACAGTCCCGCAGCGGGCGTGGGAGACCTGCCCGACCACGTGCATCGCGGGTTCGAGTGCCTGGGCGAGCTGGTCGAGCGCTGGAAGCCCGCACTCATGGTGTACGGGCACGTGCACCTCTCGTACGGGGCAGGCATGGAGCGCGAGCACGAGTTTGGCTGCGGCACCCGCGCGGTGAACGCGTTTTGCAAGCACTACCTGGACGTGGAGCCGGTGGGCACGCTGCCGCACCCGTGGATGGAGCCCATGATCAACGCACGCTGCCTGCGCGATGGGGAGAAGTCCGCGGACCACGGGTTCCTGCCCGGGACCTCGGGCACGGCGTTTGGCTCGTACAACCAGTGGTAGCGCCTGGGGTAGGCGGGGCGGCTCGGTCGCAGGTCGCTCACTGGTCTCTGCGGGCTAGGCAACTTATGCAGTATTCAATAACATGTGTCGGGAGCGGACGGCGGACGCGGTCGCAGGTCGCGCACTGGTCTCTGCGGGCTAGACCACTTATGTAATATTCAGGATCATATAAGAAAAAGTTCGCTCGAAAGGGTCGCTCGGGACCTCTTTTATAGCTTGATGCATCCTTCTGCATGCTATCTTGAATGAAGGTGAGCGTGTCTCATATGGCTTCCCTCGGGGAGGGTGGGATGCCTTGCCTACGCGGCTTGTGGGAAGCCGCGCCATGAGCAAGAAGGACATCGCCATGAGATCTCCCAATGGGAACCAGTCGCCCTCCCGGGGCGGCATCCTGCGGATCGTCGCAATCCTCACGATAGCGGTCGCAGTGACCGTCCTCGCGTTCGTCCCCCGTGGTGCCTTCGCGGTTGCCGAGCAGTCGGGCGAGACGAGCGATTCCGCCGCCGCTGCAGCCCCCTCCGATGGCGCCGACTCGTCTGCGTCCGACAGTGCGACGGACTCCGCCACGGATGCGTCCACGACGTCCGCGTCGTCCTCCGATGCGGCGGACTCGTCGGCGTCCCTCGCGACCGTGCTCGCCGCCCGCTCCGGGACCGACACGGTGCAGATCCAGTACGAAGAGTCGACGGGCATTCACTACCTGAACGAACCCGGCGCCGTGGGCGGCCGCATCATCCTCTACTGCATGAACAACCAAGCCGAATGGCCTCATTCGATTCCGAGCAATCCAAATGTGCCAGACTTTACGCTCGGTTATCTGACTCCGGACATGTTCTCCTCGCAGGATGCCTACAACGAGTGCATGGAGAAGCTCCTTGCCATACTCTACGCCGGCTATCCCTACAACGGCCTCCAGCTGTACGAGGTCGGGGCTACTCACAACATTACGGAAGCCGAGTTCAACCAGAAGCTCGATGCCCCGAGCATCATCCGTACCGACTTCCCAAAATCCATCGGCGACACGATGTTTACCTACAGCGACTACACAAACAACAACACCGAGAACCTTGCGAAGCTCAAAGCCTTTCTGAAAGAAGTCGGTGACCTGTATGGTGGCGGCACGAGCGCCTCTGGCATGACCTATCAGCAGATCATCGGCACCGACTTCTATCAGGCGGCTTTCGACATGTATATGGCCCAGCAAGGGGCGACGCCGCTGCAATGGTGGGATGCCACGCATGGATCCGACTACTACGTCGATGACTCGGGCGCGTATTGGGGGACCCAGTACGCAATCTGGGTGACGCTGAACCAGTATGGCGTTTCGGAGAATGACCTCACCTTGGATAGCACCCAGGTCAAGAACTATCCTCTGGCTGAGAGACTCGTGCAGTACGCAGACGCGAGCGCCGTGTTGAGGGAAGAGCCTAAGGACCTTAACGTTTCCATCAGCGGGAAAGCGCAGTTCTCCTATGACCCGGCGTCGCAGACCTGGCGTACGGGGGCGCTCTCAATCTCCGAGGCCAAGAACTACAACGGGAACTACACGCTCACTCTTCCGGATGGCATCACCGCGGTTGATGGGGAAGGCAATGCCCTCTCCACCACGAACGTCCGCGCAGGAAGGACGTTCTACCTGCAGTCGGCAACAAAGCCGACGAATGAGATTACGATTTCCGCAAGCGCCAGCTTGACCTGGCTGCAGGAGACGCGACAGTACTCCCCGACGAAGAACGCCGACGGGAGCGAGATTACGATCACCGTCAATGGGCAGACCAAGCATTACCAGCACATGATCGGTGCGGTCATCAAGCAGAAGCCGGTGTCGGCAAAGCTCGCCCTGTCTCCCGCCAAGGACGGCGGCCTCAGGGTCTCCAAGACGGTGACGGGCGAGGACTCCTCCTCCACGAGCTTCGAGTTCAAGGTGACGCTGGGCGACACGAGCATCAACGGCACCTACGGTGGCATGACCTTCACCAACGGTGTGGCGACCGTCTCGCTGAAGTCGGGCGAGAGCGCGACCGCCGAGCACCTGCCCGAGGGGACGACCTACACCGTGACCGAGACCAAGAACGACGACTACGCGTCGACCTCCCAAGGCGCCACGGGCACGATCTCGGACGAGACGACCTCCACGGCCGCCTTCACCAACGCGCGCCTGTACAAGCTCACCGTGAGCAAGCAGGTCTCGGGGAGCTCCGCGAGCAAGACGCAGGCGTTCCCGATCACCATCACGCTCTCCAACTCCGACGGCAGTCCCATCTCCGGCAAGTTCAGCTACACCGGGGGCACCGTGAGCGGCGTCGATGGGGCCATCGCCCCCGCGAACGGAACGCTCACGTTCACGAACGGCACGGCGACGGTGAGCCTGTCCCACGGCCAGCAGATCACGATCCAGGGCATTCCCTCCGGCGCAACCTATACGGTGACCGAGGCGGACGGCTCGCACGACCACTACGACGTGACCTACTCTGCCAACGGTGCCGCCTCGCAGGACTCGGCTCCCACGGGAACCCTCTCGGGCGACGCGACCGTGGCCGTCACCAACACCATCCGTACCGGCAGCCTTGAGGTGTCCAAGCACGTGGAGGGCGAGTTCGGCTCCAAGACGCAGTTCGAGTTCACGGTGACGCTCGACGGAACTGGCAAGGGGCTCACTGGCACCTACGGCCACATGGAGTTCACGGACGGCACGGCGACCTTCCAGCTGGGGGACGGCGAGTCAAAGACCGCCACCGACCTGCCCGAGGGAACCACCTACACCGTCGAGGAGGGCGCCAACATCAACTACTCGTCATCCTCCGAGGGCGCAACTGGCGAGATCAAGAAGGGCGAGACCTCCCAGGCCGTGTTCACCAACACCAGGCACGGCCTGACGCTCCCGCTCTCGGGCAGCACGGGCATCGGTGCCACCTACGTCGCGGGCATCGCCGTCCTCGCGCTCGCGGCGCTCTGGATGCACGCACGTCGCGCTGCCGCCGGGAAGGGAGGTGAGGACCGTGACTAAGCGCCTCTCCTCTCGCATGGGGCGTCGCCCCTGCCTGCTCGTGACGCTGGTCGTGGCGCTCCTCGCCCTGGCCCTCGTGCCCTCCGCCTCGTGGGCTAGGGCCAAGACCGGCTCCCTCACGGTCAACGTGGCCGAGGGCAGCGGGTCGTCCTCCCAGCTCAAGGCCTACCAGCTGTTCTCCGCCGACGTCGCCGACGACGACGGCACCAACAAGGTCACGTCCAACCTCGCCTGGGCGAGCAGCTCCGCCCAGGCGGTCGTGACGGCGCAGATCAAGGCCAGCGACCCCACGTTCACCGGGACCACCGCGCAGGAGTGCGCCGAGTGGCTGGACAAGAACGTGCCGAGCGACTCCTCGTCCGCCTCGTCCAGCCCCGTGGTCCTGGCCATCGCGAAGGCGATGATGACCTCCAGCGCCACCGCCGCGAGCGTGACGGCGGGGGAGACGACCGAGCTCGCCGAGGGCTACTGGCTCCTGGTGAGCGACGACACGGCCGTGGGCACCGGCCAGTCGGGCACCTCGCCCATCCTCGTGGTGGTGGGCGGCCTGCCCGTGACCGCGAGCACCAAGTCGTCCGTCCCCACCGTGGAGAAGACCGTGCTGGAGGACTCCACCGACGCCTGGCAGAAGCAGGCGGACGCCGCCGTGGGAGATGAGCTGTGCTGGAAGCTCCAGGCGACCATCCCCGCCGGGATCAAGGGGTACACCACCTACGGGATCACGTTCCACGACACGCTGCCCGCGGGTCTCTCCACTCCTTCCAGCGTCCACGTGTACGTTGCGGTGGGGACCTCGGGCGACGAGTGGGAGAAGGGCGTCTCGGCACCCGACGGCTGGACCGAGCTGGACTCCTCCGAGTACACCGTGAGCAGCGAGGCACGGTCCGCGGGCTCCACGCTCGACGTGACGGTGACCGACCTCGTCAAGAGCGCCGCCGCCCACGGCATGGACTTCTCGTCCGGCCTCCGCGTGGTGGTCACCTACGACGCGCCGCTCTCGGCGGGGGCGGGCCGCGGCTTTGACGCCCCCAACGTCAACACCGTGACGCTGCGCTACCCGCGCTCGCCGTACTCGGACACGTATGCCGAGACCGAGGAGAGCACGGCCGTCGCGTACACCTGGGACCTGTCGCTCACCAAGCGCGACTCGTCCAGTGACGCCAAGCTGGCCGGGGCGGTGCTGCGCATCACGGACGACCGCGGGCGCCACCTGACGCAGGACGGTATCTGGACCACGCAGGACGCCACCGTCACCACCGACGCCAACGGGCTGGTCACCGTGAGTGGCGTGGACTCCGGCACCTTCGACGTGGAGGAGGTCTCCGCGCCCCAGGGCTACGACGCCTTCGCCGGGTCCAGGCGGATCACGCTGTCCGTCACGCTCGACCCCGACCAGATCGTGAGCGGCAAGGACAAGACGGCGAACGAGGCGGGCCTCAAGGCGGTGTCGCCGCTGCGTGTGGACTCCTTCGACGCGTACGCCGGCACGGCGCAGGTGTCCGTCCTCGACGACGCCACGCCCAAGACGCCGGCGGGGAAGGTCGCGAAGGGGATTGCCAAGGCCGTCTCGTCGATGCTCCCCAAGACGGGGGATCCCACGTCGTTCATCCCCGCGGCGCTCCTGGTGGTGGCGGGCGTCGCGGCAATCGTCGCGTCCCGCAGGCTCAGGGGGAGGGGTGACGGCAAGTGAGAGGAACGTACCCCCTTGGCCCGCCCGGTGCACCGCCGGGGCCCGCGTGCGGCGACTCGTGGTCGCCGGGGCCGGAGCCCTAGCGCGGACGAGATGGGAACCAACGGCCGACGGGGCGACCAGCACTGACTTTATTAAAGATGCCAAGCCTAGGAGAAGGGGCAGAGCGCATGAAGAAGGGGAAGAACCTGGCCAGGATCGCCGTTACGGCGGGGCTGACGATGGCGATGACGCTGGGAGGCGTGGCGCTTCCGGCGACGGCAGCGTTCGCGGCGATCACCGGCAACGTGACCATCGATAAGAACGCCAACAACGACGCGGACGCAACCACCACGTTGGGCTACCAGATCTTCAAGGGTGACGTGGTGGACAGCGGGACGTCCAAGACCGTCTCGAACATCGACTGGGCGAGCGACGAGGTCGGGACGGTGGTCGTCAACCAGATCAAGGCGCTGGACAGCACGTATGCCGGCACCACGGCGCAGGATGCGGCTGACTACCTGAGCAAGCACCTGCCGGCCGAGGGCAGCTCCGGCACCAGCACGATCATCGAGAGCAACAAGCTCTACTCAAACATCGCCAATGCGCTTCGCGCCGACACGACCCTCACGCCGACCAAGCTGACCGCCGGAACGGCGAGCAACCTCTCCGCCGGCTACTGGCTCTTCCTGACCGACACGACGTCGACCGCCAACACTGACTCTGCGTCCAAGGTGGACCAGGTGGGCTCCGCCCCCATTTACGCCGTGGTTGGCGACGGTGACCTTACGGTCTCGCCCAAGTCCACCCTCCCCACGGTGGACAAGGAAGTGAAGAACGACGCCACTGGCTCCGATTGGGGCAAGGTCGCCGACTCCGAGGTGGGCCAGGACCTGCAGTACCGTCTGACCGGCACCGTCTCCGACGCCATCCCGAGCTACGACACCTACTACTACAAGTTCACGGATACGCTCTCCGCCGGCCTCACTGCCGACACGTCGAGCGTCGCGGTGACGGTCGTGACGAACGGTACCACCTACACGGTCGCATCGGATTCGTATGCCACGACACTGACGAGCAACACTGACGGTACGAGCACACTCGGGGTGGAGTTCAGCGACCTCAAGACGATCAAGGATTCCAACGGTACCACGATTCCGGTCACCGGTGCCTCGAAGGTGTACGTGACGTACAACGCCAAGCTCGATGCGAGCAAGGCGTTCAAGGTGGCAAGCGAGCGCAACGACAACACCGTCAAGCTCACCTACTCCAACAACCCTGGCACCGACAGCAAGGGCGACTCCACTCCCTCGACCGTGGGTGACTACACCTTCAAGCTCAAGATGGACAAGGTCGACAGCTCCGATGGGTCGAAGACCCTCAAGGGGGCAAAGTTCACCATCCAGGCGACGGGTGCCGACGAGGGTGACGGCAAGCTGTACGTCCAGAAGGACGGTACGCTGGGCTCTGATCCCTATGAGTTCACGACGACGACCGACGCCGATGGGTACGCCTCCATCTCCGTGTCCGGCCTCGACGTGGGCAAGTACACGGTTGTCGAGACCAAGGCGCCGAGCGGCTATAACAGGGTGCAGTTTGACTTCGAGATCAGGGCCACGTACGACAGCACTGGCAAGCTCACCAAGGTCGAGGCGAGCACCACCAACGCCAACGCCGCCGATGCGTCGACCGACACCACCGGGTTGGTCACCGTCACGGTGAAGGACAAGGCGGGCATGTCCCTGCCCCTCACCGGCCAGGCGGGCGTGACCGCCACCTGGATTGCCGGGGGCATCGTCCTCGCCATCGGCGTGACCCACCTTGTCCGCTCCCGCAGGGAGAACGGCTCCGAGGAGTAGCCGACAACGCCTCTCGCCCAGCAGGTACAAGCGATGACACGAGGAGGGGGTTCCGGGGTACCGGGACCCCCTCCTTTTGCGTGGCGCGGGAGAGGCCAGCGCGATGCTCACGTTGAGCGAGGCGGCGGGGTCGCTCGCGCGCTCGAGCGCCTCGGCGATCCGCTCCAGGGGGACACGTGCGTGACGATCGAGGCGATGCCCTGGCGGCGCGACCCCATGATCGCAATCGCGTCGCGGACGTCCTCTGGGAAGTAGCCGCCCGAGCCGACGAGCTCCTGCTGGGCGTAGGTCATGCGCAGCAGGTCGACGCTGCGGCTCTGCCTGCCCACTGCGAGTACAACCCCAACGCCGCCTCACCCCTCCCTCTTCGAGCAATCTCCAATTCCATATCAGGTGCCTAAAAATGGCCTAAAATGCCCGCAAGGGTTGGAAGCGGTGGCAAGTGGATTAAGGAGATGTCACAGACATGAAAGTCAGAAAGGCGTTTACTCTCTCTCTTGCACTGCTCATTTCTCTGCTGATGTTGCCATGCATGGTGCCGACGACAGCTTTGGCCGAGAGTGAGGGTGCGCGGTCATCGAACTCGACGGTAAAGCAAGACGGACTTGTATATTCCATCTACGGAGATCATGCAGAGGTAGTTGGAGAATATGAGCCACGTGACACGTATGCAATATCCAGTTATGTGTCGGGAAAGCCTGTCACGGTAATTAATAAGATCAACGATTGGGGCTATGCAAAGCAAGCGAGCGCTGTCACAATCCCAAACACCGTGAAAAAAATAGGTAATTTTGCGTTTGAGGGTATGCAGATTACGTCCATCAACATCCCTAGCTCGGTGACGTCCATCGGGGACGATGCGTTCAAGGAATCTCGGCTTACGAGTATCACGATTCCAAGCAGTGTTGTGAGCGTGGGTGATGATGCGTTCTGGAACTGCACCTCTTTGAGGACGGTTGCCTTCCAAGGCTCAGATACGTCACTGGGATATGAGGAATTTAGGAACTGCAGTGCCCTGACAACCGTCACATTGCCTAGCAGCGCGTCGGTCATTCCCAATGGCGCCTTTGAAAATTGCACCGCGCTCTCAAGCATCGCAATCCCAAGCACAGTGACGACGATTGGCCGGTACGCCTTTTACAATTGCTCGAACCTCAGGTCGATCACCCTTCCGTCGGCGACCTCTCATTTTGGTGGATATGCGTTTTCGGGCTGCACGAGTCTCAAGACCGTCGAGATGCTTGCGTCGAACCTCGTGCTTGATGGAAACTTCGTTTTCAAACCAATCGCGAGCGGCAGCACCATCTATGTGCAGAACGATACCGTCAAGAACGTCATGGACAACGAGCTGGTGAGTTACAGCTATGATCCCAATGCCACCCGGATCGTGGTGCGTCATCCGGGAAGTTCGTCCGTGACGATGTTCCGCCTGTACAACCCCAACTCCGGCGAGCACTTCTACACCGGTAGCGCTGCCGAGAGGGACCACCTGGTGAGCGTTGGCTGGAGGTACGAGGGTACCGGCTGGACCGCCCCCAAGACGTCCAAGACCCCCGTGTACCGGCTCTATAACCCCAATGCGGGCGACCACCACTACACCACCAGCGCGGCCGAGAGGGACATGCTGAGGAGTGCTGGCTGGAACTACGAGGGCATCGGCTGGTACTCGGACGACGCCAAGACCGTGCCAGTCTACCGCGAGTACAACCCCAACGCCAAGGCGGGTGCCCACAACTTTACGACGAGCAAGTCGGAGGATCAGATGCTCGCCAACGCCGGCTGGAGGCAGGAGGGCATCGCCTGGTACGGCGTGAGGCAGTAGCGAGGGTCGCTGAGCAGACAACGAACCCAATTGAGGGGGAGCCCCGCTGGCCAGACGCCAGGCGGGGCTCCTTCTTTGTGGGGGTTTGGATTCTTCTCAATTGATGTAACGCCCGTTTTGTTAGCACCTTTGGTACCTGTTGGCCCAGCGCTTTTCGGATTACCCAGTCGTTCGACCCTCAGGTTATATAAGCACCGGATTCCCTGGGATTCGGGGCTGAGGTGACGTGCTGACGCTACGCGCTACAGCGTGATGCTCACGTTGAGCGAGGTGGCGGGGTCGCTCGCGCACCCGAGCGCCTCGGCGATCCGCTCCAGGGGGAACACGTGCGTGACGATCGAGGCGATGTCCCAGCGGCGCGACCCCATGATCGCCATCACGTCGCGGACGTCCTCGGGGAGGTAGCCGCCCGAGCCCACGAGCTCCTGCTGGGCGTAGGTCATGCGCAGCAGGCCGACGCTGCGGGTCTGCCTTCCCACCGCGACCGCGACCATGCGGCTCCCGATCTTGCCGTGCGCGAGGAAGTCATCCAGCACGGAGTCTGCGCCCGCCGCGTCGACCCACACGTCAAGGTCGGCGGTCTGGCCGTCGAGCCCGCGGGCCGCTCCAAACTCCTCGCGGGCGCGCGCCATCGCGTCCGCCCGGGCGGGGTTGCACGTGGGGAAGCCGAGCGCTGCTGCCTTCTGCAGCCGCAGGTCGGAGAGGTCGCACACCAGCGGGGGCTCGGCGCCAAACCACGTGAGCGCGATGGCGGCGGCAATCCCGATGGTGCCGGCGCCGAACACGACGGCGCGCGTGCCCTGGGAGGGACGGCCACGCCTCGCCGCGCGGCATCCCACGGTGAACGGCTCGATGAGGCAGGCGACCTCGTCGGGGATGCTATCGGGTACCGCCCAGAGCGACACGTTGCGCCGCGGGCTGGGGCACAGCACGTACTGGCTGAAGGCTCCGAGCGTCCCCGCGCGCCGCGGGTCGCCGCGGGCGAGGAGCGGGTAGGGGTACACGTGCTCGCCGACGGTGAAGTCGCGGACGTTCTCGCCGACTGCTGCCACCACCGAGGTGGTCTCGTGGCCGAACTCGCCTCCCAAGGTCACCCTGTGGCCCGTGTTGGGCCCATGGGTCCACACTGCGGCGTCGGTGCCGCACACGCTCGACTTGACGTTGCGGATAAGGACGTCGTCCGGCCCGCACGTGGGGATGGGCACCTCCCGCACCTCGACGTCGTGCCTACCCTGGTATATCGCCGAGAGCATCGTCGTGCCCTCGTCCCTCTCGCCCGTGTTCATGGTGGCCCCCATCTGGTCGGCTTCCGTTTGCTGGGGTCATGTTCCTCTCCGCGATGACTCGGTACAATCAGCAAAACACCGATAAGTGTCGCGTTAATGCGAGGCCCCGTGAACAGGCGGAACAACGCGAGGTATCGCGCGAACGAGATGCGCATGGAGGCGGCGGCCCTCGAGCTGATGCGCGCCCGTGACAAGGTCAACGTGCGGACCGTGTGCGAGCGGGCGGGTGTCAACCGGTCGACGTTCTACGCGCACTTTCGCGACGTGCCCGACATGCTTGCGAAGATGGAGGCGACCCTTCACGGTGAGTTGATGGAGTCGTATGGGAGCCTGGGGGTCGAGCCGCTGAGCGAGGAGTCGTTTGTCCCGCTGCTGGAGCACGTGCGCGAGCACGCGTACTTCTACGGCGTGGCGCTGGAGCGTCGGGTCGACTTCCCCATCGAGGAGGGATACGAGGGCCTGATGAAGGCGGTCGTGCGGCCTCGCTGCGAGCGGGCGGGAATCGACGACCCTGAGGAGATGGCGCGCATGCTCGTCTTCTTCCAGGCGGGGTTTACGATGGTGCTGAGGCGGTGGGTGTCCCGCGGGTGCAGGGACGACGTGCGTTCCGTTGCGCGGACGCTTGCGGCGTGCGTGCCGGCCGCGTGGACGGCCGACGGCACGCGTGTGGCGGGGGAGCGGGCGCTCGTGGGCGGTCCGGTTGGGGTTCCGGGCGGGGGCTGCTGAGGAAAGTGGAGTATTGGCAATCCGAGGGTGGCTCCCGCTGAGGAAAAGCGAGTATTGGCAACGGGTGGGCCTTTCATGGGCCCTTTCGGCTGCCAAAGGTCGCGATTCCTAAGCTTCCGACCGGCTCGGATTGCCAATACTCGACATTCCTCAGCAGCTATTATCCTCCGGGATCCCGTTCGGGGTTGTTGTTGTCGGCATTTCCTCGGCGGGACTCCGGCTGGGCGACCGTCGCCAGCCGAGGTCAAAGAAGAGGCGGGCTGGTAGGGACACATGCTCGGGCGATCCCGTGCCGCGTTCGGTGGTTGTCACGTTCGTCCTCCGGCCCAGCCCGGAGGCGAAGGCCGTCGTCGGCAGTCGAGCCATGGCAGCGAGCTCCTGATGTGAGCGGCCTGCGTTCACGGACCCCGGCCGACTGCCTGGAGTTTCCCCAGTTGTCCGGCTGCCAAGGCGGTGATCCTGGCAGCAAGCTCCCGACGTGAGCACTCATATCGGGATTCCCTTGCCATTTGGGCCTGGGGCGGGGTCGGGATGGCAGCAAACTCCCGGCATGAGTGCTCATGTCAGGCTCCCGTTGCCACCGGAGGGATCAGCCATGGACGTGCGACTGACCTATCGGGGCAAACGTTCGGATACCCTGGAAGCACGCCGGCAGCCGGCCACTCGAGACCGCTCACATCGGGAGTTCGCTGCCATCCCGGGAGGGGTCAAAGGGTCGCGAGAAGGGGGCTGGCCACCGAGGGCACCCCCGTTCTCCTTCTCCGACTTTGGAGCGCCAGCCCCCATGCCGGCGATTGCGTCCCAGGGACTGTCGCTGCCACCTTTCTATGAGCCCATCTCCCGAATGGCCTTGGACAAGTCTCCCGTCCGTCTCGCCCAGCCGGCATCGCAAACGGTGCCACGCCTATACTTAGTGGCGCCCAACGTGACCGGCGAAGTGAGGGGGAGGGCCATGCCGAAGGCGAACGCCACGACGGAGCTGGAACCCGAGCGCCTGACCGAGGAGCTGCTCGAGCGGCTGCTCTCCAGTACCAGCATCGAGTCGTACCTGGATGGACCCGGCGTCGTGGACCGCACCCTCGTGTCGTACCTCTCGCAGCTGCTGGCGAGCCACGGCCTCACGCGTGCGCAGGTCGCCCGCGCCTCGGGCATCAACGCCACGGTGGTGTACGACGTGTTCTCCGGTAAGAGCCGCCCCGGCCGCGACCATGCCATCATGCTCGCGCTCGGCCTGGGGTGCGACCTGCGCGAGACCCAGCGCCTGCTGCGCCTTGCCGGCGTCTCGGAGCTGTGGTGCAAGGTCCGCAGGGACGCGATTCTCATCTGGTGCGTGGAGCACGGCCTTTCGCGCGTGCAGGCAGACGACGAGCTGTGGCGCTTCGGCGAGCGGACCCTGCTGGGCACGGGACCGCTCCGCGCCCGATAGCGCCGCCGACTCAGCTGCCAACTGAGGAACGGGGACCCGCTGCTAGTATCATCTGGGACTGGGCGCGCGTCCCCGGCGGGACCGCAGCCCTCCCTTGACCCCCGCGCAGGCGGAACTCTTGGACCCGAGGACAGGCGTTGGACGACGAGCAGGTGCTTCATGCCATGGGCTTGGACGACAGCTATCGCGTGGAGCGCGTGCTTGCCGACCACCCCTCGGGCGTCACGGAGCTTGTGACCCTGGACGGCGCCGGCCCGTTCGTGCGCCGTCGCATCTCGCTCAAGATCGCCCGTCGCGACGTGTGGGCGCGCCTGGGCAGCTGTGACAGCCCTCGGCTCCCGCGCGTGCAGGCGACCTACGAGCTGCCCGACACCTTCGTGGTGGTGTGCGACTACGTCCCCGGCCCCACGCTGGAGCAGCTGGTGGGCTCGTCGGGCCCGCTCGACCCGCGCCGCGCGTGCGAGGTCGCGCTCGACGTGTGCGAGGCCGCCGGAGAGCTGCACGCCCACGGCATCGTCCACCGCGACATCTCGCCGGGCAACGTGATCGTGGCGGCCGACGGGGCGCACCTCATCGACCTGGGCATCGCCCGCCTCGTGGTGGAGGGCGCCAGCCACGACACGACTGCCCTGGGGACCTGGGGGTTCGCCTCTCCCGAGCAGTACGGCTTTGCGCAGACGGATGCCCGATCCGACGTGTACTCCATCGGACGGCTCCTGGGCTACATGGTCACGGGGCTTACGCCGGGGTCGGACGACTACGAGGCGGCGCTTGCCGACGGGGAGAGGGTCCCGGCCAACGTGCGCGCGGCCGTCTCGCATGCCTGCGCGTTCGAGCCGAGCGCGCGCTACCAGACGGCGGGCGAGCTCTCGCGGGCCTTGCGGGCCCTCCTGCGCGGGGAGGACGTGGCCCAGGCTGCCGGCGGGGAGCGCCCGGGGCGGGTGGACGCGAGCCTCTCGCCCGAGGCTGACGTGGCGGAATCCGAGCAGTCGCCGGGTGCCCCCGTGCCGCCTGGTGCAGGGGAGAGGGACGGAGGCTCCGGTGCCCCGAGCCCCCACCGCCGGCGCATCGTGGCGGTCGTGGCCGCGGTCGCGATGGCGGCCGCCGCAGTGACGGCGTACGCGGTCCTCTTGCCCCGGGCGTCGGATGGCGGCGCCTCGGGGTCTGCGTCGTCTGTTCTCTCGTCCGGCACGTCCGCGTCGGGGTCTGATGCCTCCGCCTCGCCCTCCGCAGACGGGGCCGACTCTGCGTCCGGGATGGCGACGAGTGCGGGCCCATCCTCCGCGACGCCGACGACGGGCAAGAGCATCCTCGAGTCTGACGGCGACGTCCAGGTGACCGAGGCCGGCTGGTACCTGGCGGACGGCAACGTGGTCAACGTGGCCTATGGGGTCCGCAACGCGGGGTCCAAGACCATCCTGTACCCCTCGGTCAGCGTCACCTGCCTGGATGCGGATGGCAAGGCGATCGCGACGACGCAGACGGCGCTCATGGCCGTGGCACCGGGCCAGACGCTGTACTTCGCGACCTTCGTGGACGGCACGGACGAGGCGGGGAGCATCGCCTCGGTGGAGTTTGCTGCCGACGCCCAGGGCATGGGCGCCAGCGTCTCCAGCCTCGTCCCTTCGCGGTACGCCACCGCGGACGTGCGCGAGCGCTCGGACTCCTCGGGTGCCACCATCGTGACCGGCACGGTGACCCTGGACAGCCAGGGGACGGACGAGACGGCCCAGGGCTCGGCGGTGTGCGCGGTCTATCGTGCCGCGGACGGCTCGATCGTGGGCGGCGACGTGGTCTTCGTGGGCATGCCCACGGCATCTGACCCCGCGCGCTTCCAGATCGAGGACTACGGGGTGCCCGCGCATGCGTCGGTGGACGTGCAGGCGTACCCCTGGTAGGAGCGCAGGGCTTGAGCCGGGGCGTCCCCGGTGGGCGCGGGCTGTTCGCTTGGGGCGAGAGTTCGCGCGTAGCCGACAGCCGCGTGGCGTCGCGTGTAGGCGGTGCGAGAGCCATGGCAGGGTCGGCGCGGCTTCCGCTGGGAGAGACTCGCCCACGCGCTCGGGTCGGAGACGCGTGGGCGCGGGCGTCGTACGCGGGGGAGACGTGCCACGGCCCTACAGGCCCAGCACGTCTCGCTTCTTGGCGTCGAACTCGTCCTGCGTCAGGATCCCGGCGTCCAGCAGCTCCTTGAGCTTCTTGACCATCTCCACGCGCTGGTCGAAGGAGGGACCATCCGTGGTCGAGGGGGAGGCGGCCGACTCCGACGCTGCCGGCATCCCGCCTTCTACCGGCGCCGGGTCCGCAGCCCGCTGGTCGCCCGCTGCCGGCACGCCGCCCGCGCCCGTCTCGCCTGCCGCCTGCGCGCTGCCCACAGTCGGAACCGGTGCCGCCTGGCCGCCCGTCGGGACCCCCGCTGTGCGCGGGTCAAGCCCCGACGCCAGGTTCATGCCAAACAGCATGCCGCCCGCGTCTCCCAGGCCGTTCTCGCGCACGCCCTCGGCGATGAGCTGCTGGGCGGAGATGTCGGCCGCCTGCTGCGACACGCCCTCGTAGGCGCGGACGCCCATCTTGCGCTCGGAGAAGCCGCGCACCAGCTCGCGCGACTCGTCGGTGAACTCCACGTCCTCGATGCCCACCGACACCAGCCTGAGGCCAAAGCGCTCCTCCCAAGTGCCCGCGTTCCTGTCGTCCGCCACCACCTGGTCCGCGATGCGCGTGGACTCGCCCGGCAGCTGCGAGATGCGCACGGACGCCGAGAGCCTGTTGATCGCGGTGAGAAACGACTGCAGGAACTCGCTGGTCAGCTGCCCGCGGGCCTTGGGGTTGTCCAGGCTGTACGACGTGGCGTTGGCGGGCACGAACGACCGCACGAGCCGCTCGGGGTCCACCACCTGCACGCTGAACGTGCCGTAGGCGTAGACCTCCAGGTCGCAGCCGTAGAAGGCGTCGTTGTAGGCCAGGGGCCCGTGGGTCCCGAACTTGATGCCGCGGATCTCGCGGAGGTTGACGAAGGCGACGCGCTTGCTTTGGGGCGACATGCCCGAGAAGCTCACGCGCTCGGCGGCCTGGTCCAGGATGATCTTGCCCAGGCCCCTCTCCGCGCGGTCCTTGGCGTCGAAGACGGTCGCCTCGCCGTCGCGGTACTCGTAGCCGCCCGGCTGGGAGATGACCCGCTCGATGCCCGACTGGCTGAACACGAACGCCGCCGTGCCCTCGGGCACGTAGATCACGGAGCCGTTGGTGAGAATGTCCTCGGCCCCCCGGTTTGCGCCCCTGCCGTTCTGGGAGGCGCGCCTCACGGCTGGGGCGACCACCGTGTGCTCGTCGAAGTGGCCGGCGGTGATGACGTCCTTCCACTGGTCGGACAGCACGCCGCCCAGCGAGTCAAACGCGGCATCGATGATTCCCATGGCAGTTCCTCTCGCCTAGAGCGTCTGTTTGGTGTCGCAGTACGGGCACGTGACCACCTGGCCCGCGCGGCCCGTGAGCGGGGCGTGGCAGCCCATGCAGCGAGTCGTGACCATCTGCGGGCGCGTTGGCTCCGCCTTCGCCCTGTCGCGCTTGGGGCGGATGCCCAGTGCCTCTCTCGCCTGGTCGATCATGCCGATGGCTGACTCCAGGCCTACCGCGTTGGTGTCGATGCCCGCGAGGTCGCCCGTCGCCGCCATGGAGATGGCGTCCGCCCAGCGCTGGGCCTCCACGCGGGGGACGCCGCGCATGACCAGGCGGACCGGCTCGCCGCCAAACATCGCGTTGAGGAGGAAGTCACTTCCCGACTTGGACACGATCACCTGCGGCACGCCGTTGTCGTCCGGCAGCTGGTCGAGGGGGCAGCGCTTGACCATCCGGCGCTTGCCGTGGAACAGCCCCTGGTCCACCTCGGCCACCAGGATCAGGTTCTTGTTGGTGAGGACGACCTCGCGCAGGTCGTCCGTGCCGCTGCCGCTCAGCAGGCTCGCGCGGTTGGTCCCCATGATCACGAACTCGTCCGGCGTCAGGTTGTATGCGTCCACTGGCGTGCCTCCCATGCTTGGTCCAAGGGCCATGCTAGCTGGGACGAAGGCGATTTCCTCAGTTGCCAGCTGAGACGCCCGCCGAATTCAGTTGCCAGCTGAGGAATCGGCTTCACCCCCTTTTCAGAATGTGTCTCGTCAACAGGCATAAGCTGCGGAAAGGAGCCCACATGGACTGGGAGGTAGCTGGAAAGCCGGGGGAGCAGGGGACTTCCGACGGTGGGGTGCCCAAGCCCCACAAGGGTGGGAAGGGCAGGGTTGTGCTCATCGTGGTGGTGGCGCTGGTGGCGGTGTTCGCCGTCATGAGGTGCACCCGGCCGTCCAACGACGCGTCGTCCAAGAGCCTGGACTGGCCGACCTCTGGGCTCGCCACCCGGCTGCCCAGCCCCGACACCAACAAGGGCGAGGTCACCACGGACAGCGACACGATGCTCAGCGCGACGCTCGCGGGGTACGACGACGGCAAGTACGACAGCTACGTCAAGGCATGCCAGGACAAGGGCTTCACGGTCGACGAGAAGAAGGACAGCGCGTCGTTCGAGGCGTACGACGGCGATGGGTATCACCTGCAGCTCTCGCACTTCTCGAGCAAGGATGAGCTGTCGCTGACCCTTCAGGCGCCCGAGGAGCTTGGGACGCTGACCTGGCCCAAGTCGGGAGCGGGCTCGCAGGTCCCTGCGCCCAAGTCCACCAAGGGGAAGATCCAGAACGACTCGTCCACGTACTTCACGGCGACGGTGGGCGACACCCCGAAGGACGACTACGCGGCGTACGTGGAGTCGCTCGTCTCCGCCGGGTTCACCGTGGACTACTCCAAGTCCGACGCGGTGTTTACGGGGAAGAACTCTTCGGGAGTGAAGGTCAGGGCCGAGTACGCGGGCAACGAGCTCATGCACGTGACCGTCTCGGTACCGGATGACGCCGCTGCCACCGACAGCTCGGCGGGCGGCTCCGCGAACGCCTCGGCCACGTCGAGCGCGGACTCCTCTGCCGTGACCCCCAGCTTCAAGGAGACGATGGACTCCTACGAGGCGTTCATGAACGAGTACATCGACTTCGTCGCGAAGTACAACTCTGCCAGCGCCGCCGACCAGGCGTCGATGGCTGCCGACTATACCAGCCTGCTGGCCAAGGAGGCGGACTGGGTGACGAAGGTGTCCAACCTGGACGACGGGTCCCTCTCCGCGGCCGACGCGGCCTACTACGCGGAGGTCACGGCGCGCGTGTCCAAGAGGGCCGCCGAGCTGAGCGTGTCGGTGCAGTAGCGAGGTTGCCAGGCTCGCACGAGCCGCCCGTCCGCGTCCCCGGGGTCGTGGATGGGCGGCTTTTCGCTGTGCGCGATCGGGTTTGGAGCGGTCTGCGACGAAGGCTGCTGAGGAAAGTAGAGTATTGGCAATCCGAGGGTCGCTTCCGCTGAGGAAAGGCGAGTATTGGCAGCGGACAGCCCCTCTCGGCTGCCAAAGGTCGCGATTCCTAAGCTTCCGACCGGCTCGGATTGCCAATACTCGACATTCCTTAGCAGCTATCTTGTCCGAGTTCCGACCGGGGTTGCCGCGGAGCTCATTTCCTCGGCGGGGACCCACAGTTGGCCGATGGCTCGGGCGCAAGGCCACGCTCCCCGCGGGACCTTTCCTGCTGGCCAAGGTCAGAGAAGGAGGGCTGCTGGTAGGGGGCGCATGCTCGGGCGATCCCGTGCCGCGTACGGCGGCCGTCGCGTTCGTCCGCCGGGCCCACCCCGGCAGCGATGATTCATCAGCAAGTGAACCATGTTGGCGAATTCCCGAAGTGTGTACTCCCAAGCCCCTAATCCCGCCGATGACCTGGCATTTCACCGGCTGCCTGACTGAAACAGTCCCAGCGATGGCAGCAAACTCCCGATGTGAGTACTCATATGGGGATTCCCTTGCCATTTAGGTCGGATGTGGGAGCGGGATGGCAGAGAACTCTTGAAGTGAGCACTCACATCGGGCTCCCGCTGCCACTGGAGGGAACATCCTCGGTCGGACGATTATCCTACCTGGGCAAACGTGTGGGCGTTCCGGGGTCCACTGGCAGCCGCCTTCCCAGACCGCTCACATCGGGACTTTGCCGCCAGGGGCGGATCGTTCCCAAGGACCCGGGGAGGGGGTAGGGCGTGGTTGCCGAGGGTGTCCCTCCCTTCTCTGCCCATCGATGTCCCTCGCTTCGCGTTGGTGGAGGAACGCCAGGCAGCCTGTCGGGTGGGCGCTGACAAGGGGGCTCGTCGAACGATGCACGTTGCGTGGGTGGTTTCGCGGCGGTATGGCACCATGACGGAGGCACATTGGGGCTCGCCCCACGTCTGAAACCCCGTCCCATGTGTACACACGGGACGGGGTTTCTACCTTTGCAGAGGTGCTGGAGCGCTGCTAACAGGGGAGACGTGCTGGGGGGAATGGGCCCCTGTCAGAAACGCCACCCCGTGTGTACACATGGGGCGCGCTTTCAGGCAGTAGCCAGTCGTCAGTGGGTTCCCCTGTCTAAAACCTCGTCTCGTGTGTACACGTGGGACGAGGTTTCTGACTGAGGGCCGGCAAGAAGGACGGCAGCCGGCCGAGAGGGCGCCGACCGCCGTCCTTCCATGAGCTCCTGAACGTGGCCAGGCCGCGCGGGGCGTGCGGGCGCGTGGGAGCGGAAGGCCCGTGAGCCCCAGTGCCGCCATCCCCGCGGCAGGCCGCAACCGCCCCGACCTCGCGCCTAGTCCAGCTCCCGCTTGCCCGTGTACAGCTGCCAGTACTCCCCGTGCTGGGCGAGGAGCTCCTCGTGCGTGCCGCGCTCGACGATGCGCCCGTGCTCCAGCACCATGATGGCGTTGGCGTTGCGCACAGTCGAGAGACGGTGGGCGATCACGAACACCGTCCGCCCGCGCATGAGCGCGTCCATCCCGCGCTCGATGAGCGCCTCGGTGCGCGTGTCGATGGAGGACGTCGCCTCGTCCAGGATGAGGACGGGCGGATCCGACACCGCGGCGCGCGCGATCGCGATGAGCTGCCGCTGCCCCTGCGAGAGGTTGGCCCCGTCCGACGTGATCTGCGTGTCGTAGCCGTGCGGGAGCCTCCGGATGAACGAGTCGGCGTTGGCGATGCGGGCGGCGTGGCGCACCTCCTCGTCCGTGGCGTCCAGCTTGCCAAAGCGGATGTTGTCCGCCACGGTGCCGCTGAACAGGTGCGTGTCCTGCAGCACGATGCCCAGCGTGGAGCGCAGGTCAGCCTTGCGGATGTCGCGCACGTCGATCCCGTCGTAGGTGATGGACCCCGACCGCACGTCGTAGAAGCGGTTGATGAGGTTGGTGATGGTGGTCTTGCCCGCGCCCGTGGAGCCCACGAAGGCGATCTTCTGCCCCGGCTTTGCGTAGAGCGTGAGGTTCGCGAGCACCGTCTGCCCCTCCTCGTAGCCAAAGGTCACGTCGTTCAGGCGCACGTCTCCGGCGAGAGGTACGGTGCCGCCTCCGGGCAGGACCCACCGCCAGCCGGCGGCACCGGCCGCCATGCGCCGTGCCCCGTCCCTCTCGCCCGCCTCGTCCATGCGCTGCACCACTGCTTTGCCCTGGTCGACCTCGGGTGGCAGCTCCATCACGCGGAACACGCGCTCGGCCCCGGCAAGCGCCGTGAGCACGAAGTTGCCCAGCTGCGTGAGCTGGTTGATGGGCATGGCCGCCTGTCGCACGAAGACCAGGTACGAGGCCAGGCTGCCCACGTCGGTCTGCCCGTTGATCGCCATGACCGCCCCCAGCACGGCGACCGCCGCGTAGTTGACGTAGCCGATCACGACGGTGCTGGGGACCATGGTGAGCGCGTAGGCCTGGGCGCTCGTTCCCGTGCGGCGGAGGTCCTCGTTGAGCCGACGGAATCCCGCGAGGTTCTGCCCCTCGTGGTTGAAGGCCTTCACGACCTTCTGGCCCGAGATCATCTCCTCCACGTAGCCGTCCAGCGCGCCCAGGGTGGTCTGCTGCGCGGCGAAGTAGCGCTTGGAGCGCGCGCCCGAGAAGCGCGTGTACAGCACGACGATGGCGTCGCAGGCAAGCGTCACCAGGGTCAGGCGCCAGTTGAGCACCAGCAGCAGCGCGAGCGTCCCCACGGTCTGGATCGCCGCCTGCATCATGTTGGCGAAGCTGTTGTTGAGCGCCTCGCTGATGGTGTCGACGTCGTTGGTGAAGTAGCTCATGACGTCGCCGTTGCGCGTGCGGTCGAAGTACGAGAGCGGCAGCCGCATGATGTGGCCAAACAGGTCGCGGCGGATGTCGAACACGATGTGCTGCGCGGCATGCACCATCACCTGCGTGTACGCGAGCGCGGAGAGGACCGCGACCCCGTAGATCGCGGCAGTGATCGCCACGTCGGCAGAGAAGCCCGCCATGTCCCCCGCGGCGATGCGGTTGACCACCGGCTTGATCATGTACGTTCCCGCCAGGTTGCCCACGCCCGCGAGCGTCACCAGCACGGCGACGGCGAGCATGTGGAACTTGGCGTGCCCCATGTAGGAGACGAACCTCCTCAGGGTGTGGCGCATGTTCTGCGGGCGCGCCCCGCCCGATGCCTTACTCTGCGCCATTGCCGTCCTCCTGGGTCGCGGTCTGCGAGTAGTAGAGCTCCTGGTAGATGGGGTCGCTGGCGAGAAGCTCCTCGTGCGTCCCCGTGGCGTGCACGTGGCCGTCGTCCAGGACCACGATTTGGTCGCTGTCGCGCACCGAGCTCACGCGCTGGGCGATGATCACCTTGGTCATGTCGTGCACCTGCGCCAGGCCCGCGCGGATGCGGGCGTCGGTGGCGGTGTCGACGGCGCTCGTGGAGTCGTCGAACACCATGACCTTGGGATGCGAGAGGAGCGTGCGCGCGATGCACAGGCGCTGCTTCTGCCCGCCCGAGACGTTGCCGCCGCCGTGGCCCAGGTCCGCGTCGAGCCCGCCGATGCGGTCGAGGAACTCGTCCACGCACGCCAGCCGGCAGGCGTCCAGAATCTCTTGGTCCGTGGCGTCCGGGTTGCCCCAGCGCAGGTTGTCGCGCACGGTGCCGGAGAACAGCACGTTCTTCTGGAGCACCATGCCAACGCCGGCGCGCAGGGCGTGGACGTCGTAGTCGCGCACGTCTCGCCCGCCCACCAGGACGGTGCCCTCGGTGGCGTCGTACAGGCGCGGCACCAGCTGCACGAGCGACGACTTGCCCGAGCCCGTGCCGCCCAGGATGCCCACGGTGGAGCCGGGGGCAAAGCGAAGGGTCACGTGCTCAAGGACGTTCCTCTCCGCCGCGGGGTTGTACTTGAACGAGACGTCACGGAACTCAACGGAGCCGTCCGCCAGCTCCCTGGCGCCCGACGGGTTGGGGTCCATGGTGGGCTCCTCGCGCAGCACCTCGCACACGCGCCCGATGCTGGTGATGGCGCGCGCGAGCAGCAGGAACACGCTCGAGATCATGTTGAGCGAGTTCATGATCAGCAGCACGTAGCTCATGAAGCCAGTCAGCGTGCCCACGCCTATCTCGCCCGACGCGACCATCTGGCCGCCAAACCAGAGGAGGCCGACGTTGGCGATGGCCATGGCGGTCTGGAACACGGGCATGTTGAGGACGGCCCCGCCAAAGGTGTGGGTCGCCGTGTCCGCCAGCGCCGTGTTGACCCGCTCGAAGCGGTCGGCCACGTGACCCTCGCGCACGTACGCCTTGATGGCTCGGATGGCAACGAGGTCCTCCTGGAGGGTCTCGTTCAGGCGGTCCATCACGCCCTGCAGCACCGCGTAGAGCGGCGCCACGTGGCGCACGATCAGGGCCAGCGCCACCGCCAGGAACGGCAGGACCACGAAGAAGACCAGGGCCAGCCTGGCGCTCATGGTGCAGGCAAGGATTAGGCCCGCCACCAGCATGACCGGGCTGCGCAGGAGCGGTCGGATGCCCATCACGAAGGCGTTCTGGATCACCGTGATGTCGGTGGTGAGGCGCGTGACCAGCGAGGACGAGTCAAACTCGTCCAGATTTGTGAACGAGTAGTCCTGCAGGTGGGCGTACTCGGCCTCGCGCAGGTTGGCGCCAAAGCCCATGGCGGCAGCGGCGGAGAAGCGCGAGTAGGCAAAGCCGCAGACGCCCGCGACCACCGCGACCACCACCATCTGGCGGCCCGTCGCCAGCACCAGCGAGAGGTCGCCGGAGGCGATGCCCACATCCACGATGCGTGCCATGAGGAAGGGGATCACCAGCTCGGCGATGGTCTCCACAAAGATGAGAAGCGCCGCCACCAGCAGGTGCAGGCGGTATCCGCGCAGGTAGCGCGACACGTAGCGGAGGTCGTCCATCACAGCGCCTCCCTGTCGGGCGCGGTGCCGGTGTTGGCGCGGCGCAGGTTGGCATGGATACGGGTGAGGTAGTCCTGCAGGCGGGCGACCTCGTCGGGGGAGAAGCCCGCGAGCATGATGGCGCTCTCCTCGTCGCAGCAGCGGTCCCAGGCGGCGAGGGCCTCCCTGCCGGCGGGGGTCAGCTCCGCGAGCCGGGTGCGACGGTCCTCTCCCTGCGTCATGCGCACGAAGCCGCTGGAGCTGAGCGACGCCAGCATGCGGCTGACGGCGGCGGGGTCGAGCTCGAAGTACTCGGCCAGCGCGCGCTGGCTGCAGGGGCCGTTGATCCAGAGGTAGCCCAGGATCTTGGGCTGGCCGGGACCCAGGCCGATCCTGGCCATGCGCGGCCGGAGGTAGTTGGTCTGCGCGTGGAGCGCGCGGTAGAGCATCATGTGCGTGTCGCTGAGGGAGCGTCCCTCCGACGGCGCGCTGTCCTGGTTATGCATAGCTCATCCCCTTGACATGTCAACTGTTTGTCGGTGGTTAGCCTACGCCAATCGGTTGACGTGTCAAGGTTGATATGTCAATGAAATTGGGGACGCGCACGTGGGGCGTCGGCGGGGGAGTGCCGCGGCGGGGTGCTGAGGAAATGCGAGTTGTGGCAGCGCGGGCGCCGTCTGGACACCGTCCCGGGCGGATGGGCGCCTAGGAAAGTGGAGTATTGGCAATCGGAGGGCGGTTTCCGCCGAGGAATGTCGGGTGTTGGCGGGCGGAGGACCCCCTCCCATTGCCACAGGTCGCATTTCCTCAGCAGCTGGCGGGCTACGATTGCCACAGGTCGCATTTCCTCAGCAGCGCCGCGCGCCGACGGGCAAAGAACGCATGGAGGGAACGGTGCGCGCGCCGCGGGTCGCGGAGGGTGCAGGGCGTTTGGGGTTTCGATACCCGCGCGCTAGGTGCCACGCCGGACGAGGGGTGCTTAGAAAGGTCGGTGCCAGCACGGGCTGCCGCCGGCATGTGCTTAGGGATCCCGGCACCGGGCGGGCTTTGGCATCCCGGCGGGTGTGGGCACTCCGGAGGCCAAGGCCATGCGCGAGAAGCGCCGCGAATATAAGTACGGCAAGGCGTGCCCGTACTGCGGCGATACGTGACCGTGAGGGACATCCACGTGGTCCAGGGGAGGGGGCGCTGGCTTTCGGGAGCTCGGGCCGCTGGTGCCGCGCCGTGTCAGAAGCCTTGTCCCCCGTGTACACACGGGTTGGGTTCTCTGATGGTAGCCTTCCTTGAGTTCCCTCCGAGCAGTTCACCTGCCCGGTGGCTCGAGGCTCTGGGGTCGATTCGGGGAAAGGGCCCTCGATGGGCAAAGAAGGGGAGAGGGACGTCACCCCGCAGGTCACGGTCGTCCCACGGCTGGTTCGTTTTCGCATCAGCCTCAGCTCGCTTGGCAGACCGTGGAGCGGGGGCGCTCCACGGTCCCGTCCGTGCGCGGGCGTCCTTGCCGAGATGTCCACCCAGCCTTACGTTTTCCCAACCATAATATCAAGAGCTGAACCATGGCAGCAGGAGCCCGATGTGAGCGCCCTTGCGGCGGGCGTCCCGACGCGAGGGGTATCGGACACGACATCGTCGCAGGTAGATTGGGCGAGAGGGTCTGCCGCCCGTAACCGGTGGCAGCGGATGCCCGATGTGAGCACTCACATCGGGATTCCTCTGCCAGTCGCCCTCCATTCCGGCCCCAAATGGCGGCAAACTCCCGATGTGCGCACACACCTCGGGAGTCTGCTGCCAACGCTTCGATCATTTATGGTCTATCAGCTGGGCGAACGTGGTGTCGGCCGGTCCCCGCGGCGGCGGGCTCGCGATGCGGCACTCAATTCGGCCACTTGCTGCCAAGGTAGAGAGATTGATGCCAGGTCGGCGGGTTTCCGCCTCCCGCCGGGAGACCGCGGGGCCAGGGCCGGCGAACCGGTGCGATCGCGGGGCCAGGGCCGATTGCCCGCTCCCGCGCGCTGCCAGGGGGAGCGGTGTCGAGCGAGGCCGCCCCGCTCTTCTTCCCCCACCGAGTGATTTTCCTCGTGGCTCATTCCTCGGCCCAACCGGTTGCCAGCTGCAGCATCCCGTACTGGCTGGGTAGAACGTACTGGTCCGGACCTCGCAGTGTCGGACATGTCAAACGAGGATGGGAGACGCGATGAGCGAACTGGAAAACCTTGAGCAAACGAGCCTGTTCCACCGCACGAGTGTGCGTAAGTTCACGGGCGAGACAGTCTCGGACGGCGAGGTCGAGGCGATCCTGCGCGCGGCGATGCAGGCGCCGAGTGCGGGCGACCAGCAGCCGTGGGAGTTCTTCGTGGTGAGGGATGCCGGCCTGAGGGAGGCGCTCTCCAAGGCGAGTCCGTTCGCAGGGCCGGCGGCTGCGGCTCCCGTGGTCATTGCGAGCGCGTATCGCACGGAGGGACTCAGGTTCCCCGAACTGGCGCAGATAGATATGGCCATCGAGCAGGAGAACATGTGGCTTGCCGCGGACTCGCTGGGGCTGGGTGGCGTGTGGCTGGGCATCGCGCCGGTGGAGGAGCGCATGGCCGCAGTCGAGCGCATCCTCTCGATTCCCAAGGGGCTGCGCGCGTTCTCGCTGTTCGCCCTCGGTCGCCCGCAGGCCGTGCATCCCCAGCGCGATCGCTTCGACGCTGCCCGCATCCACGTGGTGGGGTAGGCGCGCGTCGTCATGTGTGACCCGGTGCCATCCCGTCACTACGTCCGGTGACCGTGCTGGCAGGGCCCCATTCGCTGACGCGCGACGTCTACCGACTGGCTGAAGTGCGGTGCGCTCCCGTCCGGCCGTCGGCAGGCAGGCTTGCGCCCTCCAGCCGCAGGAGCTGCTCCTTGCGGTCGATGCCCGCCGCATAACCCGTCAGGCTCCCCGACGCGCCCACGACCCTGTGGCAGGGAACCATCACCAGGATGGGGTTTCTCCCCACCGCGGAGCCCACGGCGCGGGGCGACTCCGTGCGGCCGGTTCGGGCGGAGAGGCGTCGTGCGACCTCCCCGTACGTGGTCGTGCTCCCATAGGGGATGGTGAGAAGCTCGTCCCACACCGCCTGTTGGAAGGGGGCGCCGACGGGTGCGAGCGCGGGCGGCTCGCCGGGGTTGGCGCCGGAGAAGTAGGCGTCCAGCCAGGCTGCCGCAGCCTCGAGTGCCGGCGACTCCCCGGGTTGTGCGGGTCGCGAGTCGCCCAGGTGGGCCCGGTCGTGCCTCTGCCCGTCGAACCACGCACCGACGATGCTACCGTCACGCTCGGCAAGGGTCATGTGACCCAGCGGGGAGTCGTATCCGCAGGTCAGAGCGATAATGGGGCTGGCGTTCGAGCGCTTTGCTGTACTAGGGGAGACGTCGTCCAATCCCAGCTCGCTCGGCGTTCCCGCGGCCGCATCAGGGCCCTTTCCCAGCGTAGCCGGGACCTCCTCCATCTCCTTCATGGTGACGCCTCCTCTCGTCCCGTGCTCCGTTGTGACTCCATGGAATCACGCATGCGAGCCGAATTCTAGTCAGATTCTGACACCCAATGTCACGTACGTCGGCGTGCTAGGTGGATTTGCTGGGTGCCACTCATGTCTTCCTGGAACCGCCACCCGTTTGATTTCCGAAGCCAGGTGCTTAATCCCATCGGGGCCAGTGCGCATTGCGTCATTCGGGTGCTTAGTCCCATCGGGGCTAGCACGGGTTGTGGAGGCCGGGTGCTTAGCCTCTCCGGGGCTCAGACGGATTTCGAGTCTGAATGCTTAACATTCTCGGTGCTAGCACGGATTTGGGACCCCGAAACTCGCACGCCCCTCGGGTTTTCTAAGCATGCTCCACCCAAACCCGTACTTGCCTCGAGTTCTCTAAGCACGCGCGAGCACCCACGAGGCGTTTTGCCGATACGGTTGCATGTTTGATTTGATACCGACGGGGGAGACGTGGGGGTGAGGGACGGGGAGGGGCCATCCCTGCTGAGAAATCTCGAGTTGTGGCAATCTGAAGGCCGATTTAGCCGAGGAAAGCGGAGTAGTGGCAGCCCAGGGTCCGTCCCAGGGCCCCGTCCCGGTTCCACAACCCCACCTTACCCGTCACTTAGCGTGCATTCGGACGCCCCGATTGCCACAACTCGCATTTCCTCAGCACCCAGTCCCCTGCGCGCTCCCAAGCGCACCCCCGACACCCGATTGCAAACCATTCCCTCTCCTGATACCGACGAAACCGATAGCCAGATGCTACCGTTGGTGCGTCAGCCCCCAATCCCAAGAGAAGGAGTCCCCATGGCACACGACAAGAGCGGCATCGGCACCACCTGCGTGCAGGGCGGTTACGTCCCCGGCAACGGCGAGCCGCGGCAGGTGCCCATCGTCCAGTCCACCACGTTCAAGTACGACACCTCCGACGCGATGGGCCGCCTCTTCGACCTGGAGGACTCCGGCTACTTCTACACCCGCCTGCAGAACCCCACCAACGACGCCGTGGCGGCGAAGATCGCCCAGCTCGAGGGTGGCACGGCGGGCATGCTCACCAGCTCCGGCCAGGCGGCCAACTTCTTCGCGTGCTTCAACATCGCCGAGGCGGGCAGCCACATCGTCGCGAGCTCGGCCATCTACGGAGGCACGTTCAACCTGCTCGCGCACACCATGGGAAAGATGGGGGTCGAGACCACCTTCGTGTCCCCCCTGTGCTCGGACGAGGAGCTCGAGGCCGCGTTCCGCCCCAACACCAAGGCGGTCTTTGGCGAGACAATCGCCAACCCCGCGCTGGCGGTCTTCGACATCGAGCGTTTCGCCCGGGCGGCGCATGCGCACGGCGTCCCGCTGATCGTGGACAACACGTTCCCCACGCCCGTGAACTGCCGTCCCATCGAGTGGGGCGCGGACATCGTCACGCACTCAACGACCAAGTACATGGACGGCCACGCGGTGCACGTGGGCGGCGCGATTGTGGACTCGGGCAACTTCGACTGGATGGCGCATGCGGATAAGTTCCCCGGCCTCACGACGCCCGACGAGTCGTACCACGGCATCGTGTACGCGCAGAAGTTTGGCAACGCCGGCGCGTTCATCACCAAGGCGACCAGCCAGCTCATGCGCGACTTCGGCTCCATCCAGAGCCCGCAGAACGCGTTCTACCTCAACATGGGCCTGGAGAGCCTGCACGTGCGCATGCCGCGCCACTGCGCCAACGGTCAGGCGGCGGCGGAGTTCCTGAGCGCGCACCCCAAGGTCGCGAGCGTCCGCTACCCCGGCCTTCCGGGCGACCGGTACCACGAGCTGGCGGAGAAGTACCTGCCCAACGGGAGCTGCGGCGTCGTGAGCTTTGACGTGGCGGGCGGTCGCGCCGCGGCCGAGAGGTTCATGGCGGCGCTCAGGATCTGCAACATCGAGACGCACGTGGCCGACTCGCACACCTGCTGCCTGCACCCCGCGAGCTCCACGCACCGGCAGATGACGGACGAGGAGCTGGTGGCCGCCGGCATCAGCCCGTCGATGGTCCGCCTGTCGTGCGGCCTGGAGGACGCGGACGACATCATCGCCGACCTGGACCAGGCGCTGGCGACCCTGTAGCGCGACGGGTCACGCCCGGCTGGCGCCGACATGGGGGAGAGGCGCGTCCCATCCGGCTTGCGGCGCCGCCGCGCCGGGGTCGCGCGCGACTGGGCCCAAGGGGAGGGGCGGCGTGGCAGGGACGCCGTCCCTCTCGCCCGCGACATCCGCCCGCAACGGTAGAATTGCCCCGAGGAACGGACCCACACCAGAGAGAGGAAGCGTGTCTCCCATGGCAGACGAAGAGATGGCAGCGCAGGCGGCGGACTCGCAGGAGGCCCCCGTGGCAGCGGCGGCCGAGGGCGTGGCGGAGGATGCCCCGCAGACGGACCCCAACGCCCCCACGATCGAGCCCGTCGCCGAGGAGATCGACTTTGACACGTTCTCGAAGTCGGACATGCGCGTGTGCAAGATCCTGGAGTGCACCGCGGTCAAGAAGAGCAAGAAGCTTCTGCAGTTCACGCTGGACGACGGCTCGGGCACCAACCGGACCATCCTCTCGGGCATCCACATGTACTACGAGCCCGAGGAGCTGGTGGGTAAGACCGTGCTGGCGATCGTGAACATCCCCCCGCGCAAGATGATGGGCATCGACTCGTGCGGCATGCTGCTCTCGGCGGTGTACGAGGTCGCCGGCGAGGAGCACCTGCACCTGGTGATGCTGGACGACGCCATCCCCGCGGGCGCCAAGCTGTACTAGCGGCGTGGGGTCGGGCGGCTGCGGCGTGGGCGGCGGCCTCCCGACCCGTGCTTCCCATGTGAACGAAGAAGGGGCCCGTCGGGGACGCTGACCCGGCGGGCTTCACATGTTACATGTTGTGACTGTGTTCCGTCAGACGTGCGACAGGAACGGCACGCTCCTCTTCCTAAAAGACACAATATGCTGTATGTGGCTCTTCTGTAGACACAACAAGTGGACATCAATGCTACTAATCTGATAGCATATCAGCCCAAGCCGGACCTCCGGTCCGCACCACGAAGCCATCCGCCGCGCGCACTAGCGGCGTCACCTACCAGAACGGGGACCACATGCAGGTAATCAAGCGAGACGGTCGCGCCGAGGACTACGACGGCAGAAAGATCGTCCGGGCCATGGGCCGGGCGCTCGAGGAGGTCGGCGACCCCGCGGGACAGGACGATGCGGCCCTCCAGGCGCTGCTGGCGCAGGTGGAGGACGCCCGTCGCCAGGTCGGGGCAACCGAGGTCGAGCAGATCCAGGACCTGGTGGAACGCACCCTCATGCAGGTGGGCCACTTTGACGCGGCGAAGGCATACATCCTGTACCGCCACCGTCGCGCCGAGCTGAGGTCGGCCCGCCGCGCCATCTGCACCCTCGTCACCGGGGTGTCCCTGGGGGAGACGCCCGCGCCCACGTTGGAGAGCCCCCTCTCCGCGGGCGGGGACGTTGCCACCACGCAGGCCACGCCCCTCTCGCCCGAGCGCACCGCGGCGGCAACGGAGGGCACGGAGGCAGCCCGTCGGCTGGATGAGGCGCTTGCCCGCATCACGCTCGACTTCTCGCAGGAGACCTACCCGCTTGCCTCGCTCGCGGCAAAGTTCCAGGGGTTCGCGAAGCCCTCGATGCCGGCGGACGAGCGGGCGGACGCCCTGGTGCGTGCCGCCGTCGAGCTCACCACGCCCGAGGCGCCGGACTGGGAGCGCGTGGCGGGTCGTCTCCTCTCGCTCGTTGCGGGGCTGCGGCTCTCGCGGCAGGAGGGGGACCGTGGCATCGGCGGCTTCTACGACAAGCTGCGCTACCTCACGGACCAGGGCCTGTATGGCGCCTACATCCTCCAGGGCTACACGCGGCAGGAGATAGACCAGGCGGCCGAGTGGATCGACCCCCGCCGGGACGACCTCCTGGACTATCCGGGGCTCGACCTTCTCCTCAAGCGCTACGTGGTGTGCAGCCACGACCACATCCCGCTGGAGTCCCCGCAGGAGATGTTCATGGGCATCGCGCTGCACCTGGCCCTGAGGGAGGGGCGCGAGTCGCGCATGGGTTGGGTGCGGAGCTTCTACGACATGCTCAGCAGGCTCGAGGTCACCATGGCCACCCCCACGCTCTCCAATGCGCGCAAGCCGCACCACCAGCTCTCCAGCTGCTTCATCGACACCGTGCCCGACAGCCTCGAGGGCATCTACCGCAGCGTGGACAACTTTGCGATGGTGTCCAAGTTTGGCGGCGGCATGGGCATGTACCTGGGCAAGGTTCGCGCAAAGGGAGGGAGCATCCGGGGCTTTGAGGGTGCGGCGGGCGGCGTGGTCCGCTGGATCCGCGTGATAAACGACACCGCCGTCGCCGTGGACCAGCTGGGGGTCCGCGCGGGCGCGGTTGCCGTCTACCTTGACGCCTGGCACCGCGACCTGCCCGAGTTTCTGCAGCTCCGCACCAACAACGGAGACGACCGCATGAAGGCGCACGACGTCTTTCCCGCGGTGTGCTACCCGGACCTCTTCTGGCGCATGGCCGAGGAGGACCTTGACCAGCCGTGGCACCTCATGTGCCCGCACGACATCCTCACGGTGAGGGGCTACTCCCTGGAGGACTACTTTGGCGACGAGTGGGAGAGGCGCTACCGCGAGTGCGTCGCCGACCCCCGCATCCCCAAGCGCACCGTCACCGTAAAGGACGTCGTGCGCCTGGTGCTGCGCAGCGCGGTGGAGACGGGTACGCCCTTCGCCTTCATGCGAGACACCGTCAACCGCGCAAACCCCAACCCCCACGCCGGGGTGATCTACTGCTCCAACCTCTGCACCGAGATTGCCCAGAACACCAGCGAGGTCACGAGCGTCTCGCAGGAGGTCGTGACCAGGGACGGGGACACGGTGGTGGTCACCACCACGAGGCCGGGCGACTTCGTGGTGTGCAACCTCGCCAGCCTCTCGCTGGGGCGCCTGCCCGTGGAGGACGACGCGCGTCTCGCCCGCACCGTGAGGACCGCCGTGCGCGCGCTGGACAACGTGATCGACCTCAACTTCTACGCGCTGCCCTACGCCAAGGTCACCAACCGGCGCTACCGGTCCATCGGGCTGGGCGTCTCGGGGTACCACCACATGCTCGCCAAGCGCGGCATCCGGTGGGAGGGGGAGGAGCACCTGCGCTTTGCCGACGACGTGTTCGAGCGCATCAACCGCCACGCCATCGAGGCGTCGTGCGACCTCGCCCGCGAGCGCGGGGCATACGAGAGGTTCGAGGGCTCGGACTGGCAGACGGGCGCCTACTTCGAGAAGCGCGGCTACGTCTCGCCGGAGTGGAGGGAGCTGGCCGGCCGCGTGGCGAGCCAGGGCATGCGCAACGCGTACCTTCTCGCCATAGCACCCACCAGCTCGACCTCGATCATCGCCGGCACCACGGCGGGGCTTGACCCGGTCATGCGCAAGTTCTTCCTGGAGGAGAAGAAGGGATCCATGCTGCCCAGGGTCGCGCCGGAGCTCTCGCCCAAGACCTGGTGGTACTACAAGCCAGCCCACCTGATCGACCAGACCTGGAGCATGAGGGCCGCGGGCGTGCGCCAGCGGCACATTGACCAGGCGCAGTCCGTGAACCTCTACATCACCAACGAGTACACCATGCGGCAGGTGCTCAACCTCTACCTCGAGGCGTGGCGCGACGGCGTCAAGACCGTCTACTACGTGCGCAGCAAGTCGCTCGAGGTGGAGGAGTGCGAGAGCTGCTCGAGCTAGCGCCAGCCGCCAACCGCGGTGGCGCACCGCCCGCCGTGGGGGCAACCGTTCGCGGTCGTGGCCGCGCGGCACGTCTCGACCGCCCGCCAATAGGAGGGAAGACCATGCAAGCACAGACCGAGGGGCGTCTCTCGCCCAAGGCGCTCTTTAACCCGGAGGGCGAGACCGACGTGCGCAAGCGGCGCCTGATCGGGGGCAACACCACCAACCTCAACGACTTCAACAACCTCAAGTACGCCTGGGTCTCGGACTGGTACCGCCAGGCCATGAACAACTTCTGGATCCCGGAGGAGATCAGCCTCTCGCAGGACGTGAAGGACTACCCGCGCCTGCTGCCCGCGGAGCGCGCCGCCTACGACAAGATCCTCTCGTTCCTGGTGTTCCTGGACTCGCTCCAGACTGCGAACCTGCCCAACGTGGGGGAGTACATCACCGCCAACGAGGTCAACCTCTGCCTGCACATCCAGACCTTCCAGGAGTGCGTGCACTCGCAGAGCTACTCGTACATGCTCGACACCATCTGCAGCCCCGAGCAGCGAAACGACATCCTGTACCAGTGGCGGACCGACGAACGGCTGCTCGCCCGCAACACGTTCATCGGCAACCTCTACAACGAGTTCCAGGAGCGTAGCGACGCCCAGGTGCTCCTGCGCGTCATGATGGCCAACTTCATCCTGGAGGGGGTGTACTTCTACTCCGGCTTCATGTTCTTCTACAACCTGGCGCGCAACGGCAAGATGCCCGGCAGCGCGCAGGAGATCCGCTACATCAACCGGGACGAGAACACGCACCTGTGGCTGTTCCGCAACATGATCCTGGAGCTGCAGCGCGAGGAGCCCCAGCTGTTCTCGCCCCAGGCGGTGGACGAGCTGAGGGAGATGCTCCTGGAGGGGGTCCGGCAGGAGGTCGCGTGGGGCCGCTACGTCATAGGGGACGACATCCCTGGGCTCACGAGCCAGCAGGTGAGCGACTACATCCACTACCTGGGAAACCTTCGCTGGGCGTCGCTCGGCTTTGGGCAGCTGTACCCGGACCACGCGGAGGAGCCACCGGACATGGCCTGGGTGGCGCAATACAGCGACGCCAACATGGTGAAGACCGACTTCTTCGAGGCGCGCTCCACGGCATATGCCAAGTCGACCGCCCTCGTGGACGACCTGTAGAGGCATGGGCCCGTGGCGCTTTGGCTCCCGGGGCGACGGCGCACGACGCGCGTGCCACGCCCCTCTCCCCACGAGGATTTGACACGCCCGCCGGCGATGGCAAGAATGGGCGGGAACCTCACCTGAGAGGCATACCCCTTCGACGATGGGAGCAGCGATGGTTGTCACCGATACGCTCACGATAGGATCGACCAAGGCGGAGGGCCTCATGGTGCCCCAGCTTGCGGGCGAGGGTCACGCTTCCCTGATCGTGATTCGCTGCGCCAAGGGGTTCCTGATGTGCGGCTACCTCAGCCTGGAGAAGGCAGAGCAGCTGGGCGACGCGGCGGTGCGCGTGGCGGGCGGCAGCTTTGAGGAGGTCCTGGCCAACAAGGTCACGGGCGTCAGCCCCAAGGCGGCGGAGCTCGGCGTCACGCCCGACATGACCGGTGCCCAGGCGGCCGAGGTGCTCAACCGCTAGCGCTTGGGCCGGATGGTTGGGCGTCGCATGCCCGCGGCGCCCAGGCGCATCGACCGCGTTGGCGGGACAATCTTCTCGCAGGTGGCGCTTGCCGTCTTTTGCCTTAACGTGTGGCCCGAGGAGTACGGTGCGGCAGTGAGCGACTATCAGTGGGTGTACCGCTGGATCGAGCCGTCGGACTCGCCAAAGATACGTCTCATTGGGGCGGTTGAACGTCTGGCACGGCCCCACTCCATGGCAGAGTCGTTTGCGCACCGCGTAACCGAGTCGGACGAGTGCGCGTCGGCTAACCTGGAGTGCCGCGAGTGGACCAACCCCTTTACGGGCGAGAAGCGCCGCGCAAGCTTTGCGGACCTGTTCGAAGAGGCGCTTCCAACGTATCCGCAGCCGGCGGAGTCGTTCGTGCGCGGGGACAAGCAGCGCTTCGACGCGATTGTGGGCGGCTTCAACTACGACGGCCGTCCGGCGTAGGCGCGACTAATCCCCTCCCGCTCTTAACCGGTATGTGAGAATCTTCTCGGCGTTTGTGCAGGTAGATTTTCATGTGATTCTCAGATACCGATATAGAACGGGAGGGGCGGCGAAGCAGAGCGGATGATCACACGAAGCTGACTTCGACGTCGCCGGTGCCAAGGGCATCTGCCAGGCCGGTTGCGTCATCGAGGCGCCCAAGGTAAACGTACTCGTATCCATCGTTGGCATGATCCTCGTAGAAAAGGACCAGGCAGTTCCCCGAGAAGGCCCAGAGCTCACCTGCCGAGAGACACTCGGGCGACTGGGGACTACCAGGGAACTCTCTACCCGTATAGCAGTACTTCTCGTTACCGTTGTGTTCTTTCATCGTGAGCTTCAGGGGCATCCACGACGCCAATTCAGCACCCGCATCGGTAAGGGCAAGCCTACCGAAAAACGACTTGCCTCCAATGTGCAACTCGAACTTGTCCACTTCCTCACCCCCTGTCGCCGGTGGGGGCGTCTTGGCTACCTCTGTGGTCGTGCCAGAATCGCTCACATCCTGCTCGCGGGGAGTCACGCCGCATCCCGCGAGCAGGGAGAGGACGCCCGAGAGTCCGCACAACAAAAGCGCTCTGCGCGTCATAACCATGGCTACAAGCTCTCGCGGAAGATCCGCTCGACCTCCTCGGTCGTCAGCCTGTGGTAGCCGCCG
>CAJMNO010000015.1 GCA_905214865.1 uncultured bacterium | reverse complement strand
GATCCCCTCGGGAAACCCGCTCCGAAGGGTTGACGAAACTATAGGAACACCCCCCCCGCAAGGGGTCGGGAGGGCGGAACCCTGGGTTATTGCAACTCCGGTTACGAAAATCTTGGCGTGCCTACTCGATGTCGTTGGAGTCGAAGCGATCGCCGCACTCGGGGCAGAACTTGGGCGGATGGGTCTGGTCCTCTGGCACCCACCCACACTTGTCGCAGCGATAGCGCGGCTGGGGGGCAGGTTGCGGCCTGGGCGTACCACACTCGTGGCAGAACTTGCCCTTGTTGGCCGTTCCGCACGCGGGACAGGTCCAGGTGCCATTGGCGGGGGCAGCGCCCTGGGGAGCTGCGTCACCGGGCTGTGCCGCAGGTTTTGGCGAGGCCATGCCCGGGGTAGGCGCATCCCCTGCTCCGGTGGCCACAGCGCCGGCGGCAACACCCGCGGAGAAGTCCGTCCCGGCACCCGCGGGGGCGCCAGCCATGCCGCCCTGGGGCGCGTTGGGGTAGCCGTCCTGCCCCTGCGGGAACCCGCCTTGCCCGCCCTGCGGATAGCCGCCCTGCTGCGGGTAGCCCTGTCCGCCCTGCGGATAGCCGCCACCCGGGTAGCCGCCCTGGCCCATCTGGAAGAGGTTCTGGGGGTTCATGCCGCCCATGCCGCCTGCCATCTGGGCAATGTTCATGCCGGCAAAGCCCAGCATGGCCCCGTTGCTGTTGCCGGCGGCAGTGCGCATGGCGTCACCTTGGGCGGAGGCAAGGTTTGCGGCCGCCATGCGCGGGTCACGCATGACCGCAGTGCGCTGCAGGCTCTTGATGGCCTTCTCGTCCTCGGGGTCTGCAGCAATGGCATTGACTCCAAACGCCACGATCTGGATGCCGCGGGTCTCCCGCCACTTCTTCGAGAGGATGTCGGAAAGCGCCTGAGAGACCTCCTCGGTGTGAGCCGGGACGGCAGAGTAGCGAATGCCCATCTCGGAGATGCGGGCGAACGCCGGCTGCAGGGCAGTGAGCAGCTCGCTTTTAAGCTGAGAGGAAATCTGGTCGCGCGTGAACTCGTCCTCGACGTTGCCGCATACGTTCTGGTAGAACAGCAGCGGGTCGGCAAGCCTGAACGAGAACTCGCCGTTGCAGCGCACGGCGATGTCCATGTCCAGGCCGATGTTGCTGTCAACCACGCGGAAGGGCACCGGCGTTGGGGTGCCATAGCGGTTGCCCATGATTTCTTTGGTGTTGAAGTAGTACACGCGCTGGTCAAGACCGGTGTCGCCACCAAAGGTGAAGCGCTTGCCGATGTTCTTGAACGTATCGACGATGCCCGAGCCGAGATTGCCCGCAAAAACGGAGGGGGCAGCCTTGGAGTCGTAGGTGAACTCGCCCGGCTCGGCACAGAGGTCCACGACCTTGCCCTGCTCGACGATGACCATGCACTGGCCATCGTTGACCACGACGATCGAGCCGTTCGAGATGATGTTGTCGTCACCTTTTGTGTTGGAGCTGCGAGACCCGATGCGCTTCTGGCCCTTGGCGCACAGGACGTCTGCACCGAGCGAATCGCAGTAGATCATTTCCTTCCATTGGTCGGCTAGGTTGCCCGTGAGGGCACCGAGGGCCGCCTTGATGAGTGCCATGGGAAAGCCTCCTTACTCGTGGCGCCTCGCACTACTCCTGCAGGTCGCGCATCACGCGGGCCATGATCCTGGCCTCAACGTTGGACATGATGAAGGGGTGACCGTCAATGATGAGTTTGCCTCCCCTTTGATCAATCCTGCACTCGTCGTAGTCATCCCAGTCGATGAACGCGGAGGCCCCGTCCTCGTCGACCATGTAGATTCCCGAGACTGTCACGGCAAAGCCGACCTTGCAGCTGCCGAAGATTGTGGTGTCGACGACGCAGTAGACCTCGTCGGCGTCGTCCTTGTCGATGTCGAAGTGCTTGACGGCTGCGTCAACCTTGTCCCTGTTGTCTTCCAGACGGTCAGCGAAGTATGCGTCGGACAGGTCGGACTCGTCGTCGACATACTCGTCGTAGGCGTCCTGGAAGAACTGCTCGAAGTCGAAGGCCTCCTCATCGGCGCCATCGTCGTCAAGGTCCTTGGAGCCTGTGGCGACGCCGCTCTCGTCGTCCTTGAGCTTGAAGACGCTGTCGCAGCTGGTGCAGCGACCATAGGCCCCGTTGCCAAACGGGACGACTTCGCCCATGCAGTTGGGGCACTTCATTGAGATCGCTTCCATGATCATTCCTTTCAGGATGCGGGATGGGAGCTGTACGTTGCCGTGATTCTAGGAAGGCTGGAAGCGTCATACCTCATACCAAAGTATGAGGGTCAAAGGCCGTGGGCAAATCGCGCGCTGCAGACGGCGCATCATACTTTGGAATGAGGACAAGCGATTTCCGTAGCGGCAGACTGGGCTCAGCCAGGCGGGGGAGGGTACCGCCTTCAAGACCACCGTGGATAGGAGTTCATCATGGCACTCGGATTCAAGCTCAAGACCGTCAAGACCAAGGAAAGCTTCGAGAACTACCAGCAGCTCTTCGACCGCATCAAGGACGTCGACTTCACCGCAGGCAAGCCCGAGCTTGTGAAGAACGGCTTTGCCGACGTAATCGTGTTCCCACCCCTCGACAGCCAGAACCAGGTCTGGGTCATGCTCCAGGGCAAGAACAAGCTCATCATCCAGAAGAACCAGGTGGCGGGCGTTACCGATCAGGCAATCAACGCCGCATTCGATGCCGTGACCGGTGGCCTGTTTGGCATGGGCTCGATTATGGGGAAGAACGCCAAGAAGATCGAGAAGCTCGTCGAAGCCACGGCTTCCGAGCTCGAGGCGCTCAACCTCTAGCCCCTGGACTCAGGCTGCCGCAGGCACCTGAAATTACCAGGAATCGATATCTCTCTCCGTACCCGACCGATGTGGTCTATCTTTGATAGACGACGGTCGGGTACTTGCCGTTTGCGGGAAGAGGGCAAGGCCTGCACCTAATAGAAATCAGTGGCGAAGGCATCTACGCCGCAAGTCTCTATGGGTGGTGGTTTACCTTGGTAAAGATGGTTGCCCTCGAGCTTGACGAGTATATTTGGGCGCAGTGGAGCTACACGCGTCTGGCGTTTATTTGTGCACCCCTGGGGTTTGGCAAGACGGAGTTTGCCCGCCGCATGCTCCAGGACCAGAACATTCTTGAGATTGACGCCGAGAGGGACGACGTCACCAAGCTCGTTACCACACAGAACGCAAGCAGGTACGATGCCGTCCTCTTGGACAACATCCATGATGACCTCTCGACTGAAGAGGGGTCGAAGCTCTCGTCCGTCATCAGGCAGTGCGACAGAACGCGCTTTGTCTTCACGTCCCGCGCGCCGATGCCCGGATGGCTCACCCCATTCTTCGCCAAGGGCGAGGTACTCGTCGTGACCGCCGAAGACCTGTACTTTACGGACACTGACATCGCGCACCTCCTCGCCGCGAACAAGCTTGCGGCCACGCCCGAGCTTGTCGATAGAATTGCCGACGCAACGTCTCGTTATCCCATGGCGGTATCACTTACCGTTGCCCATTTGCTGCGTGGCGATGGTGACGCCTGGGAGAGAAGCCTCTCCAATGAGGTGATGTGCTACTTCGATGCGGAGTTCAGGCGGCGCTTTAGCCCCAGGGTGCAAGAGCTCTTGATGCTCGTCCCCTTCTTTGACTACATCGACAAGGATATGGTCTTGGGGGTGCTTGGGGAGGAGGATGGCGAGGAGCTTCTCGACGTACTCGAGCACACCACGTGCTTCGTCACCCCCGAAGGTGACAAATGGGCGGTCAACCCGGGCGTAAGGATGTTCTTCGAGTGGGAGCGTACGCGCCGTCACGATGAAACTTCGTACTATTCCTTCATCGATCACGCAGTTGACTACTACGTGACGCGTGGGAGCTACAGCAAAGCCCTCGAGCTGTGCTCGCGCACGAAGAACAACAAGCGCATGCTCGCTATCCTGGAGGAACACGCAAAGCTCAACCCGGGAAACGGCAGCTATTGCGAGCTCGAGCACTACTATCATGCCTTGCCCGAGGACGTTGTGCGCGCATCGCCCAGGCTCATGCGCATCATGAGCCTCCTGGACTCCATGCTCATGGACACCGTTGGGTCCGAGCGTTGG
Source organism: uncultured bacterium (assembly GCA_905214865.1). Lineage (GTDB taxonomy): Bacteria > Actinomycetota > Coriobacteriia > Coriobacteriales > Atopobiaceae > Olsenella_H. The sequence goes on along the minus strand of CAJMNO010000015.1, from coordinate 50,679 downwards.
TACTCGGAGCTCGAGGACTACGCAAATGCGCCCCAGCGCACGCCCGAAGAGCTCAAGGTTGCCAACGCCAACCTCGCATACCTCGACATCGCGTTGCCCCACCGGCGGCTGACCAGCCTCACCGACGCCGTGGCTGCGCTCGCGAAGGTCAATGCCAGCAACGACCCCGAGCTTACGCCGTCCATGACAAGTGCAATGCCCAGTGTCATCAACGGCGGGCGCGACCTCAGCCCCTGGGTCTCCTCGGACGAAGAGACGTGCATACTGATCGGCGAGCTAGCCGGGCGGGCACTTGGCAGGCTCGCCGTTGGGTGCACCGAGGTGGCCTTGTGCGAGAGCAAGTTCGAGAAGGGCGAGGACGTCACGCCGTACATCTCCAAGGTCAACGCCGTCCTCCCCAAGATCAGGCGTAGCGGCGACCCCTCAATCGAGTTTGCCGCAACGGGCATCGAGTGCAGGAACCTCGTCGACCAGGGTGACGCGCGACAGGCGCTCTCCCTTCTCGACCTCCAGCGTAGGCGCCTGCTACAGGTGAAGCCACACGAGTGCGGGCGCATCGTCGCCAACCTCGATGCCATGCGCTGCCGCATCTGGCTGCGCCTGAACCAGACGGGACGCACGCACGCATGGCTCGAGGAGAACGAGCCGGACCTTTCGAAGCCCCTCGACTTCCTGAACCGCTACATCTACAAGACCGTGAGCCAGGCATACATCTCGGAGTGCCGCTACGACGAGGCCCTGCGCCTTATGTCCACGCTCAGCGAATACGTGCAGTCTCGTGACATCTTCATTGACGACATCAACTACAGCATCCTTGCCGCCATTGCCACATGGCGAAGCAACAAGGGTGACTGGAAGGTATGGATGGCTCGGGCGCTCAACATGGCAAAGCGCTTTGGCTATGTGCGCACCATTTCGACCTACGGGGCTGCCGTGCTGCCGCTTCTCATCGAGACGCAAAAGCATGCCGAGGAGATGGGCGTCGACCCCAACCAGGTGTCACGCCTCATCAAGGCCACGCGCGTGCAGGCAGCGCATTACCCAGACTTCATGGCAGTGCCCTCGGGCCCAACGGAGCCCCTCACCGAAACGGAACTCCAGGTGCTGCGCCTTATCTGCAGCGACAAGAGCAATGCCGAGATCGGCGAGATCCTAAGCATCAAGCTCCCCACGGTAAAAACGCACGTGAGCCACATTCTCGCGAAGCTCGATGTGAGCCGTCGTGCGCAGGCCGCAAGCGAAGCCCGCCGCCTTCACCTCGTGTGAGAGATAAGACAGGGGGACAGTCCCTATGGCTCATGTCCCCCTGCCTTCCCACCGAGCCTACACATTGCCATGCCGTCTCATACTTTGGGATGATGTAGGCCCATGCGCCTTTCTATAGGATTCCTTTCAGAAGTTGCGGGTGCGCCAAAAGCAAGCCCAACCGACCAGATGCTCCGAGAGAAAGGAATCGCAATGCTCAACAAGAATCGCGTCGTCACCGTCGGCCTCGCCCTCGCGCTGGCCGCCTCCCCTCTCGCCCTTACGGCCTGTGGTGGGTCCGGCTCCTCCGACACTGGGAGCACCGCCGCCGACTCCTCTAGCTCCGATAGCACCGCCACCGAGGAGGCAACCGCTGACAGCACTGCGTCGAGCGACTCCGCGGCCGCCGACAGCTCCGCGGGTGTACAGACCTACTCCATCTCCACGGACGAGATCACCGAGGCCTACATGGGCGTTTCCGAGGCAGGCGAGACTGTCTACTACGTGGGTAACGACGACGGCTCCAAGACTGGCATCTTCTTCCTTGACGCCGAGAACCAGGCGAACGTGAGCTTCATGGGTCCCGCCACCGTGACGCAGCAGAACGGCGAGAACCTCGTTACCATCACCGACGAGCTCTCTGGCAACACCCTCACCTTTGGCGTTACCAAGAACGATGACGGCACCGTCACCATCGACATGGGCGACGAGCTCGGCAAGGCCACCCTTGCTCAGACTGACATCAACGAGACGGTCGACGTCATCAAGACCATCCAGGCCAACTCCACGTCAGTCCAGTAGGCTCACGCCCTACGCTCTTTCTCATCCCCTGGCCTTCCCAGGCCTTGACCCCCGGACGAGCGACTCGGTCGGGGGTCGTCTTTTATGACAAGGGTGGAGGCTCTGTGTGAACAGACCAACGGCACCTTTGGTGCTGGTGGATCCACTCGTGGAAAGGGCGCAACTCTTCCTAGTGGAGGATTATCTTGCGAACTTTCGCAGACAGCCATATTTGGTCAAATGCGAAGTCGCAAACAGCCAAAAATGGCTAAATGCGAAGTCGCAAACGACCAATTATGGCGGTTTGCGATAGAATCCTCTTATGAATCGAAATAAATAGGGGGTTGCTGCGATGTACCGCACTGCAATGCACGATCTTGAGCAATGGGCAGAGTCTCCGCGGCGGAAGCCTCTCGTTGTGACCGGCGCGCGTCAGGTGGGCAAGACTTGGCTTGTCCTGCAGTTTGGCCACGAACACTTTGACGCGGTCGCACACGTGACCTTCCTTGACAACGAGGTGATGAAGAACCTGTTTGCCGGTTCCCTGGAGCCAGACCGCCTTCTTACGGCAATTTCCGCGTATACAGAAACGGATGCCGCCAGTGGGCACACCCTGGTGTTTTTTGACGAAATCCAGGAGTGTCCCCGGGCAATAGAATCCCTCAAGCAGTTTTGCGAGCTGCGTCCGGATATTCCCGTTGTCGCCGCAGGGTCCCTATTGGGTGTCGCAATGAACAGGTCGTCGTCGCAACCTGATGGATCCTCGCGGATATCATGGCCCGTCGGAAAGGTCGACTACCTTGACATGCATCCCATGATCTTTCGGGAGTTTGTCGAGGCCATGGGCCAGCCAAGGCTTGCCCAGCTGCTCGAGAGGGACTCTCTTGACCTGGTGAGCGCCCTAAGTGAGAAATACAACGACCTGCTAAAGCTGTATCTCTATGTTGGGGGCATGCCGGAAGCCGTCCAGGCGTATGTGGACACGAGGCTTCTCTCCGAATCTCGAAAGGTGCAGTTGCGGCTGCTTCGCGACTACGAGTTCGACTTTTCGAAGCATGTTGCCACCCCAGCGGACTCGGAGCGCATAAGGGAGGTGTGGCGCTCTGTCCCAACGCAAGTCTCGCGTGAGTCTGGAATCAACAAGTTCGTGTATGCACGCGTCAAGGCAGGGGGACGAGGCCGTGAGTACAGAGACGCGGTCTCCTGGCTGGTCGATGCAGGCTTGGTCACGAGGGTGCCAAGGGTTACCAAGCCGGACGTTCCGCTGCTGACGTATGCCGATTCGCGCTCGTTCAAGCTCTTCCTCCTCGACGTGGGGCTTCTTGGTGCCGCCTATGGGCTGGACCAAGACGTTGTGGTGGAGGGGGGCTCCCTCTACACCCAGGGCAAGGGTGCTTATGCCGAGCAGTACGTTTGCCAGCAGCTTGTGGCGAGCAACGCTTGCGTTCCCTACTACTGGTCTGCAGATGGCAGAACGGATAAGGCGGAGGTCGATTTCCTCTATGAGTGTCGCGGGAAGGTGATTCCTCTCGAGGTGAAGTCCGACGACAACGTTCATAGCGAGAGCCTGGCAAAATTCTCGAAGAAGTTTTCGATTAGGCGATGCCAGCGTCTGTCTCTGCGTGGGTTTAAGGATGAGGGGTGGCTCGTAAACGTGCCCCTCTTTGCTGCCAACGTGTTGCCCGACGTGTTGTGAGGGTTGCTGCGCGTGAGCCTGTGACGTGGTGACGTCAGTGGCGGTTTGCGACGCCAGCAGGGGAGAGGGGCGTGCGTCCCACGCCGTCAGCGCCACTCTCCGCTGGCGACGATCGAGCACCTGCCGCCGACCTCGATGAGCCATTCGTTTGCCTGGCGGGCGACGTGGACGCGAAGGATCGACCTCCTGCCCATGTCCTCGCCCTGGCAGACCACGTAGCTCGCGTCCCTCTCGCCAAAGTAGTCGTGCTGCAGCAGGTAGGCGGCGAGGTCGCCGTTTGCGCTGCCCGTTGCCGGGTCCTCCACGAAGTTCTCCATCATGCAGCGGGCGGAGAGGCGCCTCTCCCCGTCGTCCACGAAGAACAGGTGGTTGCAGTAGCACTCGGGATGGCGCGCCGTGTAGTCCGCGAAGGCGGTCTCGTCCATGCGGATGTCGCGGAGCGCCTCGCGGGAGCGCAGGGGCACCAGGACGGCCTCCAGTCCCGTCGACACCCACTGTATGGGGAGGTCGTCGCGGATGTTGTCCGGCCCAATGCCGAAGGTAGCGGCGACCTCGTCCCTGCCGTAGGTTGCGCCGAACTTTGGAGGATTCTGCCGCATGACCAGGCCGTCCGAGACGACCCTCAGGGGTATCTGACCCACCGGCAGGTTGAGAAGGACGTGGTCACCATGGCCGCCCTGGATGACGGTGTGGATTACGTGCGCGGCCCCCAGGCTCGGGTGGCCTGCGAAGGGGACCTCGCCCGCGTTGGGCGTCCAGATGCGCGCGTCGTACCCGCCGTTGGGCCGGCGCTCGGGCCAAACGAAGACCGTCTCGGAGAAGTTGATCTCTCTCGCGATGTCCCATTGCTCCCGGTCGTCCACCTCTCGGTCGGGGATGACCACGAGGAGCTGGTTGCCCTGGTACCTCTCCTCCGCGAAGCAGTCCACGATGTAGAACCTCATGCCGACCTCCAAGCTCCGTCTGCCCCTCGGGTGGTTGTGGGCAGCGCCTTGGGAAACCCTACCATCGGCGGGTTATCGACCGGTTTCTGCCTGTGAGATGCTGTCGTCTGGGACGTCTACGAGACGATTGGCACAATCTTGCGACGTCGATGGCGGCGACGATTCTGGGCATGAGGTGACTACATCGACCATTAACGATATAAATGCAAGACGCTGTCGGCCGTGCGCAACAAACAACTCAGTCGAGATTGAGCAAGCTATAACTGAGCAAGGAGGCGCGCATGGTCTTTATTGGCAGGGACAGCGAGCCGCGACGCATCCGGAAGGCGTTTGGTCGGGCATGACCTGATGGAAGGGGACCTTGCGCAGAGCAAGGTAATCTCGCCTGTTGTAGGTCCTACTCGCCCAGCTCAAGCCACTGACGCGCGTCGAACCCACGCTTTCGTAGGGCGCTGCACAGGTAGTCGATGCGCGAGGGCGTCACCTCGATCAGGTGAAGCCGCGTGCGCATGCGTTCGAGCGACTCGCCGGTGAGCCCCCTCGCCTCCGCCGCACGCTCGTACTCCTCGCCCATGGGGTCGACGACCCTTGCGGTGCCCGTGACCTGCACGCTCTCGAGCTTCCCAAAGTCGCACGAGGGATTGAACACGGCAAGGCACACGCTTCGGTTCTCCTTCAGCGCGTGGAACTTGAGGCCACCCTCGGAGAAGATCCAGAGCCTTCCGTTTCGGTACGAGTATTCGAGTGGGGTACAGCGGACGAGGTCGCTCGATGCCGTTGCCAGGGCGCAGACATCGTGCGTTTCGAGAAACGCGTCGATTGCCTGCCGCAGCTCCTTCTCGGGCATGCGGACGGAGGTGGACTCTCGCTTTGTCCAGTAGCGTGCCGCCTCGTCAAACTCCTCTGGTGTCATTGCCGCTCCTTCCCATCGTGGACCCTCGGCTTCGGACGGGTGTTTCGTACCGGCTCGATGAGTCTATTCCGCCCCCCATGGTATGCGTCCCGTGCCCCCGTCGTGCGGCTCGGGGTCAGTCAACTATTACGTTATCGGGGGCGGCCTCGTGGGCAACAGCCTTGCTGCCATCTGGGATCCTATGAGGTCGCGCTTACTTTGCAATTGCGTATGCTTCAGCTTTGCAATCACGGAAGCCTCTACCTTGCAAATATGGATTTATATACCTTACAATTATGGAAGATTCTACTTTGCAATTACGGATTTCTCGGTCATGGTTGGAGTTTGGATGATTCCCAGAAGCATGGCGTCGAGCGCTCTTCAACTGTCGAGCTGGTTTCCCGTCGTCTCTGTTACTGGGCCGCGACAGAGCGGAAAGTCCACTCTGGTAAAAGAAGTCTTCTCTGATTATTCGTACGCCAATCTGGAGAATCCCCAAACTCGGCAGCAAGCCCTCAACGATCCCGTTGGCTTCATCAGAAACCGGCCCAACCGCCTTGTAATAGACGAGGCCCAGCTTGCTCCCGAGCTGTTCTCGATGATCCAGGTTGTTTCCGACGAGAGTAACGAGCCTGGCCAATACGTACTCTCGGGGTTACAGAACTTCTTGCTTCTCAAACAGATAACGCAGTCATTGGCTGGGAGGGTTGGCCTGCTCAAGCTGCTGCCTCTCTCATATCCCGAGGCAGCGTCGGAGAAGGGTGACCTTACTCCTGACTCCTTCATGCTGAGGGGTGGATACCCCCGGCTGTACGATGTGGATATTCCGCCCGAGACCTACTTCTCGGCCTACATCAAGACGTATGTCGAGCGCGATGTCCAGGATTATCTTGGCGTGAGAGATCTCTCCTCCTACAGGGCGCTGCTGGAGCTTTGCGCACGGTGCGCTGGGAGTCTGCTGAACGTCTCGCGCCTTGCAAGCGACCTCGGCGTGTCGAGGGCGACCGTGGACACTTGGCTTTCCATGCTCGAGTCGAGTTACATTGTCTTTCGGCTTAGGCCGTATCACGCGAACCTTCGCAAGCGCCTTATCAAAACCCCCAAGCTCTACTTCTGCGACACTGGCCTGCTGTGCCATCTGCTGCGCATCCGAACCATTGAGCAGTTGCTCACAAGTCCGTACCTGGGGACGGTGTTTGAGAACTTCGTGATTGCCGAGCGTATGAAGGCGTACCTCAACGCGGGCAGGGAACCCGACCTCTACTTCTATCGTGATGACAACAAGGTCGAAGTTGACCTGGTCGATCTGACCGATTCCAGCTGCGGGCTCCTTGCGGAAATCAAATCCTCCCAGACTTATCGGAGCGGCTTCTCAAAGAACCTCCGACTCGTGGGAGACGAGATTGGCATTCCAGCCGAGCGTCGCTTCGTGGTAGAGCGCGCAGAGGGGAACTTTGAGGTGGATGGCGCGCAGGTGAGAGACGTCACTACCTGGCTCCAGACGAGCTAGGGGAATGGGTTAGGGGAGAGAGGCCCCACAACGAAGGGCGGGACGCACCTATCCGGGACGTCCCGCCCTTTTGCCGTTCGCTTGTCTATCGGTTCTTGCGCCTAGACGTAGAGGTCCATGTCCAGGCTGGTGGCGGCATAGAAGCCGTCGCGGATGGCGTCGCCGATCTTGCCGAGGCGACGGACGTCTCCCACCACGCGGGTCTTCTCGTGGTAGCGCCCGTCGATGGCATCGGCGAGCGTGGTGTCGGGACGCATGCCGAACGCGTCGATCACGCAGTCCGCGTCCAGGTGCTCGCGGGAGCCGTCGGCAAGCTCGACCGTGACGCCCGTGGCGTCGATGGAGACGACCTTGTTGGAGCTCCTGAGCTCCACGCCGCCCTCCTGGAGGCGCCGCATGAGCGTGATCTTGTTGATGAAGAAGACGTCCTTGCCGCACTCCGGCAGCATCTCGACAACGGTCACCCTCTTGCTGAGGTCCGCCGAGAGCTCGAGTGCGCAGTCGAGCCCTGAGGCGCCGCCGCCGCAGACGACGACGCGCTCGCCGGTTGCACGGCTCGTGTCACGCTCGAAGTCCAGAACGGGCACAACGTTGGTCCCGTCGAGGCCGGGGATCTTGGGTGCGACGGGCTTGGCGCCGGTTCCTACGACGATTGCGTCGGCGGACCCCAGCAGCGGGTCGCCCGCGCTGACCGCGTGGTTGAGCCTGACATCCACCTTGTACTTGTCGAGTTGGACCTTGTACCACTCGACCAGCTTGCGGATGTTCAGCTTGAAGGAGGCGCTGCTGATGTCCCCGGCGGTGCCTCCCAGGTGGTCGCGTGCCTCGAGAAGCGTGACGCGATGCCCCTCGATGGCGGCAACGCGTGCGGCCTCCATCCCCGCGACGCCTCCGCCCACCACCACGACGTCCTTGGGCGAGTCGGTGCGGGTGATCTTGAAGCGGACCTCCTCCATCGCGGAGGGGTTCACGGCGCAGCTGAGCTTGGTGTGGCTGTTCCAGATGCGGCCGATGCAGTACTCGTTGCAGCGCAGGCAGGGTCGCACGTCCTCGGGATGGCCCTTCTGCAGCTTGACGGGTAGGTAGGGGTCGGCGATCAACGCGCGGCCAAAGTTGACGAAGTCGACCGTGCCGCTCTCGATGAGCTTCGTCGCATCGTCCGGGTTGAGGGTGCCCGCCGTGAAGAGCGGGACGTCCACGGCCTTGCGTGCGGCGTCGCAGACGTAGCTCATGCAGCTCTCGCCCAGGTAGCTGGGTGGGAAGATGTAGTCGAGGGACTCGTAGCAGCCGGCGTCCACGTCAAAGGCGTCCACGCCCTCGCGCTCCAGGATCTTGAGAAGCTCCACGGAGTCCTCGATGGTGCGCCCGCCCGGGAAGCGGTGGTCGAGGGAGATGCGGAAGATCACGGGCAGGGCGTCTCCCACAGCGTCCTTGATCGCGTGGACGATCTCGACTGGGAAGCGCGCAAAGCCCTCCGGCGTGACTCCGTACTCGTCGGTGCGGTGGTTCCACACCGGGCTCATGAACTGGTCGATGAGGTAGCCGGCGTGTGCGTGAATCTCGATCGCGTCGTAGCCCGCGTCGCGCGCGACGCCGGCGGCAAAGCGGAAGCCGTCCATGATCTTGGTAATCTCGTCCTTGGTGAGGGCGTGGCACTTGACGCTCGGGTCGAAGACCGAGGGCGTGTCGGACGAGGAGATCGGCGGGTTGCCAAAGGTGTCCGGGAACGCGTTGCGGCCTGTGCCTGGGCTTATCTGGCACACGATCTTGGCGCCATAGCGATGGACCCCGTCGCAAACCGACGTGAGCGAGGGCAGGACGGTGAAGGAGTCGAGGTACCCCTCCATCAAGCCCTGGGCGACCTTCTCGTTGAGCATCTGGCAGCCCATGAAGATGATGCCGGTGCCGCCCTTGGCGCGCTCGATGAAGTAGTCGACCTCCTGCTCGTCCTTCCTGCCGTTGGTGAAGGCCGAGTTGGTGCCCATCGGGCTCATGCCGATGCGGTTCTTGACCCGCATCCTGCCGACGGAAAACGGAGTGAACAGTGCGCTGTGGTCCATGCCTTCCCCTCTCCTTGGGATCTTGTGGCCTTGTGGTGCCAAAGCTGGCGTCGATGCGACGACGACCCCCGTTCCTCTCCTTGGGCGATTGGGCCTTGGGCTGCCGTAGCGCGTTTCGTCGGGCTCCGCTCGCCGCCTCTTGTCGAGGCATCGATGCATTCCCATAGTAAGGCAAACTTTACTCGAGTAAGACCAGAGTGCAGTCGTTCTCCCTCTCGAGGAACCCTGGCGCCGTTTCCCGATTGCCTTCAGGCATAATCGAAGCGACCGAATGGTCGAGATACCCGCAAGCTGTTGGCACCACTGGTGCGCCATGCCTTCGCATGTCGTCGTGACGCTGACGTAAGGTGGCCATCGAACCTTTGGAGGGGCATTGGACAGACAGCACATCCAGGAGACGGCGCTCGCACTCTTCAAGGAGCGGGGCTTCGCCAACGTCACGGTCCAGGACATCTGCGACGCCTGCGGGATAAGCAAGCCCACCTTCTACAGCCGCTTCCACTCCAAGGACGACATCATCGTCAACCTGTACGACGGCGTGTCGGAACGCCTTGGCGACCGGCTCGGCGAGCTCATGGGAACTACGAGCGCCTGGGAGCAGCTGCTCATCTGCTATGACACCATTGCGGACGAGACCGAGGGGGCGGGCCAGGAGCTCATGCGGCGCATGCTCATCACCAACCTGCGCGAGGACCACCACAGCCTGGACGAGCGGCCATACCTCAGTCGCACCATGGCCTCGATCATCGAGCGCGGGCAGGCGAGTGGAGAGTTTCGCAACGCCTCCGACGCCGAGCGACTCCGCGAGGCGGCAGACCGCATGTTCACGGGCTACTTCTGCTATTGGTGCATCAGCCATGGCGCGCTCGACTGGCGTGTCTCCTTCCGGAAGAGCCTTGCCGCGGTCCTCGATCTGCGTGGGTAGGGAATCCTGGGCATGCGTGGCTAACGGTCCGTACTTTGCATTTGTGGAGCCTGCCACTTTGCAATTACGGAGCCCATTACCTTGCAGACCTGGAAGTGCTGCGCCTCGCCTGGGACGCAAGCCGTCCCAGGCCCCTCACTTGGCCTCGTGCCTGCCGAGGGCGAGGTTGTTCTGCACGGTGAAGCTCACCAGGTAGAGGAAGCACTCAACGAAGACCTTCATCACCAGCGCAGGGCCGCCCATCACGTCGACGAGTAGGTGCATGAGCAGGCTGTTGGCAGAGACGATCGCTACGGAGAGGGCAAGGTATCGGGCGACGGTGTAATGGCTGCCCGGGTTCCGGAACGCCCAGTGCCGGTTCATGAGGTAGTTGAACGTGGCACTGATGGCGCGCGCGGAGAGCGTTGCGGCGACCGTCGAGAGTCCCGCGGCAAGGTAGAAGCCCGAGAAGAGCGAGTAGTCGAGCGCGAACGAGGCGAGCGACACGATGAGGAACCTCGGCATGCTGCCGAAGAGGACCCTGTAGACGCGTGCACCATCCCTGATCGCGTCGAAGTGGCTGCCGGAGTTGCCCTCGAAGTAGACCGTCGGTATGGGCACCTCCCGGATGCCGTCGAACAGCGCGTCGGAGTGCACGAGCATGTTCATCTCGTACTCGTAGCGGTCTCCGGCAAGCGAAACCAGCCGGTCGACGTGGGCGAGCGGGATTCCGCGCAGCCCGGTCTGCGTATCCGACAGGCGCACGTTGTAGAGCATGCCAAACAGGGTGCGGGTGAGCGTGTTACCCAGGCGAGACCTGCGCGGCATCTTCCTTACGTCGCGCACGCCGAGCACCAGGGAGCCGGGGTTGTCCTGGGCGCACTTCGCAACGTCGAGGATGGCCTGCCTCGTGTGCTGTCCGTCCGAGTCGGCGGTCACGGCATGCGAGAAGCCCCTGCGCGCCGCCCACGACAGCCCCTCCTTCAGGGCGGCACCCTTCCCGCGGTTGCGCTCGAAGTGGATGACGGGGATGTCGCGTGCCTCCACCTGCGAGAAGACCTCCTCGCATCCCTCGCTCCCGTCGTCTACCACCACGACGGGCAGGGGGTGGCTCCTCTCACCCTCTGCCGAAGTACGTTCCAAGCCCGTTCCACGAAGCTGGTCCACGAGCCCGACGAGCTTGTCGTCCGGGTCGTAGGCGGGGATGACCACGCAGAAGGAGGGAGGTTTGCGATCAGGGGCGCCCATCGGCTGGCTCCTTCGAACGACGGTAGCGGCGAGAGAACACCACGAGGCAGGCGACGCCGAGGGAGGACATGGCGACTCCCTGCCAGAGGTAGGGATAGGAGAGGGGCAGCGTCGTGGTTCCCTTGTCGACCACGGTCAGGTGGAAGTCGTCACGCACGCCCTCCGTGCCGTCGAACAGGTCATGGTAGGCGAGCGTGGTGTTGACGTTGTCCTCTGGGGAGGTCACGGTGATCGCCCTGGGGGCGTAGTCGACGGAGATGGGGACGAGCTCGCGTTCTGGCAGCTCCGTGGAGTCGAGGTCCATCGCGTTGGAGAGGAGCTTCCCAACTCCCTCGTCCTGCGTGAGGGAGTAGTAGTAGGTGAGGTTGAACCCCACAAAGACGATGTTGTCGTCGCGGGCGGTCCCCATGAAGTTGACGCGGGTGTTGTCATCGAGCTCCGCGTAGCCCCAGGAGTCGTCCAGACCATCGAGGTAGACCGTGTTCCAGGTGTCCACGTCCGAGGGGAACAGGTCGGGATCCAAGATTCCGTCCTTGGTGTGGAGGTCCGGGTACCCGTTGTTGAACTTGATGGTGTTGCAGCGAACCCCCAGGAAGATTCGGTCGTGCGAGCTCCTGTTCTCGGGGATGCCGTCCGCGGATATCACGACGCGCACGCCGTGCCTTGCAAGCCTGAGCACGAGGTCCTCCGCCGCCCTCTGGTCGTCGTAGGTGAACCCCGTCAGGAAGACGACGCGATAGCGCGAGAGCTCATCGTAGGTGTAGTGGTTGAGGTTGGGGTCGGAGGTCTGCTTGAAGGCGGGATAGGTGAGGGCCACCGTGTCGGAGTTCTTGCCAATCGCGATGGCGGGGTACTGGGTCTTGACCCCAAACGTCGATGGCGCCGAGGACAGGTGGTAGAGGCGGAAGATCCCCGACGTGTTCACCAGCTCGTAGCCGACCCGCTTGGCGCACTCGTCGAGCTGCTCGATCGTGTCGGGCTTGGGATGCTCCACCACATCGGTTCTCATGAGAACGGTGTCCGCGCCCAGCTCCTTGGCGCGGTCGAACATGTAGAGGAAGTCGCCCTCGTTCGAGGCGCGGTTGAGCAGGAGGATGTTCCTTGAGGTGGTGCTTGCCTCCCAGCCTGCGCCAAAGACCTGGTTGGTGGCGCCCCCCAGGTCCGTCAGCACGTAGGCGTCGACGACGGACTCCGTTCCCTCCTGCAGCACGCACATGCGCTGCGTGGTGATGCGCTTTGCCTCCTCCACCAGCGTGCCCTTCTGCTGCCGGGTCATGCGCTCGACGGGCTGCTCGCCCGTCTGGTTGCCGTAGACGAGGCTCAGGGATGGGATGCAGTCGAGCACGACGAGCGCGCAGAACGCAACGAGGATGGGCGTCTTGAGGCGCCTCCACTGCAGGAGAGAGATGAGGGTGAGGCAGAGCGCGATGGAGACGAACCTCATCATCCACAGCATCCCTCCCCCGGGGAGCGCGGCGAGAAACGGCATGGCCGCCGACGAGGTGAGGACGCAGGTGAGGGCGGCGGTGATGAAGCCTGGGGCTGCGTCGCGGTTGCTGAAGAAGGCGCCGATGACGGCAAGCACGAATCCGGGGAGCCCGATGTAGGGGAGTCGGTTGCTCTGAAGGCGGGCGAGGGGGTTCAGCGTCACGCCCAGGCTCCGGAAGAAGGTCCTCATGCTCGTGGAACTGTCGACGTTTGAGATGCCGCCAAAGAGCGAGGGGACGAGCCACACGCCCACCAGAAGGAAGCCTATGAGCATGGCGAGGACCGCCCGCAGGACGACGCGGACGCGTCGGTTGACGAGGCAGTAGACAAGCGCGAACAGCAGCGTTGCCAGCGCGAGCATGCCGGCGTACCCAAGGTGGCAGAGCACCATGAGCGCAAAGGTGACGGAGATTCCCACGAAGTTGGGGCGCCTCTCGCCCTTGAGGAACGCCGCCACGTTGTAGGCGAACAGCGGGAGGAAGCACATGCTCAGCGCGCGTGGGACGTTGCCCTCCGCGAAGAGCTGGTAGAGGTTGTTGGGAAGGAAGAACCACACGAGCCCGATGAACGCCCCCAGCCAGGGCCTCCTCATCCTGAAGCCGATGTACAGCCAGGGAAGGCCGCTTCCCACGACGAGGGCTCCCACAAAGATGAGGTAGCCCATCCAGACGTCGCCCGATGCGATCGCCTGGCACGCCGCCATGAGGTAGGGGGCAAGCGGTGGCCAGTAGCGCATGATCTCGACCCCGTTGTACCAGGAGGGGTCATAGCCCGGCCACCAGTTGCCTGCGCGGATGCCGTTGTAGACCAGCTCGGTGCGATGGATGTGGTACATGGTGTCCGAGCCTGCGGGATAGGTGCCGCTACGAGAGACGAGCCAGACCACCACGATTGCCGCGACAACGTAGGCGACCACGGACGCCACGCCCAGGGCGACCCACTTTGCCTTGCGATGCTGGGAGTCGGCGCCCTCGTGCGTCTCCTCCGTCTTGGATGTCCTCTCCTGCTGCTCCATGGCCTATGCGTGTTCCTCGTCCGTGCCAAGCATCTCGTCCACGACGCCGTCCACGATGCGGTCGATGTCCAAGTCCGTCGGGCCGTCGTCCCCCTCCCGTGGCCTGATGTCCACCGCATAGGTGCGCGCCGGGCTCTCGCTGCCCTCCACGCGCACGAGGGTGCCGCCCTCCTTCTGGACGACGGCGTAGAAGTTCCGCGCAAACTCCTCGACGAGGTTCTCCAACGTGGGGGAGACAACGTCGAACGGCGGCTCGTCGTTCAGGACCTTGTTGCGATAGGGCTCCAGGTACGCGTCGATGCCCTCCTCAAAGACGTTGAACCGCACGAAGCGCATGCCCGAGACCCTGATGGTGAGCGTGAACTCCCAGGTGTGTGGGTGGGTCTCTCCCACGTAGCTGCCATCGGTGAGGTAGTGGCGCGCGTTGAGGTAGAACTTGAGGATGTACGAGCGCTCAAACTCGAGGTCGTCAGTCTTCATCGTGGGGATCCTTCCCGGAATTGCCGTCGCTCGCCAGGACGTCGTCGAGCGACATTGTTGAGACGATATGGGCGTCCCCCTGGACGAGGGGCCCCATGGCAGAGGCGGCATCCTCGGGCGTCCCATGGGCGAAGAGCAGCGTGACCACGCACTCGCCCGCGTCATGGAACCTCAGGACGTCGTCGCCAAGGAGCTTTGAACAGCCCTCGAGCAGGTCGAGCGCTTGTTCCATCGTCCCGCAGTCAATCCGCACGACGGCGCCGCCATTCACCCCGCGCTCGTGCAGCTTGCGCACGAAGGGGATCAAGAGCCTCTGGCTCCATGCCCTCTCCAGCGCGTCGTAGAGTCCCATCCTGCGGATTCGCTCCTCCGAGAGCCTCATCCGCTCGCTGAGCTGAGTCACCCGGGTACGCTCGTCGTCACGCTCCCTGCGGCGGCGGTCGACGTTGTTGGCTATCAGCAGCGCGCCCACGCAGGACGTGACGATCCCGGCGGCCCACAGGGTGCCCAGTCGGGCGCGTGCGCCCATGTACTCGTTGCTTGCGAGGAGGACGTCGACGTTGGTGATGAGGCAGAGCCGGTAGTCGCTGCCGCCACTCGAGAACTTGATGCCGCTGGCGAGGCAGTCCCTGTCCCCCAGGCGAATCCGCCGATGGGTGACCCGATCCGTTGCGAGGCCGTTGAGAAAGTCCTCCGCCTCGCTCGAGTCAAAGTAGGTGCTGGCGCTGACCTCCTTGTAGCGATTGGTCTCGGCAACGTCCTTTACGTAGAGCATGGTCTGGCCGCGCGAGAGCGCCCAGTAGCCGCTCGTTCCGCCGTCGAGCGTTCCCAGGATGTCGTTTACGATCTGGTCTGCGCTGCGGTCGTCGCTGAGCTTGATCTCGTTGAGCACGATGCCAACGTAGGAGTCCTGCTGCCTGGCATACGCATCGACGATGCCGTCGTCGAGGTCGCGCATCTGGAGCCAGCCGAGAAGCGCAAACGCTAGGCACAGCGGGACAGCCACGAGCGTCGCCCGCCTTAGTGCGGCATGCGGTCCCCTTGCTGCCTTGCCTTGTGATGTGGAGGACATGCTCACGACTCGTCTCCCTTTGGTTGCGTTGCCTGTTTGTCTGCGGCGCTGTCGTTGAAGACCCCAAAGGCACGCCAGTAGGCGTCCTTGGCAGAATCGAGGGTCTCCCTCAGAGCACGGCGGAAGTCCGCCCACTCCTCGGAGAGGTTGCGCGTGTGCCACGCCGCCGAGGTGTCGACCGAGTTGATGATCCCTGCGACCCTGAAGAAGAACACGAGCGTGTTGTAGAGGGGCAGCAGGGCGACCACCCACCACTGGCGCAGGTAGTACCGGCGCAGGGGAGGGTCCATGCGCAGGAGCGCAAGCGCGCAGACAAAGTAGAGGTAGGACTCGATGACGTAGAGCGCGAAGATCAGCAGCACGGAGAACAGGATGACCCTCACCGACACGTTCATCGCCATGAGGAACAGAAGCGCCACGTACCAGATCAGGCGCGGGAACGCGAAGGTGTGGTCAAAGACGAGCGTGTAGACGTTGATGTCCGAGAAGACCCTCCTCAGCCTGAGCTTGCTCTGGGGGAACAGGCGAGCGACCTCGAGCGTTCCGCGTTGCCAGCGCTGCCGCTGGGTGTAGAGCTCGTTCATGCCCGAGATGGGGGAGACAAGGAAGATGGCGTCGTCGCACATGGCGACGCGCTCGTGCTGGATGTAGCGCATCTGGAAGGTGAGGTCGGTGTCCTCGCTGACCGTGTCGGTCGTGTACATGCGCGACTTGAGAATCGCGGACTTCCTGAAGGCCGAGAAGGCGCCCGAGAGCGTGTAGATGGCATTTATCTCGGAGGAGTAGCTGCGTCCGGCGAGAAAGGCCTGGGCGTACTCGACGAACTCGATTCTCCGCAGGAGGTGCAGGCCGTGCGTTGGGGTCTCCTCTACCTGCGACGGGTCCGTGAGCACCGCACCGGTCATGCAGTTGACCTCGGGGTGGTTCTCGAACTTCCGGACGAGGTTGGTGAGCGCCTTGGGGTCGAGGATGCCGTCGCTGTCGATGTTGACGATGTACTTTGCCTCGGTGTTGTACAGCGCCATGTTGAGCGCCTTCGACTTTCCCTGGTCGGCGCGGAGCCACTGCATGCGCAGGGAGGGGAGGCTGTCTTGGCAGCGTGCGAAGACCTCGAAGCTGCCGTCGCTGCTCCCGTTGTCGACCAGGAAGACGCGGAGCTGCTCGGTGGGATACGTGCCCCCGTCAATCGAACCCAGGCAGGCCTCGAGCGTCCTCTCGGAGTTGTACACCGGCACGATGACCGAGACCTCGGGCCAGAGGGAGGGGTCGGGTGCCGCCTTGCGGTCGCGGATGCGCCGCCGCGCCAGCACGAAGATCGAGACGAAGGAGGGGATGATCTCGACGATGAGCGGGATGATGATCCACGCCGACCAGAAGACGAACGAGCTAAGCACGCTTTGTGCCGTCATAGCGCAGACCACCCACCCTCATCTGGATAACGTCCGGCTTGGTGAACACGTAGAAGTACAGCAGGATGGTGATGGCGTAGAAGAAGAAGCGGCCTATGTAGGTGTGCGCCACGGCGAACGCGTCCGGGCCAAAGAAGTGGACGATCTCGCAGATGATCACGATGCGAAGGGCGTTGCACACCAGGAGGATGGCGGCGCCGAGCAGCCCCACCGCGACCTTCTCGTAGCGAGAGTAGACCGGATAGAAGACGAGGAGCGACAGGAACGCCATGGTCTCGATGATGCCCGAGCACTCCATGTTGATCTGCATGGTGATGGACGTCGTCCCGCAGGGGATGTAGATGATGCCGTAGAAGAAGTAGGCCTGGAACGTGTGCGTGGGCGAGCCCACCAGGCCGGCGATGGCAGTGACCCCCTGCGCCATGGGCAGCGTTGCCCAGGGACGGACGAAGGCCATGGCCAGGAGAAAGAGCCCGACCGCCCCGACGAGGAAGCGCCAGAACGCGAGCCCTGCCTTTCCGAGCACGTGCACGACGAACGCCCAGGCGGTGACCAGAACGGTAAAAAGTACGATGCTCCCTACTTGCATGCCGCCCCCGCATCGGCGACGTCCTGCTTGCGACGCGTGCGGCGACGGTTGGCGAGGAGACCGCCCGCCACGGCGACGCCCGACAGCGCGAGCGCGCCCCACGGGCCGGTCGACGTGCCCGTGGTGGTGACGATCCTGTCGCCCAGGCGACCGAACCTCGCGCTGATGAACTGGTAGTTGTCCGGGCTGTCGTCCGCCGCCTTGCCGTGCTGCTTGCGATAGTAGTTGTGCATCTTGGCGACGTTGTCGAGGTCGATCTTGTACTCCGCCTGGCACTTGTCGCCGTTGACGGTGATCATCACGTGACCGAGAACCCCGCCCATCTCTTGGAAGGCCTCGTTGCTCACGTTGGTCATGCTGTTGGTGTCGTACGTCCCGTGGGTCTCGACGATGGCATACTCCCTCGTGGTGCCATCGGGCTGGTTGGTGAGGTCGGGGTTCCAGTCGATGTTGCCGTTCTCGTCCACCGCGATGATGCGAGGGGAGAGGTCGTCCTCGCCGTTGACGTCGATGTCCTGCTTGTCGCTTGCCTTGCCCGTGAGGTCGATGGTGATCGCCTTTGTGAAGGCGGTGCCATCCCTCCTCTGCTCGTCGATGTGTGCCTGCATGGAGGTCTCGGCGTACATGTAGAGGGTGGAGCCGTCGGCATAGAGCGCGGCGGAGGCGTCCTCGTTCTTGTCCTGCGTTCCCGCGGTGGCGTACGAGATGGTGGTCACGGGGTACGGGTTCCAGTCGTCGTACTTGCCATCGTAGGTGATGCCCTGGAACTTGCCCGAGTTGTTGGGGTTGTTCTGGAGGTCCGTGACGTTCGTCACGAAGGGCTCAGACTGGTAGAGGCCAAAGTTGAGGGACTGGCCGTAGTAGTTGAGCGACTCGCGGGGGATGCGGATCTCCCACTCGGAGCCAACGTGCTTGGCCTCGGCGCCCGGGATGCCGCTCACCGTGCCATCCTGGTTGAGCTGGAACACGTTCTCGCGCCCCAGGTCGCTGGTGATGGAGTACTTTCCGTTCCCATGGGTGCCCGCACCGGCGGCGCTTCCGCCCTGGCCCTCCTTGATGTAGACGTAGACGTCGCCGTCAAACACCATTGCAACCTGGGCGAGGTCGTTCGGTGCGGCAGGGTTGGGGTTCTTGGCGTCCGTCTTCTGGACGTACTTCCAGTCCTTGAACTTGCCGTCGATGGTGATGCCGTTGTACTTGCCGGGGTCGTCCTCCGGGGTCGGTGCGACGTAGGCGGGGATGTCGGCGACGTTGACGGTGGTGCCGCCAAAGGCGAACGTGTCCGCGTTCATCATGCTGGCGGGAATCATGCACTCAACGTACTGGGGTCCCTCGGTGTTGCCGTTGCCGTTGTTGACCGAGACGTAGGAGCCACCGCTGTACTTGAGGTTGCCGAACGCGTACCACTGGCTGCCAACCTGGAACTGGTCCCAGTCGTGGCCCACGTAGGCGTTCGCCATGCCCCAGGCGGCAAGGTAGTAGTTGCCGTCCGCGCCCCTGGCAATCTTCCAGTTGGTGAGGCCATTCTGGTTGCCATTCGCCTTCGAGGCCGTGTTGGAGGTGGTGGTGTCCCAGTCGTCCAGGTTGCCGTCGACCGTGGGGTTGCTCGTTGCGGCGGAGGTGCTCGCGTCGGTCGCCGACCCCGCGGTGGAGCCTGAGGAGCCGGCATCGGTGCTGGTGTCGGTCCCGTTGTCGGTGTTCGCGCTTATGTCGGCGCCGGTGCCGGAGTCCTGCCCCTGCCCCGAGTCCGTCGCCTGCCCAGCGTCGGAGCCGTCACCAAACTGGATGGTCTTGGTTGCTCCGTTGTACGAGACCGTCGCGGAGGAGCCGCCCAGCGAGCTCAGGGGGATGGAGGCCTCGAACACGTAGTTGCCGGACGTGTCGCCCGTGACCGCAGAGCTTGCCCCGGCGATGGCGTTCCAGTTGAGGGCGAACGTGTTGACCGTGTTGGAGCTGGGAACCACCTGGACGTTGAGCGTGCCGTTGAGGTTGGCGCTGGCAAGCGAGACGCCCGAGGCATCCGCGTAGCTCCCGTTGCCGGAGTTGCCCTCGAGGACCAGGTACAGGTTGGCGCCGTCGGTCGTGGCTCCCCACGTCGAGACGGTGCCGCTGCCCGAGGCAAGGTCCGACCCGTCCCAGTCACCCGCGCTGCCATCCACGGAGATCGTGGCCGCATAGGCGAGGCCGGAGGGCTTCTCGTCCGGCATCGAAAGCGGGGCATTGAAGGCAAGGGCAAAGGCGAGCCCCGTGGTGACGGTCCTGGAGAAAACCCTCCGCAAATTGGTCCGATTCGAACGCCGTGACTCGGACCCCCCTGCGGGTGCGTGATTTGTTGACTTCATGTTCAAGCCTCTGAGTAACTATCGTGGGTTCCCGAACCCGCGCGCGTCTCTTCCCAACCTGATTATATGCCCTTAGTCAGGTAACTTAAGCTATCCAAAGGTGCCACTCAGACACGCGCTCTGGCGCAGGAAGAAGTTTCGGTCATCGCGTGCCGACGGCGAGGGGCTTGCGGCTATGGAGTCGTCTTTCCTCGCGCCCGGCTCTTTCCAGCGCCCTGTGGCCGAAGTGCCGCGCCTCCTAAAATAGTGGCGCTCGGCGCCCTGCAGCGCGCGTAGCATGGGGCCCATCAGGTCATGGCGCGCTGCGCCGAAAAGAGGGGGATGCCATGTCAGTTACCTTTCCAAAGGGCTTTTACTGGGGAGGGGCGACGGCGGCAAACCAGTTTGAGGGCGCATGGGACGCGGACGGTCGCGGCCCCTCGGTGGACGACCACTTCCTGGGCGGCAGCGTCACGACGCCACGCATGATCACCCGCGACATCGATCCCGCGCGCCTCTACCCCAACCATGACGGCATCGACTTCTACCACCGCTACAAGGAGGACATCGCCCTGTTCGCCGAGATGGGCTTCAACATGTTCCGCATGTCCATCTCGTGGTCGCGCATCTTCCCCAACGGGGACGACGACCGGCCCAACGAGGCGGGTCTCGCCTTCTACGACCACGTTTTCGACGAGCTTACCAGGTACGGCATCGAGCCGCTGGTCACGCTCTCGCACTACGAGATGCCGTACCACCTCGTGGAGCGGTACAACGGCTGGGAGAGCCGCGAGCTCATCGGCCTGTTCGAGCGGTACTGCCAAACCGTGTTCGAGCGCTACAAGGACAAGGTGCGCTACTGGCTCACGTTCAACGAGATCAACTGCGGCACTATGGACATGGGCAACCTCTTCGAGACGAGCATGATTCGGGGCTTTGAGGGTCCCGCGTCGGAGTCGCACACCACCATGCAGCAGCGCTACCAGGCGCTTCACCACCAGTTTGTGGCGTCCGCCCGCGTGGTGCGCTACGCCCACGAGCGCTATCCGCAGTTCAGGATGGGCAACATGGACTGCTTCGTCCTCACGTACCCGGGCACGTGCGACCCGGCGGACCAGATGATGAACCTGACCGAGATGCGCCGCATGAACTGGTACTGCTCTGACGTGCAGGTTAGGGGCGCCTACCCCGCGTACACCAGGCGCTTCTGGAGGGAGAACGGTATCTGCCTGCAGGTGGAGGACGGCGACCTGGACGACATCGCCGCCGGCACCGTGGACTTCTACACGTTCAGCTACTACATGAGTGGCGTCGTTGGCACGCACGACGTCGAGCAGGCGGCGGGCAACATGAGCATGGGCGGGCGCAACCCCTACCTCAAGAGCACGGACTGGGGCTGGCAGATTGACCCAGAGGGTCTGCGCATCGCCCTCAACCAGATCTACGACCGCTACCAGATCCCCCTGATGGTGGTGGAGAACGGTATGGGCGCGATTGACGAGGTTTCGCCTGATGGTGCCATCCACGACCAGTATCGCATCGACTACCTCAAGAGCCATGTGAGGGCCATGGGGGAGGCCGTGGACGACGGCGTCGACCTCATGGGCTACACGTGGTGGGGGCCCATCGACCTGGTCTCGGCGGGGACGGGCGAGATGCGCAAGCGCTACGGCTTCATCTACGTGGACAAGCACGACGACGGGACCGGCACCTACCGGCGCCTTCGCAAGGACTCGTTCTTTGCGTATCAGAGGATCATCCAGTCGAACGGCTCCGAGGGCCTGGATTAGCCTCGGCGTAGGCACTTGGAGTGGGGACCCTGCTGAGGAAAGTCGAGTTGTGGCAATGCCAGGTGGGCTTGGTGCTGAGGAAAGTCGAGTACTGGCAATCGGGAGGACACGGGAGGGCCGGTTCGCTGCCAATACTCGACATTCCTCAGCTTGAACGCCCCCCAAATTGCCACAACTCGATTTTTCTCAGCACCCTTGCCGGTTCGGACCCCGTCGGGGACCCTCCCGATTGCCACAACTCGATATTTCTCAGCACCCTCGGCCTCCGGGAACGCTGGCGAGCCCTCTTGCCCGGTACGAGACGCCCGTGATGCCATCGCGCGTCCAGGCCACGAGGCGACGCGCTCGCGGAACGCCTCTCTCGCCTTGCCCGGTCGTATTGGATAATTCCATCTGGCGGAACGCCCCCGACCTGGTGCCTGCCAAGCGCCGGCCTCGGTCTGCGGCGTGGGCTCGTCCCTCTCGTCTGGGCCTTCCGCCAAGCCGTGGTACCGTCCGTGAAGGGGAGGCCTGTCATGTCAGACAACGTCCGCGTGGTCGACAGGGTGTTCGACATCCTCGAGACGCTCTCGTCCAGTCGCGAGGCGCTGTCCCTGGCCGAGGTCTCGAAGGCGACGGGCCTCAGCAAGAGCACGGCGTACCGCATCCTCTCGTCCATGGCGGATCGCAAGTACGTGGAGCGGGACGAGGACGGCGGATATCGCCTGGGCTACAAGTTCATCGAGACCGCCAGCAGCCGCATCAACAGCCTGGAGCTCCTGACCGAGGCAAAGCCCTGCCTGTCGCGCATGCTGTGGGACCTCAACCTTACCACCCACCTGGGCGTCCTGGAGGGGGCGGAGGTCGTGTACATGGAGAAGATGGACGTGTACCCCAACACCAGGCTGTACACGCAGGTGGGTTACCGCTCGCCGGCGTTCTGCTCGTCGATGGGCAAGTGCATGCTGTCCTGCCTTTCCGGCGAGGAGCTGTCCCGCGTGCTGGACTACTGCGACTTCAAGCGTTACACCCCCAACACCATCTGCGACCGAGGCGCCTTCGTGCGGCACCTCCGCAAGGTCCGCGCCGACGGCTGGGCGATGGACAACGAGGAGTACCAGCTCGGACATCGTTGCGTGGGGGCGCCGGTGTTCGACTACCGTGGCACCGCGGTCGCCGCGATCAGCGCCTCGGGCACCATCACCGAGCTCACCGACGACCGGATCGATATGGTCGCCACCGAGGTCATGAGCGCCGCCCGCCATCTCTCACGCCGCATGGGCTACCAGGCGGCGTAGCGGCAGTTGCCGGGCCTCGTCACGACGGCGGGGGGGAGAGAGGCGCGCCCCACGCTCGTGGCGTGGGGCGCGCTGGCAGCCTCTCGTCCCGACCCCCAACGGGCGGGTCCTCCCGTGGCCTACACCAGGTTCTTCAGCACGACGGTCTTGGTGTGCGTGACCTCGTCGAACGTGGACGAGACGCCCTCCGTCCCGATGCCGGAGTACTTGTAGCCGCCAAACGGCATCTCGAAGCTGCGGAAGAAGCTCGCGCCGTTGATGACGGCTCCGCCGCACTCCAGCCGCCGGGCCACGTCGCTCGCCGTGGCCATGTCGCGCGTGAACACGCAGCCGCACAGGCCGAACTTGGAGGCGTTGGCGATCTGGACGGCCTCGTCCACCGTGTCGAAGGCGATGATCGGCACCACGGGGGCAAAGATCTCCATGTCCTTGGCGACGTCCGCCGTCGCGGGCACGTCCGCGATGACCGTGGGCTCCAGGAACGCGCCGTTGCGATGGCCTCCCAGGACGATGCGCCCGCCCTGCTCCACGGTCAGCTCGATCTGCTTCTCCGCCTTGATGGCGGCCTTCTCCGAGATCAGGCAGCCGATCTGGGTGGACTCGTCCGCGGGGTCACCCTGCTTCAGGGAGCTGATGCGCTCTATCGCCTTGCTGGTGAACTCGTCCAGCCGGCTGCGGTGGATCAGGAAGCGCTTGGAGGCGCAGCACACCTGACCGGTGTTGTACATGCGGCCCCACACCAGCTCGTTCACCGCCAGGTCAACGTCGCCGTCCTCCAGGACGATGAACGCGTCGTTGCCGCCCAGCTCCAGCGCGGTGTGTGCAAGGTGGTCGGCGGCGTGGCGGGCGGTCTCTATGCCCACCTCGGTCGAGCCGGTCAGCGTGATGGCGTCGACGCCGGGGTTGGTGCACAGCCAGTTGCCCACCGTGGAGCCGCGGCCGGTCACGATCTGCGCCGCGCCAGGTGTCACGCCTGCCTCGCCCAGGAGCTCGGTCAGGCGGCACAGGGTCAGCGGGTTGTCGGTGGACGGCTTCACGATGACGGCGTTGCCCGCCAGCAGTGCGGGGGCGACCTTCTGGTCGTACAGGTCGCACGGGAAGTTGAACGGGATCACGGCAGCGATCACGCCCAGGGGCTCGCGGCGCGTGATGAGCAGGTTGTGCTCCTGCCCTGCCTCCATGCCCGCCGGGATGGTCTCGCCGTACAGGTGCTTTGCCCGCTCGCTGAACGCCCTGAACGCGATGGGGATGTTCGAGATCTCGGCGCGCGCCTCGACGATGGGCTTGCCGGTCTCGGCGCACAGGGTCTGGGCCAGCGATTCGTGGTTCTTCTCGACCAGGCCGACGAACTTCATCAGGACGTCGGCCTTCTGGTGCACGGGGATGGCCGCCCAGGTGGGCTGGGCCGCGTGTGCGGCGTCGACCGAGCTCTGGATGTCTGCCTCGGTCGCCGCGGGGACCGTGTCAACGAGCTTGCCGTTTGCGGGGTTGGTGACGTCGATGGTCGCGCCGTCGGAGGCGGGCGTTGGCTTTCCGTTGATGAGCATCAGCATAAGGGACCACTCTCCATTCCTTGTTGGTTGGGTGCAACGTGACCGGGTCACGCCCCTCTCCCGTGTCTCGGGCAATCCCTGTCGTTCCTGAGACCGGGGGAGAGGGGCGATCCCCCTTACTTGCCGAGTGCCGTGAACGAGAGCATCAGGCCGCCGCAGGTGTTGGCGCCGTCGTCCACCTGGCCGTACTCGCCAAACGTGAACTCGCACAGGAACGGCACGCCATTGGCTGCGGACTTGAGCTGGTCCGCAACCTCGCCGATGCGGTCTCCGATGCCCGCGCGTCTGCCGCCGCAGTGGACCAGCAGGTAGGCGCCGGGGTCCTCGACCTTTTCTCCCAGCTCGCCCAGCGTCTTGCCCGTGGAGTCGATGAGCTCGTCCACCGTTGCCTCCATGCGGATGACGGCGGTGTTCTTGGCGACCTTGTTGCCCAGGCCGATGGTGTCGTCGTCGTTGCCGGCCATGGGGTGACGGATGGCCACGAGGTCGCCCAGGCGGTCCTTCACGCCCAGCGGCGACACCACGGACGCCGACAGGAGCGCGCTGCCGCGCAGGGAGTCGATGTCCATGCCGCGCCACTCGGCGTACTTCTCCAGCGCGGGGACGCCGTCTATCTCAGCGAGCGTGCGGTTGCCGATGACCTTGGTGACCACGCCCACGTCGCCCGTCTCGTGGTAGGCGCCGGTGTACACGTTGGCCATGGGCTTGTCCGTGTAGAAGAACGCGACCGCCACGCCGTCGGCAAAGTCCCCGGACGAGGTGTACAGCTTCCAGTCCCCCGCGATGGCGTTGTCGGCAGCGCTGCCGCCAAAGAACGGCACGCGACCAATCACGTGCGTGATGCCCTTGACGTAGTACTCCTCCTCGGCCGGGCTCGCCGCCATGTAGTAGTAGGAGGGGGCGCAGTCCTTGCCGGCGGCCTTCATCGCGAGCCTGGCGACCTTCTCTCCCAGCTCCACGGCGTCCTGGCTCGCGTCAGTCTTGGGCTCGGCAGCCACGCCCACGGCCATGTCGGGGTCGTTCAGCGCCATGGCGCCCAGAAAGCCGTCCCCGCCCACAAAGCCCTTGGGGGTAATGACGCCGGTGAACGAGGTGTTGCCGATCACGGGCACGTCTGGCAGCTGTGCCGAGAACTCGTCCAGCATCGACGGGATGTTGTACGCGCAGCTGGAGTAGGCAAACACCACCTTGGCCTGCGCGACGTCCGGATCCTGCGCCTTCAGCCCCTGGACAACCTCGCGAACAGCCTCACGTGCATCCAGCTTGTCGCTCTGATAGACACTAGCCTTTAACATGACGCCCTCCTTACGAGCCTTGCCCTACCAACTGGCATCGATGGTACGGGGCTGCCAGAGACTTGTTTGACCAACCGTTTCGGTCTGTGGAATGGCGATTCCACCAGGTGGGAATGAGCAGGTGAGAGGGGCAAAAACTGCTGATCTTTGCCGCCGTTCGCTGGCGCGGGGCTACCTCTCGCGGGCGGCGTTGCTCAGGGGGAGAGGGACGCGGCGCCTCGCTCGGAGCCCATCCCGCCGGCTTTGGGGGCGCCGGCTTCCAGCCGGTCTCAGCCGCTGGGATCTGCGCCCGCGCGCCCGCGGGGGGTCTAAGAAGGGAGGGACCGTCACCTCTCCTTCCTTTGGACCCTCATTTGGGTGAACCCCGTGCGGACCTGGCTCCTGTCATCAGCAATCGAACCATGGCGGCAGGCCGCCCGCGTAAGTGCCCGCGCGAGGAGTTTGCTGCCATCAGACGAGGACGGGGGTCTCCCGCCGGCCCACCTACCTGACCAAACGTAGGAACGCCCCTCTCGCCCGACGGCCGCATGGCCTCCGGGGTGCACAAGCGGGCAGTTCCCTGCCAGCTGGGGTCCAAGAATGGGGCCGGTCGGCCGCATCACGTACGTGCGAGCGCTTCATTGGGCAACTCGCTGCCACGAGAGGCCGGAAGAAGTGACTGACCGTGACTCCTGGCATCAACGGTCAAATCATGGCAGCCGGAGCCCGATATGAGCACTTTCGATATCGTTCGAGCCATGGGTTCCCGGCGTCGGCCCCGTTGGCGGGCCGCCGGAGCCCTGACCCTGGCAAGAGGCGCCCGATGTGAGTGCTCACATCGGGCTTTCGCTGCCAATTTGGTTCGAGACGGTGGTGGGATGGCAGAGGACTCCCGGCGTGTGTGCACACATCGGGAGTCCTCTGCCATGGATGTCGCGGCTACGGCGACCGTCAGGCTTGCCACCTGCGCAAACGTCGGGGACGCCTCGACCTGTCGCCGATGGCCTGCCCCCCAGATCGCTCACATCGGGCCCTCGCCGCCACCCCGCCTCGGCGCTCGCGTGCGCCCCGCCCGCCGCGCCCGGGGCGTGACCCGCACCCGTCTTCACTCTTTGGCCTTGTGCCGCCCGCGTCTCCGTCGGAAACCGCGCCCCGCGTGTACACGCGGGATGGACTTTCTGCTGGCGGAGAAGCGTCGATGCCCTGCCAACAGGCGAAACGTTTCGGCGGAGAGGGCAGATGTCGGGAACCTCCCGACGTGTGTACACGCGGGAGGGACTTTCTGGCATCCGCGGAGCTGTACTGGGACTTCCTGCCTAAGATCGCGTCCCGCGTGTACACACGGGACGCGATTTCCGACAAGGGGAAGGTCCTGGCCTCCAGTCAACAGGGGAGACGCGCCGACGGGGCAAGACCATGTCAGGAGCCTCGTCTTGTGTGTACACGCGGGACGAGGTTTCTGCCGGTGGGAGGAGCGGCACCCAGCACCCTTGAGCTTCTCTCCTTCGTGGATATTCTCCGCGAGCTGAGCAGGGTCGGGTCGCCTCCCCCTTGTAGTCTCTCAAATTGTATGATTACGAGTAGTATGAACGTAATCATACAAAGAACTCCAAGCTGGGAGGGGAAGCGCATGTTTGTTGGTCGCGAGCACGAGCTTGCTGAGCTCGAGCGCCTGTACAAAAGGGGCGGGTTTCAGATGGTTGTTCTCTACGGCCGGCGAAGGGTTGGCAAGACCGCTCTTACATTGCGGTTTGCCCAAGGAAAGCCAACGCTCTCCTTTACCGCGAAGGTCCAGAGTGACGCAATGAACCTCGCGGATTTCTCGCTTGCGATATACGGGTACTTCGGACTCCCGCGTGGCGTGGGCTCGTTTCGCACGTGGGAGGATGCCCTGAGGTTCGTGGCAAGCGAAGCGGGAGACCAGCATCTGGTGGTGGTGTTCGACGAGTTCCCCTACGCCGCCCAGAGGAATGCGAGTCTCGTCTCCACGCTTCAGATTGCCTGTGACAGGTACCTTTCCGATACGAACGTGTTCCTGATCCTTACTGGGAGCAATCAAGGATTCATGGAAGAGGAGGTCCTGGGGTTGCAGGGGAACAAGGAGAGCCTGGGCGAGAAGAACCCGCTGTTTGGTCGTCGCACGGCGCAGATTCACCTTTCGCCCTTTGGGTATCGCGAGGCGGCGCTCATGCTCCCAGGGGTGAGTTGCGAGGACCTGGTTCGGTACTACGCAGCGTTTGGCGGAACGCCGTACTACCTGTCGATGGTTGACTCTGAGGAAAGCTTTGCCACCAATGTCGAGGAGCTCTTCTTTCGCAAGGAAGGCCTGCTCTACGAGGAGCCACTCATGCTTCTGAGGCAGGAGCTGCGAGAGCCTGCAATCTACAGCTCCATCCTGGACGCAATCGCCTCCGGGGCAAACAGGCCACAGCTAATTGCGGACCGAATAGGGGAGGAGCGGTCTTCCCTGACAAAATATCTGAGGACGCTCGTCTCGATGCGACTTGTGGAGAAGCGTGTCCCGTTTGGGGAGAGTAGGGAGAGGTCACGAAGAGGCATCTACCGAATCAGTGAGCCTGCGTTTTCCTTCTGGTATCGCTTTGTGCAACCGGAGCTTGACTCCATCGAGATGGATGCGGGGGAGCTGGTTGCCCGCGACCTTCTGGGAAGTAGCGACATTCCCACCTACGTTGGGCACTGGTTTGAGGAGATATGCCTGCAATGGGTGGTCGCAGAGGCAAGAGCGGGTGCTCTGCCGTTGCAACCCGTGCATTTTGGGTCTTGGTGGGGGACCGACCCCTCGGCCCATGAACAGACCGACATTGATGTTGTTGCCGGCAACGACCGCAGGAGTGAGCTGTTGGTGGGGGAGTGCAAGTGGCGCAATCGGTTCGATGCCCGACAAGTGGCAAGAGATCTCGTTCACCGTGCGGAGTTGCTGGGGGCGTATGACTCCACGACCTATGTCATTTTCTCGCGCAAGCAGTTGAATAACGAGTTCAAGAAGGAGGTGGGAGAGGGCTGGTCATTCGTTGATGCTGAGAGGCTGTATGATTGATGCTCGCCGAGCGGTGGCTGCCGTTACGCTTCTCTGCCACTCTTGTTGTTTGAAATCCGTGACGTCAATTGTGTCTGCGTAGGAAGTTCATTGTTGGTCGCGGTCTAAGAAGAGGGAAAGACAGTAGGTCCTCCGCTCTCTGGGGTCCTGCCGGGTCTAGCGGTGGGGTGGAGTAGTATCAGCTATCGGACCATGGCGGCAGCTCGCTCGCGCGCCCTCTAGAACAGTTACTGTCTGCCGCGCCCCTGTCGACCATGGCCTGCCCCCCAGATCGCTCACATCGGGCCCCCGCCGTCACCCCGCCCGCCGCGCCCGGGGCGTGACCCGCACCCGTCTTCACTCTTTGGCCTTGTGCCGCCCGCGTCTCCGTCGGAAACCGCGCCCCGCGTGTACACGCGGGATGGACTTTCTGCTGGCGGAGAAGCGTCGATGCCCTGCCAACAGGCGAAACGTTTCGGCGGAGAGGGCAGATGTCGGGAACCTCCCGACGTGTGTACACGCGGGAGGGACTTTCTGGCATCCGCGGAGCTGTACTGGGACTTCCTGCCTAAGATCGCGTCCCGCGTGTACACACGGGACTCACTTTCTGGCAAGGACTGGCCCCAGCTTCCAATCAACAGGGGGAACGCGCCAGCGGAACATGGCCCATGTCAGAAATCTCGCCCCGCGTGTACACGCGGGGCGCACTTCCTGCCGGTGGGAGGGGTTGGGAGGAGGTTGGACGGCCCTTCTCCCCTGCGGGCAGGCACCGCGAGTCAAGGACGACCGTAGGATGCTCCCTCCAACCCCCGCTACACGTCGTTGACCACGAACTGCGGCCGTCGCCCGTCGAGCACGTCCTGGAAGCTCTCCCAAACCATGCGGTGCGCGCGGCGGAAGCACCCCGCGGAGTTGCCCCCGATGTGCGGCGACAGCACCACGTGGCGCATCGCCTGGGGAGAGAGGAGCAGCACGGGGTTGTCGCAGGTCACCGGCTCGGGCGCCAGGGTGTCGATCCCTGCACCGGCGAGATGCCCCGACTCCAGGGCAGCCGCCAACGCCCGGTTGTCCACCAGTTCCCCTCGGGCGGTGTTCACCAGGATGGAGCCCCTGGGCATGAGGGAGAGGAACCTCTCGCCTGCCATGCCGCGCGTCTGGTCGGTGACGGCCACGTGCAGGGAGACGACGTCGCTTTGCGAGAGCAGCTCGTCCAGCGGCAGGTAGCGGACCCCGAGCTCCCGCTCCGTCCCCTCGTTGCGCCGGTGCCGCGACCAGTAGGCGACCTCGCAGCCAAACGGCTGCAGGCGTCGCGCCACCTGGGTCCCGATGTCGCCCAGGCCCACGAGTCCCACGCGGCAGTCAGCGAGCTCGCGGTAGCCTCGCAGCATCATCTGCTCCTTCACCTGCATCTGCCGGCCGTCCCTCACAGCGGAGTCGCAGTACGCGGCATCGCGCAGCGCGGCGAGCATGAGCATCACGGTCTGCTCCGCAACCGCTCCCGCGTTAGCCCCCTTGCAGTTGCAGACGGGAATCCCGCGCCGCGCCGCGGCCTCGATGTCAATTGCGTTGTAGGCCACGCCCTCGGAGTGGATCAGGCGCAGCCCGGCGTCCGCCAGCGCGTCGATGACCGACGCCCGCACGGGAACTATCGCGTCCACGGACATGAACTCGCAGCCGCGCCCCCGCTCCACGACCTCGTCCTCGGGCGTGTCGCGTGCGACAAAGACCTTCTCGCTCTCCATGGCAACTGGAACGTCCGTCGGCAGATAGCGCAGGTAGCGCTCCCGTCCGCCCACAAGCAGCACCCTCGTCGGCACGCGTCCTCCCATCGCCGTCGCCTGAGGGGATTCTAGCCTCTCGCACGCGTTGACCGGTTCGCGCAAGCCCGCCGCCACCTTCTAGAAACAGGGGAGAGGAGCCGCGCGACGGGGCAGCGGCAGGGATGCCATGGGTGCGACGAGACCTCGGGTGGATGCCGTGCGGGTTGCTCCGTCTGACTCACCGCTGCGTCAACGCCCCGCGCCTGATCGAAGTGGGCCCCACGACGAATGAACGGTTACCCCATCGGGCAGCGGTGGGGCTACCATGGGTGCATCCGACGGCATTGGAGAAAGGGGACTCACCATGCGCAACGACATCGACGGCGAGGTGGCGCTGGTCACGGGCGCGGGTTCGGGCATTGGGCGGGCGATCGCGGTGCGACTCGCGGAGCTGGGCTGTGACGTCGTGCTCGTGGGGAGGAACGCCGCGAGGTTGCAGGAGACTGCCGCGATGGTCGCCGAGAAGGGAAGGGCCGCCCATGCCATGGCCTGCGACCTCACGGACGCGGACGCGATTGTCTCCCTCGTCCAGGAGGTGCGGGAGAAGGTCGGCCGCCTGGACGTCCTGGTGAACGACGCGGGGGTCATGGTCCGCAAGAGCCTGGAGGAGACCACGACCGCCGAGCTCGACGCCATCCTGGCGACCAACGTGCGCGCACCCTACATCCTGTGCCGCGAGTGTCTCCCCCTGCTGCGCGAGTCGGCCGCGGCCGAGATCGTGAACGTGTGCTCGGTGGTCGCCCACGAGGGCTACCCCATGCAGTCGGCCTACGCCGCGAGCAAGCACGCACTCCTGGGCATGAGCAAGTCGCTGGCAAACGAGGTGTACGAGCAGGGCATTCGCGTTCACGTGGTCTCGCCCGGAGGCGTGCGGACGGCCATGGTGGGGGAGGCCCGCCCCGACCTGGCGAGCGTCCCGATGATCGAGCCTGACGACATGGCGGACGCGGTGGAGTACCTGCTCACGCACCGGACCGACGCCGTGGTGGACGAGATCCGCATCCACCGTTCCACCAAGGCGCCGTTCTAGCGGCAAGGGCGTCGCGCGGGGCGACGGCACGCCCCGACCCTGCCGGCGGTCTCGGTGGCGGCGGGGGAGAGGGGTGCGGGTGCCATCGTCGCGTCCGGCTCGCGTCGGCAGCCAGCGGCACCACCGCAGCGAGCCCGGTGCCACTGGCGGCCATGGTGATGGGGTCGCGAGTCCGCCGCCACGCTTCTCTCCCCCGGTTGTGGACTCTTCTCGCCCGAAGTATCGGAATACGGACACATGCAATAATGAGTGTCGCATTCAGATACCGAGGGAGAGGCACATGGCAGACTACATCCTCGTCACCGAGTCGGGGTCGGACATCCACCAGGAGACGGCGCTCCGCCACGGCATCGTCGTGGTTCCCATGCACGTGAACTTTGGCTCCCAGTCGCGCGACGACGACACGTTTGCCCCCGAGGAGCTGTACGAGTGCTACAAGACCACGGGCAAGCTGCCGCAGACCGCCGGCTGCTCCCCGCAGGACTTCGTCACCGCCTTCGACCGCATCCACGAGGAGTACCCCACGGCCAAGATCCTGTACCTGGCCTACTCCGCGGCGACCACCATCTCGTACCGCAGCGCGCACCTTGCCACCGAGGGAAGGGACTACGTCACGATGATGGACACCAAGTCCGTCTCGTCCGCCCTGCGGCTGGTGGTCACCAACGTCGCGCGCATGCTTGAGGTTGACCCTGACGCCTCCGAGCAGGCCGTCGCCGACTTCGTGGACGACCAGGTGCGGCGCATCCGCTTTGCCTTCGTGCCCGGCGACCTTGACTACCTGCGCGCGGGCGGGCGCCTCTCCAACGTTGCCTTCCTGGGAGCCACGCTGCTGCGCATCAAGCCCACGGTCGAGGTCCTGGACGGCCAGCTGATAGCAACGCGCAAGCGCCGCGGGACCATGGTCAAGTGCGTCGGGCAGCTGGTTGAGGACTTCGTGACCCGCGAGCCCATGGACCTCTCGCGCGTCAGCCTCACGTACACCTCGGGCGACGGCCCCGACCCCCTCCTCCGTGCGGTGGTGGAGAAGATCCTGGTCAACCATGGTGCGCGCGAGATCGAGTGGGTCAAGTCCGGCTGCGTCATCGCGAGCCACTCTGGCCCGGGCTCGTTCGGAATAGCCGCGCTGGCGGCCAAGTAGCGGGGCGCTGGCAGTCGATTTGCGGGAGCGCCAACGCCCGTCCCCCGGCGTGTGGGCGGGCGTGTCGGCCACGTGGGTGCGCGCACGGTCGTGACTCCTGCCGGTTCCAACCACGATCCCTGCCGCCGACGCTGCGGGGTCCGTCTCCTCCCCGCGCGTTGGGGAACAAGGACGGGTGAGAGGGTCTCTCCCCAGCGCGTCGCATCGCAAGCCAGGCGAGAGGGTCCCTCTCCCGGCTTGAGGGGGGACGGCATGGCGCAAGGTTCGGGCAAGGCAGACGGCAGCGCGGGACGGCGGGTGCGCCCCGTCGCCCATGCGCTCGCGACGCTGAGGCGCCGCCTGAGGAACCTCCTCAACATCCGTGAGGGACGTGCCTCGTACCTGGTCATACGCCGTCGCTTTGTGAACGGCGCCCGACTGGACGGCACCCACCTGTGCATCTTGGTGGTGGCCATGCTCATCGCCTGCATCGGACTCAACACCAACTCGACCGAGGCGATCGTGGGCGCCATGCTCATCTGCCCGCTCATGAACTCGGTCCTGGCCATCTCGTACGGGGTGGCGACCGCGGACCGCAAGGTCTTTCGCACCGCGCTCGAGGGCCTGCTGGTGCAGATGGCGTTCTGCCTGCTCACGTCCACCATCTACTTCAGGCTCACGCCGCTGGTGGTCGAGACGAGCCAGATCCTGGACAAGTCCACGCCCACGGTGTGGGACCTCATGATCGCCCTCGCCGGCGGCTTTGCGGGCGGGCTCGGCAACTCCCGCCGCCAGGAGCCGGCGACCATCATCTCCGGCGTGGCGGTGGCGACCGCGCTGATGCCGCCGCTCTGCGCCGCGGGCTACGGAATCGCGGTGGGCAGCCTGGCGCGCTTCCTGGGCGCCACCTACGAGTTCGCCATCAACGTGGTGTTCATCGCGCTCGCCTGCGAGCTCGTGCTGCTCCTCCTGCGCGTGCCGCTCGCCCGCGACCTGGGCGAGGACGGCGAGCCGGTGCAGGCGGCGACCACGGTAGCCCGCGAGCGCGCGCGTCGGGTCCGCTGGAGGGTCGTGGCGGCGACCGTGGTGTTTGCCATCCCCTGCGTGCTGCTCACGCGCAACGTGGTGAGCGCCCAGGCAACACAGGGCAGGTCCGCCTCGCCCACCGAGGAGCGCTACGAGGCGTCCCTCACGGCAGACGAGATCAAGGCCATCTGCCCCAGCCTGCAGGGCTACAGCGTGGGGGAGGAGTACGCGGGGCATTCGGGCCGCGACGCACGGGTGGTGGCGCACGTGAGGACGTCCGAGGCGCTCTCGGCGGAGGACCGCACGCGCGTGGAGCGGTTGATTCGCGTCCACGTCCCCGACCTGGACCACGTGGAGTACGCGACCAGCGGGTGAGGCCGCAGGGGAGAGGTACGGCGCGTCTCTCCCCCAAATCCCTTCGCCGGCGAGAGGGGTGGCGTCTGGGGATGGGAGCGGGATGGTGCAAGGAGGTCGAGGCTCTTACCTGCTTGCCTGGCGATTGTCCAAGAGGGGGACAAACGCGTAGACATCCTGGCCCAAGGATTCTCCCCATGGGCTTTAGGGCGTGGGGGTCGATCGCGGCGGCCGGATGGTTCCTTGGGAATAGTGGTCGTGCCCGCATGAGAGGCGCCTTGGTCTCGGTCTCGACCAATTGGTGCTGCCGGGGGCGTGCACGGGCAGTAGGTGCCGCCCGGGTGTCTTGCCATTTCGGCGCTCGCCCTGGCGCTACCCCTGGCGGGAAGAAGCCGACTGCTTTGTGTAAGCGGTGCGCGTTCGGGTGGTGAGGGGCCGCTGCTTAGAAAGTTCGGTGCGTGCTCGGGTGGTGAGAGTCCGCTGCTTAGAAAGTTCGGTGCGTGCATTGATTTGGAGGACAAATGCTTAATCCCGTCGGTGCTCGTACGGGTCAGGCACGCTGAAATCCGTTCGGGCACCGGCATTCCTAAGCGATCGCACCCCACAACTCGTGCGGGCACCGATTTTTCTAAGCATTCACCGTTGGGGGGCCGCGTGGATCCGGGCGAGCCACCCATCCTACGAGGATGCCGGCGCGCGATGCTTGGCGATGCTAGCCCTCGTGTGGATTTGGATGCCAGGTGCTTAGCCGTACTAGGCCTCATGGGGATTTTGGTGCCCGGTGCCTAGCATCTGGCACTCAAAGTGAGCTGTGCCGGCGAAATCCCCACGAGGCCTAACAACGTTAAGTATGCGGTTGCAGAAACCGCAAGAGGTCTAGGAAGTCCAAGCATTTCAGCGTGGAATCCGGACGAGGGCTAAGGACATTAAGCATGCGGGTCCCCAGATCACACGAGCCCGGGGCAGGTGAAGCATGGCGAGGCTCAACCCATGCGGCGGGGAGAGAACCCCGGGGCATCTTGGTCGTGACCGCGTGCGGCTGGGCTCGCTGTGACCGTCGCCCCCGACCGCCCTCCTGGATCCCCGCCCTTCTTTGAGCTCGTTTCCTTCTCCTGGCTACTCCCGATTCTGTGCCCGTCTCCGTTTCCGCTGCCACCCCGTCGCGAAGCCAGCTCCCACCCACCCGCCTACAGCAGCGGGGCCGCCGCTCCCCACCCTGGGTTGCGACGGCCCCGCCTGGGCCGGACCAGCATGTGTGCGGACGTGTGCCCGCGACGCCGCGCCTATCTCGCCTGCGACGCCCCCTTGCCGTCCGCCTTGGCCTCGACCTCAGCGTCAGCGGAGTCTGCGGCGACGCCCTTGCCCTCGCCAGGGTCCGCCGGCATGGGCAGGATCAGGTTCATGAGTATGCCCACCAGCGTGGAGGTCGCCATGCCGGGCAGCGCGTAGTCGCCGATGGGGATGGAGATCCCTGAGGTCTCCATGCCCACGCCCAGGATCACGACCACCGAGGCGATCATGAGGTTGCGGTTGATGCCAAAGTCGACCTTGTTGGTCACGTACATGCGCAGGCCGTTGGATGCGATGAGGCCAAACAGCAGCAGGCTCACGCCGCCCATGACCGGGGAGGGGATGGAGCGGATGAGCGCCGCCAGCTTGGGACACAGGCCTCCCACCACCAGCGCGAAGCCGGCGGCGTACCAAAAGACCTGGGTGGAGTACACGCGGGTCACGCTCATGACGCCGATGTTCTCGGCGTAGGTCGTGGTCGGGGGTCCGCCGATGAGGCCCGAGATGACCGTGGAGATGCCGTCGCCGGCAAGGGAGCGCGGCAGCATGGGGCGGTAGTCCTTGCCCACGATCTCGCCCACGGCAAGCAGGTGGCCGATGTGCTCGATCACCACGACCAGGGCGACCGGCCCGATGAGCGCGACGGCGCCCCAGTCCCACTGCGGGTGGTGCAGGGTGGGCAGGCCGATCCAGGCGGCCTGGACAACGGGGGAGAAGTCGACCATGCCCATGGCCAGGGCCACCAGGTAGCCCACGATGATGGCGAGAAGGACGGGCACGGTGCCGATGAGGCCGCCCATGCTGGAGAAGACCACGGCCGCGAGCAGCGTGATCGCCGCGACGATGGCGCCCGCCGCGTAGAAGCTGACGGTGCCGTCGGCGGCCGTGGTCTGGAACGCCATCTTCGCCGCGGTGGCGGAGAGGCCCACGCCGATCACGACCATGACCGAGGCGACCAGCACGGGTGGGAGCAGCCGGTCGAGCCAGCCGGTCCCCACCAGGCGGATGATGCCCGCAACGGCCAGGAACACCAGGCCCGCCACCACGACGCCCGAGAGCGCCGCGTCGAGGCCCTTGCTCGCCCCGATGATCACGATGGGGCTGATGAACGCGAACGAGCTGCCCAGGTAGCTGGGAATCTTGTTGCGCGTGACCAGCAGGTAGCAGATGGTGCCGATGCCCGAGCACATGATCGCCAGGTTGGGGTCCAGCCCGGTGAGCACGGGAACCAGCACCGTGGAGCCGAACATGCTCATCATGTGCTGGATGCCCAGCGGGATGGCGCGACCGACCGACACGCGGTCGTCCACCCCAATGATCTCTCGCGTCTCTCTCGCCATGTGTCTCCTTTCCTCGTTGCCGCCCCGTCGTCGCGCGTGGGACGGTCGTACGCAAGCGCCTGCACAAATATAGGTGAAGGCGTTGGCGGGGAACGTCGTTGGCGGGTCTTTCGTTTGCCAGCCGCAACCTGCGTGACCCAGCGGGAACATATGCAGTGTGCGAGAACGGCCGGGCGAGACGTCCGGGCTCCGGCGGGGGAGGCGGGCTACATGGACGAGAGGGACCTCATCCTCAGGCTTGCGGGTGGAGCGCTGGCCACGGCCATCGTGCTGGGCGTCGCGTTCCAGGTGTGCGAGCTTCTGGGGCCCGTGGCCAGGGCGGTCGCCTGCGCCATTGGCCTCGTCGCGATGGTCGCCTTCCCGCTGGGGGAGATGCGCGCCATCCTCGGGCCCACCGCGCGGCCGGGGCGCGGCTCGTGGGGGACCATGGCCGCGCTGCTCGTCACGCTGGGCATCCCCATGGTCGTGCTCGGGATGCAGGGCCAGCTCGACGGCGGCACGGCGGCCGTGCTGGCCCTGCTCCCGGGGGTGGCGTTTCTCGCCTCGCTCGGTCGCGGGCTCCGTGGCTGACCGTCAGCCTTCGTTCAGGTTGGGCCCCAAGGCCTTCGCGCGGACGAACATGCCCTAGAGTCTCCCATTGCGTACACGGAAGGTTCGAAGGGGCTGGACAATGGAATACGAGCGAAGGCTGGACGCCAGGCTGGTGCTGTCGGTGGTGGCAGCGGGCATCATGTCGTTCTCGGGGGTCGTGGTCGAGACCGCCATGAACGTGACGTTTCCCACCCTCATGGCAGAGTTCCACGTGGGCACCTCGACCGTGCAGTGGATGACCACGTCCTACCTGCTCGTGCTCGCAACGATCGTGCCCACCTCCGCCTGGATGTCGCGCCGCTTTCCCACCAGGCGCGTGTTCCTGGTCGCCATGGCGTTCTACATCTCGGGCATCACGTGCGGGGCGTGCGCGCAGAGCTTCCCCATGCTGCTGTGCGGCCGCATCCTCGAGGGCTGCGGCACCGGCATCGCGCTGCCGCTCATGTTCAACATCATCCAGGAGCAAGCCCCGCTCCAGAACATGGGCACCATGATGGGCGTCGGCAGCTTCGTCACCGCCATGGCGCCCGCCATCGGGCCGTCGCTTGGCGGGTGGGTCGCCGAGAACCTGGGCTGGCGCTGGATCTTCATCGGGCTGCTGCCCATCCTCGCCGTCGCGCTCGTGATGGGGGCAACGACCATCCGCCAGAGCCACCAGACCGGTCCCTCCCCGTTCGACGTTGCCGGCTGGGTCACGCTCGTGGCGTCGTTCGCCTCCCTCGTGTTCGCGACCAGCGGCGCGGGCGAGAGGGGCTGGGGCAGCCCAGACGTGATAGCCCTCCTCGTGGCGTTCGTGGCGCTTCTCGCCCTGTTCCTGCGCAGGACCAGGGCGCGCGCCCGCGACGGGAGGGCCGTGCTCGTCTCGCCCGACGTGTTCTCGCACCGCGGCTTCTCGCTCTCCGTCCTCGCCTTGGTTCTGGTCCAGTTCTGCGTGCTGGGCCTGAGCTTCCTGCTGCCCAACTACTCGCAGCTGGTCATGGGCCACGGGGCAACCGAGGCCGGCTCGATCCTCCTCCCCGGCTGCGTGGTGGGCGCGCTTCTCGCCCCGCTCTCCGGCAAGATGCTGGACACGCTGGGGGCGCGTCCTCCCATCGTCGTGGGGAGCCTGTGCATGCTCGCCGCCAACGTGCTGTTCCTGGTCACCGCCGGCGGCTCAGGGCTCCAGACCGCGGGGGCCATGGGAATCTACGTGCTGTTTGCGTTTGGCCAGGGCCTCTCCATCGGCAACACCATGACCAACGGTCTGTCGTTCCTGCCCGGCTCCGAGCGCCCCGACGGCAACGCCGTCATCAACACGCTGCAGCAGCTCTCCGGGGCCGTGGGAACCAGCGTGGTGACCACCATCGTGCAGGCGTTCCAGTCCGCCGCCGGTGGGTTCCAGCTCGCCGCCTCGACCATGGCGGGGACGGGCAACGCGTACCTCGTGCTCGTGGTCGTTGCCACCGGGGTGCTGGCCTCGCAGCTGGGCGCGCTCTCGTCCCCGCGCGAGGGCTAGGGGAGGGGACCGTCCGTCCCGGGCTGCCACCCGTCACGGCGCTGTCGCGGTGGGTTGCGGCCGAACTCCGCTGGGTGACCGCACGTGTCGCAGGAGCGGCGGCTCTCGAAGCCACGGAAGGGGAGAAGGGCCACGTCCGTGCTCGCGACCCATCCCCACGGCCGTCCGCGCGTGCGGGGTGGAGGGCTATGGTCACGCAAGGGGCCTCGGAACCCGAGAACTACGTTCCACCTACGAGGGACTTAGAGAAGAGGGAACGCAGCGGGGCGGGAAGTGCGCGCGTCTCCGCCCGGCTTCCAGGTCTGCGGCTCCGCGTTCCATCTGCTCGCGTACCGCAATGGCTGGGTCTATGTCAGAGAGCACGCCCCGCGTGTACACACGGGACGCACTTTCTGGCAGCACTGAGGTCTGAATGCCCCACCAACTGGGAAAACGCTGCGTTACGACAGGCCTTTGTCAGAAATCGCGTACCGTGTGTACACATGGGATGGGCTTTCTGGCGTCCGCCCGCCCGCGAGGGGTGGTCCTGCCTAAAGTCACGCCCCGCGTGTACACACGGGGCGTTTGCTTCCACAGTTAGATTCGTGATGTGCCGCCAACTGCGGGAATACGGCTCTAGTGTTCGTCGACAACCCCTGAGGGTACTCACGCGGGGAGTTTGCTGCCAAGGTTTGAGAATTGATGCCAAATCCCTGGCAGCACCACCGAATGCCGTCCCAGGAAGCCCACTGCCCGCAGTCGGAGGATACCCGTCATCATGCACAACGAGAATGGAAGTGCTGGCGTGTTGCTGTTGCAGCACGAGCCTCTCCTTCTATGAGTTCTTCTTCTTTCATCTGTCGGCTACGCGGGGACTCCGGCTCCGGTCTGGGTGCCATGGCAACGGCCGCCCGATATGAGTGGTTTCGCGACCGTACCCTTGGCGGGGAGCCAACAATGCCTTTGCATTTGGGCAGGTAGAGAGGATGGATATGGATCCGCGACCGATGGGTTGGCAGGGAACTTCTGAAATGAGTGCTCACATCGGGAGTTCGCTGCCAATCTGTCCCTGTCCATTCCCAGTTGGGCAGCCGATTCCGGATATGAGCACTCACATCGGGAGCTTCCTGCCAAGGTTAGAATATTGATATCCTGTCACTAGGGAAAACGCCTCGCTCTCCCATTCCGGTGGCAGCGGGAGCCTGATGTGAGTACTCACATCAGGAGTTTTCTGCCAAAGCCGTGCGGCGGGGAGGGGAGAGCAACGGCCCCATCCCTTCTTAGACTCGATGGGCTGGGGGTTAGTGGCCCCTTGGAATTTCAAGCTCTCCCCCAGGTTGGAAACAGGATGACCCTCCGACAAATCTAAACGGCCCCTCCCGCGAGTGATCGCGGAAGGGGCCGTGAAGCCGACGGATTGGGGCCGTGAGTCGGATGCCCGGGCCTCTCTCACCTGCGAAAGGCGAGAACCAACCTACGCCTTGGGTTCGCCGCCGAGCATCGCGCGGATGGCGTCGTCGGTGCCAGACTCCAGCGCGCCGAGGGAGCGGTACAGCCACTCCGTCTGCTGGGGGGAGGGCTCGCTCGCCAGCGGGGACGAGGCAAAGCCGAACAGGGCGTCGAGGAGCTTGGACCCGTCGGCAGAGAGCTCGGCGGGGTCGGTGCCCTCGTGGGCGGGGACGGCGCGGTGGCCGGCGACGTGCTCCACGAAGCTGCGGACCTGGGCGACCTGCTCGGAGATGCCCGCAGGCTCCTCGGGGGCGCTGGCGGCGCGCAGGGCATCCGTCACGACCTGCGCGGGGGTGCCGCAGGGCACGAAGCCGGGCACGTCGTCCATGGCTGCGGTGATGGTCGCGCCGAGCGCGATGGTCGCGTTGGCGAGTTCGTTCTGAAGGGAGGTCATTCGTCGCTCCTTTGGGGTGGGTTCTCTGTTGTCGCCACAACGGTACACGCATTCGCGGCACAAGACTGTTGCCGTCACAACAGTACGACCACCGGTCGAGAGGGGCGGCGGACAGTGCCCCGGACCCCCGCCACTGCCGGTGGGGTGACCTGCGGCGACGTTCGCAATCCCTCTCTCCTGCCGTGCCTTCGGCATTTGTCGGGTCGGTGGAGGTGGCGAATCGACCAGGTTGCGGATTTTGCCGCCAGCCTCGCGGGAGAGTACCTTTCTCCGCTTGTGTGCCACCAAGGCGAGAGGGGAGCCCGAGGTAGATGACGCAGGCGGGATATCTGGAGTGCGAGAGGCGCTGGGTGTACTGGCTTCTGATCCTGGTTGCGGGGTGGTACGGCGCGTACACGTTCTCGCTGCGGGGCGGCGTGTTCTGCAACGCGCAGACCGCAAACGTGGTCCTGTTTGCGATGGCGGTTGGCAACGGCAAGTGGCTCAATGCCGCCTATCTGCTGCTCCCCATCAGCGCCTACCTGTTTGGGTCGTTCCTCTCCGAGTGGATGGGCAAGTCCATCAAGCGCCTGAACCTCATGCGATGGGACACGCTCCTGGTTGCCCTTGAGGTCGCGATGGTCGTGTTCCTGGCCCTGATGCCCGCCGACTGGCCCGACCAGATCTGCCAGGTCACCCTCAACTTCACCTGTGCCATGCAGTTTAACACCTACCGGCAGGTCGAGGGCGTCCCCGCCGCCACCACCTTCGTGACCAACCATATCAGGCAGATCGGCTCCAACCTCGCCAAGCTTGAGCGCCACCCGCAGAGCCAGGCGCTGCGCAGCCGAGTCCTGACCCACGCCTCGCTCCTGGGCTTCTTCGTCGTGGGGGCGATCGTCTCGACCGTGATGTGCGGTGCCTTCTCGTACGCCTCGCTCCTGGGGGCGCTTGTCCCCCTCGGCGTGGTCCTGGCAGGGCTCCTTCACGCCGACCTGGTCTCTGAGCGCGGCCAGCTCGCCGCCGTCCCACACGGGCACTAGGCCCTGGGCAAGCCTCCTCGTCACCAGGGGAGAGGAGCGCGCGTCCCTGCCCCCAGCCAGACGGGCTGGCAGCGGGTGCCAGCGTCCCCCTCGCCCATGTCACCCGGTCACGAAACCAACCGGCCCTGCGAGCGAACGTGCGCCCGCAGGGCCGGTCGGTTTTGCAT
This sequence comes from uncultured bacterium, assembly GCA_905214865.1. Lineage (GTDB taxonomy): Bacteria > Actinomycetota > Coriobacteriia > Coriobacteriales > Atopobiaceae > Olsenella_H. Next base: position 8,958 of record CAJMNO010000015.1, on the reverse strand, counting down.
GCACGGCCGCGATGCCTCGCCCGTATCGCGAGGGGGTGCGAATCCCTACTTCCTGAGGGCTTCGTGGCCGGTGATGATGGTCATCGCCATGCAGAAGAGGGTGAGAAACGCAAAGTACTTGTGTGCCTCCATTGGCGCCTTCATGGTCTCCTCCAGCCTGTTGGTGGGCGTTGGGTTGAGTCTAGCCCTGACGCGCGGCGCGTGACCACCGAGCGGGCGAGCCCTTTTGGGCGGAGAGGCCATCGTGCGCGGGATGGGGCTTCGTGGAAAGGCGCAACCGCCCGTCGCAAGGTCGCATGCTCGAGGCAAGACATCGAGAAAGGCGAAACCCCATGAGCACACTCCTACGACTCCTCGGGCTCGTTCCTCTCTGCCCATGCGAGCACGTCCAGCACCTGCTGCGGGGCATCCGCGGGTGCGACCAGGAAGTACGTGGCGTGGGCGTCGGCATCCACGATGGGGATTGTCGCGCGGCCGGGGACCTCTCCTGCGTTCTCCGGGGCGTCGGTCGTGAAGCACAGTATGTCCGTGGAGTTCATGAGCCGGCTGAAGACCACCCGGTCGTCCCGCACCGACTTCGACGAGTGGGAGGGCGGACGCGCTTCTCGTCCACCCACAAAATAGTCCTTGACCTAAAGCCAGGTTTAGGTTCGAGAATCAGGGCGAACCGCAAGCGGGCCGGGGGCCGATGGGGCACCGGCGTCAATCGGTCCGACGGCAGACAAATGAGCGGAGGCGCAGGTGGCGCCCCCCGCCAGGGGAGAGGAGCAATCATGAGGCAGACCGCGGGAAGAGACCAGCTGGGGCAGATCGCCCCGCTTTTCGCGCACCTCAACGACGACGTGCTGTTTGGGGAGGTGTGGGAGCAGGGTGCCATCGACGCCAAGACCAAGTGCATCGTCACAGTCGTCACGCTGATGGCGTCGGGCATCACCGACTCATCGCTCAGGTATCACCTGCAGAACGCTAAGGCCCACGGCGTCACGCGCGACGAGATCGTCGCCGTGGTGACCCACGCGGCGATGTACTGCGGCTGGCCCAAGGGGTGGGCGGTGTTCCGGATGGTCAAGGACGTCTGGGGCGACGAGCCTGCCGATTCCAGCGCGCCGCAGGGCCTCTCGACCGACTTCCCCATGGGCGACCCCAACGACGCCTACGCCCAGTATTTTGTCGGCCGCAGCTGGCTCGCGCCGCTCGGTGACCCGCAGCTGGGCGCCGCCAACGTCACCTTCGAGCCGGGCTGCCGCAACAACTGGCACATCCACCACAAGGGCGGCCAGGTCCTGATCTGCGTCGCCGGTCGTGGCTGGTACCAGGAGTGGGGCAAGCCGGCTCGCGCCCTGGGCCCCGGGGACGTGGTGAGCATTCCGCCCGAGGTCAAGCACTGGCACGGTGCGGCGGCCGACTCGTGGTTCCAGCACATCGCGCTCGCCGTCCCCGCAGAGGGCGCCAGCGCGGAGTGGCTCGAGCCCGTCTCCCAGGAGGACTACGAGGGCCTGGAGTAGGGGAGAGGCCCACGGTACGAGTGCCGTGGGCCCAACCCGCTGACATCCGCGGACCTTCTGGGCCAGGGGAGAGAGGGGGGGCGTGTTCCGGCCCTGTTGCCGCGGTGCATGCCTCCCCTTTCCCGGTCGGAGGGATCAGGACAATCACCTTGGTATACCATCGGGGATTCGACCGTGGCGGGAACTGGGCAAACATGGACGGCCCCGTCGCCGGGAGGGTGCGAAGGTGCCTACGCGAGCGATTTGCCGCTATGATTGAATGATTGATTGACTGCCAGCGGGGAAGAAGGTGGGGCGGCGGGCGCTGAAGGACCATGCCTGCTGAGGAATGTCGAGTAATGGCAACCTGAAAGCCCGTTCCGCCGAGGAAAGTGGAGTATTGGCAGCCCGGGGCCACGTTCCGGCGCTGCAACCCCACTTTTCCCGTCACTTAGCGTGCATCCGCGCTGCCCCGATTGCCACAACTCGCATTTCCTCAGCACCCATGCTCCCGCGGTGGCCAGGAGAGCGTACACACATCGGGAGCTCATTGCCAGTGGGGCTATCGTGAGAGGCACCCGACTCGCTGCCGTTGCCCTCCCTCGCAGTGAAGGGCTCTAAGAAGGGGTCGTGGGGGCCTGTCGCACGTGGAGGGGCCGGCTTGCTCGGAAGGATGACCCCGCTCCATTCTTAGCCGATTGATTCCCGCCGGGATAGTCACGGCTCGGAGCCTTGGTTGCCAGATGCTGGGGGAGTCACCCCGCGTCAGAGTCCTCGTTCCGCGTGCATGCGTGCGTGAGCACCTTCGAGGCTCTCCGGCGGTTGGCGACTTCTCGTTTACCCAGTTGCACAACAATCAGGAGTCGAATCTTGGCAGCGAAGGCCTCGCGTGTGCGCTCACGCGAGGCCTTCTCTGCCATTTGGGATCTGAAATTAGGTTCGGTGGCAGCAAACTCCCGCTGTGAGCACTCATACCGGGCTCCCGTTGCCATGGTTTGGATTCTGGTGTCCTGGGCGACCCCTCTACCTGCACCGATGCAGAAGCCACTCAATCCCTTAACGGGGACTTGTCAGCCAAAGTGCACGCTTCGTGAATCCGTTGCCACGGTCTTCTCCTTGATGCCATGCGTGGAGACGGCAGGTCAGGGGAGTTCCTGCCCCCGAGTGAGGCGCCCTTGGGTGCAGCCCCTTCTTTGACCTGGGGGTCCGGTCGGGGTCGGTATCGAAATGCAGATTTCCCCACGTTAGGCGCCCGGGAACCAAAGGAGGCTGCCCGCACGTGCTCGTCCCAACGCGATGCCTCCGCTGCCGGGCGGAAAGTTTATCCGAACGTTAGGCTGCCATGAGCCGTGCGATAGGGCCGGAGTCCAGGATGTATGCCGTCACGTTCCACGCAACCCCATGGAGGCGCGCCATGTCCCTCGACCCAATCATCCAACGGCTCTGGCGTCATCCACACGCTCGGACGGGAGGCCCTCGCCGTACACTCTGTCTGACGGGCGGCAGCGGCGGTGCCCCATCAGTCTCGTCCCGTGCCGCCACCCGACAACCCCAAGCGAAAGGAGAGCGCAGATGCCGCGCCTCTCGACCATACGGCAGCGCCTCCGCCTCTCCAACGTCCTGACCCTGCTCGTCCCCCTCTGCGTGTGCGTCGCCGTGGCGCTCGCCTGCGTCGCGGTGTTCCTGGTGCAGGTGCGTGGGGGGCTCGACCTTGGGATCAGCGATGCCGAGGACATGACCACGCTCGGCCGGGTCATCTCGGAGTCGGCGGGCCACATCCTGGACGGGCCCCAGGACGAGAGGGACGGCTCCCTCTCGTCGCTCGCCAAGAGCGTCGAGGGCAGCGGTGCCGTGCTCCAGGTGTACGACGGCTCGGGCGGCCTCGTGTTCAGCTCCGGGACCCCCGCGGAGGAGGAGGCGCTCCTGGCCTCGGCGCGGGCGCTCGACGACACCAACGGCGTGCTGGTCTCCGCGGCGGGGACCAGCCTGTACCTTCACGCCGAGGGCTCCTACCACGTCGCCCTCTTTGGCCACTACGCCGAGGTCAGGGGGCACGCCATCAAGCGAGCAATCGCCATATCCGCCCTCGTGGTCCTTGCTGCGGCGGTCGTCTCCACGCTTGCGATGGACCGGCTCGCCCGCCGTCTGGTGTACGACCGCGTGACCGACGGCCTCACTCGGCTTGCCGACGGCGTGGCCCGTATCGCCGACGGCGACCTGTCCTATCGCATCGAGTATCCCCGGCAGGACGAGTTCGCCCCCATCTGCGACGACTTCAACCGGATGGCGGGGCGCCTGGAGGAGGCGGAGCGCCGCGGCATCGACGACGAGCGCCGCCGCCGCGAGCTGATCGCCGGCATCAGCCACGACCTGCGGTCGCCCCTCACGTCGATCCAGGGCTACGTGGAGGGCCTTCTCGACGGCGTTGCCTCCACCCCCGAGCAGCGGGTGCGCTACCTCGGGACCATCCAGCGCAAGGCCAGCGAGATCTCGCACCTCGTGGAGGACCTCTTCCTGTTCTCCAAGCTCGACCTGGACGACTACCCCTGCGACCTCGTGACGGCCGACCTGCGTGGCTCGGTCCATGCCATCCTGGACGACCTCGCGCAGACCTACGACGAGAGGACCCTGCGCATCGTCGAGGAGCCCGGGGAGCACGTGGACTGCCGCCTCGACCGTGCCCTGCTCCAGCGCTGCATCGCCAACGTCGTGAGCAACGCTGCCAAATACGACGCGGGCGGCACCCTCACCGTGCGGGTGGGCGAGAGGGACGGCGTCGCCACGGTCGCGCTGTGCGACGATGGGAAGGGGGTCCCCGAGGAGGAGCGTCGGCGCCTGTTCGACGTCTTCTACCGCGCCGACCCCGCACGCCAGCACACGGGGTCCGGCTCGGGGCTGGGCCTGGCCATCGTGGCGCGCGCCATGAGGCGGATGGGCGGCACGGCCGAGGCGGGCGAGTCTCCCGCGGGCGGGCTCTCGATCCTCCTGCACCTGCCGACGACGAGGGAGTGAGGCCGATGGAGCGCATCCTGATCGTGGAGGACGACGAGGACATCGCACTCCTTGAGCGCGACTACCTGGAGGTCGCCGGCTTTGGCACCGAGCTTGCCGCGACGGGGCCGGAGGGGCTGCGCATGGCGTGCGAGGGGGACTTTGCCGCCGTGGTCCTGGACGTCATGCTCCCCGGGCTGAGCGGATACGAGGTCCTGAGGCGGCTGCGCGCCCAGGGCGCCGTGCCCGTGCTGCTCGTGACCGCCCGCTCCGACGACATCGACCAGATCCGTGGCCTGGGGCTTGGGGCGGACGACTACGTGACCAAGCCCTTCTCGCCCTCCGTCCTCGTGGCAAAGGTCAAGGCCGCCATCGCGACGGCGGAGCGCCACCGGCAGGCGGCTTCGGGCACCGTGGCAGATGGCGGGGGAGAGGCCCGTCGCCTCACGGCAGAGGGGCTGGTCGTGGACACCGGGAGCCACGAGGTGTGGGCGCGGGGCACCCTGGTGGAGCTCACCAACCGCGAGTACGAGCTCCTCGCCTTCCTGCTCGCGCACAAGGGGACGGTCTTCTCGCGAGACGCCCTGTACGAGCGGGTGTGGGGGCTCGACGCCATCGGCGACGGGGCGACCGTGACCGTCCACATCAACCGCCTGCGCGAGAAGGTCGAGGCGGACCCCGGCCATCCGGCCATCATCCAGACGGTGCGCGGGGCGGGCTACATCGTGCGCAGCGACTGAGGGGCTGCGGGCCCTGGTCGGGGCCGGACGGCGCGCCGCTGCGGGAGTGGGGCGCCACCCGGCCCCCTGCCGCGGCACCGTCACCCTCTCCCGCAGCCGCGATGGGGCTCGTACCTGAGCGGACGCGCGCGTCTCGCCCCGACGCGACGACTTTATCCAGAGTTTATCCTGCCGTTGGGAGGCCGTTAGGACGCCTTCGTAGCATGGGGACCGCCAATAGAGCCCATCTCGGAGGTGCCCATGCAGGACGTGATCTTCTCCTTCATCTCGCAGTTTGGCTATGCCGCGGTCAGCGGCCTCATCTTCCTCGAGAACGTGTTTCCGCCCATCCCGAGCGAGCTCATCCTGCCGCTCGCCGGCTTCTTCTCTCGCACGGGTGCCCTGTGGCTCCCCCTCGCCATCCTCGCCGCCACCATCGGGTCGCTCGCCGGCGCCTACGTGCTCTATGCCATCGGCACCGCGCTCGACGAGGCGCGCCTCTCCCGCATCCTCTCGTCCAAGCCCGCCCGCATGCTCGGCTTTGAGGAGACGGACGTCCGCGCCGCCTTTGGGTGGTTTGAGACCAAGGGCCAGAAGACTATCCTGATCTGTCGCTGCATCCCCGTCGTGAGGAGCCTCATCTCGATTCCCGCCGGCATGTCGCGCATGGGGCTGGGCAGGTTCTCGCTCATGACCTTCGTGGGATCGCTCGCCTGGAACACGGTGCTCTGCGGGCTTGGGTACTGGGCCGGTGGCGCCTGGCAGCAGGCCGCCTCGGGTGCCGCGAGCGTGATCGACATCATGACCTACGTCGTCATCGCCGCATTTGGTGTGGCCGCGCTCGTGTGGTTCTGCCGCAGGATCCTTCCCCGCATCAAGGGCCAGGGGACGACTCCGCAGGACCCCGCCTCCGAGCGCTAGGGCTGGGCAAGCGCCGCGCTGCGCCTTGGGAAGGGCCTCCTTCGATCGCCTGCCATGGCATTGCGAGACACTAAGATACTCGGGAGTAAGGTACTCTCGAGTATCTTTGTTTATTGCCGCAAATGGAGTTCTCGGGAGAGTATTTCGGTGTCTGTCGGCGTGTCCCGTCTCATCTATTGCTTGAACCGGCTCCGCGCTGCCACATCCTTTTGGAAGGCCAGAAACTTTTTGACTCACCCTCGCTGAGATACCGCCCCTGCATGCATCGATAGCCGATTTGCATGTATGGAAGTGTCATTTATGTGGCAGAACAATGTACAGGGGCGTAGTTTTTGAGAGCTTAGGGCAACTCCTATAATTGCCTTAGCGTGTCGGGCGCTTTCGTGGGAGCTGGACAAAACATGAAGAGCAAGCGGGACAAGAATTCTTCCAACAAGAAGAAGCGGAAGAGCGCGCTTCTCAAGCTTACTGCCGCGACGGGAACCTTCATCGGGACCACGATGATGGGGCCGGGCAACACCGTCTACGCGCAGGAAATGGACTCTGCGAGCACGGACAGCGAGACGGAGGAGCTGGAGAGTGCCGCCACCGCCTCCCAGACGGTGTCGGAGTCCGTCGCGACGTCGCAGGAGACGGTCGAGGCGCCTCAGTCCCAGAACGTGAGCGCTGCCAGGAGCGCCGCCCCGGCGCCCCAGGCGCAGTCCCAGTCGTATGCCGAGTCTGCCGCTGCGGACTCGGAGGGCAGCCAGTCGGGAGAGGTGGGCTCAGAGGCCAACCGGGTCACCGCCGAGTCGCAGGCGAGTGCTGCTTCTGTGGGCAACGAGGGCTCTGACTCCCAGGTCGACAGCGACACAAGCCTGTCTGAGAGTCTCTCGACGTCCGCCAGCGCCGAGGCCTCCACGTCGGCAAGTGCCTCCTCCAGCCAGGAGGCGTCCGAGAGGGACTCGGTTGCGGAGAGCCTCTCCACCCAGAGGAGCGCGTCCGTCTCCACGATCGAAAGCCAGCAGTCGAGCGAGGCCGACTCGATAGCTTCTGCGAGCGAGTCTGCGGAGCAGTCCACCGTCCTCTCGACGAGCGCCGCGACCTCCGTCTCGGAGTCTGCCTCGGCAGAGCGCTCCCAGGAGGAGTCCACGCTCGTCTCCCAGTCCGATTCAGCGGAGTCCGCGTCCGAGTCCCAGAGCGAGTCGCTCTCGATTGCCGCCTCCGAGGAGGCGTCGAGGGCGCAGAGCGTCTCTGCCAGTTTGTCCCAGACCGTGAGCGAGGCAAACTCCGCATACGCCTCCGCGTCCACCTCGTTCTCTGAGGCGGGTCTCCAGAAGGAGTACCTCGAGAACCTCATCTCTCAGATTGAGGTTGCGAGGCAGCACCTGAAGGCGATTCAGGAGAGGGCGCTTGCGGAGCATAGGTCGCTTGCTGCAGATTCCGCGTACTGGAGGGCTGGAGATGAGCTGGCAAACCTTCTGGTGAAGTACAGCTTCTACCAGGACAGCCAGGTCACTCAGATTGAGTACGGAACCTGGGAGAAGAACTCCGGCAACGCCAACTACGTGCACGTTGTCTACGTCGATGAGTATGGCAGGAAGCAGGACGCCTACTTCGATTACATCACCGTCGACAAGGACGGCAACGCCCTGATGGACAGAAGCGGACATCAGATGTCCAGTTACTCTGACCCGTCACAGATCAGCGGCATCATGGTGCTGAAGAAGACACCAGTGTACAACTGGTGGGGCAAGCTTACTGGCTTTACGGATGACTGGTGGGGTGCTTCTGATTACAGGAACGCTACGGGCCAAACGCAGAGTGGTTACTTTGGCACAAAGGGTAACTATTACTTCTCCGAGGCTGACTACGAGAGGGGCAAGGACAGCTACTCCCACGACAGGAGCGATCTGACTTCGACGTCGCACTCTGCCAGTGCGGTACAGTCGCAGGCGGATTCCGCGAGTGCCTCGGCAAAGGCATCCGAAAGCGCAAGCAGGTCCGCCAGCGGGTCTTTGAGTAACGAGGCAAGCGCGAGTGCATCGGCATCTGCTAGCAGGTCTCAGAGCAGGGATGCCAGCCTGAGCGACTCGAGCAGCGCCTCCGAAAGCGCGATGGAGAGTGCATCAGTCAGCACCTCGACGAGCGCCTCTGCCATCACGTCCGCCTCTGAGTCGAGGAGCACGTCACTGGTGGAGTCCGAGAGCGTGTCGGCAAGCGAGAGCGCCTCGGAGTCGGAGTCCGAGAGCGGGTCCGCAAGCACCTCGGCGAGCAAGAGCGCCAGCACCAGCACGTCCACCTCGCGGTCGGCGTCTGCTTCCACATCTAGGTCGGATTCTGCCTCCATCAGCGAGTCCGAGTCCGAGAGCGTTAGCGTCTCCGAGTCCGAGAGCAGCTCGGAGTCCGAGTCCACCTCCGAGTCGGAGTCCGAGAGCAGCTCGGAGTCCGAGTCCACCTCGGTCAGCGAGTCCGAGTCCGAGAGCACGAGCGAGAGCGAGTCCGAGTCGACCTCGGTCAGCGAGTCCGAGAGCACCTCCGAGTCCGAGTCGACCAGCGAGTCCGAGAGCGAGTCCATCTCAGAGTCCGAGAGCGCCTCCACCTCGGAGTCCGAGTCCGCCAGCACCTCCGAGTCCGAGAGCACCGCCGAGTCGGAGTCCACAAGCGAGAGCGAGTCGGAGTCCGAGAGCGAGTCGGAGAGCGAGTCGGAGAGCGAGTCGATCTCCACCTCCGAGAGCGAGTCCACCTCTGAGTCGGAGTCGGAGTCCGAGAGCACGAGCGAGAGCGAGTCCGAGAGCGTCAGCGTCTCCGAGAGCGAGTCGGAGTCCGAGAGCGAGTCGGAGAGCGAGTCGGAGAGCGAGTCG
>CAJMNO010000014.1 GCA_905214865.1 uncultured bacterium | reverse complement strand
CTCTGTCAGCTGCACTTACCCTGCCGAAGCTGCACTAGCTTTGGCAATCAACCCCGATGTTCGGCGCACCAAGGGAGCGTCTCCCGCGCGTGCGCGCATCCTCGTTGAGCGTCGCGATGTCACGCACGCAGGGGAGCGCCCCGGACCCCATCCGAGACGCCCCCAACGGAACGTGCCTCATGCGAGAGGGACCTTACGCCTCTCCCCCATCGCTGCCGCGGCGGCGCAGCACCACGCCGACGGCGATCGCCGCGAGCGCGACGAGGCCCATACCCATCCAGGCACCGGACGAGACGTCACTCGTCTGTGGCAGCCGGAGCGACGAGACGACGGAGCTGACGCCGCTCTTGGGCGTGGCCTTTGTCGTGGCCTTGCCCGTGGTGGTACCCGGCGTGTCGCCCGCTGGCTTGGGCTGCGACGGGTCATCGTAGGCGTTGGAGAAGGCGCAGCCCTCCGACTTGAGGCCCTGGGAGTCCTCCACGACCACCGTGGTCCTGATCGCCTGGGTGGCGTCGTCCCACATGGCGTAGACGCGCACGTCGTACACCTGCGTGTCGTACGTCCAGCCGGCTTCGCCGCCCGAGACTTGCGTAACCGTGTAGGCGTGCAGGCCGACCCCGTCGAGGGTGAGGTCGAAGTAGGCGGTCCCCTCGCCCGTGACGCTCACGGTCGACTGTGCCGGGGCGAGGTCCTCGTCCTCCGTCTGGCTCATGACGAAGGTGAAGGTCTGCGCGGATGCCGGCTGGTCTCCCGTGACGTCGACCGAGACGGGCACCCTCACGTTGACCTGGGTCCCCTCGGCGAGGGCCGCCGACGGCATGGCGAACGCCAGGATGCAGAGCAGGGAGAGGGCGGACCCGATCGCCGCCAGGACCCTCCCGGCGACACCGCCCCGTCCCGCATGTGCATGTGGTGCTTGCTTGAACATGTCTGACTTCCCTCTTCCGTACTCTGGTCGGCGGCCCCAAGGCCGCCCCGCTACGCGTTGTCTGCCTGCTGGCGACCCGTGACCTTGCAGATGACGACGATCCTCTCGTTGGCGCCACCGGAGGAGCACGTGGACAGCGCGACGAGCTGGTCACTCTCCCCCAGGCTCCCCTCCCTCAGGTGGATCGCCTCCGCCTCCAGCCTGTGGATGACCTGCGGCACCCTCGTGGAGTCCGCCGGCGTGGAGAACAGCACACCATCGTAGGCATCGGCCTTGATCACCGCGCACACCTGGAGGCCGAGCGTCTCGCTGGGAAGGTACAGGGTGGCGTCCTGGTTGGCGTTGAAGAAGCTCTCGTCCAGGAACCTGTCCAGGTCGCCGAACATCTTGCCCGCCTGCATGTGGTGCCCGTAGAGGACCTCGTACGTCTCCCCAAAGTTTGGATCGCACTCGGAGTCGAGGAAGATGCTCCCCGACGCGCTGTCGTCCCCCTTGGCGTCCTTGTCCAGGTACTCGAAGTTGTCCTCCCCCTGCACCACCGGATAGTCGATCCCGGTGTTGTCAACGGTGAGCCACGCCACGACGTCGGGGTTGAGCTTCCTCAGGTCCGCGAAGCCAAGGCCCGGCTCGTACTGGGAGTAGTCCGTTCCCCGCAGGACCTGGTTGGCATCCCACAGGGCGTAGCCCGCCAGCGCCGCCATGAGGAGGAGGGCGACCGCGATGACCCAGGTGACCACGTGGTCGACCGCGCGGGCCGCCCGCTGCGAGGGTGCGGGCGACCCGTTGCGGCCGTAGTCGCCAAAGCTGTCAGCGACCGAAGTCATGCCCGCTAGAAGTCCTCGCCGGAGCTGCGGCGACGACGCGAGATCACGAGGGTGGCACCGCCGACGGCGGCAACGATGCCCACGGTGACAAAGGGCAGGGTGTTCATGGTGATGCCGGTGTCAGGGGCAAAGCCCTTCTCGTTCTTGAAGGCGACGTTGTTGGTGGCGGCGATGGTGCCCGAGGCGACATGACCATCGGTGGAGGCGACGTCGTTGACCGTGTTGGTCTCGTCGTACTCGGTGTCGGACTCGGTCACGGTATACGTGGCGCCCTTGGGAAGGTTCTTGATCTCGATGGTCTGGCCGTGCTTGAGCGTGAAGGTCTGGCCGCTGGAGATCTCGCCCGTGGAGACGGACGTGCTGCCGCTCTTGATCTCGTAGGCGTAGTTGCCCTTGACGCCCTCGAGATCGAGGGTGTACGTGAAGGTGTCAGCCGTGTTGGCGGCAGTGCCGGCGACGGTCTTGGAGATGTTCAGCGACTCGTTCTCGGACTCGGTGTTCTCGAACGTGGCGGTGTCGCCGACCTTGGTGCCATCGGAGTCGTAGACCTTGATGGAGCGGATGACGGTCTGCTTGCCGGCAGGGTAGTCGTCGGGCATGGAGACGTTCACCTTGACCGTGTACTCGGTGCCGCTATAGGTGATGTTGGGGTTGGAGCCGGCGATCTCCTTGACCGTGAAGGTGTAGATGCCCGGGTTGTAGAAGTTGGTGTCGCCAAAGAGCTGACGGGCGGTCAGGCTCGCGGAGGCAGACGTGCCGCCGTCCGCCAGGGTCGCCCAGTCCGCGGTGAGGTCCACCGTCCTGGTCTGGAAGTTGAGGGTCGCGACGTCCCAGGAGCCCACCTGCTCCGCGCCGTCGTAGGAGATCTGGAAGGTGAACGTCTCGTCGTTGTTGAGCTGCGAGTTGGACGCGACGTCCCACTGCTTGGTCACGAGGGTCTGGTCGCCCACGTACGTGGGGTTGTTCGCGACCGCAAGTGCGGAGACGGGCGCGATTGCCATGGTTCCCGCGAAGACTGCGGCGGCCGCGATGCCCTTGAGGTTGGTCTTGGTGAGTTTCATGTCATGTCCCTTCTCTTGTCTGATGCAGGTCTGCTCATATCCCACGAAGCCTGAGGAGCGCGACCACCTTGCCCTCGACCTCGTTGATGCCAATAGGTCCGTACGTGCGGGAGTCCTGTGCCGACTCCCTTCCATCCGCCAGGACGAAGTACTCGCCCTCTCCCAGCGTCAGCGGGTACGAGACGCCATCCGACTGCGGCAACGTCTTGAGGCCGTGCTCCGCAGGCTGCGTAGCCCCGTTGATCTTGAGCTCGCCATCCCGCGTCACCTCCACCGTGTCTCCCGGCTGCGCGGTCACGCGCCCCACGGTCTGCCCACCATCCGCCTGGTAGACCACCACGTCGTCTGCCTGCAGGCCCTGAACGACCCTGCTCGTGAGGGCCAGGTCGCCGTCCCCCGCGGTGGGCTCCATGCCGCCTCCCGTGATGCGGAAGAGCCCGAGGACCCAGGTGAAGAGAACCCAGATCGCGAGTGCGAAGACCAGGAGCTTTGCGATGGCGCCCGCGAGGGTCGACCTCGCGTCCCGTCGCGCCCTCCTCCTGGCGATGGCCTTCGCCGTCGAGGCGAGGGCGACGCTCTCCCCGAACTCCCGCAGCCAGGGGTCGCCCCGTTCCCTTGCGACCATGGCTACTCCCCACCCTGCGAGCCACGTGCCTCTCGCTCCGCTCGCTCGAGCAGGGCCTGGTACCGAACCTCCTGCTCTCGGTACAGCTGCCGGTACATCTGGTCCAGCCGCTCGATCACGTGCCATACCTGCCGCTCGTCGACCCCCATGGGCCTGTGCCGCCATTTGAGTCTCTGGAGCTTGGACGCGATCAGCTCCAGCGATACCTCCTGGTCCCCCGTGGCGTTGGCCGATGCGGAGACGCCTTGCCCCTTGGAGGGCTCGGGGGAGTCAGAGTCCCTCTTCCTCATCTCGGCACCTCCTCTGCACCGTCCCGACTGCCAGTGCCGCTCCGCCCATGACCGAGGTGGCGAGAAGGCCGACCATCGGGGCCGCATTGACGGTCACCCCTGTGTCGGGGACGGCCTGGGCCGCGTTGTTGACCTGGACCGTAGTCGTCTTGCCCTCGGCGATTGCCGCCTGCACCTGGTCAGTTGAGGTCGAGGTGCTGCCCTCGGACTTGATCGTGGTCTCGGTACCACCGTTGACGCACGCAGTCGCGGACGTCTTTGCCTGGACCCGAAGGTTGACCTCGCGGACGAGGACCGTGACGTCCGCGGGAAGGTCCTGGAGCGTGACGCTCTGGCCGTGCCTGAGCGTGAGGGTGGCGATGCCGGCACCATTGAACGAGACGCCGGAATACGACTTGTTGGCAAGGTCGGCGCACGAGAGCTCGAAGGTGAAGGTGTCGTTCACGTTGGCCGCGCTGCCGCTCACGGTCTTGGAGATGGTGAGATTGCCGAGCTCTGGCACGTAGCGGCCGTAGTAGATGGTGTTCGCGGTGATGGAGCCGGCGAACGTGGCCTTGGTGGTGCAGGACTCGTCGGTGTACCAGCCGTCGAAGCGGTACGTCACGCCGTCCCTGACGATCGTCTCCTTGAACTCGTCCGGCGTGTTGTACGAGGGCTTGGTCAGGCTGGACTCGGCCGTGCCGTGCTCCACGCGCTTGGCATACTCGCCCAGGGAGGAGAAGTCCGTCTCGCCCGGATACCTGACGGCAAACTGCACGGTGTAGAAGTTCTTCTCGTTGAGGACGATGGTGTGGTCGATGTGGTAGGTATGCGTGCTGTACGCCACCACGGGGTTGTACTGGTTATTGCCGGCGTTGGCGCCGTTGGCCACGCGGGTGCGCATGTGCGAGATGGTGTAGTACCCCTGCTTGCTGGCGTTGGCGCTTCCCGCCTCGGCATACTTGTACGTGACGCCGTTCCAGGTGAGGTCGGGGAACAGGGTGTAGCCGTTCCACGCCGTGTGGCTGATGGTGCCCGTTCCGGTTATGTCGGTGCCAACCGAGAGGCTGGCCGGGTTTGTGACGCCCGAGATGGTGCTGACGCCCAGGCCAAACCAGGTGCCGTCGGGATTCTCGTAGGCCTCGCTATCCGCACCGGGGATGAGGGCATACCAGTAGAGCTGGTACGTTCCGCTTGCCGGGCGGGCGGCGACGGAGGCGGTGACCACGTTAGTCGTGAGCATCAGGTCCTGCGAGGTGGTCTCGTCCGTCGTCTGGTCGGTCGTCTCGCCCGTTTCCTCTGTGGGCGCCTCTTGCGAGGGGGCTTCCGTGGACTGGGCCTCGCCCGACTGTCCGGCGCTGGTGGCGTCCTGAGTGGCCTGGCCCGTGGTTGCGCCGTCTTCGGTCGAGGCGCTCGGGGCGTCGTTGCCCAAGGTCGTCTCCTCGGCCGCCTCCTCCAAGGTCGGCTCCGCGACCTCTTCGATAGCGATGGCAACGGTTGCTTCCGGCGCCTGCTCCGCAACGACCCCCATAGTCGCAATCGCCTCGCCCTCGTCGGCAAACACGCGCGCGTCGGGTACCGCCATGCCAATGACGACTGCGGCGGCAACGATTGCTGTAAGAACGAACCTCTTTGATAGCCTCGGTTTCCTCATCGCAACGAGCCCCTTACCTGTTCGCCACGTCGGTTCCTGCCAGGCAACCGGGTCCTCAAGTCCATGTGCTCGAGACGCATCGGCTGCTTGATGAGAACTTACCTGCGATGGGAGGGGGTACATCGACGAGAAGTGTCACAGACACCTGTTGGATTGTATATCAATACGATTTATATTCTGTATTGTGCATATAGTCCTTTTGTTATGTGACAAGACAGGGTTAGTGAGGCTTACAGGAAAGCCACAGGTAGGTAGCACGAACCCATGGTCCTGATTCTTGCCGCGCGTATGCTGGATTCAAGCCCTAACACCTGTCGTTACTAATAGTGTGTTTTGTACCGGGGCATATGTTTCCCTTTGGTCGCACACAAATCTGAGGGCTTGAGGCCCAAAAGGGAGGCCCCGTCACCCAACGCCCCTGACGGTTGACATTTCCCCACATGTAGAGACGGAAATACGGGGCGGATGGCCCACCGCTGTACCGCGCGCAACCGGCCGCCACGTGGCGCCACACCTCTCCCCCGTCACAAGAGGGGACCCTCCCCCATGGCATATGCGCCACGAGAGAGGGTCCCCGCTCTTCTCCCCTACTATGTGGTCGAGAGACAATCGCTGTCTCTGCCCCAAGTCGTTTGCTCGGGGACGACGCCTCTGCAGCCACGCGCCCGCCCGCCACAATGGGGAGGGCAACCCCTATGCAGTCGCGAAACCACCCTCGTATGGTTGGGCTTCGTCGGCGATCCGATAGCGATTTGCAATCTGAGCCCCCGACGCCGAGAACACCGCCTCCGAGGCAAGCACGCCCGCCGCTCTTAGATGCGAGATGAGCCTGCCAATGACCCGCTCGTTGCGATGGAGCCTGCGGGCGAGCTCCGCCTTCGAGACGGGCACGCCCTCCATCTGCTCAATCATCCTTACCAGCTGCAACTCGGTGGGGGTGAGGTGGATGCAGCCCACGGGGGTGAGCACGTACCGCCTGCCGGGCGCCCCGGACAGCTCGGCAAACTTCGGGGCGCGATCAAACGCCGTGCCGGCCTTCTCCATCAGTAATGCACCTCCAGGGAATCAGGGGCCGCTACGGCCCTCCTACACTTGACCGTCTCCTCCATGCGGCACCATCTACCTGCGGTGCTTTTGTATGTGGAAGACGGTGGGCAGAAGATACACCAGGAAATCTCGCCCGTGGAAAACCTTGGAACGAACAATGTGCGCGGGGGAACGAAAAATCGTTTTTTGCTCCCGTAGGCGAGACGCGCGGAGCGAGGGTGCTGAGAAAAGTTGAGTCGTGGCAATCGGAACGGCCTAGCCACCCTTTCCGCGCGGGGTTTCTGGACGTTCGCGCCCCCTCGGGGGCTTGGCGCTGAGGGATGTCGAGTTGTGGCAGTGAAATTTCCCGACCGATTGCCACAACTCGCATTCTCTCAGCACCCACGGAGAGGGACCCCGGATGCCCGCTTAGCTTTCCCGGGGCCCGGACGGATGGGCGGGGACCCCTGCTTAACGTTCCCGGGGCCCGGGCGGATTCTTGCCTCGGATGCTTAATATCGCCGGGGCCCGCACTGGCAGGTGAGGCGGAAACCCGTCCGCGCCTCGGAATCCTTAAGCAGGGGGCCCTCCCAATCCCCGCGAGCCCCGGGGAGGCCAAGCGCACAGAGGTCCCGTCGCCCGAACGAGGCGGGACAAGCTCATCCCCCAAGAAAAAACGGCCCCGACCCGCCGGGTTGCCGACGGGCCGGGGCCATTCCCCGAGGAGGCTGCTTGTTGCGTGGAGGCTACTCCGAGGTACCCGCCCTCGACTTGCCGAAGCGATCCTTGAGCTTTGGTCCCATGATCTGGATGAGGATGACGAGGATCAGGATGACGCCCTTGATGGTGTCGTTGATGAGGGAGTCCATCTTGAGGGCGATGATCACCTTGTCGATCACCGTGTAGGACATGGCGCCAAACAGCACGCCCAGCAGCTTGCCGCGGCCGCCGCTCATCGAGATGCCACCCAGCACCACGGCCGCGATGGCGTACATCTCGTAGCTCTTGCCCGTGGTCGCGGGGTCGGAGCTCGCGTTCATGGCGATCCAGAGGAAGGCTGCCAGCCCGATGAGGGCGCCGGCGATCACGAACACCAGGGTCCTCATGAGGGGCACGGAGATGCCGGCGAGTCGCGCGGCGCGGGCGTTGGACCCCACGGCGTAGACCTTCTTGCCAAACTTGGTGGAGGTCAGCAGGTACACGAAGATGATGATGACCAGCAGCAGGATGAGTCCCACGATGGGCATGCCCCCAGGGAGACGGCCGTTGCCAAACTGGTAGATGGCCTGGTAACTGGGCAGCGTGCTGGACATGCGATAGACGGAGCTGCCGTTGCCGATGAGCTCGGAGGGCAGATGCTGGCACTCGTACTGCGAGAGCGAGCGGAAGATGAGCATCGTCGCGAGCGTGACGATGAACGACGGCATCTCGACCACACCCACCAGGATGCCGTTGAGAAGCCCGCAGAGCGCGCCGAGGCAGAGGGCAAACAGCAGGGTGAGGGGGATGGATCCCTGAGTCTGGTTGAACACCACGACCGAGAAGCCCGCCACGAACGCGAGCATGGAGCCAACCGAGAGGTCGATGTCACCCGTGAGGCAGATGAGGCCCATGCCCACGGCGATGATGCCGATGACCGCACTGTGGCGGAAGATGTTCATGGTCGCGCCAACGGTGAGTCCGCCGCTCACCACCGCGTAGACGATGTAGATTGCCAGAAACACGAGGACGAAGCTGTACCGCTTGAGCGCCCCCAGCAGGGAGCCTCTCGACCGGGCCTTGCCCTCTTCCATGGTTTTCACTGCCATCCCAACGCACCAACCCTTCTTATCTCGCGCTATGCCGTGGCAAGCGAGTTCGTGGAATAGAGCATGACCGTCCGCTCGTCGATCTGGTCATGGGGCAGGGCCTTGACGACCTCGCCCTCGTAGAACACGTAGCAGGTGTCCGCGACCTCCTTGAGCTCGGGGATCTCGAGCGTGTTGATGAGGACCGTCTTACCCGCCTCGGCAAGGCCGAGGATCAGGCGATAGATCTCGGCCTTGGCGCCGACGTCGATTCCCTGGGTGGGGTTGTCGAGAAGAAAGACGCTCGCGTCGGTGTTGAGCCACCTGGCGATGAAGACCTTCTGCTGGTTGCCACCCGAGAGGGAGTTGATGTTTGCGTCCGGGGAGGGCGCCTTGATGCCCAGGAGCTCCTTGTAATGGTCGAACCGCTCCTCCTCGCGGCTGCGCGAGATGGGAAGCGACTTGGCGGAGAGCACCTGCTCGGAGAGGCACATGTTCTCGAGCAGCGACATGTCAGGGACCACCGAGTTCTCCTTGCGGTCCGCAGGCAGCATGGCGACGCCGGCCCTCATGGCCTCGTGGATGGAGCCGCCATGCAGCTTGGTGCCAGAAATGCTCGCGACGCCACCCGTCGAGCGCATGACGCCAAAGAGCGTCTGCATGAGCTCGCTGCTGCCGCAGCCCTTGAGGCCCGTGAGGCCGATGACCTCGCCCCTCCTGACCGAGAGGTCGACGTTGCGGAAGCCATTGCCGGAGTACCCCTCAAGGCGAAGCACCTCGTCGCCCAGCTCGCGGGGCTGCCACGAGCCGCGCTGCTCCATGGACGCGCCCACCATGAGGCTGGTGGCCTCTGCCGGGGTGGTGTCCGCGATTCTCCCGCTCTTGATGAAGCTGCCGTTGCGCAGGATGGTGTAGGAGTCGCAGAGCTCGAAGATCTCGGGCATCTTGTGCGAGATGAAGATGAACGAAGTTCCGCCCTTGCGGAGCCCCCGCACGATCGTGAACAGGTGCTCGACCTCCTCGGTGTTGAGCGCCGTGGTGGGCTCGTCGAGGATGAGGAGCCGTGCGTTGCGGAAGAGCGCGCGGGAGATCTCGAGAAGCTGCTTCTCGCTGGGCTTGAGGTCGTCCACCAAGGCGCAGGGGTCGATGTCCACCCCGAGCCTGGTGAAGAGGTCGTGCGCCTGCGAGATCATCTTCCCCTTGTCCAGGGAGCCAAACCGGTTGGTGAGCTCCTGTCCCAGGAAGATGTTCTCGTACGCCAGGAGGTCGTTGAACAGGTTGAGCTCCTGGTGAACGAACGCGATTCCCGCGTCCTCGACCTGCTTGATCGAGGCGTTGGTGATGTCGTTGCCGGCAAAGGTGATGGTCCCCGAGTCACACGCGTAGGCGCCGGTGAGGATGTTCATGAGGGTCGACTTGCCGGCGCCGTTCTCGCCAAGCAGCGCATGCACCTCGCCCTCCTGCACGCTCAGGCTCACCCCGCGCAGGACGGGCACTCCAGAAAATGACTTGTGGATGTCCCTCATCCCAAGAAGTTCCATGGGTTCTCCTCCCATCCGCATTCGTGCGCACGTGGGACCCACCCCCTGCGGGCGGGTCCCACGTCTTTTCCGGGGCTGCGCACGACCCCGATACGCTCGTTACTTGAAGGACTGGAACTTGTCCACGTTGTCCTTGGTCACGTTCTCGCACTTGATGACGTGGTCCTGGGTGACCTTCTTGCCATCGAGGTGGTCGACGAGGTCCTGGATGGCCGTCTGGATCATGGACGGCGAGTAGGTGACCGACATGACCCCGCCCAGGTTCTTGACGATGTCCTGGTAGGAGTTGCCGCGGATGACCTCGTAGTACTCGTCGAGGCCGCCGCAGCCGGTGATGTACGGCTTGGTGGCGAAGATCTTCTCCTTGGTGGCGTCGGAGATGCCGCCGCCGTTGAGCGCCTCGAGGATACCCATGGCAAGCTCGTCGTCCTCGGCGTAGAACCACTTGATGTCCGCGTTGGAGTCGTCGCTCATGAGCGACTCGAAGGCCGCCTTGGTGTCGGAGCGGCTCCAGTTCATGGCGCCGGACTTGCTGATGGAGGCGGTGTCGGAGTCGGACCACTTGGAGGCGTCGTCGATCTTCTTGCCGTCGAACTCGAGCTTGCCGGTGACGAACTCGGTGAAGCCCTTGTCACGCAGCGTGGTGACGGAGGAGGTGTCGCCCTCGTACACGTAGACCTTGTCCCCCGGCTTCATGCCGTTGTCGACGAAGTACGAGGCGGAGCCGGCGCCAATGCCCTCGTTGTCGCCCTTCACGTTGGAGACGGCGGTGCTGGCGACGGCCTCGATGATGCGGTCGAACGCGACGTACGGGATGCCCGCGTCAACGATGGACTGGATGGCGGACTGCAGCGTGTCGTCCATGGGCTGGATCACGATGCCGGCGATCTGGCTGGTGTCGCCCGCCAGGATGTCCTCGACCTCGCTGATCTGCTTGGAGGCAGAGTCAGCGGTCTGGAGCTCGGCGGTGTACTTCCCCTCCTTGTTGACCTCGGCGATCTTCTCCTTTGCGAAGGTTGCGACCGAGCCGGTCCAGCCGTGGTCCTCGGAGGGCGTGAGGACGTAGATCTTCTTGCCGCTACCGGACGCGCTGGAGGAGTCGGACGAGTCCGACGTGCCGGCGTTCGACGCACCGCAGCCCGCGAGGAAGGCGGTGAGGACGGCCCCGCCCGTACCGGCGATGAAGGCGCGACGGCTGATGTTGTGGTTCTTGGTCATGATGAGTCTCCCTTTCTCCCCTAGATCACGAACTGACGCATGTACCTGTACGAGAGCGCCACGCTCTGCACCACGCGCTCCCTGCTGCCCTCGAACGCGTGGTCCTCGACCTCAATGCAGGCGTCCCCGTCAAACCCAACCTCGGTGAGCGCCGAGACGAACGCGCCCCAGTCGACGTCTCCCAACCCGCAGAGCTTTGGCACCATGTAGTCCAGCGGATAGGCCATGGTTCCGCAGGCTGCGAGCTTGTCGGGCAAAAGCTTGATGTCCTTGAAGTGGACGTGGAAGATCTTGTCGCCAAAGTCGTAGACGGCACGGGTAATGTCCATCTGCTGCCACACGAAGTGGCTGGGGTCGAAGGCCAGGCCCAGGTTGTCGCTGGGCAGGAGCTCGAACACCCTCTTCCAGTTGGCCGGAGAGGTCATGATGTTCTGACCGCCGGGCCAGTTGGAGGCATCAAAGAGCATGGGGCAGTTCTCGATGGCGACGAGGACGCCCTCCTCCTCCGCTACCGCCAGGATGGGGTTCCAGACCTCCGGGACCTCCGCGAGGTTCTCCTCCACCGTCTTGTCGGTCACGCGCCCGATGAAGCTGGTGACCTTGGGGACCCCGAGCTTCGCCGCCGCGCGGATGACCGCGATGAGGTGGGCGGAGAAGCGGGCGCGACGTTCGGGGTCGGGGTCCATCATGTTGGGGTAGTACGCGAGCGCGGAGAGTGCCACGCCCCTCTCGTCCGCGTAGTCCCTGACGTGGCGCGCGTAGGCGTCGTCGGAGAGCACCCGCTCCGCGTCCACGTGGGAGACGCCCGCGTACTTGCGCTCCGCCTTGCCCTGCGGCCACGCGGCCGCCTCGACGCACTCGTATCCCTGGCGCGCCAGTTCGTCGATCATCTCCTCGTAGGTCCAGTCGGAGAGGATCGCGCTTACCAATCCAAGCTTCATGTGCCTATCCCTCCAAGGTCGAGACGGTCTTGCCCGTCTTGCTCGACTCGATGCTCGCGAAGACCGCACGCATGGCAGAGAGCACGCTCGCGCCAGGGACCGGCGGCTCCACGTCCCGCTCGATGCAGTCGACGAACGCGTCGATGACGCCGGACTTCGTCTGGTTGTCGTTGGTCTGGATGGCCTCGACGTCGTAGCACTCGCGCTCGCCGTTCCTCAGGTCCACGACGATGGAATGTGCGGGGTCGCTGTAGATGCGCATGACGCCATCGGTGCCGTATAGGACGGTGGAGTTGTCCTCTCCGCCGTAGTAGGTCCAGCTTGCGGTCATGGTCCCGACCGTGCCGTCCGCGAGGGTGTAGATGCAGACCGCGTTGTCGTCCACGCCGACGAGGTTGCCCTCGGGATCCCGTTTGTCCAGGGTCGTCACCTTGGCGGTGGTGGAGACGACCTCCCGGCCCAGGAGCCACTGGATGAGGTCGGTCTTGTGCACGCCCAGGTCGGCCATCGCGCCCATGGCGGCGCGCTTGGGGTCGAAGAACCAGCTGCCGGTCCCGGGGTCGACGCTCCAGGTCTCGGGCCCGCCGTGGCCGAAGGTGGTCTTGAAGGTGAGGACGCGGCCGATCTTGCCTGCGTCCAGGAGTTCCTTCGCGCGCTGGTGGGCGCGGGCGAAGCGCTGGTTCTGGTCAATCATCAGCTTCTTGCCACTCGCGTTGGCGGTGTCGACCATGCGGACGCACTCCTCGAGCGAGATTGCCATGGGCTTCTCGCACAGGACGTGCTTGCCCGCCTGGAGCGCCCTGACCGAGACGTCGGCGTGCGTGGCGTTGGAGGTGCACACGCTCACGGCATCGATGTCGGGCGAGGCAAGGAGGTCGTCCAGGTTGTCGAAGGCGACGCACCCGTAGCGCTCGGCAAGCTCCGCTGCGCGCTGGGCGTTGTTGTCATACAGGCCAACGATCCTCGCGTCTGGGTTTCCCTCGTATTCCGGGAGATGGCGCACCTGGGCGATCTTTCCGCAGCCGACTATCCCCACACCAACCATCAAGAACCCCCTCTGCAGTCGAGACGAACCCGTTGGGACACAAGCGGCAGCCGCGCGATGCCAAAGGGCTCGGCATGGTGCCGTTGTGAAAACTTTTCTCTCGCTTACTGAATCGCTTTCATTAGCTGTGATGCTATGACCACGACGGCGAATTCCCCAACACGAGAGCGGCAAACGGTTACAAAACAGTTGCGAACGTTACATTTGAGCATTTGTTTAAATGTGTTCCTCCTTCGTATGGGACAGACGCCGCCACTGTCTGCCACAAGGAGAAACTCTTGCATGGTTCAAGGATTCTGACTATTGTGAATGAAAACTTTTCTTTTCAAGGTGGTAAGATGCAGAAGAGAGAATAGTGCTTGGCAAGCATCCCTATGGTTACGGAGGGGATCCCATGGGCAGAGGAGACAAGGCGACGGTCGCCGACGTTGCGAGGGCAGCGGGCGTCTCCCCCGCCACGGTCTCGCGGGTGCTCCACCACCCCGAGCTCGTCAACGGCGAGACGCTGGAGCGCGTCAGGCGCTCGATTGCCGACCTGGGCTACAGCAGCGTGTCGTTCGACGGCATCGGCGCGAGTGGCGCCCCCCTCGTCGTCATCAGCATCCCCTGGCTGGACAACCCGTTCTACGGCGAGATAGTGCGCGGCGCCCGCGTCGCGGCGCAGATCCACGGGGCGCAGATACTCATCTCGTGGGGTAACCCCGAGGACCCGTCGCTTGATGACTTCTGCCAAATGCTGAGGTCATGCGGCGCCCAGGGGATCATCACGTGCGGACCGCTGTCGCTGGAGGCGCTGGGGCAGATCGAGGGCACCGTGCCCGTAGTCCAGTGTTGCGAGTTCAACGACCGGTCCAGCATTCCCTACGTAAGCATCGACGACTTCTCCGCCGCGCGCACGGCCACTGAGCACCTGCTGTCCTGCGGGTGCCGCCGCCTCGCGTTTGTGGGCGGGCCGGACGTGTACAAGTACACGAGGGAGCGTCGTAGGGGCTTCCTCAGCATGGTCGGGGAGCAGAGGGTCGACGTTCCCGATCGCTGGGTGCTGCAGATCCCCAACAACAGCTTTGGGCTGGCATACTCCGCCGTCTGCCACATGCTCGAGTCGGAGGACCGCCCCGACGGGGTGTTTGCCTGCTCCGACACCTTTGCCTCCGCGGTCATCCGCTCGGCGAGGAAGTCTGGCCTGGAGGTCCCGAGCGACCTGATGGTGATGGGCTTTGACAACACCGACACCGCGGTGATGACCACCCCCACCATCACGACGATCAACCAGCCCCGGTACAACATGGGCTTCTCCGCCTGCAACCTCCTGTTCGAGCGCATCGAGGGGTCGGGTGAGGCAACGTCGATGACGCTGGAGACCGAGCTCGTGGTACGAGAGTCCACCACGAGCAAGAAGGAGCTCCCGTAGGCGAGACGCGCGGAGCGAGGGTGCTGAGAAAAGTTGAGTCGTGGCAATCGGAACGGCCTAGCCACCCTTTCCGCGCGGGGTTTCTGGACGTTCGCGCCCCCTCGGGGGCTTGGCGCTGAGGGATGTCGAGTTGTGGCAGTGAAATTTCCCGACCGATTGCCACAACTCGCATTCTCTCAGCACCCACGGAGAGGGACCCCGGATGCCCGCTTAGCTTTCCCGGGGCCCGGACGGATGGGCGGGACAAGCTCATCCCCCAAGAAAAAACGGCCCCGACCCGCCGGGTTGCCGACGAATCGGGGCCGTTCCCTGAGGAGGCTATGCGTTGAGCGACCACTAGGCCTCGAAGCTCACGTCCTTGCCCTCCTTGACGAGGAGCAGCGCGACGAGGGCGACGACGGACATGGCAACGAGGTACCAGCCCACACCCTGGATGCCAAAGGCGAGCACGAGTGCCGTGGCGATCGTGGGGGCAAAGGCGCCACCGAGGATCGAGGCGAGGTTGTACGCCAGGCCAGATCCGGAGTAGCGGACGTTGGCCGGGAACATCTCGGGCAGGTAGGCGCCGCAGGGCCCAAAGAGGCTGCCCATGAGGCAGAAGCCCACGGAGAGGAACAGGAACACGTTGGTGGCGTTCTGGGTCGCCAGGAGCTGCGGGGCGAAGAAGCTGAACACCACGGTGAGCAGCGTCGCGAGGAGCACGACGGGGCGACGGCCGTACTTGTCGGCGGCAAGGCAGCCCACGACGATGAAGGCGGCGAAGAAGAACACGGCGCCGAGCTCGAGCTTGAGGTACTCGGTCTGAGCAAAGCCAAGGGTCTTCACGCCGTACGAGAGGGACCAGGTTCCCAGCAGGTAGAAGAGGGTGTAGGTGATGCCCATGGCGCAGGTGCCGAGGACGACCTGCTTCCAGTACTTGGCGAGCTCATGCAGCGGGCTCTTGACCACGCGGTCCTCCTTGACGGCCTTCTGGAAGACGGGAGTCTCGCTCATGCGCACGCGAACGACCATGCCCACGACCACGAGCACCGCCGAGAGGAGGAACGGGATGCGCCAGCCCCAGGAGACCATTGCCTGCTGAGAGAGATTGTTCTCGAGCACGAGGTTGACTCCGTAGGCGCAGAAGAAGCCGAGGGGTGCACCCAGGTTGGGGAAGGAGCCCCACAGGGCGCGCTTGTTGGCGGGTGCGTTCTCGGTGGCGACGAGCGCGGCGCCGGACCACTCGCCAGCAAGGCCCAGGCCCTGGAAGGCACGGCACACGCACAGGAGCACGACGGCCATGGGGCCAAGCACGTCGTAGCCGGGGAGGACGCCCACCACGAAGGTGGAGATGCCCATCATCATTAGTGCGGCGACCAGCGTCTGCTTGCGGCCGAGCTTGTCGCCAAAGTGACCGAACAGGAGCGAGCCAAACGGACGAGCCAGGAACGAGACGGCAAAGGTCACGAACGAGAACAGCGTTGCCAGGAAGGGGTTCTGCTTCGCCACGTTGGTGAAGAAGACCATCCCAAAGTAGCTTGCCGCCGCGATCGAGTAACAGTAGTTGTCGTAGAACTCGATTGCGGTGCCGACCATCGAGGCTGCCATGACCTCGAGGACGGAGTCCCTGTGCGGCGCCTCGGCTGCTACCGGGGCAGATAGCGTTGCGGCTTGCGATGACATTTCGTCTCTCCTCTGCTGGAGTCTTGGGCGCCTTCGTTGCGCCCACGCTGGTCGTTGGTTACATGGGTTGGTATGGGAACGTTCCCATCAACCCGCGGCGGTGCTTCCTGCGTCTTTGGTTATTGCTCCTCTCGCCTAGCCGATGTTCCGGATCTTGGTGGGAGCTGGGATGAGGGTAGACGTCGAGACGAAAAAAGGCCCGACGCCGTCTCTGATGACAGCCCCGGACCCAAAGGGTCCACGGCCGCCCGCGGGTGCGGACGGCCGGATATGTTGGCCACCCGCACCTAGATAATGTTGGTAATCCCGATTAGTGAGTGCTTTCTGGCCTGGAACATCTTTGGTCTCCCTTGGTTTCGAACGCGTCTGCGTTGCGTGGCTGCGACTATGCGCCCCTGGAGTTCACCCTGCGATACAAATCGGGGACTCTTAACATGCGAGTAACAAATTCGATAGGCGGTGTCGTTTTGTCGGCGAAGGCTATTGCATATCGTAAAGGGGTGCCACGTTCCACTGCACCGCGCGCCCACATCTGGCGAGAAACCCGTACCATCGGAGAGAGGTTCGACCGACAGTAACCACGCGACGAGAGGCCAACCATGGACGTGCTGCTTCTGGAGTATCCCAAGTGCTCGACGTGCAAGAGGGCAAAGCGCTGGCTGGACGAGAGGTCCGTGCCCTACGCTGACCGCGACATCGTGACGGACAACCCCACGGCGGACGAGCTGGCAAGGTGGGTGAATGCGTCGGGTCTCCCCGTGCGGCGGTTCTTCAACACCTCCGGCCGCCTCTATCGCGAGCTCGGCGTGAAGGCCCGCCTTGACGGCGGGATGACGGACGAGGAGGCAATACGGCTCCTCTCCACCGACGGAATGCTGGTCAAGCGCCCCCTCCTCATCGTGGACGGCACGCCCACGACCCCCGGCTTCAGGGAGGACGTCTGGTCCCAGGCGCTGGGGCTGGACTGAGTCGACGTCATCAGGGGAGAGACAAGACCGCCCCGGGCCGGAACGCTCCGACCCGGGGCGGCTCATGACGCGAGGCGTCGCCCGCGAGGGACGACGCCATGCGCGAACAGCTAGAACGTGATGTTCCCGAACTCGGACAGGCGCAGGTCCGGGTTGTTCTCGATGGCCCAGTCCAGGTTCCACTGGCTCTTGAACAGCAGGAGCCTGCCCCCGCGCCAGTCCTCCACGCGGCAGGTGTCGCGCGTGAGGTTGAGCGAGCGCACGTCCAGCTCGTCCGGGCTGTTCTGGATCCAGCGGATGATGGTGTACGGCAGCGGCGAGCGGCTCACGCGCACGTGGTACTCGCTCTGCAGGCGCTGCTCCAGCACCTCAAACTGCAGCACGCCCACGGCGCCCACGATCACGCTCTCCATGCCGGTGCCAAGCTCGCGGAAGATCTGGATGGCACCTTCCTGCGACAGCTCCTCCATGCCCTTCACGAACTGCTTGCGCTTGAGCGTGTCCACCTGCGTGATGCGCGCAAAGTGCTCGGGCGCGAACGTGGGGATCTGCGGGTACTGCACGCGGTCCTTCCCGGCGCACAGCGTGTCGCCGATGGAGAAGATGCCGGGGTCGAACAGGCCCACGATGTCGCCCGCGTACGCCTCGTCCACCGTGGCACGGTCGTCCGCCATCATCGAGGTGCCCGTCGCGAGCTTGATCTTGCGGTCCCCCTGCACGTGCCAGGCCTCCATGCCGCGCTCGAACTTGCCCGAGCAGATGCGCACGAAGGCGATTCGGTCGCGGTGCCGCTGGTCCATGTTCGCCTGGATCTTGAAGACGAAGCCAGAGAACTCGTCGCGCGTGGGGTCGACTGGCTCTCCCGAGATGGTGTCCACGTACGAGAGGGGCGGGGGCGCCAGGCGCAGGAAGTCCTTGAGGAAGGGTTCCACGCCAAAGTTGGTGAGCGCCGACCCAAAGAACACCGGCGTCAGGCGCCCGTGCTGGACCGCGTCGAGGTCGAACTCGTTGTCGGCGCCATCCAGCAGCTCGACGTCGTCCACCAGGGTGCGGTGGTTCTCCTCGCCTATGAGCTCGTCGAGCTGGGGATCGCCCAGCTCCGCCTCGATCTCGCCCACGCGCTTGGTGGCGTTGGCGTGGCCGTCCCCCTCAAACGCGATGACCCTGCGAGAGTTACGGTCAAAGACGCCACGGAAGTTGCGCCCGCTGCCGATGGGCCAGTTCATGGGGTAGGTGCCGATGCCCAGGACGGTCTCAATCTCCTCCATGAGGTCGAAGGGGTCGCGCGTGTCGTGATCCAGCTTGTTCACAAAGGTGAAGATGGGGATGTGACGCAGCGTGCAGACCTTGAACAGCTTGATGGTCTGTGCCTCGACGCCCTTGGCGCCGTCGATCACCATGACCGCGGCGTCGGCTGCCATGAGCGTGCGGTAGGTGTCCTCCGAGAAGTCCTGGTGGCCGGGGGTGTCCAGGATGTTGACGCAGGCGCCGTTGTAGGTGAACTGCAGCACCGACGACGTGACCGAGATGCCGCGCTCCTTCTCGATGTCCATCCAGTCCGAGACCGCATGCTTTGAGCTGCTCTTCCCCTTTACGGAGCCGGCGGTCTGGATGCTGCCGGTATAGAGGAGGAGCTTCTCGGTAAGCGTCGTCTTGCCAGCATCCGGGTGAGAGATGATGGCGAAGGTGCGCCGAGAGGCGATCTGTTGCGACAGGCTTGGCATGAGAGTCCCATCTGCCGCGGCCGAAGCGAGGCGGCAGACGCATCCGCGCACCCCTCGCGCGCCGACGGCTTGACGCGTTGCGATTGACCTCGGGTATTGTACCGAGCGCGGTGGCCCCCAAGGTACATTGCACAAAATGGGGAGAAGAGCATGGCTCCCCGGGACCACAGCTCATCCCACCGGCCGCCGGCGCGCTCCGGCCCCGCTGCCAACGGGAGCCCTCGCGGAGGCGGAAGGGCGCGCGTCTCTCCCCTTCCTGGCTTTGTTGCGAAGCTCTGGCGCCGCGACCTGCGACGCGGTATGTTTCTTGGGTCACAAGCCAGAGGGGAAGCGCCCTCTCACCAACCAGCAGAAAGCGAGACCCCCATGGAACTCACCGGAAACCAGATCAGGCAGCTTCGCAGCCTGTGCAACTCCCTCAAGCCCACCGTCACCATCGGCAGGGCCGGCGTCGAGGCGGTCGTGGAGGCCGCGGACGCCAGCCTCGAGGCGCACGAGCTGGTGAAGTGCTCGATCCAGAACAACTCCGGGCTCGACGCGCGCGACGCCGCGATCGCGCTCTCGCGCCTGACGCACTCTGAGGTCGTCCAGGTCATCGGCCACAGGTTCTCGCTGTACCGCGAGACCAGCCGCGACGACGTGGAGAAGATCAAGCTGGTCTAGCCCCGGAGCCCCCGGGGAGGTCACAACACGCGAGGAGGAGACATGCAGGCAAAGTTCGTCCACCGCTGCACGCACGTCCTGGACAAGCAGGCGACCATCGCCTTCTACGAGGAGGCCCTGGGCTTCCACGTGGTCCGCGAGATGGGTCCCGACGACGGCTCCTGGACCAACACCTTCATGGAGAACGACGCGTCGCCGTTCCAGATCGAGCTCACGTGGAACCGCGGCCGCACCGAACCCTACGCCAACGGCGGCAAGGACACCCACATCGCCTTCGAGGTGGACGACTACGACGCCTACCACCAGCTCCACGAGCGCATGGGCTGCATCGTGTTCGAGAACCACGCGATGGGCCTCTACTTCATCGCGGACCCCGACGGCCAGTGGATCGAGATCCTGCCCCAGGACCGATAGCGCCTCTCGCCAGCAACCACATCGTTACGCCTGACCCATCGCCCCGACGGAGCCCCCGCCGGGGCGATACTCTTCTCTTGGGGGCGGAGGGATGACGTCGAGCAGTCCGCCCGGCTGGAGGATGCCATGCTGCTGCTTGCGCGAGACGAGATTCGCGCGTGCTTCTCCATGGGAGAGGCGATCGACGCCGTGGGCGAGGCGTTCTCGCTTGCCAGCGGGGGCGGCGCCGACGTGCCGCAACGCACGGTCCTGGCCCGACCCGAGCTGGACGCGACCCTGCTGGTCATGCCCAGCTACGTTCCTGCGGGCGGACGGGAGCGCGCCGACGCCGCGATGGGCGTGAAGGTGTTGGGGGTCTATCCCGGCAACCGGGAGCGGGGGCTCCCCACCACGACCGCAGTCATGGTCGTGGTTGACCCCGACACCGGCGTAGTCGACGCGCTGGTGGACGGCACCTACCTCACGCGGCTTCGCACGGGTGCGGCTGCCGGCGCCGCAACCCGCCTGCTCGCGCTGCCCGCCGCACGAGTGGGGGCGCTGCTGGGGACGGGAGGGCTCGCGCTCTGCCAGCTGGAGGCGCTCCTCTGCGCGCGCAAGCTGGAGGAGGTACGCCTCTTCAGCCCGCACCCCGAGCATGCGCGGGAGCTGGCGCGTCTCGCCCAGGAGGACCTGGACCTGGGTGGCACGACGCTCGTGCCCTGCGACTCCGCGCGCGCCTGCGTCGAGGGCGCCGACGTGATCACCTGCGTCACGAGCTCGCACGAGCCGGTGCTGGACGCATCGTGGGTCAAGCCCGGGGCGCACGTGAACGGCGTGGGTTCCTACACCCCGAGCATGCGGGAGCTGCCGCAGGGGCTCCTCGCTAGGGCGGGCCTGGTCGCGGTCGACTCCGCCGATGCGGTCATGGTCGAGGACGGGGCACTGATCGATGCCGTGGCAGATGGGCTGGTGAAGCGGGGTGACCTAGTCGAGCTGGGGACCCTGTGGGGCCGGGCGGATGGTGGGGCGTCCTGCCTCCGCGGAACGCCGCTGCTGCCGAACGACGCCACGAGCGTCTTCAAGACCGTGGGCATCGCGGTCCAGGACAGCGTGTGCGCTGCGCGGATCGTGCGGGCGGCACGCGAGAGGGGCGTGGGCCGCGAGGTGGAGCTGTAGCCCCGCTGCCTCGGGCGTCTCGACCGCTCGAACTCGAACCTCTTCGTGCGCCTTGCGGGCAGGGTGCTTAGCATCGCCGGGGCACGCATGGTCGGCGTGCGACCAGTGCTTAGAAAACCCGAGGCGCGTATGGATTTTGGGACGAAATGCTTAGTCCCGCCGGGGCGTGTACGGCTCAAGCCAACGGAAACTCGAACGGGCCCCGAGTTCTTTAAGCATCTCTCCTATCCCAGTCGTTCGAGCACCGAATTCTTTAGGCGCCCTATGGCTGCCGCAAGACGGGGGCAGGGCCTCCACGTGAGGGGTGCTGAGGAAATGCGAGCTGTGGCAATCGGGAGGGCCGGACGCCTGGCTTTCCCGATGCGCAGCAGTTCCCCAGGATGGCCAAAAGCCAAGAGACACCTCTTGCTGCTGAAGTATTTCGACCTGTGGCAATCAAGGCGGGCTCCAACGGGGGGCCGATTGCCACAACTCCACTTTTCTCAGCAGCCCACCGTGCCGAGGGGAGTGTGCCGACTGTTTTACCGGATTCTTCCGTGCGCGAGGAGGCTTTTCTGCCCGCGCAATTGCCACAACTCGCATTTCCTCAGCACCGCGCTACCCATCACCGGATGCACGAGCTCCAAGTTGCTCCGATCCCCTGGTGCGCTACCTCAGCCAGGCGGGGAGAGACCCGTCGTCCCCCTGTGCCGAGCGGATGTTCCGACGAATTGCCGGCATCACGACGTCGCGCACCGTTCGTATGAACTCCCCGGCGGGAATCGAGTTGCCAGTGGAGCCACGAAGGCGAAGCGCCTCCCCCACCCCACCTGCGGCGAACGCGAGCAGTGTGCGCGCCCGGTTGCCGGCAGCATCAGGATCCACGTCGAGCGCCTCCGCAGTCGCCTGGGTGAGAAGCCCGTTCAAATACGCCCTTCCGCGGCCGCTCTCATTGAGCGAGGCGAAGGCACACAGGCGGTCAAGACTCTGCGCCAGCTGGGGGTCGTCTGCAGTGGGCTGGGCCTCGCGCCCCTCGCCCACCATCCACCGCACGACCAGACGCGCGGAACCGTCAATGCCCATCGCTCCCAGCGCCGTGTCGCAGAGAGACTCGAGCGTCTCGAAGTGGTAGTAGAAGGTCGTCTTGTTGCATCCCACCGATTCGACGAGCAGTCGCACGCTGATCTGGTCCATGGGCATCCGCGTGGCAAGCTCCTGGAACCTGCTGATCAGCTGGTCCCTGGTGGCAAACTTGTCGTCCGTACGCTTCGGTCGTGCCATCCCCACCCCTCTCATCTATTGCGACTCATGGTCGTGTTATGGTCCATTTTACGAGCTCAGAGCATGGAGTGGTGCCTCGTTCTTTAATACAATTCTAAGTCGTATTTTTTGTACGGGGTATTAAGCAAGGAGATGCGCCCAGGCGGGGCCGGGAGCGGTAAGCGCACATCGTCCGCAGCCGCACGGGCGACGGGTTACTCCGACAGCCGGCGGCGATTTGACTGCGGAGCCAAAGAAATCGTCCCTCTCGCCCAGCAGATACTGGTGAGAGGGGCGTGGGTCGGGGTAGTTCCGGGAGCACGACGCCTGGGGGTACGGACTCGCGCCCCCCCGGGGACGTTCCGCCTAGCGCAGCGACAGCCCGTCGTGCCAGGCCTTGCCCACGGACTCGCCCACAACGCGATACTCACGCGCGGCGGGATCGAAGATGATGGGACGAAGCTTGCCCAGGTCAACATGCCCGTCGGTGATCACGGAGTCGTCCGCGATCTCGTTCACCACATCCCCGACCAGGATTCCCGTGCTGGGGTCGTAGCTGGCGACCGTGCACTCCATCGTGACCGGGTACTCCTCGATCACGGGAGCGTTCACATGCGGCGCCTTGTGCACGTGGACGCCCGCCTTCTCGATCTTGTTGACCTTGGTACCGGAGTCGATGCCAAAGTAGTCGGAGATCGCCACGGTATCCGCCGTTCCAAACGCGACCGTGAACGCCCCCGTTGCCTGCAGGTTCTGGGTGGTCTTGTGCTTGCCCAGGAAGAACGTGATCTGGCTGTAGCCGGACTGCACGCCCCAGGCTGCGTTCATCGCGTTGGGCACGCCGTCCTCGTCGTAGGTCCCGATGATGTAGACGCCCTCCGGGGTCATGGCCGACTTGCTTCCCTCAAACTCCATGCTTGCCTCCCTGCCAAATGCGGTCACTCTCACCTCCATTGTTCCCAGTGGGGAGGAGTCGCCCACATGCGAGAAGGGCATCGTGCCATGCGCGTGCGGCATACGGCCACGGGGCCATTGGCGGCAATCGGACCACTGCCGTACCCTCGATGGCAGGGGAGGTGCATCTCTCCCCTTACAGGGCGAATCGAGGGTGAGGGCGGAAGGCATGAAGTGGATTGAGGACCGGCTGCGCGAGCTGGCGGACGCGGACGGCGAGTACCGCGAGTTCAACGCGCGGATCGTGGCGACCGCCGACCCCGCGACCATGCTGGGGGTGCGCGTGCCGCGACTGAGGGCGCTGGCCCGCGAGGTTGCGCGCTCGGATGACCACGACGCGTTTCTCGCCGAGCTCCCCCACCGCTGGTACGAGGAGTACCTGGTGCACGCCTTCGTGCTCAACGATACGCGCGAGCTGGGTCGCACCGTCGACCTGTTGGACGCGCTGCTGCCTTACGTGGACAACTGGTGCGTGTGCGATGCCCTCAACCCGCGCGCGTTCCACGACGGCCGCGAGCTGGGCGGGGATCCCGCCAGGACGCTCCTGCCCCTGGCGCGGGGGTGGATGGCGTCTCCGCGCACCTACACCAGGCGCTTTGGCGTGTCGGTGCTCATGAGGGGCCTGTTGGGCGAGGGATACGACCCGTTGCAGCTGGAACTTGCGGTCTTGGCGGACAACGGGGAGTACTACGTACGGATGATGATCGCCTGGTACCTTGCCGAGGCGCTCGTCTCGCATGAGGCGGACGCGATGGCTGCGATCGCGTCACCCGCCACCGACCCCCAGGTCAGGCGCATGGCGATACAGAAGGGCGTCGAGAGCCGGCGCGTCCCCGATCGGACGAAGGAGGCCCTCCGCCGCATGAGACGGAGGGCCTAGCCTGGATTGACGCGGGTCTCTCCCCTAGTTGTGAGAGGTGCTACTTGCTCACGACCGAGATGCGCTGGCGGACGTGGTCGCCGGACTGGGCCTCGTCGACCATCGCGATGGCGTAGTCGGCGTACGAGATGGTGGACTCGCCCTTGGAGTTGAGCGTGAGCTCCTCGCCGGCGAGCTTGTAGCCACCCGTGCGCTCGCCCTCCGCCTGGAAGTCTGCTGCGGGCGAGACGTACGTCCAGCGCACGTCGTCGCAGGTGCGCAGGAAGTCGAGGGACCGCTGCGCCTCGGAAGCAACCCCCTTGAAGGCATCCGGGAAGTCGGGGGTCTGTGCCAGGGTCATGGTGTGCTCGGGGTTCACGAAGAGCGAGCCGGCACCCCCAACCACCAGCAGGCGGACGTCAGTGCCCGCGAGGACCTTGGCGAGGTGCTCGACGGCATCGGGAACGAGGTGAAGGGTATCCGCGGTCCAGCCACCGACGGCGTCGATCACCGCGTCAAAGCCCTCGAGCTGCTCGCGCGCGACGGTGAGGGCGTCGGCCTTGAGGAAGTGCGGGGCCTGCGTGCGGTTGTCGCTCCGGGTGATCGCGGTGACGTCAAGGCCGCGGCGCACGGCCTCCTCGACCACAAGACGGCCAACTCGACCGTTGGCTGCGACGACTGCGATCTTCTTGGCTGCGTTCTGGCTCATTGTGATTCCTCCCTGGTTGCGGGACGGCCCGTCGCCATCCCCTCCTGACGCTTGCCACATTACGGACAATGGTGCATATTAGGAAGTAAGCACAATAAAGTGCCGTAAGTCCCTATTGGTAACTATTGGGAGGTACCTGCGGTGGAGAAAAACAGAGATCTTCTTGCGGAGCTTCCCACGTGCCCCG
Organism: uncultured bacterium; assembly: GCA_905214865.1. Taxonomy (GTDB): domain Bacteria; phylum Actinomycetota; class Coriobacteriia; order Coriobacteriales; family Atopobiaceae; genus Olsenella_H. Next base: position 30,445 of record CAJMNO010000014.1, on the reverse strand, counting down.
TGGAGACTACGCTCACGCTCATCGGCAACAAGTGGGAGGTTCTGATCCTGCGCGACCTGATGGACGGCACCAAGCGCTTTGGCGAGCTACGCCGCTCCGTGGGGCACATCTCCCAGAAGGTGCTCACCACCCAGCTTCGCGCCATGGAGGCCGCCGGCCTGGTTCATCGGGAGGTGTTTGCCGAGGTGCCTCCGCGCGTGGAGTACTCCCTCACCCCGCTGGGGCACAGCCTGCAGCCAGTGCTCGACTCGCTGCGCGACTGGGGAACCGAGTACAAGCGCCATCTGGCCGAGGGCACCGTGATGAAGTGAGAGGTGCGTGCTTAGCGTTGCCGGCGCGGGTGCGGACGGCGGGACACCCACGCTTAACTATTCCGAGGCGGGCACGGATTTGGCGGCCAAATGCTTAATCCCGCCGGTGCCAGCACGGCTCCTGCTCCCCGAAACCCGACCGGGCACCGGGTTTCCTAAGCATGCCTCGCGCGCAACCGGGACGCGCCCCGGGGATTCTAAGCGACGGCGCCCCAAACCAAGCGATTCCCGCCCCCCACCTGTGCCCGCGCGAATCCAGGGGGGTTGGTACCTTGCAGCACCATTCCTCGCGACGATTCCGAAACCGGATGCTTAACGCCGCTAGCCCTCATACGGATTCCGCAGCGTGATGCTTAGCGCCGCTAGGCCTCGTGCGGATTTGACGGCGGAAATCGACACGAGGGCTAGGTTCGCTATGCATCAGGCCCATCAATCCATGCGGGGGCTAGGTTTGCCAAGTACCTCTCGCGGGCGCGACAGGAAGGGATGCCGCCCCCTTACGAGAGGAACTGGTCTGCCAGGAGCTGCCGCCCGGTCTTTGTGCGGAAGACCCTCTCCCCTGCCGACGTCGCCATCCTGCGGCGAGCGGCCGGGTCGTCGGGGGCGTCCTCGTAGATGTTCACGAGCATGTCCGCCTCGATGAGAATCTGCAGGTCGGCGTCGTGGTCGCCCACGTAATGATGATGGTGCGCCACGAGCCAGCACACCCGGTCCACGACCTCGGGGCGGTAGCCCAGCCCCTCCATCATGGGACGCGCGATGCCGGGGCCAAGCTCCTCCTGGTGGGTGCCCGACGTGTCGCCGTACACACGCTCGCACTCGTGGATCCCCACGTCATGCACGAGCGCCGCCGCCTCGATCACGTAGCGCGTCGCGGGGTCGATCCCCTCCGCCAGTGCGATGGTGCGGGCAAGGGCACGCACCTTCACAAAGTGCTGGATCCTCCGGGGATCGGAGCAATCGTACCTAAACATCGCAAGCTCGAGCGCAACGTGGTCGCTGGGCACCTCTGGCATGGGTCCTCCTCCTGTGGCCGGGACGCTCATGCCAGTCTAGGCAAGTGGCGGGCGAGAGGGACGGCACGACCCTCACTCGCAACAACGCCGGACGGCAGGCGCATCGCCCCCGCCGGACCCGGAGAGTCCCCCGAAGAAGCCCGTAAGGTCGTGCGCCACCTGGGGATCCACCGAGTAGTAGCACCACCGGCCCTCGCGACGGCAGCGAACCAGGCCGCAATCGCAGAGCACGCGCATGTGGTGCGAGAGGGTCGGCTGCGAGATGTCCAGGCCGTCGAGCAGCTGGCAGGCGCACATCTCGCCCTGCCCGGCGAGGGCACGGACGACGGCAAGGCGATTCTCGTCCGCCAGCGCCCTGAACACGTTGACCAGCTCAGCTTCGGTCATCGACATCCGCCCCATCCTCGCGCGTCTCCCCTGCAGGGAACATTCTCTCACGCAGGGAGCCCAGCCGAGCGACGATTGCGTCGGCGCACGCGGCATACCCCGCGGCAGGGCCGCCCATGGGGTCGTCTAGCCCCCAGTCCTCGCGGTGGTTGCAGGGGAACGTGGGGCACGAGACGCCACAGCCCATGGTAACGAGCCAGTCCACGCGGGGCGGGAGCTCGCCCAGGACCTTGGGTCTCAGGTCGTTGACATCGACGCCCCGACGGCCAAGCTCGGCGAGCGCCCCCGGGTCCACGGCCTCGGCGGGATGCGTGCCGGCGGAGAGGAACGTTGCCTCCCCGGGCATCAGGCTCCTCGCCAGGGCCTGCGCCATCTGGCTGCGACATGCGTTGTGCGTACACACGAACGCGACGATGGGACGCCGCCTCATCTCTCCCCTTCCCCCAAGGCGGGCCACGAGAGCCTGCGACGCATGGCGGTGGCTGCATTCACCAACAGTATGAGCGACGGCACCTCGATGAGCGGCCCGACAACGGCGGCAAACGCCTCACCCGAACCAAGCCCAAAGGTCGCGACGGCAACGGCGATGGCAAGCTCGAAGTTGTTGCCCGTCGCGGTGAAGGCGATGGCGCTGGTCTGGGGGTACGGGAAACCCGCCGCGTGGGCCGCCGCGAAGCTCGCAAAGAACATGACCGCGAAGTAGATGACGAGCGGGATCGCGATCCGCACCGCGTCGAGCGGGAGCTGAACGATCTGCCGACCCTTGAGCGAGAACATCAGCACGATGGTGGCGAGAAGGGCGACAAACGAGACCGGCGACACGCGCGGGAGGAACACGCCCTCGTACCATTCGCGACCCTTGGCGTGCTCGAGGGCGAGACGCCCAAGCGCACCCGCGGCAAACGGAATCCCGAGGTAGAACAGGACGGTGCCCGCCACGTCCCCCACCGAGAGGCTCACCGCGACGACCGGTGCGCCCACCAGCGCCGTGAGCCTGGTCGCGTAGAGCCAGGCGAGGGGACCGTACAGCAGGACCTGCAGGATCGCGTTGACCGCGACGAACCCCGCGCAGTACTCGGCATCACCGCCGGCGAGCCCGTTCCAGACGATGACCATCGCGATGCAGGGCGCGATCCCGATGAGGATGAGTCCCGTCATGTAGTCGGGATGGTCTTCGAGGAGAGTCGTTGCCAAGGTGAACATGAGGAGAGGACCGATGACCGCGCAGAACAGGAGCATGAGGGCAAGGGCACGACCGTTGCGAAAGACCCTTGGCAGCTCCGAGTACCTCACCTTGGCGAGGGGCGGATAGAGCATCAGCATCATGCAGACCGCCAGCGGTACGTTGGTGGTTCCCACCGCCACGGAGTTGAGGGCGTCGGCCACCCCCGGGGCAATCGCCCCCAGCGCTATCCCCGCCGCCATCGCCAGGAAGATCCACAGGGTGAGAAGCCTGTCCCTCATCCCAAGACGCGAGGCCGTGCCCCCTTGTGCCACGTTTTTCTCCCCTGTCATCGGAACCGCCCTCCCACGCCGAGCGCATTGGTACGCTCGACTTATTTACGCTTATCAATACGTTGCGGATGGTAGCACACACATTGACGTTTTTCGATATGATGGGAGACGAACTTTGAGGTGGGAGACGGGCAGGCCGTCGTAGGTGCGCGGTGAGCCCGATGGCGCCAGCCGCCGGATGGCGCAGCCCGTGCCAGAGAAGGAGGGAGAGGCATGGATGCCATGACCACGTATGCCCCCGGGGAGCGCGAGGCCCTGATCGTGCGGGCGTGCGAGGAGTCCACAAGCACCGATCCGCTCGAGGTGTTTGAGGAGGTCGCCTCGCTCCCCTTCGTGCGCATGCACGGACCGGAGCACCACGTGCTGGACGGAGCGTGCCTGCTCGCCGCCTACCGCAACGCGGGGGGCAAGATAGACCTGGACGCGGCGCTTGCCGAGCTCGCGTCACGGGGGCTCAAGATGCCCGGGGCCATGTGCGGCATGTGGGGGGCCTGCGGCTCGACGACCTCCGTGGGCGCCGCCCTCTCGATCATCGAAGGCACGGGTCCCCTCACCACCGACGAGTCCTGGGGAGGGCACCTCGCCGCCTCGTCGCAGGCTCTCCTCAAGATGGCAGAGGTCGGCGGTCCCCGGTGCTGCAAGCGGGACGCCTACATCTCGCTGCGCGAGGGGACTCGCTACGTCTGCGACTCGCTTGGAATCGAGCTGGGCTGGCACGAGCCGCGCTGCAAGTTCCACCAGCGCAATGCGCAGTGCCTGGGAGAGAGGTGCCCCTTCTTCCCCCTTGCCTGACCCCAGGGCCGTCCGCACATCCCAAGAGAAGCGCCCCCGCGGCTCAGTTCAACGAGACCGCGGGGGCGCTGCTGCACGGGCGAACAGGACGAACGCCGCAAGCCCTATTTACGCGTGAGCAGCAGGGCCATCTTGAACCGGCTGCTCGCCTTCACGTAGTGGCGGCCGCCCTTCGCAAAGCGGATCGCCTCGCCGGCGCGCAGCCTGTGCACGGTGCCCTCGTAGCCAATGAGCCCCTCGCCCTCCAGCGCCAGGACGATCGCGTCGCCAGGCGCGGAGTGCTCGTCCAGCCCGGTGCCCTCGTCAAAGCTCATCACGGCAAGCTTCACGGAGTCGGTGTTGACGACATCCTTGCTCACGACCTCGCCCTCCCGGTACGGAACCTCGTCCGCAAGCGAGAGGACCTTTCCTGCCTCGGGAAACGCTTCCATGTCTCCTCCATTCGCAACCGATATCTCAAGGTAGACGCACCCGTCGTCCTCGCAGCCAATGCCAACGGGGGCGTCCGCGGGAAGCGAAACGGCGCTGAGCCTCGTGGCGCGCAGCGGTTCGGGGGCGCCGGGAACGCTCGCGAGCAGGCTGCCCGCCACCACGACCTCGAGTCGTCGAACCGATGATGACTCCGCGCTGATGTCGGTTCCCCCGCTCAGGGAGAACCGCGTGACGGTGGCGCTGGAAAGCTCCCACATCTTGCGCGAGGATGTGCATCCGGGAATCGGTGCCCACTCGTCTGCCATCGAGAACGGCTCGCCTGCGTCGTGTGCCATCGTTTCTCTCCTTCCGTGCGTCGGCCATTGTCCTCCACATACCCAATGCTATCTGTTATGTAACAGTCGGCTCTCGGTCTCGCACCGGCTTGCCAGAGCACCGGCATCGGCTTCGCAACGTTTTTCGCCGCTGGAATGAGCCGCGTCAGCAGGACACGGATAAGGAGCCTCACATGGAGCTACGGCAGGTCCAGCGTCAATCGGCCGAGATACGCGCCCTCTATCACGGGCTGGAGCGCAAGGTCCATGGCTCCGAGTGGACCGTTGAGGAGGACGCCCTGGCCTTTCTCACCGACGCCGGCCTGGTGGGCCGCCTGGTGATGGACGAGCAGGGGCGCTGGCCAAGCTCCGATGGCCCCACGTTCCCGCGAAGACCGTCGAGTGCGTGTGGTGGCTCGCCGTGCTCGCGGAGCGGACCGGGCTGGACCTCGAAGCCTGCGTGGAGGACTTCCTGCGCGAGCGATCGGCGGCGCTCGGCGCCCCCAACACGCCGTCGGGCGAGTAGGCCCCTTGGGGGGCGCCCGCCCCCACGCGTGATGGGGAGTTCGTGGGCAATGAGGCACAGGCCTTCGATACCGTGCTACCCTCTGTGAGACAAATTGCATAGCAGGTACGCCTTGGAAACGCACACCTTCTGGTGATAACGAACAACACTGCGCAATCTACCAGGAGGTTTATATGCCCGAGAGTCCGCTTCAGAAGGCCGTGTTCTCCATCATGATGGTCTGTGTGATGGTATACGGAATGATTTGCTATAACATCGCCCTCGGAATGGGGGGACTCTCCAACGAGACGTTCCTCGCCGCCTTCCACGAGCTCGTCTTCATGGGACCCATCGCACTCATTCTTGAGACAGTGCTGGTCTCCCCCATTGCCAGCAGGAAGTCAGCCGATATGGTCGGCGAAAACCCTAGCGCCCCGTTCGCGAAAATCGCCGCCATGTCGGCCCTCACCGTGTGGCTCATGTGCCCGCTGATGAGCCTTGTCGCAACGCTCCTTATCAAGCAGCCCGCACCTTCGCGGCTCGTCGCGACATGGATTCAGACCACCGCTCTCAACCTCCCCATGGCGCTCCTGTGGCAGTTCTTCTTCGCCGGCCCCGTGGTCCGTTCCGTGGCCCGAGCCATCTTTGGCCTGGGAAGGGAGCGGGTTGCCTGCGGGGAGCTTGACTAGTCGCAAGGCCGCCAACGTCCTTGGCCCCCGGACGAGCGGCTCCATATGCACGCGCCCTACCGGCGATGGGCCTTTTGCTGGCTTTGGCTATCGGTCGATTTGCCACGCGAACGTCCCCGTTGCTCCACCTATGTTAGATTTTTCTAACTAAACTGCGCCGACGCGGGCGGGACCAGGGCAAACGGGGCCGCCCCACGACCGAAGGCTGGGACGCCATGGGACTGCTTCGCTCGTTCTTCAACAACACCCGCAAGCCCAAGGGAGCCCTTGGCAGGGGGATGCTCGCGAGCATGAACCGTGGCCACGCCGCGGTGTCGGACTGGGGAATGGAGCACCTTGGGGGACGTGTGCCCCAGAGCATCGTGGAGCTGGGCTGCGGCGGTGGACGCAACGCGCGCAGGCTGCTGGAGGAGTATCCCCAGGCACACTTGGTCGCCGTCGACTACTCGGAGGAGTCGCTCGCGAAGACCGAGCAGGTCAACCGCGACTTTGTGGCGGAGGGACGCTGCACGCTGGTGGAGGCTGACGTCTCTGGCCTGCCGCTCGAGGACGACTCCTTCGACCTGGCGACGGCATTTGAGACGGTCTACTTCTGGCCTGGCCCCGTGGAGAGCTTCCGCGAGGTGAGGCGCGTGCTGCGGGACGGCGGCACCTTCCTCGTCGTGAACGAGTCGGATGGCACCAACGGGGCCGACGACAAGTGGACGGGCATCATCGACGACCTGCGCATCTACACCGAGGGGCAGCTTCGCGCCTACCTTGCGGAGGCGGGGTTCTCCCGCGTGGAGGTCGACCACGACCAGCAAAGGCACCGGCTCTGCCTGCTTGCCCGGAAGTGAGGCCGCGCCCCGGCGAGGAGGCCTCGCGTCGCAGGGTCTGCGGTGGGCGACAGCTGAGGAATGTCGAGCATTGGCAATTTGGGGGGCGCGGCTGCTGAGGAAAACGGAGTATTGGCAGTCGGAGACGCCCATTCTCTGCCAACACTCGCATTTCCTCGGCGGAATCTGCCCGCGGATTGCCAACACTCGCATTTCCTCAGCAGCCTCCGCCGTCTGGCGGTAGAGGGACCCCCCTCCGACTGCCACAACTCGAGATTTCTCAGCAGCCAGCCCTCATGATCGCCCGCACGTGCCTCACGCGAGCTCCGAGCGCCCCCGGCTCCTGCCCAGCACGAGCCCCACGAGCAGGGTGGCAATCCCAAACAGCGCGCATATCCCGATGTCGCCCACAAGCGGCATCACGTTCTGCGCGGTCACCCGCCCCATGCCCGCAGCACCCTCGACCACCCGCGTGACCCAGTACGCCGGCGTGAAGTGTGCCACGGCAATGAGCCCATCGGGCAGGAGCGAGAGGCCCGTCCATGCCCCGCCGAGAAACGACATCACCATACCCAGGATGTTCGCCAGCGCGTTGGCGGCGCTCTCGCTCACGCCAAGCTGACCCGCAAGGAAGCCCACGCTGGCCGCCACCAGCGCGTATGCCAGGAGTGCCGCACCAACGAGCGCCAGCTGAGCGGGGGAGCTCGCGAGCGTGGAGCGTCCCAGCACCAGGACTTCGAGACCAAAGGTCCATGCCCAGGCAACCAGCCCGATCGTGGCACAGGCGCCCAGCAGTGCGAGGTTACGGGTGCGGGCCGGTTCGGGGGAGGCGAGCCGGCGGTCGCGCACGGGCCGGCGCTCCACGGAGGACATGAGCACCGCGATGCAGACCATCGCGCTGGAGAAGATGGGGTACGACGCAAACTCCGCCGCCGTGACGAGGCTCGCGGGCAGGGGCGAGGCGACCTGCTCGACCATGCTTACCTGGGTGGACCCCTCCCACGCGTCGTCCGTGGCAGAGACAACCTCCGCGGCGCTGCCACCCAGCGTCGCCGCCATGCCGTAGAGTCCGTCGGCGTAGCCGGTCACCTCGATGTCCAGGAGCCTCCCCATGCCGGAGTAGTACGACACGTAGGTCTCGAGCTCGGGCGCCTTCGTGCCCTGGCGGGCCGCGTCCATGAGGCCCTCCCCCCACCCCCGGGGGATGACGAGCAGGTAGCTGACCCTGTCACGCGCCACGCTGTCCTGGATGACGCGCTTCTCGTCCGCCACGTCCACCTGTTTGTTGCCGGCGAGCACGCGCCGGGCCAGGGCAGACGAGAGCTCGGAGCCGTCGCGGTCGATGACGGCGACGTTTGCGGAGGCCTCCCGGTACCCGCCCGTGGCGGCAGGGCTCGCGGAGAGGCCGATGAACACGCCAACGAGCGAGAGCATGACCAGATAGATCGCGATATACACTCGATGCGAGAGGAAGATCCTGAGGTAGGTCCTAAAGGTGGTCATACGAGGTCCTCCTCATGCGCAGGGACGCCACGGCAAGAAACGCGAGCGCCATCGCCAGGAGCGCGGCGCAGCTTGCGAGGAACGCGTCGGGCGTGTCGTAGTAGAGAAGCGCGTAGAAGCAGTTGGTCGTCTGCCAGAGGGGGTTGGCGTGCGCGAGCACGGGCATCGCTGCCTCGATGGAGTCCGCCAGCTGCTGCGACGCCGTGCCGTACAGGCCCGTGAAGAGCGAGAGCAGGCAGGTGATGCCGGATATCATGCCCGTCTCCATGCGAGGGACGGTCCCGCACAGGGCGCCGGCCGCGCACGCCATGAACGACGAGGCCGCGATTGCGCCCACCACGCCCGGGGCGTTGTCGCCAAATGGGACGCCCGCCGCGCCCCACATGAAGAGCGCCGCCACGAGGAGGCACACGAACTCGCAGAGCCATGCGCCCAGGAACGCCCCCACGAGCATGCGCCAGCGTGGCACGGCGGCAAGCGTCTGCCGCGCCCCCAGAGGACCGGCCGTGGGGAGGAGCCTGCGCGCCGACTCCATGCCCGCGGTGGCACCCATGCCGGTGGCCATGGCGAGGAGCGCGTAGTAGTAGCGCGCGTCGGGGCTTGGCGGGTTCTTGGTGGCGGAGAGCCGCACCGTTTGGACGGCCCCGCTGGTGAAGGCCTCGATCGCGCGGCCGTTGGCGAGGAGCTCCGGTCGCGTTGCCGCGACCCTCTCGACCGCCGAACGCGTATGCAGGTAGGTGTCCAAGACCTCGGAGAGGACCGAGGTGGGGAGGCTGCCGCCCTCCGCCACGCTCGCCTGGGTCACGTGGAGCTGCGGCATGCCGTCGCCACTCACGGTGAGGTAGGCGTCCACGTCGCCCGCGCTGGCAGCCGCCTTGGCGTCCTCCGCGCCGTCGTAGTAGGTGACGTCGCAGACGTGGTCGCTCGACTCGGGGTCCGAGATCGCCTGGATCGTCTCGTCCAAGCCAACCGCGGCATCGTAGTTGGCGTCGCGCACCACGCCCAGCGTGGAGCCCATGGCCGAGTAGGCGCCCCCTATCCCCGAGAACATCCCCATGAAGATGAGGGTCATGATGATGGGGAACGTGAGCGCCCACACGAGGAGGGCCTTGTCGCGCACAAGCGAGAGCACGCAGCTCCTGAGGCTTGCGAGCATGGTGGCCCCCTATGCCTCGTCGCGCAGGGCGCGACCGGTGATCTCGAGGAAGACGTCGTTCAAGGTGGGCGGCTCGGAGAGCACGCGACCGTACGGGAGGCCCGCGTCGCCCAGCACGCCCAGCACGTCGGCCAGGTTGTGCGCCCCGGAGGCGCACTGCACGCGCAGCATGCCCCCGTCCGTCTCGGCCGTGCGAACGTGGTCGAGCGACCGCACGCGCTCGAGGGTGGCCTCGTCCATCCGCCCCACCTCGACGGAGATCTTCTCGCCCGTGCCGATCATGCCCTTGAGCTCGTCGGCGGTGCCGCTCGCCACGCTGCGCCCGTGGTCCATGATCATGATGCGCGAGCAGAGCCGCTCGACCTCCTCCATGTAGTGCGAGGTGTAAATCACCGTGGCACCCTCGGCGTTCAGGCGCTCGATGCCCGAGAGGATCGACTCGCGGCTCTGCGGGTCAACGGCCACGGTGGGCTCGTCCATGATGATGAGTTCGGGGCGGTGCGCGATGCCACATGCGATGTTGAGGCGCCTGAGCAGGCCGCCGGAGAGCTTCTTGGGGCGAAAGCCCTCGAACTTCTCCAATCCCACGAAGGCGATGGCATCGTCCACAAGCTCGCGGCGGCGCGCGCGGTCGCCCACGTAGAGCGCGCAGAAGCTGTCCACGTTCTCGCGCACGGTGAGCTCGTCAAAGACCGCGACCTCCTGCGGAACCACGCCGATGCGGCGCTTGAGCTGGTAGCTCGTGGGTCGCATGGGCTCGCCAAACAGCTGAATGTCGCCGTGGTCATAGGAGAGGAGCTGCAGCACGCAGTTGATGGTCGTCGTCTTGCCCGAGCCGTTGGGCCCCAGCAGGCCAAAGACCTCCCCCGGCGCGATCGAGAGCGAGAGGTGGTCCACGGCGACCAGGTCGCCGTAGCGCTTGACCAGGTTGTCGATGCGAACGACCACGTCACGTGCCCCCATGTTGGCCCCTTTCCGAATGCTGGGACCAGTCTGAGGGAGCGGCGCCATGGGCGGAAGTGACCCGCGTCACCAGTTTTTTGGGAGGACCGTGACGTTTGTCATGCCCGCGGGTGGCCCATGCGGCTGCAGCGCACCCGTATACTCTGGAGCCATGGAGAGAATCGCGGACAAGGCCCTCATGCTCGTCGCCTGCCTTGGCGTCGTCGCCATCGCCGGGGACGCGGGGCCGGTGGCCGTCATCGCTGTGGCACTGGCGGTGTGCGCGTCCGCTGCCGTTGGGCTTGCCCTCCCGTCACACCCGGGTGTGGCCATCGCCACCTGCGGTGCCGCCACGCTCCTCTCCGCCGCCGTGCCCGGCGCGTTCGTGGCGCTGCCCCTTGCCTCGTACGACCTCGCGCGCACGCGGTGGAGTGCCACGTGGGCGCTCGCCCCCGTCGCCGCCGCGTGGGCGTGGCTTGCGCAGGGACCCAGGCCTGCCGTCACCTCGGCGCTTCTCCTGTCGTGCTGCTCCGTCGCGCTCTCGCTGCGCTGCGGGCGCCAGGTCGAGCTTGCGGGCAAGGCCAACCGGCTGCAGGACGACCTGCAGGACAAGCTGCTCGCGCTGGGTGAGAAGAACCACGAGCTCGAGGATGCCCGCGAGTACGAGGCGCATGCCGCCGCACTCGCCGAGCGCACGCGCATCGCTCGCGAGATGCACGACTCCGTGGGCCACCTGCTCACGCGCCTCGTGCTGCAGGTCGAGGCCCTCAAGGTGGTCCACCGGGGCGATGCCGCCGCCACGGACGAGCTGACGCAGGTCTCCGACGGCCTTAACGAGGCGCTGCGGACCATGCGCGCCAGCGTCCACGCCCTGGAGGACTCGGGCGTGGACCTTGGGGTCGAGCTCAACCGGCTTGCCGCCACGAGCGGCATCCCCGGCGTGCGAGTGGAGTGCGACCCTCACGGAACTCCGCCCGCCGAGGTGAGCCGCTGCCTTGTGGCCGTTGCGCGCGAGGCGCTGACCAACGCCGCGCGGCACGCCCATGCGGAACGCGCCACCGTGCGCGTGAACGGGATGCCCGGCATCTGGCAGCTGCGGGTGTGGAATGATGGCGTGGTGCCCGGCACCGCCTCCGGCCTCGAGGAGCGCGGGATGGGGCTGCGCACCATGCGAGAGCGGGTTGAGTCGCTGGGAGGGACGCTCCGCGTGAGCGTTGGCAACGGGTTCGAGGTGTTTGCCTCGCTGCCCAGGGGGGAGCGCCCATGAGGATAATCGTGGTGGACGACGACGCCTTTGTGGTCCGGTCGCTGGCAACGATCCTCTCGGCCGAGACGGACGTCGACGTGGTGGGGACCGGCACCACGGGCGACCAGGCGGTCGAGCTGTACCGTGCGCTCTCCCCCGACGTCGCGCTCCTGGACATCCAGATGCCCGGGCGAGACGGCCTCTCCGCCGCCGAGGAGATCCTGCGGGGCGACCCGGGCGCGCGCGTCGTGTTCCTCACCACGTTCTCGGACGACGACTACATCGTGCGGGCACTGCGGCTGGGCGCGCGGGGCTATCTCATCAAACAGGACGTTGCCACGATAGCCCCCGCGCTGCGGTCGGTCATGGCGGGACAGAGCGTCCTGGAGGGAGAGGTGCTGGCACGTGCCACGCGGCTCTCATCCCATGGCACCACGGCCGCCGACGGGCCGGACGAGGCGGCGCTCGCCGCCCTCACGCAGCGAGAGCGCGAGGTGGTGCGCGCCATCGCCGATGGGATGACCAACGCCGAGGTGGCAGGCGCCCTGTTCATGAGTGAGGGAACGGTCCGCAACCACATCTCGTCGATCCTGGCCAAGCTGGGGCTGCGCAACCGCACGCAGATCGCCGTGTACTACTACCGCCGCTGCGCATAAGAACGCGGCGCGGCACCATCAGGCGTAGCGTCGGGCAATGGAGAGTGCCACGCCCACATACGCCTCCCCATAGAGGATGCAGTGCAGGAGTACGGGAACGAGCTGGTGAATCTGCACCCGCTCCTCCCATCCGTCTGCGAGCGGCGAGGTCGCGTCGTAGGCGGCAATGAGCTCGTCCAGGTACGCGCAGCCAAACAGCTGCAGCATGGCGAGGTCCGTCTCGGCATGACCGCCCGCTGCCATGGGGTCGATCAGCGCCGCGCCCGTCGCGGCGGCACGGCTGCCAGACGCCGCCCAGAGCAGGTTGCCCGCCCACAAATCCCCGTGGATGCGCGAGCAGGGATGTCCCCCGCGTCGGACCAGCTCAGGCTCCGGAGAGTCAAACTCGCCCCGAGCCATGCGGCCTGCCACGCGAGTGAGCAGGCGTGCCTCCCCCTCGTCCACGAGCCCCTGGTCCCTGATCGCCCTGACGTGCGGCATCACGCGCCAGCGGGCGCAGGCGGCTCCCCACGAGAGCGCCTCGGGGGCAAGCTCTCCCGACGATGACTCCACCACATCGCGAGGGACAACTGCGGTGCGAGAGGGGCCAATCGCGTACGCGCCGCCCTCCCATCCCGGCGGCGGGCAGCCGTACCAGTCGGCGCCTGCGGCGTGGGTCCGAGCCAGTGCCTCCCCGGCAAGGCGCGCCGCCTGGCGCGTGGGCGCACCTGTGGGGATGCGCTCCTCGACCAGCCGGTGGGCGCTCGCATCGCGCACGCGCGCGCACGCGATGCCGCCAGACGACTCTGCCTCGGCAAGCCAGCGGAGCCCGGCAGCCTCTCCCACAAGATCCGCCGCAGGAGCCTCGTCGTGCTTCACGATTACGTCTGCCGCCATGTGGCGCTCCCTCCACTCAAGGGTCATGGTACCCCCCAAGGGGAGAGGCGCGCGGCCGCGTCGGGGCGCCCCTCTCCCCTGCCGGCGGCGTCACGCGGCGTCCGGGCCCCTGCCCCCGGAGAGCCGGACTCGGAGCTCGCGCAGGAACGTCGCGGCGTCGCCGTCCACCAGCACGGTCTGGTCGGCGATCGCGGAGGGGGCGATCGTCTCGCCCAGGTTCACCTGCACGTAGGTGGCCTTGGGGTTTTGCGACGCCATGCGCCAGAAGGGGTACTTGATGATGACCGGCGTGTTGGCCCCCACGCCCAGCTCCAGCAGCACCACGGAGCCCGACTCGTGCGCCGCCACAAAGTCCTGGTAGCGCCCGAGTGCGGCGTGCCAGCCCTCGTCCTCCACGAACGTGTCGTCGCAGCGGAGGTTGGGGACCATGACCCTGCCGCAGCGGAGGCAGCGGGGCACCAGCTCGCTGGGCACGCGCATGTCGCGCTGGTCGCGCACCATGAGGCGCACGAGGTCCTCGTTGTCGTAGGTTGCCTGGTGGCAGGGCTCGGGACACTGCAGCAGGCCGTAGTCCCCCTGCGTGTAGAACAGGTGCGACCGGTCGATTCCCGCGCGCTGGAACTGGTGGTCGACGTTGGTGGTGAGCACAAAGTGCTCGCGCCCCCGCAGCATGCGAACGAGGTCCTGGTACGGACGGCCCACGGGACACGCGTAGCGGTTGACCCAGATCATGCGGCTCCACCAGGCCCAGCGGGTCTCGTCGTCCGGGAACGGGTAGAACCCGCCCGCATACATGTCGGTGATCCCAAACCGGTCGCGGAAGTCGGCGAAGTCCCTCTCAAACCGGGGCCCCGAGTAGTGGAATCCCGCTGCGGTTGAGAGGCCCGCGCCGGCTCCGACCAGCACCGCGTCCGCCTGCTCGATCGCCTGAGCGACCCTATCGACCGACTCCGAGAAGCTCCCCGTAGAGCCGCTGATCCACTGGCTTGAAGACATCGAAGACCACCTCCGTCTGGTTTTTCGTCTCACGCTTCCACGCGCGCACCGTCGACACCGCGACCTCCGCCGCCTCCCGGTTGGGATAGCGGAACTCCCCCGTGGAGATGCAGCAGAACGCCACGCTGCGCAGGCCCCTCTCCGCCGCCAGGTCAAGGCACGAGCGGTAGCAGCTGGCGAGAAGCCCGCGGTCGCGCGCCGTGGGGGCCTCCCCGTACACGATCGGTCCCACGGTGTGCAGGACATGCCCCGCCGGGAGGTTGTAGCCGCGCGTCAGCTTGGCCCCTCCCGTTGGCTCCTCGTGGCCCTGGGCCCGCATGATGCGCGCGCACTCAAGGCGCAGCTGGACCCCCGCGTAGGTGTGGATGGCGTTGTCGATGCAACGGTGGTTGGGCACGAAGCAGCCCAGCACCTGGCTGTTGGCGGCGTTGACGATGGCGTCGACCTGGAGCGTGGTGATGTCGCCGTGCCACACCGCGAGCCCGTCGTCCGTGAACCCGAGGTCGTCCACACGCGTGACGCCGCCGCGCTCGGCGAGGCGACCTTGCAGGTACTCGTCCTGGACGCGGAGAAACTCGTCGCCCACGGGCCGCGGAGGCCTCACGTTGAGAAGGCCGCGCAGCAGGAGCCGCTGGCCCTCCCCGCCGGGAGGAACCCGGATCCCGCCGAGGTCGTCCCTCTCCCCCATCAGCGCGTCTATGAGCCACAGGCGCCTCTGGTCCTGCGTCATCTGGTCGTGCATGTGGCCTCCCCCCACGTCCCGAAACAGGGCGCACCCAACATGTCATATCGTTATTGACAGGTTCTTGTAATTATTGACTTTACACGTTTTGTCCACGCAGGGCTCCGTGGAGGCGCTGGCGACCTTTGCCAGAACGCCCCCCACTAGAGCAGCGGTCACGAGCAGAGCAAAGATGGGTGAGATGAGAACGGTCCCAGTCAAACGAAACGGGGCCCGCAAGACGGAACGAAGAGAAATCGCTTACGGGTTTATACCGTTTACCGTCGAATACTGACCGTTCGCAGTCAATTACCTTCGCTTTTCTTCGCTTTTGTCCATTTCCTTCGCTGCGTGCTATCTTTGTGAAGGACTCGTAGTGGATGCGTGAAGCATCCGGACGAAGGAAAGGAGCGCGAGATGGCAGAAGAGCAGGCCGAGACCTACGACATCATCGCAGCAACCGGCTGCCCGACCGGCATCGCCCACACCTTCATGGCCAAGAAGGCCCTGGAGCAGGCAGCCGAGGCCATGGGGCTCACCATCAAGGTCGAGACCCACGGGCAGGTTGGCGTCGAGGACGAGCTCACGCCGGCGCAGATCAAGGCGGCAAAGGCCGTCGTGGTCGCAGCTGACAAGGACGTCAACGCCGAGAGGTTTGAGGGCAAGCCCATGGTTTCCGTGGGCGTCTCCAAGTGCCTGTCCCAGGCGGCGGCGGAGGACCTGATTAAGAGGGCCATGGCCGCCAAGCCCGAGGGCAAGCTCGCCGAGGAGGTTGCCGCCGCCGAGCCCGAGGGCGAGGAGGAGAAGGAATCCGTCGGCCACGTGATCTACAAGCACCTGATGAACGGCGTCAGCCACATGCTCGTGTTCGTGGTTGCCGGCGGCGTCCTCACGGCCGTCTCGTTCCTGTGGGGCATCACGTCGTTTGACTCCACCGCCTCCGACTACAACAGCTTTGCCGCCATGCTCAAGATCATCGGCGGCATCGCGATGAACCTCATGGTGCCGGTCCTCTCGGCCTACATCGCCGAGTCCATCGGCAAGCGCCCGGCGCTGGTGCCTGGCTTTGTCGCGGGCATGATCGCCATCACCGGCCTGCCCGTCTCCCCTGACACCGGCCTGATCGACGCCGGTGGCGCCGGCGTGGGCTTTGGCTTCCTGGGCGGCATCGTCGGCGGCTTCCTCTCCGGCTACGTGATCCTGGGCCTGGAGAAGCTGCTCTCTGGCATGCCCAAGAACCTCGACGGCCTCAAGGCCATCTTCCTGTACCCGCTCCTCTCCACCTTCGTCGTCGGTCTGGTCATGCTCGGCATCTCCGGCCCCATGGCCGCCATCAACACCGGCATGATGGACTTCCTGAAGGGCCTGGAGACCTCCGGCCCCATCGTCCTGGGCCTTGCCATTGGCTGCATGTGCGCGTTTGACATGGGCGGCCCCGTCAACAAGGCCGCCTACGTCACCGGCACCGCCCTCCTGACCGAGGCGCTCACCGCCGGCGTCGGCACCGACACCTACAACTTTGGCACCAACTTCATGGCCGCCGTCTCCGCCGCGTGCATCGTCCCGCCGCTGATCACCGCCTTCGCGGTCATCGTGGGCAAGAAGTACTTCTCCAAGGAGGACCACGACGCCGGCATCGTGAACATCGTCCTGGGCTGCACCCACATCACCGAGGGCGCCATCCCGTTCATGACCAAGAACATCTGGCCCGTGATGCCCATCATGATGTGCGGCTCGTCCATCGCGGCCATCCTCACCATCATGTTTGGCGTCCACGACCCCGCGCCTCACGGCGGCTTCCTGGTCCTGCCCGTCGTCGACGGCTGGTACCTGTGGCTCATCGCCATCTTCGCCGGCGTGATCGTTGGTGGCATCCTGTATGTCATCTTCAAGCGCAGCGAGTACCACAAGAACGGCGACAAGGTTGTCGAGTAGGCTATCTCTCTGAACGCCACCAGCACGAGCCGGATCGTCTCCCCGTGGGACGTCCGGCTCGTCCCTTTAACGACACGCTTCCCCGCCGGCACGGCGGGGACCCATGGGAAGGACAAGGCACGATGGGCGCGGCACGACGACAGGCACGCATGATCGCAGCCGAGAGGCATCAGCACATCCTCGATACGCTCGCAGAGCGCTCCGCAGTCTCGGTGCAGGAGATATGCGAGAGCTGCGGGGTGTCGGCCGTGACCGCGCGGGCGGACCTCAGCTTCCTGGAGGAGGAGGGCAAGCTCAAGCGGACGCACGGTGGCGCCGTGCCCGTGAGCAGCTTCGTGATTCCCCGCGTACCCCAGCGCATCCGCAAGAACGCCGCCGCCAAGCACGCGATCGGCCTCTACGCCGCGACCATGGTGCGCGACGGCGACACCATTTTGGTGGGGTCAGGAAGCACGACGCTGGAGTTTCTCCACTGCCTCCAGGACCTGCGCGAGATCACGGTCATCACCGATGACTACTACGGCCTTGAGTACGTTGAGCAGCACCTCCTCAACGCGACCCCCGTGTGCACGGGCGGCACGCTGGGGCGGCAGTACCGTCACTTCTATGGACCCATGCTCGCCGACTCGCTTGCCAACGTCTACATAGACAAGGTCTTCCTTGGGGCGGACGCCTTTGAGCCGGACTTTGGCTTCCTCGCCGAGTTTGAGCAGACGGCGTCGGCCAAGGCCGAGTTCCTGAGGCACGCCCGCACCAGGGTCATGCTCATGGACTCGTCCAAGGTGGGGGCGTCCCGGTCGTTCGCGCGCTTTGCCGGTCCCGCGGACATGGACGTGGTGGTCATGGACCGCGACCCCTCGGGCATCGTGGGGGATGCGATGCGCGAGGCGGGCGGCACGGGACGCGTCGTAGCGACCATGGGTTAGGGTCGCGACAAGGGGGCGTCGCCCCTCTCCCCCGCGCGAGGAAAAAGCGGGACCCCGGCTCATTGCGAGCTGGGGTCCCGCTTTGCGTTGGTGGGACAGCAGACGGATGCTTAGAAATTCCGATGCTCGCACGGATTGCGAACGAGGGGTGCTTAGAAAGCTCGGTGCCCGGATGGATTTCCGAGGGTTTGGCCCGTACGAGCACCGAAAAGGCTAAGGAATCCGGTCCAAAATCCGTCCAAGCGCCTGCAAGGCTAAGCGCCAGGGCCACGCAGCACGTGCAGGCACCGATAGGGTTAAGCATACGGTTCCAGAAACCGGCAGCACACAACCAGCTGAGAGCATACGCGAGTGGGTCTGACACACGCGGTGCGCTATCGCCCGAACGGGGGAGCCCCTGTTTTTCAGCGTCTATCGCCTGCGCACACAGCGGATTCGACAGGGTCAGGGGACGACTCTTGGGGTCGGTTGGCCCCAACCTGGCACGAGACCTCCCTCCCGTCCGCACGGTAGGTGCGCGGGACAAACTCCCCCACGCTCAGCCGCAGATCGTCCTGCCTCATTCAAAGCTCCTCTCGCATGCCAGGGCGGGCGAGACGGGACGGACGACGATGCCCCTGTCCCAATCGCCCGGATGGCGCGTCTCCAAGGGGAACGAGGGCTAGTCTCGCTCGCCTAGCCCCGCCCCAGCTCCTCCGCCAGGTAGCGGCCCGTCACCGACTCCGGGCAGCCGCACACCTGCTCGGGCGTGCCGGCGCACACCACGCGCCCGCCGTCCTCGCCACCACCCGGACCGAGGTCGATCACGTAGTCGGAGTTGCTCACCATGTCCAGGTCGTGCTCGATCACGATGACCGTGGCACCGTGCTCCACCAGCCCCTGCAGGACCCCGAGGAGCACCTCCACGTCCAGCGGGTGCAGGCCGATGGACGGCTCGTCAAACACATAGAGCGTACCTGCCTGGACCCTGCCCACCTGGCTCGCCAGCTTAAGGCGCTGCGCCTCGCCCCCAGAGAGCTCCGGCGTGGCCTCCCCCAGCGTGAGGTAGCCAAGCCCAATGTCCGAGAGCGCCTGCAGTCGCCTCGAGACGCTGCGGAGCCCACCCAGGCGCTCCAGCGCCTGGTCAACGGTCAGCTCCATGAGCTGGGGCAGAGACACGCCGTCCCCCTTGCCCGCAACCCCTCTGCCCGTGGCGCGGCGCACCTCCCACGCGGCGGCAGCGTAGCGCGAGCCCCGGCAGTCTGGGCAGGTGATCTGGACGTCGGGGAGAAACTGCACGTCGAGCGAGATCACGCCCGTCCCGTCGCAGGCGGGGCATCTAAGCGAGCCGGTGTTGTAGGAGAAGTCCCCGGCACGCAGCCCACGCTCCTTGGCGTCAGGCGTCTTGGCGAAGGCGCGCCGCAGGTCGTCCATCACGCCGGAGTAGGTCGCCACCGTCGAGCGCACGTTGGCCCCAATCGGGGTGGAGTCGATCAGCTCCACGCGCGACACCCCCGCCGGGTCGCACGCCACGACCGTCTGGGGGAGCGTCCCGCCCGCCGCCGCTGCACGAAGCGCCGGTACCAGGCACTCCAACACGAGCGTGGTCTTCCCCGAGCCGGACACCCCCGTGACCGCCACCATGCGCCCCACGGGCACGTCCACGGAGAGGGGTCGGACGGTGTGGACCCGGTTCGTCTCCAGGTGAATCCTTCCGCCCGCGAACACCTCGCCGGGGGTCGCGCGGTCCCTCACCCGGATGCGCCGCTCCCCCGATAGGAACGGTGCGATGCGAGAGTTGCGGTCCCTCTCCACCTCCCCGACCGTACCCTGGGCGACGACCGTTCCGCCGTTGGCGCCCGACCCGGGACCGACCTCGATGATGTGGTCCGCGTGGCGCAGCACGCGGACGTCGTGGTCAACCAGCACCACCGAGTTGCCGTCTGCCATGAGGTCGTCGACCACTCCCAGCAGCCCCTCGACGTTTGCGGGGTGGCAGGCCGATCGAGGGCTCGTCCAGCACGTAGAGGACGCCCGTGGTGCGGTTGCGCACCGCCCTGGCAAGCTGCACGCGCTGGAGCTCGCCGTTGGAGAGGGTCGAGCTCGCGCGATCGAGCGACAGGTACCCTAGGCCAAGCTGGCGGAGACGGGCGACGGGCTCTGCCATCGAGTCCACCACCTGGTGGGCGATGGGGGCCACCTCGGCGGGGAGCGTTCCCTCGACCCCCGGGAGCCACTCGGCGAGCTGGTCGAGGGTCATCATGGTGGCCTGTGCCAGGTTGATGCCACGCACCTGCGGGTCGCGCGCGGCCGCGGAGAGGCGCGTGCCATGGCAGTCGGGACAGGGCCCCTCGCGCAGGAACCTCGCGATGCGCCGGTATGCGCTCTCGGTCTTGGCCTTGGCCAGGGCGTTCTCCACCGCCGCAACGGCCGAGTAGTAGGTGAAGTCGAGCTCGGTGGCGGTGTCGGTCCCCTTGTTGTGGACCACGATGTGGCGCTTCTCTGCGGGACCGTGGAACACGATCTCGCGCTCCTCCGGCGTCAGCTGGTTAAACGGGACGTTGGTGCGCACGCCCATCTGGCGGCACACGTCCTTCATGAGCGACCACATGAGCGTGCCCCACACCACCACGGCGCCCTCGTCGATGGTCTTGGTCTCGTCGGGCACGAGCGCGGACTCGTCCACCACGCGCATGACCCCGGTGCCCCCGCAGGTGGGGCAGGCACCGTCGCTGTTGAAGGCCAGGTCCTCCGCGCCGCGACCGTAGAACTCCGCCCCGCAGGTGGGGCAGACGATGGGACGCTCCAGCGCCACGTTCATGGTGGGTGGGCAGCGGTGCCCATTGGGGCAGGTGTAGGAGCCCACGCGCGAGAAGAGCAGGCGCAGCCCGTTGAGCAGCTCCGTGGACGTGCCAAAGGTCGAGCGCACCCCCGGCACGGCGGGACGCTGCCGCAGGGCGAGCGCCGCCGGCACGTACTCGACCAGGTCGACGTCCGCGCGGGCGCTCTGCGAGATGCGCCGCCGCGTGTACGTGGAGAGCGCCTCGAGGTAGCGGCGGCTGCCCTCGGCGTACAGCGTCCCCAGTGCCAGGCTCGACTTGCCCGAGCCCGACACGCCGGCGATTCCCACGAGCTTGCCCAACGGCACGTCCACGTCGACGTTCTTAAGGTTGTGGACGCGCGCACCTCGCACGCGTATGCAGGTCGGTCCATCCTGTGCCATGAGCCCTCCCCTCACGCCCCGGCCGCAGGCGCGAGGGGAGGCGGCCATCAGCCCTCGAACGGGAAGCGATACGGAAGCCCCAGCTCGTCTCGCACCTCGACGAGCTCGCGCTGCACCGCCTCGCCAACTGGCACGCCCTTGTCCTTGCGGTCAAGCCAGGCGAGATATTCCTTCTCCCCCGCAGTATAGATGCGATCGTATCCGGGGGCCTTCTTGGAGGCGCGCAGCTCGCGGCAGATGTCGCCGGCGATCTTCCTGAACGTGTCGCGCCCGCAGAAGGCGTCGGGGTCAACGACGAAGAAGAAATGGCCCAGGTGGTACATCTGCGGGAAGCCGTCGGGCGAGACGCCCGTGAGCGCCTTCATGAACTGGCCTCCAGCGAGGGCGGCGGAGAGTATCTCGACCGTTGCCGCGTAACCGTATCCCTTGTAGCCGCACATCTTGTCGTCCGGCCCGCCTCCGAGCGGTGCCAGGGCCGCCGTGCCCTCCACGAGCATCCTCAGGATCTCCTTGGAGTCGGTGACGGACGACCCATCCTGCGTCACGACCATGCCCGGAGGGGTGGGTTTGCCCTCGCGCGCGTAGTACTCGATCTTTCCGCGCTGCACGATCGAGGTGGCGCAGTCTATGCAGAACGGGAACTCCTCGTCGGTGGGGAGCGCGAAGGTGAGCGGGTTGGTGCCCATCATGTTCTCGACGCCAAATGTCGGCGCAATCGACGGGCGGGCGTTGGTGCCCACCAAGCCAATCATGCCCTCCTTGCTCGCCATCGTGGCCCAATAGCCAGCGATGCCAAAGTGGGTGGAGTTGCGGATGGCCCCGCCCGCCATCCCATTGGTGCGCGCCTTCTCTATCAGCATCTTCATGACGCGGTACGAGGCGACCATGCCCATTCCGTCATGGGCGTCCGCGACCACGGTGGTGGGCGTTTCCCGCACGATCTCGAGGTCGGTCTTGGGCAGGAGGGTGCCACGCTTGATGCGGTCGATGTAGATGGGCTTAAAGCGGTTGCATCCGTGGCTCTCGATGCCGCGGCGGTCGCTCTCGAGAAGGACGTCCGCGCATATCCTCGCATCGTCCTCCGGCACGCCGTATCCCCTGAAGGCGTCGACGAGGAACGAGTTCATGAGGTCCCAGGGCACGTATGGTCTTGTCTCCATGTGGCACTCCCCCTTTGGGTTGGACAGCTCCCACGATTATCGCCACGATCGGGACGGAGGGTGGGCGCACCATGCGGGAGCGGGGCAAATGCGTAGGCAAGCGATTGGGACGCGCTACTCGGCGCTTGGCCCACCACACTGCATCAGGCGGTGCGGTGGGCCGATGAAGCCGAAACTTTATGGGCAGGCAGGGCAGGGGTTACTTGTCAAAGCCCTGGAACACGGGAATGCCCGTATACTCCTTCGCGTCTTCCTCCCCGTTCAGCACGCGACGGGCACCGGCAGCCATGGCCTCGAGCTCAAACTCCCCAGGATAGGCAGTCACAGGGGCGATCCAACCACACCTCTCCCGAACCGCTTCGACGAGGGCATCGCTGTGCACCATCCCGCCGCCAAGGAGAATCCCGTCGACGTCTCCGCCGAGCACGGCGGCCATGGCACCAATCCACTTGCAAATCTGGTAGACCAGGGTATCCCAGACCCGGGCTGCCTCGGCGTCACCCTTCTCCGCCCTTGCCTGGACCTCGCGGGCATCGTTCGTCCCAAGCAGGTTCACGAAGCCGCCGTTCTTGAGGCAGAGCTTGTGGACCTGGCTCGCATCCATTCCGCTCTTGATGAGCCCCAGGACCTCGACGACCGGAAGGCTGCCGCAACGCGTCGGCGTCATGGGCCCCTCGCCGCCGACGATGTCATTGCCGTCAATCATGCGTCCGTGCTGGTGTGCGGAAATCGAGATGCCGCCACCGATGTGGCACACCACGAAGTTGCAGTCCTCGTACCTCCTCCCCATGGAGGCGGCGTGCCTGATGGCCGTCTCCTTGAGGTTGAGCGCGTGCAGATGGACGTGCCGGTACACGCCCTTAACGCCCGTCATGCGCGCGCAGTCGCAGAGCTCGTCGGTGTCGGGGGGATTCACGACATAGGCGGGTTTCCCACCAGCCTCCTCTGCAAATGCGGAGGCAAGGAGGCTTCCGAGGTTGGCGGGGTGCTCAACGCCGTTGGCCCCCTTCGAGGCATGGTCGAGCAGCGTCTGGCCAACCTTGTAGGTTCCGCCCTCGACGGGGAGCAGACCACCTCCACGTCCGACGAACGCATCAACGTCCTGAAGCTTGACGCCGTGCTTGCTTAGCTCTCCGAGTATCATCTCGCGCCTGTAGGGAAGCTGGTCGCTCACATGGGGGAACGTTGCCAGGCGCTTCGCGTCGTGCTCAATCGTAGTGGTGAACACGGGCTTCTCGCCTTCGAACATGCCAACCTTAGTGGATGTCGAGCCCGGATTGATGGTCAGGACCCTCCATGCGCGCTCCGCCATCAGAGGTCACCTCCCGCCCGGATGATCAGCATCGCAACGTTGCCGAGCATCTCGTCCACTGGCGCGCTCCTGGAGAAGTCGCAGACTGGCTTCGCAAATCCTTGCAAGACCGGGCCATACGCGTTGGCGTGTCCAAAGATCTGCACCATCTTGACCCCAATGTTGCCGGCGTGCAGGTTGGGGAAGATGAGAATGTTGGCCCTGCCGGCAACGGGGCTCTCACCCCTGACCTTGTGCTTCGCCGCCGCCGGGATGATGGCGGCATCCAGCTGGAGCTCCCCATCGCAGAGGATGTCGGGCCTCAGCTCATGCACACGCTCGACCGCAGAGCGAATAACGTCGATGGACTCGTGCTCGGCCGAGCCCTTGGTCGAGAAGGCCAGGAGGGCAACGCGGGGCTCCCAGCCGAGGAGCGTTCTGGCGGTATCTGCGGATGAGATGGCGATTCCGGCGAGGTCGGCAGCGTCGGGCTGGGCAGTGATCGCGCAGTCTGCGAGGCCGAGCATTGAGCCCTGCGGACCCTCGAAGCCGGGGATGTCGGCGATGCCCAGACTCGACGGGGACTCGACGCCATCAGCCAACCCCACGAAGCTCATCGCGGAGAAGACTACGTCACCGGTCGAGCGCTCCTTGCCGGCTGCGACGCAGTCGACCATCCCGCACCTGAGCATGATCATGCCGCAGTTGACGGGGTCCTTACTCTTGCGCAGGATCGCCTTGTGACTGTACTCGCCCGCGCCAAGGGCATCGTAGGCGCTGGCAAGCTCTTCCCTGCACGCCTCGTCCCCGTTGTCAAAGTACTCGAACCCAGTGGTCTGGATTCCGCTCTCGTTGGCGAGGCTCTCCACCGTCTCCCTGCTGCCAACCAGCACCGGGGCGCCCATTCCAAGCTCGACGACCCTTGCGGCACAGGCGAGGATGTCCACGCTCTCGGATTCGGGGAAGCAGACCCGTGCCGGATGCTCCTTGGCGCGGCTCACCATCCCCTGAAGGAACTCGTTCACTCTTTCCTCCGTTCCCGGGCATGCCTACTCGTCGAGCAGGCCGGCGACGAACGCCGCCGCCTCGCCGACGGTCTTGCAGCGCTTGAACTGCATGTAGGGAACCTCGCAGTCAAGCTCGTCCTCCAGATACGTCGTCATCTGGGAGACCTGCGTGCTCTTGGTGTTGTGCTCGGCGAATGTGGCGTCGGGCGTGATCGTGGAGGCATCGACGCCCCAGAGGTATGCGCAGCGCTCGGCAAGCTTGTTGAAGATCTCGTCACTCATCGTGAATCCCTCTCATTCGTTGTTTGTTATCTCGATAGTTCGAACTTTCTAGCGGTAGATGTAGTCACCGTCCTGATAGCGGGGCGGGACGACGGGAATCTGCAGGTAGGAGTCGTGCTCGCCACCGGTGTAGACGAGGTGGCGCCCATAGTTGTCCGTGTCCCACTGGAGCGGCTCGAACCAGTTCTCCCTGATGTAGCGACCGGCAATCTGAACGCGAATCTGCTGGCCCTTGTGCCAGAAGCGGCTCGTCGGCCAGATCTCGATGTCGACGGGGACGATCTCGCCTGGCTTGACCTTCTCGTCGCAGGTGTGAGCCTGGATGGGCTGGAAGTCGGTCGAGAGCTTCTCGTCGAGCTTCCTGCGAGAGATCCTCATCTTGCCCCAGGCGCCAGGGTGCGGCTCGCCAAAGAGAGTGATCGGCAGCCACTCGCCGGTCGTCGAGAGCTTCTGGACGTTGATGAAGAGGTCAGCGTCGTTGTAGCTCTCGGCGGCGACCCAGAGGTGAAGCTTCATGTAGCCCGTGAGCTCGGTGTCCTCGGGGAAGCGATAGTCGAAGCAGACCTCTCCGTCGGCGCTCTCGTAGGCAGCCATGCCCTCTTCCGCGACAGGCTCCGCCTTCATCGACATGTCAGTGGCGTCCAGGTAGAGCTTCTCGTACTTCGTGCGCTTAAGCGGGAAGCTAGTCTCGGGGCGGTTCTCCTGGTAGTTGTAGTCAAAGGCGTCCTGGACCTCGAGACGGACAGTCGGGGTGAGCTCCCACCCGTTGCGCTCGCCTTTGAGATAGCGCGCGAAGAAGCGCTCCAGATCCTGCAGGTTGGCGTTGTTGTACGCGTCGGGCCACTCGAAGTTGCGGTGGGCACGCAGCCACTTCTTGCGAGACTTGATCTTGCGGAACGCCTGGATGGAGCCGCGCAGGTGGAAGTGGTTCCAGCACGCCGTCACATAGACGGGGCACGTGATGTTCTTCCAGATGGGGTCCTTGTCCTTCCAGTAATCACAGTCGATGAAGGGGTACTTCTCGGAGTTCGCCGCGGTGTCATCGATGTAGTTCAGGCCGACCGCCTCGCGCACGACCATGCCGACGAAGGTGTGCGCGGGGATTCCACCCTCCATGAGGGACTCGCGATACATGTCACTCGTGCCCTCCCAGGGAGCGATGCAGGAGAGGTGGGGCGGCTGCTGGGAGGCGATGCGCCACTGAGTCATCGCGACGCAGGAGTTACCAGCAAGGGCGACGTGACCATTGCACCAGGCCTGCTGCGCCGCCCACTCGATGAAGTCGTAGCCGTCCTTGCCCTCCTGGGTGCCAAACTGCATGAAGTCGCCCTCGGAATGCCCGACGCCACGCGGATCGACGTTGGCGACCGCGTAGCCATGGCGGCACCAGTAGCCAGGGTCGGGGCTCTCAAACTTGGACATGTTGGAGACAGTCTGGGGCGGAACGCCCATGATCTGCCAGTCGGACTGCCCGTCGAACGGCCTCTTGCCGTAGAAGCTCCAGGAGACGATCAGCGGCACGACCGGCATGTCCTTGGGCTTGTAGATATCCACGTAGATGTGGATGCCGTCGCGCATCTCGACGGACACGTCCTGCATGCAGATGATTCCCGGCTCGGGCTCATAGACGCGATTGTTCAGCGGGGTGAGGACCTTGTAGTCCTCGCGCTCCTCGGGAGTCATCGCGTCGAACTCCTCCTTGGAGCACGGCTTGAGCATCTGACGCATCAGCACCTCGGTGGGGTTGCCGTTGCAGATGACGGTCTTTGTGACCAATTCACGAGACATGTTTCCTCCAAACGATTGATTGGCTATTTGAGCTGATCCCTAGTCCTCGGCTTTGCTGCCAGCAGAGTGAGAGACGAGGATGTTGACCTTGCCGAAGTACACAAAGCCGACTATCAGAAGGACCGTGATGAAGGCGGCACCAACCCAGATCATCGAGGTGATGGATCCACCCAAAAGGGAGCCGAGGGCTGCCGTAGTGAACGGAGAGAGGGCCTGGCCAAGGGACATGGAGGCATTTACCAGCGCCATGTTGAACGCCATGCCCATAGCGCTCGAGAAGTTCGAGGCGCCCATGCCGCCAAAGGGGGTGAAGCTCTGATAGGCGAGACCGATGAAGAAACCAGCAACGCAGAGCATGAGGACGTTGGATGCCAGGGCGTAAACGACGAGTCCGACGAGAGCCATGAGGAACGTGACGGTAGGCGCCTGCTTCTTGAAGATCTTCATCAGCGGGGCCACTATGATGCCGGCGACGATACCCGAAAGCGTGTAGGCGGAGGAGCCCATACCCGCCTCGGCGGTACCACCCATGCCACGCTCGACCACGAGCAGCGCCTCGTTAGAGTTGAAGAGCTGGCAGAAGGTGTAGAGCGTGAATCCCATGATGCAGAGCACGATCACCTCGCGGGGAACCACGACGTGCTCGGTCTTGGTGGGCTTGGGCTCGAGCTTGCCCTTGGGAAGGCAAACGATCTCGAGGACGAAGAAGATGCCAATCAGGAAGTAGGCGTAGAAGGCGTGCGTCCAGTCTCCAGAGCCAAATGCAGTCGCAGCCGAGGTGTAGATGAAGCCACCCAGGCAGACGAAGGTGGACAGCAGGCCAAGGACCGTTCCGCGCTGCTCTCCCTCAAAGTAGTCGGGGATGATCGTCGTCATGCTGTTCTGGAGTCCGCCCATGGCAACGCCGACGAGAGCCGATGAGAGGAGAAGCTCTCCCACGGAACCGTGCAGGTAAATGGGCATGGTTCCCGCAAAGACGTAGAAAGCCGTGAAGAACAGGGCGCTGTACTTCTTGTAAACGCGAGAGGCGAGCTTTGAGACGATGATGCCCGTGGGAATTGCGATGAGGCTGGGCAGGGTGACGATGAGCTGGATCTGGGTGATGGGCGCATCGGGGAAGCTCTGCGCGATGTCCGCGAGGACGGACACGGGTACGATCAGGCCCATCAGGGCAAGCGCACAGCTATAGACACCAACGAGCGTCTTGAATTTTCCGTTCATGTGATTTCCCTTGTTAGTGTTTCTCATAGATCAGAGGGGATTTCCGCGACTGCGGGGGTTAACTGCCTTGGACACCTCCCCCCAACTTCGTGCCTTTGCGAATGAACAGGCAATAGAGCACGAGGCCAATCAAGAGAAGGGCGGCACCTATGAGGTACGAGATCTCGTAGCTACCCGTGAGGCCAGCTGCCTGGGCAAACAGCGCCGGACCCGCAGCACCCACAAGCTGGATGATGGGCTGCATGATGCTGAAGGAGCTGGCAAAGCCCTCTCGCCCAAATTGCTCCGCACAGATGTTCACCGGCCAGTTGTCCGCGCTACCCGTCACAACTCCGATGAGCGCAAGGCTTGCCATGACAAGGGTGTGCTGACCCGTGACGTTGAGGAGGATTCCGACAATGCCAAGGACGAAGGTGAGAATTACCCCGACGCTTGCTCCGTAGCGATCGCCGATTGCTCCGCAGACGATGCTTCCCGCGCAGGCAAAACCGGCAGTCACTATCATGCCGGCAAGGGCCTCGTCCATGCTGTATCCAAGCTCGAAGAGGCGCGGCGCAATCTGCACCATAAGCCCGCCGGCAAAGAGAAGCTGGGTTCCAAGGATCAGAGAGAGGACGACAAACCCCGTGCCCACCTTTACATGTCCCATTTTCGGCAGGTCTGGAGAGCAGCCCTCGGGGCGTGCCCCAGCAAGCCCGGGGTTACGACGCTCGCACGGCATCATCGTATCCGGCTCAAGGCCCATTTGCTCGGGGTAGTTCGTAATCCCGAACACAAGAAGGAGCAGCGTGACGCCCGCGATGATGGCGAAGGGGAGGTTTGCGCCTTCAATTCCCCAGCGTCCATATCCGAACATGAAGCAAACCGAGGCAAAGCCCGCGCCCAGGGGTATCCCCATGGAGACGATTCCCTGCACCGTACCCTTGTACTTTGGGAACCAGTTCGTGATGAGCACGGGGTTCGTGTTGTAGCCCCATGCCGAGGAGGCCGCGTTGGCAAGGACCATAGCAATAACGAACAGGGAGAAGTCCGTGCTCACGCCCATGAGGAGAATGCCCAAAAGATAGATGGCGCCCCAAATCAGTGCCATCATCTTTGCAGAGTGGCGAACGCAGAGACGTCCGGCGATGAAGCCGCAGAGAACGTTACCGAGGCTCGCAATCGAGATCATCGAGGTGATTAGCACCGCGTCCCACCCACGCTCCGAGGCAAAGACCCCTGCCGCAACGTTCATCGAACTTGCAACCGTCGAGGTGATGAAGTAGCCAAGTGTGGAATAGACGAGCATCGGCCAGGCTCGCCAGATTCGCGACTGCTTAAATATTGAATGTTTCTGCATAACCTCCCCCAGAACTCTCTCCGTTGCTTATCGTTCTGGGGGTTATTATGTTGGGCGTAACATTGCTGGAACAGAACGCCTGAACCAGCTGGTGTTCGATTCAAACATGCGATGAAGTGCGTGTGCAAATCGAACACTGCGTCATTTACTTGTCCTGTTCAAAATCAGCCGCTTCATATCTAATGAAACGGTTTATGTCAGAGGATTCACATGCTGAAACGAGAGCGCACGAAGTCAAACATCATCGATGCATACATCACCCTGCTCGGCACCACTGACTTCGACAGAGTGAGCGTCAAATCCGTCTGTGAGCAGGCCGATGTGGTTCGCAGCACCTTTTACTCCTACTTTGACGACATGGCTGACGTGACACAGACCGTCGAGGACGAGCTCATCAACTCCTTCAAGGAGGTCGTCGCCTTTGACCTCGCCAACCTCCAGGCACCCGTAACGGAGCAATACCCTGAGGGCGGTGCCCGAACTGATTGGGGGTTTCACATCAGCCCGCCAATCGGCTTCTTCGAATGGCTCGATCGTTGCGAGGAGAACGGCGCTCGTCTCGCCGCAATGCTTGGTCCTCATGGCGACGAGTACTTTTTGGTCAAGTTCCGCAAGGTGCTCAGAAACCACGTGAATGCTCTCATGGATACGGACGGAATGCCGCACGATGAGTTACGCAACGGATTCACGAACTCCTTTGTCGAAGTTCACCTTCTCCTAACGAAGGCATGGCTCGTCAACAAGGAACCCTGGGCAACCAGGGATGCAATCGTGACGGTACTCAACTCAATGCGCATAGGGGGTAACACGGCGGGCCGCTTTGAATCCGACCCCCAACCAATTTGAGCAGCGGTATTCCTTGCAATAGCCTCAGTGATACCCCAATTGAACGACTGGCACCTGGGAGACGACATGGTACTTGGCGTGGGATGCGACGTCCTCGACTTCAGCAGAATGAAGCCGCTGGAGGGCAATTGGGACGACCCTTTCTTTACCCGCACCTTCACCGAGCGGGAGCGACGCGACTGCCTCGCGGCGGACAGCCCCCTAACGGCATTTAGCGCAAGGTTCTCCATGAAGGAAGCCGTCTTCAAGGCGTTGCGCATGAATCCAGACGACGCTTCGTTCGGGGAGATTGAATACTCTACGGACGAGCTAGGTCGTCCCAGCGTCAAGCTGTTAGGAACCATGGACGTGCAGGCAAGAAGCCACGGCCTTTATCGGCTACAGGTTTCCGTCTCCTACGAAACGTCCTGCGTCCTCACGTTTGCCGTGTTGGAGGCGTCGGGCTGACCTCGCGACCACCTCTGCGCCGATGCACATGGACATCACCCAACGGCACCCTCTTGAGCCACGAAGGAAAACGGGCTCTTCGACGTTTCTAGTGGGTAGCGCATGCGACGGTCGTCTGCGCCGAGA
>CAJMNO010000013.1 GCA_905214865.1 uncultured bacterium | reverse complement strand
CGATCCCCTCGGGAAACCCGCTCCGAAGGGTTGACGAAACTATAGGAACACCCCCAACTGCGGCTTTCCCCGAGAAGAATTCAAAGAAGGGGTAAGGGGGTTGTCCTCCTGGGGGGTGGCTTCCCGCCGCCCCTCGCCGCGGGCGGACGGAGGCCGCCTCGTAAAGTTCGACGCGTTTAGGTAGCGCTAAACGCGTCAATCCTTACGGAACTCCGAGTCCCGTAAGATTCCACGCGTTTAGGGGGTCCTAAACGCGTCGATCCTTACGCTGCCCGGATTCCGCGGGGGCTGCCCGCGCCTCGGTGGCCCGCCCGCGGCCGGGCGCGGCCCGCGCTATCCCTCGACTCCTGGCGCCCTGCCCGTGGCGGCTGCCCGGTCGCCGCTGCCGGGCCACCAGCCGAGGCTCCGGGAAGGGGCGGCGGCGACGCCGTCGCGGCGGCCCCTCACGGGCGGGGTGGGCCGGACTCCGCCCCTCTCCCTCCATTCCATTCCTTGACTCTTTGACCCTTGGGAGCTCCCCTCGGTGGGCGGGGAGGGTTCCAGGTCTCTTGGTGCCGGTCCCTGCTAGTTGGGCCTGGGTGTGTCCGATGGACGCCGATGGCCCGGGGCCCAGCATTTCTCCGAGCCCCTCTCCGATAAAAGCTCAAAGAAGGGGTAAGGGGGTTGTCCTCCTGGGGGTGGCTTCCCGTCGCACGGCGCACGGCGAAGCGCCGGTGTGTTGATCCTCCCGGAGACAACTGCTCAAGGAAGAGAGGTGGCGGGGAATCGCGCGTGGAGACCCCTCGGGTGGAAATTCCATTCTCCGGATGTCGAAGTCCCATCTGCCTTTCAGGGTCCCATGCGGGGATGGTGCCGTCAGAAACCCCGCGCCGTGTGTACACACGGAACGCACTTTTTGGCGGCGTTTGCGCCTCGGCTATCGGTGACCTGCGGGTGCGTCCCGCTCCTCGTGGTCAGTGTCAGAAACCCCGCGCCGTGTGTACACGCGAGATGGGTTTTCTGACGGCAGTGGGGCTGGGAGGGGCCCTTCCGTCTGAAACCTCGTCCCATGTGTACACGCGGGATAGACTTTCTGGCAAAGCCTCGCTCCATAATGCTTGGCAACTGGGGAAGTGCAGGGGACCGACGGCTTCGCCGCCAACAATCTCCTCCCATGTGTACACGCGGGATGCACTTCCTGGCACCTGCCGAGGGAGATGGTTCGGCTCTTTCCCCTCGGCCTTATGAGCGGCGTTCGTTGTCGTCCGTTCAATGACTACCGATGCCATTCTCGTGAGGCATGGAAAGGCTCCGGTCCCTTGGCAGAGAATCGTCCGCGCTCCCCGCGAGCGACTTTCTGCCGGCTGACCCCTGGCCTTCGACGAGAGCGCTATCGCAAGGGCTGGCTGGTGCTGCCGGAACAATGACTGACCGCGAACAGGTTAGTCCATCACAGATGGCGACGTACTGCCTCCCTCGCTCCGACCGGCATGCGCCCAACGTCCACCCCCTTCCTAGACTTGGGCCCCGCTCATGATTGGCGGAGTTGGGACCTCCGCACGCCTCTCGGCCACCACGGGCCACAAGCCCGAAACCCGGGCGGCCGGTGGGAGGGGTTGCAGATTCGTTGCCTCGCCCTTCTCCCCCGCGTCCTCGGGTTCCCTCGCCCCGGGAGTGATCAAAGCTCGAAAGTTCCCTCCGCCCGCGTTCCCCTACGCTCGCAGGTGACTGGCGACCGTCCCCCGATTTGCCCGGGATAGGCATCTTTCAGATTCGTTTCCGTATTAACTGTATTAGACTCACTAGTACAGTTAGGATGGTCGCGCCAGCGGGATGTCCCGTTACGCGACGTCACCCAGACCCAGTCGGGGCGGCACGCGCCCCGTCGACCTTCGGGAGACGAGATGAAGAAGAGCAGCAAGTTCCACATCCCACGGAAGGGCGAGGGGGAGAAGTCCTCCCCGCAGCCGCCTGAGGGCGCCGGCGACATGGCGCAGGGCTCCACGGAAGAGCAGCAGACGGTCCTTGCCCCCAAGCCGGTCCTGGGCCACCGCGGGGGAGAGGGGCACGCCGACCTGCCGCCCGTCGTCGAGGGCCCCGAGCTCGACGAGGAGGAGCGCGCGGCCTACGAGCGCCTGAAGGAGATGCGCGCCCAGCGTCGCCGCAAGAAGATCCGCAACCGCCTGATCGTCGTCGGAATCGTCGCGGTCGTGATCCTGGGCATCGTGTTCGTCCCCGGGATGCTCGCCCCCAAGGACGACGGTGGGGACTTCTACAGCACTGACACGGTGACCAAGGGTCACTTTGAGGAGACGGTCGAGGCCTCCGGGTCGGTGCAGCCCGTCTCGTCGGTCGTGGTGACCCCCGAGGTCGACGGCACCATCGCGAGCGTCAGCGTGATGCAGGGCCAGCAGGTCGAGAAGGGCCAGACGCTCTTCACCATCAAGAACGACGACCTCGACCGCGCCGTGCGCGAGGCGTACCGCAACCTCAAGTCGGCGAAGTCGCAACTCGCGCAGGCTCAGCAGGCGCTCAAGGACGCCAAGTCCGCCGCCGCGCAGGCGCAGGCCGCCTCCGCCCAGGCAGCGGCCGACCAGCAGGCGATGGCCCTCCCCAACGCCACCTCCGCCACGCTGCGCCAGGCTGACGACGGAGGCGTCCCCGCCGACTCCTCCAACGGCGGCGCCGCGATGGGCGTCACCTCCGGGCAGGGAGGCTCCGCGACCACCGTCACCTCCTCGGGTGACGCCGTCCAGGACGCCAAGAACGCCGTCGAGACCGCCCAGAACCAGGTGGACGACGCCCAGGATGCCTACGACAAGGCCGTCTCGCAGGCGGACAAGCGCACTGTGACCTCCCCCATCTCGGGCACCGTGCTCGAGCTCAACGCCACCACCGGGTCCTCCGTGGGCCAGCAGGCCGCCGCCGCGCAGGCCCAGGGCACCGGGAGCGGCAACCTCTGCCAGGTGGCCGACCTCTCGCAGATGAAGGTGACGGTCAACGTGGGCGAGAACGACATCAACAAGGTCGCCGTGGGCCAGAAGGCGACCGTGACCTTCTCGTCCATCCAGGACCTCTCGCTCGAGGGGACGGTCCAGTCCGTCGCCGCGACCACCAGCACCAGCTCCGATGCCACCGGGATGACCAGCGGCCCCACGTACGCCGTGGAGCTTCTCATCCCCCAGCCCGACGCCAGGGTCAAGCCCGGCATGACCGCAAGCGTGAGCATCGTCACCAACTCGCTGGACGACGCCCTCATCGTCCCCACGTCCGCGCTCACGGACAACGGTGACGGAACGGGCAGCGTCAACGTGGAGAAGGACAGCGAGTCCCACACCTCGCGCACGGTCAGCGTCACGATCGTCGCCAAGAGCGGCTCGCAGGCCGCGGTGACGGGCGACCTCAAGGAGGGGGACGTGCTCGTGGTCTCGGGCGGCACGGTCGACTCGGGCGAGACGGGCGACGCCACCGCCACCGACGCGTCATCCGCTGGCAGCGCGGACTCCTCGGCAGGCGCCGACGGGGAGTCCTCGGGCGACGCCGTCCCCGCGGATGCGACGGCGGACCGCATGGTCGCGGGCCGCGCCCTTGGGGTGCTGTGACATGACCGCCCCCGTAATAGAGCTGCGCGGCGTCCACCGCATCTTCGAGACCGCCGCGGGCCTCAACCACGTGCTGAGGGGGGTGTCCCTCACGGTCGAGCGCGGTGAGTTCCTCGCGATCATGGGCCCGTCCGGCTCGGGCAAGTCCACGCTCATGAACATCCTCGGCTGCCTTGACACCCCCACCACCGGCACCTATCACCTGGAGGGCCTGGACGTGGCGCGTCTCACCGACGACGAGCTCTCGTTCGTGCGCGCCCGCCGCATCGGGTTCGTGTTCCAGTCGTTCAACCTGCTGCCCACCTACACCGTGCTGCGCAACGTGATGCTCCCGCTCGTGTTCGCGGGGGTCCCGTACGGCGAGAGGGAGGAGCGCGCGGTCCGGGCCCTCCACGAGGTCTCGCTTCCCGTGGACCACTACGACAACAGGACCAACCAGCTCTCCGGCGGACAGATGCAGCGCGTCGCCATCGCCCGCGCCGTCGTGGCGGACCCCGCGATCATCCTTGCGGACGAGCCCACGGGCAACCTCGACTCCGCCACGGGCGAGATGGTCATGCAGACCTTCGCCCGGCTTCGCGACAAGGGCAAGACCATCGTCCTCATCACGCACGACCCGCACGTCGCCGCCCGCGCGGACCGCACGCTCCACATGCTGGACGGCAGGCTCGCCTCCACCCCCGACGAGGGCGTGGACCAGGGGTGGGGGCAGCTCTCCTCTCCCCCGTCGACGGGAGAGGGACGCACCAAGCGCCTGAGGGAGGTGCCGTCGGTATGACCATGACCATGCGC
This sequence comes from uncultured bacterium, assembly GCA_905214865.1. Lineage (GTDB taxonomy): Bacteria > Actinomycetota > Coriobacteriia > Coriobacteriales > Atopobiaceae > Olsenella_H. The sequence goes on along the minus strand of CAJMNO010000013.1, from coordinate 50,989 downwards.
GACCTGTTGCGCGAGACCACCAGCTCGCTCGAGGCAAACCGTGGCAGGACCCTGCTCACCGTGCTGGGCATCGTCATCGGCATCGCTGCCGTCATCTCCATGACCTCGCTCATCGGGGGCATGCGAAACGCGCTCGTGGGCAGCCTGGGCCTCAATGCCGCCAGGACCGTCAGCATCTACGTCAACGGCAGCGGGCTGAGCGAGCAGCAGGTGGACTCGCTCCGCTCCGCCATGCCCGAGTACGAGAGCCTGGACGGCGTCACGTATGGCGGCGGCACCGTGAAGACCCAGGGCGGCAGCGTCCAGATGACCGCCATGGGCTGTGCCGCGTCCACGGTCACCAGCTCGGGCGCCAAGGTCACCTCGGGCAGGCTGTGGAGCGAATCCGAGGAGAGCTCGGGGGCCAACGTGTGCGTCCTCACCACGGACGACGTGCGTCAGATCTTTGGGAGCGCCGACTACGACGCCGTGGGGAAGACCTTCAAGCTCGACTCCGCCGAGTTCACCGTCGTCGGCATTGCGGAGACGGACTCCAGCATGGGCCAGGGGCAGGGCATGATGTGGGTCCCCGCCCAGACGTGCGCCAACCTGTGGATGGGCGGGCAGCTCACCTACGACTCCCTCACGGGCATCGTGCACGAGGGGGTGGACGTGGACCAGGTTGCCACGCGCACCAAGGAGCGCCTGGAGTCCATCCTGGGCGTCACCTCGCAGGACTCGGGCGACGGGTCCGACTCCATGGGCGACGCGGTCCAGGTGCAGACCATGAAGTCGATCATCGACCAGCTTGACAGCTTCTCGTCCACCTTCAGCCTCCTCGCGGGCGCGGTCGCGGGCATCTCCCTTCTGGTCGGCGGCATCGGCATCATGAACATGATGCTCACCAACGTCACGGAGAGGATTAGAGAGATCGGGCTCCGTCGCGCCCTCGGTGCCACCAGGGGGGACATCACCGCGCAGTTCCTCGCGGAGTCGATCGCCATCAGCGTGATCGGCGGCGTCCTGGGCGTGGCGCTGGGCTACGGCGGGTCATGGGCGCTTGCGCTCGCCATCCCCACCAGCTCGCTGGGCATGGGGGACACCAAGATCGTCCCGGCGGTGTCGCCCGAGGCCGTCCTGCTCGCCACGGGCATCTGCGTGGTCGTGGGCCTGCTGTTTGGCTACTATCCCGCGCGGCGGGCGGCACGTCTCGACCCGGTCGAGGCGCTGCGCTACCAGTAGCCGCGCCAGGCTTGAGGTTCAACCGCGTGCCCCGCATCCCCCTCGGGTGGTGCGGGGCACGTCGCCTCGGCGGGGGAGAGGCGCGAGGCAGCCGGGTCTTTGCCCATCCCGACGGGATCGCCGGCGACTGGCTCGCCTAGCCCCTCTCCGCCGCATCCAACGTGTCGAGGGCCGAGATCACGGGCTCGAGCTGGTCCAGCTCTGCCGGGGCGGTCGACATCACCACCACGATGTACGGGCCGCCCTGCGAAGCGGGCACCAGCACGACCCCCGCGTCGTTTGCCGCCTTGCCAAAGATCGCGTTCTCGTCCTTGGGGTACCAGCCCGCCTTGGACCAGGTCACGTACCGGTCGCCCAGCGCGTCCGCTATGGGCGAGGTGGTCCTTGCCTGGAACAGCCTGGCGAGGTCCGACGAGTGCCCGTCTCCGCTGCTCAGGTAGGCGTAGACCGCCTCCCACTCCTCGGCCAGCTGGTGGGGCGTGCTGTGGGGATACTTCCAGGCGATGTACTGCTGGCGCGTCTCGTACGGGCCAAACGACACGTCGTGCTCGTCCAGCCACGACACAAAGAAGTCCTGGCCGTACTGCTCCACCAGGCTCGCGTAGGCGTCGTTGTCCGAGTCCACGATGGTGCGGGTCACGCGGTCGCTCACGTCCTCCCAGCTCACCTGGCCCGTGTCCACCAGCTCCTGGAGCAGCGCACACACGTAGGGGCCCTTGATGCTGCTCGCCGTGTAGAAGCTCGACTCGGCGTTGTACGAGACGCGCGTCTCGCCGTCCAGGTCCTCGAGGTAGATGCCCAGCGACCACCCGTTGCCCTCAAAGCCGCTGATGGCGGATTCAAGGTTGGCCACCTCCTGCGCGGAGCCGTCCCGCGCTATGCCGGTGACCTCCAGCGTGCCGGAGCCAACCGCCTGGCCCTGCGTCTCCGCCGCCTCCGTGCGGGCATCTGCCGCGGAGTCCACCTGGACTGCAGCCGAGCTCGAGTCAGAGTTTGCCGCCGAGTCGGCCGACCGCGAGGCATGCCCCTCCAACGCGCCCAGTCCCAGCGTGATCGCCACGGCTGCCGCAACGGATACCACGGCAACCTCGCGATAGTTGTCCGGCAGGAGAGAGGAGCCCTTGCGTCCGCGTCGCGGCATCTGCCGACGGGTTCCGCCGCGCCGCCCACCAGGGGGAGGGGTCGCTCCGCCGCGCTGGCCGGATCGCCCGGAGGGTCGGGACGTTCTGGGGCCTTCCGAGCCGGTGCCCCGGTCGTGGCGGTCATGCGCGCGGGAGAGGGTCGATGCCTCGGGGCACCGATCCCCGTTGCCACGGCCGCCCTCGCCTTCCCCCCAGGCATCCCTCGATGGATGCCTGGGGGTTGCCTCCCTCCTATGTGGGGTACGTCCCTCTCGCCTGTCCATTGCCTGGCTTTCCCTGCCGAGTCCCTGCGATACGCTCACGGTCTTCCCAATGGCCTCAAGAATAATCAAAGACCGGATTGATGGCCTTTCAGCAATGCTCCGCTGGGGGAGAGAACCGCTGACATCGGGGCCGATGCCCCCTCCCACGGTCCCAGGAGGGTCGACTCGCTTTCTTTGGGGGGCAGCAGCCAGTGGGCCGCTCGGCTCGTCGGGATATCGATGGTCTAAGAATGGGGCGGGCCGTGGCTCCCGCGGGCTCGGCGGCTCCTCCGCGTAGGAAAGCTATCGGTCCCCTGGCTCCGAAATCGGCCAACCGCGGGAGGGGACATCTGGCTGCGGGAGGTTGCATCCGCTGCCAGAAAGCGCGTCCCGCGTGTACACATGGGACGCACTTTCTGGCGTCAAGCCCGTTCTCCGATGGGAGGAGGCTCCTCCACTGTCGGAAATCACATCCCGTGTGCACACATGGGGCGCAACTTTAGGCATCCACTCCGTCGAGAGGATCCATCTGTCTAAAATCCCGCGTCGCGTGTACACACGTCGTGAGATTTCCGACGCGGGACATCCCTCCACCGCAGTCCCAGCCCCTCGGGTCCCGGACCGCGACGGTCACGGTGAGGCGTCGATGGGCTAAGAATGGGACGGGTTGTCTGCCTTTCGGGCCAGTTGGCTCATCCGCGTGCGCCGGCCACTGCCCCTGCTTCCCCTCCTCGCCAGCTGGCAGCAAACTCCCGACGTGAGTTCTCACACCTGGCGTTTGCTGCCGGAAGGGTGATTTGAGGTCACGTCCTCCCAGCTGCTTAACTATCAGCATTTCAACCGTGGCGGCCAACTCCCGATATGAGTGCTCACTTCAGGCGTTCGTTGCCATTCGAACCCGGCGCGTGGGCTATTTGGCAGAAGAATCCCGATGTGAGTGCTCACGTCGGGAGTTGTCTGCAACAGGCTGGGAGACAGGCGGATCCCGAGAGCCTCCTACCTGGGGGAACGCAGGGTGGACCTGGGCTTCCGACGGCTGACCGCCCACGAAAACGCTCACGCGAGGAGTGCGCTGCCGTCGGAGTCCATCCGCCAGGTCGCGCACAATCTCTAACCTCCCAAACATCGAACCATGGCGGCAAGTCGTCAGCGTGAGCGCTTCTCCAGGCTTCCGCGACGGGCCTTGTCCCGTTTTCCCAGTTGTCATCGCATCAATGTTCCAACTGTGGTGGCAAACGGCGCCCCACGTGAGCGCCCACGCGGGGCTTCCGCCGCCCATCGGGGCGGGAACGGAACCCGTTTGACAGGGGCTCGCTCGCGTGAGTACGCACGCGATGCGCTTGTTGCCGCCGACGAGAACTGCCCGTATTCCTTGGGACCGTTACCTGCGCTGGTGAAGTGGAGACCTGGGCTTCCGACGGCTGACCGCCCACGAAAGCACTCACGCGGGGAGTGCGCTGCCAGCGGGATGGCGGCTCCCCGTCCGGGATTAAACCGCTGCCATGGGTGGAGCCTGCGATTCTCCCACTCTCTGAGTTCTTCTCCCCTGGGGCCATCCGGTTTTGGAGCTAGCCCCCTCGCGATGGGTGGCGAGGCGAAGTCCGTCCCTCGAAGTTGTCCGGGGCACAAAGGCGCGGGCGACAGGACATCCCGTCGCCCGCGCTCGGCAATCGTTGCCCCTACAAGCTAGTTCTTGAGCGAGTTGAGGGGAGCGGGGAAGCGGCCGCCGCGATGGGCGAAGACGCTCCCGGCATGGCGATTGACGGGCATCACGGGGGCGGAGCCAAACAGCCCGCCAAACTCGAGCATGTCGCCCTCGCTCTTGCCGATGGCGGGAATCAGGCGCACCGCCGTGGTCTTGGCGTTGATCACGCCGATGGCCATCTCGTCCGCGATGATGCCGGCAATCGCCTCGACGGGCGTGTCGCCCGGGATGGCGATCATGTCCAGCCCCACCGAGCACACGCAGGTCATGGCCTCGAGCTTCTCGATGGAGAGTGCGCCGTCCTCGGCGGCGCGGATCATGCCGGCGTCCTCGGACACGGGGATGAAGGCGCCGGAGAGGCCGCCCACGCTCGAGCTGGCCATGACCCCGCCCTTCTTGACGCAGTCGTTGAGCAGCGCGAGGGCGCAGGTGGTGCCGGGGCCGCCGCACTCGCCGACGCCGATGATCTCCAGGATCTCGGCCACGGAGTCACCGGCGGCGGGAGTGGGCGCCAGGCTCAGGTCGACGATGCCCTTCTCGGCACCAAGGCGACGCGCCGCCTCGCGGCTCATGAGCTCGCCCGCGCGCGTGATCTTGAACGCGGTCTGCTTGATGCGCTCGGCGACCTCCATGAGGTCCGCCCCCTCGGGCAGGTCGCGAAGGGCGGCGGCCATGACGCCGGGGCCCGAGACGCCCACGTTGATGACGGCGTCGGCCTCGCCCGAGCCGTGGATGGCGCCCGCCATGAAGGGGGAGTCCTCCACCATGTTGCTGAACACAACGAGCTTTGCGGCGCCGTAGCAGTCGATGTCGGTGGTCAGGCGAGCGCAGTCGATCATCTTCTGGGCGAGAAGGAGCACGGCGTCCATGTTGATGCCCGCCCTCAGGCTCGCGACGTTGACGCTGGAGCAGACCCTGGTGGTGGAGGCGAGCGCCTGGGGGATCGAGTCGATGAGCCTACGGTCGGCATCGCCCATCCCCTTCTGGACCAGGGCGCTGAAGCCGCCCATGAAGTCGATGCCCAGGGACTCGGCCGCCCTGTCCATGGCGTGGGCGATGGGGGTCAGGTCCTTGTCGGGGCAGGCGGCGGCGATCTGGGCGATGGGCGTCACCGAGACGCGCTTGTTGGCGATGGGGATGCCGTACTCGCGCTCGAGCTGCGTCGCCACGGGAACCAGGTTCTCTGCGGTCTTGGTGATTCGGTCGTACACCTTCGTGCACATCCGTCCCATGTCCTCGTCAGCGCACCCATAGAGCGAGATGCCCATGGTGATGGTCCTGAGGTCGAGGTTCTGCTGCGAGACCATGTTCAGGGTCTCGGCGACCTCTTCTGGGGTGATGGCCATGCGTGCTCCTTGCGGGATAGTGGTTGCGTACATGCTGGTTGCAGCCATATTACAGCGCAAAGGTTTCAGGTAATCGACGTGGGCCGGCTGCCGTGCGCGCCTCCCAACATCCACACGAGACGCGCGACGCTGCGGCATGCCCTTTGCCTCTCACGTGGGAAAAAAGGCCCCATCAACGGATTCAAACAGAATTGTTTGTCTAAACAACAAAACAAAACGTTAGCTGATTTACAGCACGAATACCCCGCTGAAGTGTTTAGAAATCAACAAACTAAAGTCCGCTCAGCGTATGTTTCTAACCACTCACGGGAGAGGAGATTCGAACTCAATCTGAACGGGAGTAGAACTGTTTGTGAGGAAGAGAGGTGGCAATAAGACCAGTTAAATGCCACCGATTCTCGACAGGGTCACCAAGGCGGGACATGACGATTGGGAGAGGGACGGCACAAAGGTTTTTGTTGGTAGAACTAAACATCTACTAAACAGTGTGGTCCAAAAGAGAAAAACCGATTACAGACCGTTTATCTCCTCACATCAGATTGAGCCGTCATCGGCGTCCCAGGCATGAACGAAGGTACAGGGGTTTCGAAGGGAGTATTTAGTATGGTCAATGTTTCTAGGCGTGGCTTCCTGAAGCTTTCCGGCGTCACTGGTGCCGGCCTTGGCGCGGCAGCCCTGCTCTCCGCCTGCAGCGGCAGCGGTTCGGGTTCCGACTCCGATTCCTCCGCGGGTGGCAGCGACGTCAAGATCGGCGTCTCCATCTGGAGTTCCACGGACGCGCTGGGCAAGCTCTCGGCCGACATCGTGAAGAAGGCCGCCAAGATCCTGGGCGTCGAGACCCAGTTCGTCGACCAGGGCCACGTCTCCGAGCAGGTCACCGCCTCCGCCGAGACCCTCGCTGCGGCTGGCTGCAACGGCATGATCATCTGCAACTCGGCAGATTCCGAGATGACCTCCGTCATCAACACCTGCAACGAGAACGAGATGTACGTCACTCAGTTCTACCGCATCATCTCCAAGGAGAGCTCGCCTGACGTCTACAAGGCGGCCGAGAACTCCAAGTTCTACGTGGGCGCCGTCCACGAGGACGAGGTCCTCAACGGCAAGACGCTCATGAACCTCCTCCTGGAGAAGGGTGGCCCCAACAAGACCGGTGCCCGCAACATCTGCCTCGAGGGCTGGACGGTCGGCGACGCAACGTTCCAGCTTCGTTGGAAGGGCTACAAGGAGGGCCTGGACGAGTGGAACAAGCAGCACCCCGATGACAAGGCCACGATGACCGACCCCGTCTACGCCAACACCAGCTCCGCCGAGGGCGCCAAGGTCACCGAGCAGTTCGTCAACACCTACCCCGACATGGACGCCCTGATCGTTGCCGGCGGCGGCGGCGACCCGCTCGTGGGCTCCATCGGCCAGCTCAAGAACATGGGCCTGACCGGCAAGATCTCCGTCGTCTCCACCGACTTCCTGGATGACCTTGAGGAGCAGCTCAAGACCGGCGGCATCTTCGCCGAGTCCGGCGGCCACTTCTGCGACCCGCTGTACGCATTCATCCTCACCTACCAGGCCTGCACCGGCAAGCTTAAGGTCAAGGAGGGCGAGTTCGGCAAGGAGATCAAGTTCCCGTACGTCTACGTCTCCAGCTCCGAGGACTACGCCAACTACAAGAAGTACTTCGTCGACGAGGCTCCTTACACGGATGACGAGATCAAGGAGCTCGCGAAGGACGACTTCGACGCGCTCAACAAGGCGGCGACCTCGCTCTCGATCGACGACGTGAAGAGCCGTCACTCCAAGTAGGACTAAGCTCGCCCGCGCCGGCGAGGCGCCACGACGAGAACGGTTGGGAGGGGGCCAGGGTACGTTGGGCCCCCTCCCTGTTCTGAGGATGCAATCCCTCGATTGGAAGGAAGGAGCGATTGATGCAATCGTTTCTCAAGAAGGCGAAGACGAGCCAGTGGTACGGCGTAGGGCTCCTCGTCGTCATCTCCGTCATCATCTGGGCAATCTTCAAGGTGGCTGCCCCCGCGACCTTCGGCGCGCCGGACAAGCTCCTGTCGTACCTGCAGTCCGCCCTCATCTACGCCGTGGGCGGCTGCGGACTGTACTTCATCTGCGTCATGGGGCTGTTCGACTTCTCCATCGGCGCGATGCTCATCCTGTCCGAGCTCATGGCCATCGCCTTCATCCCCAGGCTCGGGTGGCTCTCGGTCATCGTGATCCCCATCCTGGTCGGCTTCCTGCTGGGCTTCTGCAACGGCATCGCCTACATCAAGATGCACATCCCCTCGATCATCGTGACCACGGGCCTCTCCCTCATCTATGAGAGCTTCTCGGTGTGGGTCGCAGACATCAACGGCACGCGTCTGGATGACGCCTACAAGCTCTTTGGCGCCTATCCTTGGAACCTGATCGTGGCCGTCCTTGCGTACCTGCTGTGCTGGTTCATCCTCAAGTACACCAAGATCGGCACGTACACCAACGCAATCGGCGCAAACGAGCTCGTCGCAAAGAACATGGGCGTGGACGTCGACAAGTACAAGGCCATCGCGTTCACCCTCTGCGGCACCTTCGTGGGCATCATGTCCATCCTCTACCTGGGCTATGGCACCGCGCAGACCCCGCAGACCGGCATGCTCTCCCAGGCGCTCAACTTCCAGCCCCTCATGGGCACCTTCTTCGGGCTGGCGTTCAAGAAGTACGGCCACCCCGTGGTCTCGATCCTCATCGGCGAGTACATCGTCGCCATGATCTTCGCGGGCTTCGTCGCCATTGGCATGCCCACCACGGTCAACAACATCGTCACCGGCGCAACGCTGCTCGCAATCGTCACGCTCACCACCAAGCGCGTCAACGGCGCCGTGGTCAAGTAGGGAAGGGGGACTCGCAATGGCAAAGGAAATCATGCTTCATGCCGTGGACATCGACAAGCGCTTTGGGCCCACGCACGCCGTGGACCACGTCTCCCTCGACTTCTACAAGGGTGAGATCCACGCGCTCATAGGCGAGAACGGCTCGGGCAAGTCCACGTTCACCAACATGCTCACCGGCATCATCACCATCGGCGGCGGCACCTTCGAGCTGGATGGGGAGAAGATCGCCCCCAAGAACCAGGTCGACGCCAACCACCATGGCGCCGCGGTCATCGTGCAGGAGCAGGGCACGCTCGACGGCCTCACCGTCGCCGAGAACATGTTCCTGGGCGACGAGGACCAGTTCATGAGCAAGGGGATCAAGAACACCGCCGCCATGTACAAGAAGGCCCAGGAGCTGCTCGACGGCTACGGCCTGGCGCACATCAAGGCGACCGATCCCATCGAGCACTACAACTTCGAGGACCGCAAGCTGGTCGAGATCGTCAAGTCCACCTGGTTCAAGCCGAAGGTCCTCGTGGTGGACGAGACCACCACGGCGCTCTCGCAGAGCGGCCGCGAGGAGCTCTTCCGCGTGATGAGGGAGGTCCGCGACGACAACCGCACGGTCATCTTCATCAGCCACGACATGGGCGAGGTCCTCGAGATGTCCGACACCATCTCGATCCTGCGCGACGGCGAGTTCATCAAGACCGTCGACGCCAAGGACGTGGACCAGGACGGGCTCAAGACCCTCATGGTCGGCCGCAAGATGAGCGAGCACTACTATCGCGAGGACTACGGCCAGAGCCTCTCCGGCGACGTCGCGATCTCGATGAAGGGCGTCTCGGTCCCCGGCCAGCTGGAGAACCTCTCGCTCGAGCTCCACAAGGGCGAGATCCTGGGCATCGGCGGCCTCTCCGAGTGCGGCATGCACGAGGTCGGCAAGGCCCTGTTCGGCGCGTCCTACAACCGCACCGGCGAGGTCAAGCTGGGCGACGGGACCCCGATCAACGACATCAACGCAGCCATCGACCACTCCATCGCCTACGCCTCCAAGGACCGCGACAACGAGTCGCTGCTCATCGCGGACACCATCCAGGACAACATCACCCTGCCGTCCCTGCGCAAGATGAAGAAGCCCCTCTCGCCCAAGCACGAGCGCGAGTTCGCGGAGAAGTACGCCAAGCAGATGTCCGTCAAGATGGTCGGCGTGAGCCAGTTCGTCTCCGCTCTCTCCGGTGGCAACAAGCAGAAGGTCGTCCTCGCCCGCTGGCTGGGCGCCGAGTCTGACATCCTGGTGCTCGACTCGCCCACGCGTGGCATCGACATCAAGGTGAAGGCCGACATCTACAACCTCATGGACGAGATGCGCAAGCAGGGCAAGGCCATCCTCGTCATCTCCGAGGAGATCATGGAGCTCATCGGCATGTGCGATCGGATCCTCGTGATGAAGGACCACAAGGTCGCGGGCGAGCTCGAGCGCTCCCGTGACCTCACCGAGAACGACCTCATCTCTCTCATGGTTTAGGAGGCTCAAGGGATGGCTGACACCAACACCGCGACGGTCACGGCCGAAGACACCGCGATCCGTCCCAAGCTCAACATTCGCAACATCCTCCCGATCATCGGGTTCGTGGTCATCGTCCTGTTCTTCGCGGTGGCCACCCACGGGAGGCTGGTCAACCCCAAGAACATCAGGTTGATCCTCAACTCCACCTACACGCTCATGATTTCGTCCATCGGCGTGTTCATGATTATGACCATGGGCTCGCTCGACTTCTCGCAGGGCTCCATGATCGGCCTGTGCTGCATCGTGGTCTGCGTACTCTCGAAGGTGAGCCTGCCGCTCGCCATCCTCGGCGGCATCGCCACCGGAGCCGCGATCGGCGCGCTCAACGCCTACTTCCACGTCCGTCGCCAGATCGCATCGTTCATCGTCACGATCTGCACCATGTTCCTGCTCCGTGGCGTGGTCGCGTTCCTCACCACCGACGCCCCCGCTCAGGGCGCAGGGTACCTGCAGACCGACTACAACGACCCCATGCTGCTCATGACCATCACGATTGTCTGCCTCGTGGTCTTCTACCTCGTGTTCACCTTCACCCCGCTGGGAGCCAACCTCAAGGCAATCGGTGCCTCCCAGACCGCCGCGCGCTTCGCGGGCATCAAGGTCCAGAAGACCAAGACCCTGGTCTACATCGCGGCAGGCGCCATCACCGGCTTCTCCGCCTTCATCCTCGCCATCCGCAACGGCTCGGTCACCGCGACCGGCGGCAACATGATGGAGACCCAGATCATGCTGGCGCTCGTCCTGGGCGGCCTGCCCATCTCCGGCGGCGCCAAGGTCCGCTTCTCCAACATCGTGGTCGGCGTCCTCACCTACTGCATCCTCGACCGCGGCCTCTCGATGATGGGATTCGAGGCGGCGCCCAAGCAGCTCATCATGGGCATCGTCTTCCTCATCTTCCTTGCGCTGTTCTCCGACCGCGAGTCCGGCCAGGTCATCAAGTAGTCCGTGCTCCCTCCCGGCGGCTCCCGCCGCCGGGGCGACGGGGTGGCCGGGACAGGCGTCCCAACCGTCCCGCCCCTTGCCTCCGTGGGAGGCCCCAAGGGCCTCCCACACCCAGGCACCTTGCTCCAACGCATACCCTATAGGGAGGTAGTCAAATGCTACAGATCAAGAAGTACCAGTTCTGGTTCTGCCCCTGCACCCAGGACCTCTATGGTGACGAGGTGCTGGAGCACGTCCAGGCCCACGCCCAGGAGGTCGTCGAGGCCCTCAACGCCTCGGACCTCATCCCCTACCAGATCGTGTGCAAGCCCAACCTGCTCACCAGCGACGTCATCAGCCAGACGTTCAACGCGGCCAACATGGATCCCGACTGCGCGGGCATCATCACCTGGGCCCATACCTTCTCGCCCGCAAAGAGCTACATCCACGGCCTGCAGGACCTCCGCAAGCCGCTGTGCCAGTTTGCGACGCAGTACAACGAGGAGATCCCGTACGACACCATCGACATGGACTTCATGAACGAGAACCAGGCGGCCCATGGCGAGCGCGAGTTCGGGCACATCTTCGCCCGCATGCGCATCCCCCACAAGATCGTGTTCGGCTTCTGGAAGGACCCCGTGGCGCAGCGCGAGCTCGGCGAGTGGATGCGCGTGGCCGTTGGCGTCAACGAGAGCCGCAACATCAAGGTCTGCCGCTTCGCGGACACCATGCGCAACGTCGCGGTGACCGACGGCGACAAGGTCGAGGCCGAGCAGAAGTTTGGCTGGACCGTCGACGCCTGGCCCGTGAATGACCTCGTCCCCTATGTCGACGCAGTTTCCGACGCCGAGGTCAAGGCACTCACCGACGAGTACTACGACACCTACGAGCTCGTGCTCGACGGCCGCGACCCCGAGGAGTTCCGTCGCCACGTCGAGGTCCAGGCCCGTCAGGAGATTGGCATCGAGCGCTTCCTCGACGAGCACGGCTACAATGCCTTCTCTGACCACTTTGGCGACCTCGGCGGCCTCAAGCAGCTGCCGTCCCTCTCCATCCAGCGCCTGATGCAGAAGGGCTATGGCTTTGGCCCCGAGGGCGACTGGAAGACGCCTGCCATGGTGCGCCTGATGAAGGTCATGACCGCGGGCCAGAAGGACGCCAAGGGCTCCGCGCTCATGGAGGACTACACCTACAACCTGGTCCCCGGCAAGGAGGGCATCCTCGAGAGCCACATGAGCGAGGTCGATCCCTCCGTGGCAGACGGTCGCCTGGCAATCCGCGTGACGCCGCTCTCGATGGGCGAGCGCGAGGATCCCGCGCGCCTCATCTTCACCGCCAAGGAGGGCCCGGCCATCGCCACCTCCCTGATCGACCTGGGCAACCGCTTCCGTCTGATCGTCCAGAAGGTCGACGCCAAGAAGGTCGAGAAGCCCATGCCCATGCTCCCCACCGGCACCGTCTTCTGGACGCCGCGCCCCAACCTCAAGGTTGGCACCGAGGCCTGGATCTACGCCGGCGGCGCGCACCACACCGCCTTCACCTATGACCTCACCGTCGACCAGATGGCCGACTGGGCGGAGCTCATGGGCGTCGAGTGCGCCATCATCGACGAGAACACCACCATCCGCGACTTCAAGCGCGACCTGCTCCTGGGCGAGGTCGCATACCGCTAGGGGCGTCCGTCGCGTGACCCGTCGGCCTAGCGGCCTACGGGTGGCACACATACACAACGCATGCGGCCGCGCCCTCGGCAGGGGGTGCGGCCGCATCTTCCAAGAAGTGGAGAGAGGAACATGGCAGCAACCAAGGAGCAGATAAAAGAGCAGCTCGAGGGGGGCAGGTGCTCCCTTGGCATCGAGTACGGCTCCACGCGCATCAAGGCCGTCCTCGTGGACGAGGGCAACGACCCCATCGCCGTGGGCACCTTCGACTGGGAGAACTCCCTCGTCGACGGGTACTGGACCTATGCCCAGGAGGAGCTCGACAACGGCATCGCGGCGGCGTATGCGTCCCTCAAGGAGGACGTGCTCCAGCGCTACGGCGTGACGCTCAGGCGTCTCGGCGCGCTGGGCGTCTCGGCCATGATGCACGGGTATCTCCCCTTCGACGCCGAGGGCAGGCTGCTCGTGCCGTTCCGCACCTGGCGCAACACCACGACCACGCGCGCGGCCCACGAGCTCTCCCAGCTCTTCGCGTTCCACATCCCCGAGCGCTGGAGCGTGAGCCACCTGTACCAGGCCGTCCTGGACGGCGAGGAGCACGTGCCCAGCATCGCCTCGTTCACCACGCTCGCAGGCTATGCGCACCGTCGCCTCACCGGTGAGCACGTCCTCTCCGTGGGCGATGCCTCGGGCATGTTCCCCATCGACTCCCAGACCCACGACTACGACGCCCAGAAGATCGCCGCGTTCGATCGGCTCGTGGCCGAGAGGGGCGTTGCGTGGAAGGTCGAGGACCTCCTCCCCAAGGTGCTCGTCGCGGGTGACGTGGCGGGTCACCTCACGCCCGAGGGTGCGAGGTTCCTCGACCACGACGGCGACCTCGAGGCCGGCTGCCCCGTCTGCCCGCCCGAGGGCGACGCGGGCACGGGCATGATCGCCACCAACAGCGTGGCGCCGCGCACCGGCAACGTCTCGGCAGGCACCTCGGTCTTCTCCATGGTCGTGCTGGAGCACGCGCTCAAGGACGCCACGGTTCCGCAGATCGACCTGGTCACCACGCCGGTTGGCGACCCCGTTGCCATGGTGCACTGCAACAACTGCACCTCCGACATCAACGACTGGGTCAACCTGCTCGTCGACTACTCCCATGCCATGGGCCAGGAGGTCGACAAGGGCCAGGTCTTCACGACGCTGTTCAACAAGGCGCTCGAGGGCGAGAAGGACGCGGGCGGCCTGGTCTCGACCCCGTTCATCTCGGGCGAGACGGTCATGGGCGTCCAGACCGGCTACCCCCTGCTCGCCCGCAGGCCCGACGCCCGCCTGACCATCGCCAACTTCATGCGCGAGCACATCATGGCCGCGTTCGGTGCTCTTGCGGTGGGCAACGAGGCCCTGCGCGAGGAGGGCGTGAAGATAGACCGCCTGTATGGTCACGGCGGCATCTTCAAGACCCCCAAGGTCGCGCAGTCCATACTCGCGGCCGCGCTCGACGCTCCCGTCACCGTGATGGCGACGGCGGGCGAGGGCGGCGCCTGGGGGCAGGCGGTCGCAGCTTCCTACATGATCCACAAGGAGGAGGGCGAGTCTCTCTCCCATTACCTTGACCAGAAGGTGTTTGGCGACATGGAGCAGGTCACGTTGGAGCCGGACCCCGCAGATGTCGAGGGCTACCGCGCCTGGCTGGCAGACTTCCGTCGTGCCAACGAGGCCGAGAAGGAGCTTGAGCGCCAGATGGCGTAGGGTTTCGCGCTGAAGGTCAGTCTTGGGGGGCGGCGCGGGCGCAACCGGCGCCCTCCCCATTCAGAGAAAGGTTGCTCGACATGATGCTGAAGGAGCTCCGCGAGCAGGTCTACGAGGCCAACATGGACCTGCCCAAGCACGGGTTGGTCGTATTCACCTGGGGCAACGCCTCGGCGGTGGACCGTGACAGGGGCCTGTTCGTGATCAAGCCCTCCGGGGTGGACTACGGCGAGCTCTCGCCCGAGAGCATGGTCGTGTGCGACCTCGACGGCAACGTGGTGGAGGGCGACCTCAACCCGTCCTCCGACACCCCCACGCACGCCTACCTGTACCGCCAGTGGGACAACATCGGCGGCATCGTCCACACCCACTCCGCCGCGGCCGTGGCCTGGGCGCAGGCGGGGCGCTCCATCCCGTGCTACGGCACCACGCAGGCCGACTACTTCTACGGCGAGGTGCCCTGCATGAGGGGCCTCACCGAGGACGAGATCGAGGGCGACTACGAGCTCAACACCGGCAAGGTGATAGTGGAGGGCTTCCGCGGCCTCGACCCCGTCTCGCACCCCGGCTGCCTCGTGCGCAACCACGGCCCCTTCTCGTGGGGCGCAGACGCCGCCCAGGCCGTCTACCACGCGGTGGTGATCGAGGAGGTTGCCAGGATGGCGCGCGACACCGAGCAGCTCTGCATGGCGGCGGGCAAGCCCCTGGATGAAGCCCGGGCGCCCCAGTACCTGCTGGACAAGCACTACATGCGCAAGCACGGCCCCAACGCCTACTACGGCCAGAAGAAGAACTAGCCGCGAGGGCTGCGATAAATCAGACCTCCGCCCATGTGGGCGAGTGAGGGGAGAGGGGCCTTGGCCTCTCTCCCCTCCAATCTTTTCTGGCGCAGACAACGTGGCTGGGGACGTACTTGCTGCTCTTCCGTCGCCCGCAGGGGAGAGCCCGCCTGCCTCCGCCTCAAATGAGCTCAGGGGGGCAGCGCATGGGGAGAGGGGCAGTGCGGGAGAGGACACCGCCGAATCGGGCGGCTGGTAGCGCCGTGCTCAGTGCACCACCTTGCCTGAGGTATCAGGAATCGAATCATGGCAGCAAATTCCCGGCAAGGGCCGCGCTACCGTCCCGTGCGTGGATGACAGCGCGGCCCCTTCCAGGACTTCTGAGGCCCCTTCGGCTGCCGTCAGCCTGGTGACTCCTCGCTCCCCGCCCGTGAGCTATGCCGTGGTCCCAAACGCAAAGGTCGTGGTCGAGACAAACGGGTGCCCCGGCGCATACACCGGCTGCGGGAAGTTCTTGTGGTGGATGGCGTCCGGATAGAACTGCGCCTCGAGCGCCACGCCATCGAAGGGCCGATAGTGCGCGCCACCCTTCCCGATGCCATCCAGCCACCTGCCCGTATAGACCTGGAGACCCGGGGCATCGGTGAGGACGTCCATCGTGATGCCCGTCTCGTCTCCCACCAGCGTCGCCACGCGCTCCGCGCACTCGTCGTTGTGCAGGGCGAAGTTGGTGTCGTACCCCTCGCCTGCCTGCGTGGCGTCGCGGCCCAGGGCCTTTGCCACCCTGAAGTCGAACGGCGTGCCGGCGACGTCCAGGATCTGCCCCGTGGGGATGTGGTGCTCGTCCGCGGGTGTGTACCTCTCCGCCTCCAACTGGAGCGTGTGCCCCAACACGGAGCCCGACGCGTGTCCGTTGAGGTTCCAGTACGCATGGCAGGTGAGGTTGATGATGGTCGTTGCGGAGGGCTCCGCCTCGTAGTGCACGGTCAGCCGGTTGTCCGCCCCAAGGGTGTAGGTCACCCTCACGTCGACCGCGCCCGGGAACCCCTGATCGCCCGTCCGGCTCAGAAGGCCCATCGTGACGGTAGTGCCACCGTCGGCGGTCTGGTTGGGGCCGGAGGCGATGGTCCACAGGCGCTCGAACCACATGTGCGGGCCCGAGTGGTTGCTGTTCTCCCCCTCGTTCCTCGCAAGGTGGAAGGTGGTGCCGCCAAGGTCAAAGGCCGCACCGGCGATGCGGTTTGCGCACCGTCCCACGATGGCACCGAGGAGCTGGGGGTTGCTCTCGTAGCCGGGTGCGCCGTCGCATCCCAGGAGCACGTCGACCAGGTTGCCCCTGCCGTCGGGAACCGCCACCGACTGCAGGCAGGCGCCAACCTGCGACACGCCCACGCGCATCCCGGCCTCGTTGGAGAGCACGACGAGGTGCGCCTCCCTGCCATCCGACATCCTGCCAAAGCCACGGGTCTCGACAGACATCCGCTACCTCCCGCCAACGCACGTGCATGGACACTTTCACCTTAGCGTGGCGGGGGAACAGTGGTTCGAGGTTTCGGTGGGTGAGACCAGCGGTGCGCCGTGCGCGCGGCACAAGTCGGGGGCGCGTCGAGCGCATGGGGTGGCGGCGGGGGAGAGGCGCGGTACGTCTCGCCCGCGGCCCGTCCCTGCGGCCCGGCTACCCCTCCTGCCCAAACTCCAACGGGACCCTGATGACCTCGCGCACGCCGGCGGAGAGGAGCTCCTCGACCTGCTCGTCGGTCGCCCCGTCGTCGGTGATGACCGTGCCGGCGTCGGCGGCGGTGCCAAATGCGTAGGCGCACTCCACGCCGATCTTGTCCGAGTCGAGCAGGACGAAGTGCTCCCTGGACCGCGCGAGCATGAGCGCGTCGACCGTGGGCTCCGGGGCGGTGTTGGAGGTGAGGCCCACCCTCGCGCTGATGCCGCTGCAGCCGATGAAGCACTTGGTTGCCGTGAAGCGCCCGATGGTGTCGAGCGCGAGCTGTCCGGCGAGAGAGGCGCGCGGCGGGACGGCTTCCCCGCCCGTGAGGAGGATGGTCGGCTTGAGGGGCCCCTGCAGGAGCATGACCTTGCTGTTGTTGGTGATGACCGAGACGTCGTCGGCCTCGATGTGGTTGACCACGTCGAGGGCGGTGGAGCTCGCGTTCACAAAGACCGCGTCGCCGTCCTCCACAAAGCCGGCCGCGCGCCGTGCGATGGCTCGCTTTGCCATGACGCGACGGGAGCCGGAGGGCCTTCCCAGCGTGTTCATGAGGGTAGCGGAGCCGTACTGGTGCGAGACGAGCTGCCTCGACTCAAGGTAGTCGAGGTCGCGACGGATGGTCAGGGGCGAGACGCCAAAGCGCTCGGCGAGGTCCGTGACGTCCATCCTCCCGCGCTCCTCGAGGAGGCGGACTATGTCCTCGCGACGCTTCATCACGAAGGACTCGCTTCTCCGCATGCGGCGTCCCCTCTGTTGCTCGGTGCCGCGCGGCCACGTGCCGCGCCGGATGATTCCAACGACCATTTTATGAACCATTCGGTCGTTTTCGGGGGCCTCTTTTCTCTCGAATTGCTCCCGCCGTGAGATTGTGCGGCGTATTTATGCAAAAACGAGATTTATAAACGATTCGCTCGATGTTGGGTTCAAATCGTTCATAAAAATGGGAATGTTTCATAACAACACAGGTAAACAGGTCGCGTCAAGCGTTTACATCTTCCTAAAAACGTTCTTTGCGCAAATGAACGTGTTGAACGGTCTATGAGAAAAGATAGGAGAAATAGCCCAAAAATATTTAGTTTCAAATTGACTGTGGGGTTCGGATATGGGACTCTTCTAGACGAGGAGACGCCGCGCGGCGCGCGGCAGTCCATATTCGTCATGCGCCTCCCGACGGGCGAAGGGTCGTCCCGGGAGGGCCTTGGCGCGGGAGTGGGTCCCGTGCCGGAAGGGAGCTGGACATGGCAGAGAAGTACCGGGCGTTGGTGTGCTGCCGCGCTGGTGTCGCGATGAGCGAGATTCTCGACATCAACGTGAAGCAGGTCCTCTCGGAGGAGGGGTATCCCATCCAGACCGTCCGCGGGACCATCGACGACATCAAGAACTTTGACGGCGACCTCGTCATCACCATGTCCGACATGGCACTCGACCTCAAGGGCAAGGAGGGCGTGCCCTACGTTGTCGGCATCCGCAACGTGGTCGACAAGGCAGAGATCAAGGCGGGCCTGGTCGGCTTCCTCAAGGAGAGGGGCGAGGCGGTCGCCGAGTAGGCGCGCCGCACCATCGCAGGCTGCCGCAGACAGAGCACAACACGAGCGCCCCATCGGGGCGCAGGGAGAAAGGAAGCCTTCATGGCCGAGGAGCTAGGCACACCTTGGAAGAAGCTCGACGCACCGGTTCCCGAGGAGGAGCTGGCCTGGGTCGACAAGTACTGGAGGGCCGCGAACTACATGTCCGTCGGCCAGATCTACCTGCGCAGCAACCCGCTCATGCGCAAGGACTTCGTTGACGAGAAGACGGGCGAGAAGCGCGACTTCGGCCGTGCCGACGTCAAGCACCGCCTGGTTGGCCACTGGGGCACCACGCCCGGCATCAACTTCCTGATGGGCCACGTCAACCGACTCATCCACGACCACGGCCAGAGCGTCGTGTTCTTCATGGGGCCGGGCCACGGCGGACCCGCCGGCACCTCCCAGTCGCTGCTCGACGGTACCTACCGCGAGCACTATCCGCAGATCACCGACGACGAGGCCGGCCTGCAGCGCTTCTTCCGCCAGTTCTCGTACCCCGGCGGCATCCCCAGCCACTTTGCGCCCGAGACCCCCGGCTCGATCCACGAGGGCGGCGAGCTCGGCTACACCCTCTCGCACGCCTACGGCGCGGTCCTCAACAACCCCAGCCTGCTCGCGTTCGCCGTCGTGGGTGACGGCGAGGCCGAGACCGGTCCTCTCGCCACGTCCTGGCAGACCAACAAGCTGATCAACCCCGTCACCGACGGCATCGTGCTGCCCGTCCTGCACCTCAATGGCTACAAGATCGCCAACCCCACCATCCTCGCCCGCATCAGCGACGAGGAGCGCGACGAGTTCTTCCGCGGCATGGGCTACCACCCCTACACCTTCACCGCGGGGTTTGACGACGAGAGCCACATCTCGATCCACCGTCGCTTTGCCGCGCTGCTTGAGCAGGTGTTCAACGAGATCTGCGACATCAAGTGGCGTGCCCTGGCCGGCGAGACCGCCCGCCCCGAGTACCCCATGATCATCTTCCGCACCCCCAAGGGCTGGACGTGCCCCAAGTACATCGACGGCAAGAAGACCGAGGGCAGCTGGCGTGCCCACCAGGTGCCCCTGGCGTCCGCCAAGGACACCCACGAGCACTTCCGCGTGCTCCGCAGCTGGCTGCGCAGCTACCGCCCGCAGGAGCTGTGGGACGAGAACGGCGCGCTGCGTCCCGAGGTCACCGAGTTCATGCCGCAGGGCGACCTGCGCCTGGGCGCCAACCCCAACGCCAACGGCGGCCTGCTCCTCGAGGACCTCGAGCTGCCCGACATCCACGACTACGAGATCCCCGTCAAGGAGAAGGGCCACGGCTGGGGCATGACCGAGGCGGCGCGCGTGTTTGGCAACTACACCGCCGACGTCCTCAAGCTCAACCTCACCAAGTTCCGCCTCTTCGGGCCTGACGAGACCGCGTCCAACCGCCTGCAGGCGGCCTACAAGCTCACCGACAAGCAGTGGGACGCCGGCTTCAACGCCGACCCCGAGAACGACGTGTACCTCAGCAGCACCGGCTCCGTGATCGAGCAGCTGTCCGAGCACCAGTGCGAGGGCCTTCTCGAGGGCTTCCTGCTCACCGGCCGTCACGGCGTGTGGAGCTCGTACGAGTCGTTCATCCACGTGGTCGACTCCATGGTCAACCAGCACGCCAAGTGGCTCGAGGCCACCGTGCGCCACATCCCCTGGCGCAAGCCCATCTCCAGCCTCAACATCCTGCTCACCAGCCACGTCTGGCGTCAGGACCACAACGGCTTCAGCCACCAGGACCCCGGCTTCGTGGACGTGCTGCTGAACAAGAACTTCCACAACGACCACATCGTCCAGGTGTACTACCCGGCCGACGCCAACATGCTCCTGTGCGTTGGCGAGGAGGCCTACAAGTCCACCAACAAGATCAACGCGATCTTCGCCGGCAAGCAGCCCTCGCCGACCTTCCAGAGCATCGACGAGGCCAAGCAGGAGCTCGCCGAGGGCGTGGCCGAGTGGGAGTGGGCGGGCAACACCGCTGCGGGCGAGAAGCCCGACATCGTGCTCGCCTGCTGCGGCGACGTCCCCACGCTCGAGATGCTCGCGACCTCCGACGCGCTGCAGGACCTGGGCATCAAGGTCCGCTTCGTCAACGTGGTCAAGCTCCTCTCCATCCAGGACAGCGAGGAGAACGACGAGGCCATCTCCGACGAGCGCTTCAAGCAGCTCTTTGGCGAGGACGTGCCCGTGCTCTTCGCCTTCCACGCCTATGCGCACACGGTGTACGGCCTGATCCACGGCCGTCCCAACCACGATAACTTCCATGTGCACGGCTACATGGAGGAGGGCTCCACGACCACCCCGTACGACATGCTCCGCCTCAACGAGATGGACCGCTGGGCGCTCGCGTCGCATGCGCTCGAGATCCTGGATGCCAAGAAGTGGGCAAAGCAGATCAAGGAGTGGCGCGACTTCCGCGACGAGGCCTTCCAGTTCGCGGTTGACAACGGCTACGATCACCCGCGCTTCACCGAGTGGGTCTGGCGCGAGGTCACCGGCCACCAGGACAACTCCGCAGCGGCCATGTCCTCGACCGGAGGCGACAACGACGAGTAACGGTCGCTAGCCGGCAGGGGAGAGGGGCCGGGCAACGTTCCCGCGGCCCTCTCCCCCGCCCCAGGCGAGCCTTTTGCAGACAAGGGGGCCTCCCGCATCCAAAGACGGTGCGGGAGGCCCTTCTCGTAGGGGTGTCGCCGTGGGTGGCCACGTTCCTGGGGGATTCTCTCGGGCTGAGCGCCTGTATGAAAGACGGGAGGCCCACTCCGCTAGATCTGCGCGACGCTGTCCCTCTCGACGAAGCGGGCGGAGATGTGCGTGGTGCACACGTAGTCGTGCGGGTCGCGGACCTGCTCGATGAGCTTGCGCACCGCGATCTCGCCAATGTCGTGCTTGGGCACGTGCAGCGTGGTGAGCGCGGGGAGCATGGCGGTCGCCAGGGGCAGGTCGTCAAAGCCCACGAACGAGACGTCCTGCGGCACGCGATAGCCCGCCTCAAGGAGAGCGCGCATCATGCCGCACGCCATCACGTCGTTCTCGGCGAAGAAGGCGGTGGGGAGCTCGTGGTTGGCCGCGACCCACTTGCGGGAGGCCTCGTAGGCGGTGGAGATGGTGGTCCCCACGGTCACCTCGTAGCGGCGGTCGAACTCAAGGCCGGCCTCGCGCAGGGCGAGCAGGTAGCCGCGCTTGCGCAGGGGGAAGTTGCGAATCTGGAGGTCGCCGCGCAGGTACCCGATGCGCGTGTGACCCCGGTCGATGAGGTAGCGCACCGCGCGGTAGGCGGAGCTCTCGTTCGAGATCACGATTGACTCGATGAAGTCGCGGATGCACCAGCCGTCCACGATCACGAGGGGCGCCACCGAGCCGTAGAACGGAGCGTAGTCGCCCTCCTCCATCTCGGTCCCCAGCAGGACGATTCCGTTGGTGGGGTCCTGGCACATCTCGTGCAGCAGGGGACCACTCTCGGGGTCCAGGAGGTCCACGGTGACGTAGTTGGTCGAGAGGCCATGGCACCTCGCCTCGCGCTCCACCCCGTTGATCACGATGGGGTGGAAGTCAGACTCGTCCAGCACGCGGCCGCTCTTCCTCGCCACGATGAAGACGATCTTCTCGAGCTTGTTGGGACGCTGGTAGCCCAGCTCCTGGGCCGCCTTGATGATTGCCTCCGCCGTCTTCTTGCTCACGCCCCTCTTGTGGTTGAGCGCGTTGGAGACGGTGGCGGGGGAGAATCCCGTGCGACGGCTTATGTCGCGAACCCCGACCTTCACGGTGGCCTCCAAACCAAAACCGAACGATGTAACTAAAACTGATAAAAACAATAGACCATAAACACGCGGAAATTGTTTTGCTTTGTTTAAAAGAGACCATCTCCTCGCCCAGCGGTCGAAGGTACGCGAGATGGCTCCCACTGACCTCGAGCATTCTGCAAATACCTCATTTCAACTGCGATAAAACGATGACGAGACTGTTCGGGGGACGTGTCGGGAAACATGCGCCCCTCCCACTGGCGGGCGCTTGCGGGCATGGCGGGGACTGTGCGTCTCCCCCAGAGGTGTTTAGGCCTGTTCACTAGGTACGCGAGATGGAGTCCCACCCTCGCCGAAACGTGCCGCACGCCGCCGGAAGGCTCGGGCGAGACGTGCCGCGCCATGCCTAGAATGGCAGGGTGCCTCTGGGGGCGTCGGAAACGGCGGAGGCCTTCTTGCCTGGGAGAGACCGGAAGGTGGCGCTGTCATGTATTTCATTGGGATTGACGTTGGAACGTCCGCGACCAAGCTGCTGCTCATGGACGAGGGTGGTGGGGTCCGCTCGGTGGTGAGCCGGCGCTATCCCACGGCGATGCCGCAGCCGGGCTGGAGCGAGCAGGACCCCGACGACTGGTGGGATGCCGTGTGCGACGGGATTCCCGAGCTGCTCGAGGGCATCGATGCCAGCCAGGTTGCGGGCATGGGCTGCTGCGGGCAGATGCACGGGCTCGTCACGCTGGACGGGCGGGACCGCGTGATCCGCCCCGCCATCCTGTGGAACGACAGCCGCAGCCGCTACCAGGTGGGATGCCTCAACAGGGACATCGGCCGGGAGGCAATCGCCCGCTACACCGGCAACGTCGCGTACGTGGGGTTCACCGCACCCAAGCTGCTGTGGCTGCGCGAGGAGGAGCCCGAGCACTTCTCGGCCATCCGCAAGATCATGCTTCCCAAGGACTACGTCACCTTCCGCCTTACGGGCGAGTACGTCACGGACTACTCGGACGCGTCCGGCACGCTGCTCCTGGACGTCCGCAATCGCTGCTGGAGCAAGCACATGCTGGGGCTGTGTGGCCTGTGGCGCGCCAAGATGCCGCGCCTGTGCGAGAGCTGGGAGGAGGTCGGCACCCTGCTGCCCCAGGTCGCCGACCGGCTGGGTCTGCCAAGGACGGTCAGGGTGTGCGCCGGCGCGGGAGACAACGCCTCCGCCGCCGTGGGTGCCGGGGCCGTGGGCGAGGGCAGCTGCAACATCGTCCTGGGGACCGCCGGGACCATCCTCATGAACATGGCCAGCTACCACGAGGACAAGGACAACAAGCTGCACTGCTTCTGCAACGCCGAGGGCGGCTGGAACCTCATGGGCTGCATCCTCACCGCCGCCGGGTGCAACGAGTGGTGGATGGGCAACGTGCTTCAGACGGAGGACTATACGGCGGAGCAGGGCGCCATCTCGCTGGAGGGGCTCGGGCAGAACGACGTGTTCTTCCTTCCGTACCTCATGGGCGAGAGGACCCCTCACAACGACCCGCGCGCCCGCGGCGCCTTCGTGGGGATGTGCGCCACGAGCACGCGCGCGGACCTCACGCAGGCCGTGCTGGAGGGCGTCGCCTTCGCCCTGCGCGACTGCGCCTGCATCGCCCGCGAGGAGGAGCTGGACGTCTCGTCGTCGACCATCTGCGGCGGCGGCGCGAGGAGCCGCCTGTGGCTCTCCATCATCTCCGACGTCCTGGGGATTCCCCTGCGCATCACGCAGACCGAGCAGGCCCCGGCGATGGGCGCGGCGATGCTCGCCAGCGTGTGCTGCGGGGCGTACGGGGACGTGGCGGGGTGCGCGAGGGCCCTGGTCCACACCAAGGGGACCGTGGAGCCGGACCGCAAGGTGGTCTCCCTCTACAACGGGCGCTATGATACCTGGCGCCGCATCTATCCCGCCCTGCGGGGCGTGTTCCAGGAGATCATGTAGAGGAGAGCGCCGCCCGTGATCCAAGACATAGGGGACCATCGCTTCGACCGGACCTATCGCACCGACGCACCCACGGGACGGAGCTTCGTCCTCGCCTACCACCAGGGCCTGGCCCTGTATGCCGTGCGAGACGGCAGGCTCGAGCTGCCCTGGCTCTCCGACTGGGGTGCCGACGCCGCCCAGCTCCACGCCCGCTACCTGTTCGCGATCGGCGACAGCGAGTTCTTCCTCGCCGACTGCCGCGTGGCGGGAGGCGGGGGAGAGGGGACGCCCACCCCGCTCGTGGCCGATCCCGGCGAGCCGGACGGCCCGGAGGTCCCGGCGCCGGCGGGCTTCTCGTTTGCCCCCATCCGCGAGTTCCGCTTCCTGGAGCCGCGGTGGATGTCGTTTGCCGCGATCACCGGCTACCACCTGTGGGACTGGTACCGCCACAACCGCTTCTGCGGCGTGTGCGGAGGCCCGCTCCGGCACGTGGCGACCAGCCGCGAGCTCGCCTGCCCGCAGTGCTCCAACGTGGTGTACCCGCGCATCAGCCCAGCGGTGATCGTGGGCGTCACCGACGGCGACAGGATCGTCCTCACCAAGTACGCCGGGCGAGAGTACAAGAACTATGCCCTCGTCGCCGGCTTCGTGGAGGTGGGCGAGAGCATGGAGGACTGCGTCAGGCGCGAGGTCATGGAGGAGGTCGGCCTGCACGTGGGCAACATCCGCTACTACAAGAGCCAGCCCTGGCCGTTCACCCAGACCGTCCTGGGCGGCTACTTCTGCGACGTCGAGGGGGACTCCCACATCACCCTCGACCGCCACGAGCTCAAGCTGGGCCGTTGGTTCGACCGCAAGGACCTCCCCCTGAGCCTGCCCGACACCTCGAGCCTCACCAACGAGATGATCTGCGCCTTCGCCCGCGGGGACGCATAGGCGTCAGGCCATCTTCAGGCTTCCCAAGGGTCTGTGGCGGCCTAGGGGCGCAATGTTGCCTGGCTGTGAACTGTGCCCCCGTTGCCGGCAGACGGGCGCTAGAGTACGACTCAACCGAATACGAACGACCAAACCTAAGAAGCGGAAGGTAGACGCCACACGCGCGCACAGAGATTCTGGGGTGCTGAGATCCAGGACGAGATGCGGGGCGTTGATTGGGCCGCCGAGGGCGCACCCAAAGGCAGGGGCAAGCGATCCTGCCAAGTAGGCTGCGACGTGAGGGCATACGTCAGTTGCCAGAGGCGTGACAGCGTCTTGCAAAGCGCGTGGGCCCAGCCCACGAACCAAGGTGGCACCGCGAGTCCCAGGGACCCGTCCTTGACGAATCTGCATCTGTAGACGACGTCGGGGGCGGGTCCCTTCCGTTCTCGAGGAAAGTGGGAGGTGAGCATGTACCCATCGCTTGAGGAGGTCCGTCGGATCGCGGAGAGGGGGGAGTACGAGAGGATCCCCGTCCGCCGCGAGATCCTTTCGGACGGCTTCACCACGATCGAGGCGGTCCGCCGCCTTCGCGGGGCGAGCCATCACGTGTTCATGCTCGAGAGCGCCGAGCCCGACGAGCGCTCCGGGCGCTACTCGTTCCTGGGCCTTGACCCCAGCATGGAGGTCACCTGCCTGGACGGCGAGCTGAGGGTCCGAAGGAACCTCGGCAGGCCGGCCATGGGCGGGGGAGAGGCGACGGCCCCGGAGGTCGAGACCAGCCGCGTCGACCACCCGGGCGCCTTCCTCCGCAAGGTGCTGGCGGCGCACCGCAGCCCCCAGCTCGACGACTTCCCTCCCTTCTGCGGTGGCCTGGTGGGGTACTTCTCCTACGACTACCTCAAGTACAGCGAGCCGACGCTGCGCGGCGGCGACATGGGGCACGCGGACTTCCTCGACATGGACCTCATGCTCTTTGACGACGTGATCGCCTTCGACTCGTACCGTCAGCGCGTGGTCCTGGTGACGGGCGTCCCCACCCGGGGCGACCTCGAGGAGGGCTACCGCGAGGCGGGCAGGCGCCTCGACCGCATGGAGGACATCCTGCGCCATGGGGAGCCGGCCAAGTTCGAGCCGCTCCGGCTCGCCGCTCCGCTCGAGCCCCGCTTCTCGCGCGAGCGCTACTGCGACATGGTCCGCACCGCGCAGCACCACATCCACGAGGGCGACATCTTCCAGGTGGTGCTGAGCGATCCCGTCACGGCGCCGGCGACGGGCAGCCTCTTCGACGCCTACCGCCTGCTCAGGGCCGAGAACCCCAGCCCCTACATGTTCTACTTCACGAGCGACGACCTGGAGCTGGCTGGCGCGAGCCCCGAGACCCTGGCGCGCCTGACCGATGGGCGCCTCTTCACCTACCCGCTCGCCGGCACGCGCCCCCGTGGCGCGACGCCCGAGGAGGACGAGCGCCTGGAGCGCGAGCTCCTCTCGGACGAGAAGGAGCTTGCCGAGCACAACATGCTCGTGGACCTGGGGAGGAACGACCTCGGCCGCGTGGCGGAGCTGGGGAGCGTCCACGTGGACGAGTTCCACAAGATCCTGCGCTTCTCCCACGTGATGCACATTGGGTCCACGGTGGGCGCCCGCATCGCCCAGGACAGGGACGCGGTGGACGCCGTCGACTCCATCCTCCCTGCAGGCACCCTCTCGGGCGCGCCCAAGCTCCGCGCCTGCCAGATCATCCGCGACCTTGAGGGCTACAAGCGCGGCATCTACGGGGGAGCCATCGGCTACCTGGACTTTGCCGGCAACCTGGACACCTGCATCGGCATCCGCCTGGCCTACAAGAAGGACGGGGAGGTCTGCGTGCAGTCGGGCGCGGGCGTCGTCGCCGACAGCATCCCCGAGCACGAGTTCGAGGAGTGCCGCAACAAGGCCCGCGCGGTGGTCCGCGCCATCGAGGCCTCGGAGGGGGGCATCGACCGATGATCTGCCTCATCGACAACTACGACAGCTTCTCCTACAACCTGTACCAGCTCCTGGGCTCCATCGAGCCGGACGTCCGCGTCATTCGCAACGACGGGCTCACGGTGGGGGAGCTCCAGGCCCTCTCGCCCGACGCCGTGGTGCTCTCGCCGGGCCCGGGGCGTCCCGCCGACGCGGGCATCTGCGAGGACGTGGTCCGCTCCCTCACCGGGAGGGTCCCCATCCTGGGGGTGTGCCTGGGCCACCAGGCGATCGTGGAGGCGTTTGGCGGCGTGGTCACGTATGCCTCGGCCATCATGCACGGCAAGGCGTCACGGGTGACGCTCGACCCGGGCTGCGAGCTGTTCCGTGGCATCGAGTCGCCCACCACCGTCGCGCGCTACCACTCGCTCGCCGCCGACGCCGCATCGATGCCCCAGTGCCTGCGCGTGACGGCGACCACGGACGACGGGGAGGTCATGGCCGTACGGCACGTCGACGCGCCGACCTTTGGGGTCCAGTTCCACCCCGAGTCGGTCATGACCCCGGAGGGCTCGGCCATGGCGAGGAACTTCCTCGACGTGGTGGACCGATGGCGGTCGGGCGACCTGTAGGGGCGCGGCACCGGCTCGAGGCGCGAAGCGGACGAAGTCAGTTCTCAAGTGACAGGGAGACACCAGGATGATCAGGGAAGCAATCGAGAAGATCGTGTCCAAGGAGGACCTCACCTACGACGAGGCCTACGCCACCATGCGCGAGATCATGAGCGGTGAGACCAGCCCCACCCAGAACGCAGCATTCCTCGCGGCGCTCTCCACCAAGTCGACCAAGGCCGAGACGATCGACGAGATCTCGGGCTGCGCCGCCGCCATGCGGGAGCTGGCGACGCCGGTCGAGCACCCGGGCGTCGACACGCTCGAGATCGTGGGCACGGGCGGGGACCGCTCCAACACCTTCAACATCTCCACCACCGCGGCGCTCATCTGCGCCGGTGCGGGCGCCAAGGTCACCAAGCACGGCAACCGCGCCGCAAGCTCCAAGTGCGGCACCGCCGACTGCCTGGAGGCGCTGGGCGTCAACCTCGACCAGGACCCGGACAAGGTCCGCTCCGAGCTCGACTCCTGCGGCATGGCGTTCCTCTTTGCCCAGCGGTACCACAGCGCGATGCGCTACGTCGGCCCCATCCGCAAGGAGCTGGGCATCCGCACCGTCTTCAACATCCTGGGCCCGCTCACCAACCCGGCCAAGCCCGCCTTCTTCCTCCTGGGCGTGTACGACGAGTACCTCGTGGAGCCCATCGCCAAGGTCCTCTCCAACCTCGGCGTGAGGCGCGCGCTCGTGGTCTATGGCCAGGACCGCATGGACGAGATCTCGCTCTCCGCCCCCACGAGCGCCTGCGAGCTGCGTGACGGCTACTATCGCACCCTGACCATCGTGCCCGAGGACTTCGGCCTCTCCCGCTGCATCAAGCAGGACCTGCTCGGTGGCACCCCCGAGGAGAACGCCGCCACCGTGCGCTCCATCCTCTCTGGAGAGGACCGCGGGCCCAAGCGCGACGCCGCCGTCCTCAACGCGGGCGCGGCCCTCTACGTGAGCGGCATCGCCGACTCCATCGGCGAGGGCGTCGCCAAGGCGGGCGTGGCGGTGGACGACGGCTCCGCGCTCCGCACCCTGGACGCGTTCGTGGAAGAGAGCAACCGCTGATGGGGGAGCACGGGAACATCCTCCAGACCATCGCGGAGCGCACCCGCGAGCGCGTAGCCCGGGAGCGGGAGGAGCGGCCCCTCGACCAGGTCGCCGGCGAGGCGCGCGGGCTTGCCGAGAGGGAGCTCGAGAGCGACGGCTCGTTCCGCTTCCCGTTTGAGCGCGCGCTCTGGGCGCCCGGCATGTCGTTCATCTGCGAGTGCAAGAAGGCATCCCCCTCAAAGGGGGTCATCGCGGAGGACTTCGACCCCGTCGCCATCGCCCGCGAGTACGAGGCGGCGGGCGCGGCGGCGATCAGCTGCCTCACCGAGCCGTTCTGGTTCCAGGGGAGGGACGAGTACCTCTCCGCCATCGCCGACGCCGTCTCGATCCCGGTCCTGCGCAAGGACTTCGTGGTGGACGAGTACATGGTCTACCAGGCAAAGGTCCTTGGCGCGCAGGCGGTTCTCCTCATCTGCTCCATCCTCACCGACGAGCAGCTGGCACGCTACGTCTCGCTCGCCCACGAGCTGGGGCTCTCCGCGCTGGTGGAGGCGTATGCCCCGGAGGAGGTCCCCCGCGCCCTCGCCGCCGGCGCACGCGTGGTGGGCGTCAACAACCGTGACCTCCGGACGTTCGAGGTCGACTTTGGCAACAGCATCCGCCTGCGTCCGCTCGTTGGGCCCGAGCGCCTCTTCGTCTCGGAGAGCGGCGTGAGGGACGCCAGTGACATTCGCCGCCTATATGATGCGGGCGTCGATGCGGTGCTCGTGGGAGAGACCCTCATGCGCCAGAATGACAAGGCTGCCGCACTTGCCGAGCTGAGGGGAGAGGTTCCGTGATGAACAACCGTCGCATGTCCACCGTCAGGATGCGAGAGCTCCTGGACGAGGGGAGCGAGCGTACGCACGTCAAGCTCTGCGGGATGTTCCGCGAGCAGGACATAGACGTGGTGAACGAGGTGCTCCCGGACCTCTGCGGCTTCATCGTTGACTACCCGAGCTCGCACAGGCACGTCGACCGCGACCGGCTCCAGCAGCTGGTCGACAGGCTCGATCCCCGGGTCCCCGCCGTTGGGGTCTTCGTGGACGAGCCGCTCGGACTGGTCTCCGAGCTGGCCGACACGGTGCTGGACATGGTCCAGCTGCACGGCAACGAGGGAAACCCCTACATCGTGTTCCTTCGCGAGCTCGTTGACATACCCATCTGCCAGGCAATTCGCGTCCGCACGCCCGACGACGTGCGCCGCGCGAACGAGTCAAAGGCCGACATCGTCCTCCTGGACGGTGGCGCAGGCTCGGGAAAGGCCTTCGACTGGTCCCTCATCCGGGGCGTCGAGCGGCCCTTCATCCTGGCGGGAGGCCTCGACCCGCAGAACGTGGGCGAGGCAATAGACAGATTCCACCCCTGGGGCGTGGACATGAGCTCGGGCATCGAGACCGACCGGCTCAAGGACCCCGGGAAGATGCGAGCGGCCGTGGCCGCAGTTAGGGGAAGAGATGAGCAACTCCGCGACCTCTCGGGGTCGGTTCGGGATTCACGGGGGACAGTACATTCCTGAGACCCTCATGAACGCCGTGATCGAGCTCGAGGAAGCCTACGACCGGTACAAGGACGATCCCACGTTCAACGCCGAGCTCACCGACCTGCTCAACAACTACGCAAACCGTCCCTCCCTGCTCTACTTCGCCAAGAACATGACGAGGGACCTGGGCGGCGCAAAGGTGTACCTCAAGCGAGAGGACCTCAACCACACCGGCGCCCACAAGATCAACAACGCGCTTGGCCAGGCGCTTCTCGCCAAGTACATGGGCAAGACCCGCCTGATCGCCGAGACGGGCGCCGGCCAGCACGGCGTGGCGACCGCCACCGTCGCGGCGCTCCTCGGCATGGAGTGCGTGGTGTACATGGGCGTGAAGGACATGGAGCGCCAGGCGCTCAACGTGTACCGCATGCGCCTGCTGGGCGCCGAGGTGCGCGGCGTGTCGTCCGGCACCGGCACCCTCAAGGACGCGGTGTCCGAGGCCATGCGCGAGTGGACCAGCCGCATCGACGACACCCACTACCTCATCGGCTCCACCATGGGCCCGCACCCATTCCCCATGATCGTCCGAGACTTCCAGGCCGTGATCAGCCGCGAGGCGCGCGCACAGATCCTCGAGGCGGAGGGCAGGCTCCCGGACGCGGTCATCGCCTGCGTGGGCGGCGGCTCCAACGCCATGGGCAGCTTCTACCACTTCATCCCCGACGAGGGCGTTCGTCTCATCGGATGCGAGGCGGCCGGGCGGGGGATTGACACCAAGGAGACCGCCGCAACCATCGAGACCGGTCGCGTTGGCATCTTCCACGGCATGAAGAGCTACTTCTGCCAGGACGAGTACGGCCAGATCGCGCCCGTCTACTCCATCAGCGCCGGCCTCGACTACCCGGGCGTCGGCCCCGAGCACGCCATGCTGCACGACACGGGCCGCGCGGAGTACGTGGGCATCACCGACGACGAGGCGGTGGACGCCTTCGAGTACCTGTCCAGGCAGGAGGGCGTCATCCCCGCAATCGAGAGTGCGCACGCCGTGGCGTATGCCATGAAGCTCGCGCCGACCATGGACAAGGACCAGATCATCATCGTCACGCTGTCCGGGCGCGGCGACAAGGACGTGGCGGCCATCGCCCGCTACAGGGGAGAGGACCTCCATGACTAGCATCAAGGACGCATTCACCGCGGCGGACGGGAGCCGCAAGAAGGCATTCGTGCCGTTCATCACCTGCGGGGACCCCTCGCTCGACGTCACCGAGGAGGCGCTTCTCGCCATGCAGCGGGCCGGTGCCGACCTCATCGAGCTGGGCATCCCGTTCAGCGACCCCACGGCGGAGGGCCCCGTCATCCAGGAGGCCAACATCCGCGCGCTCTCGGGTGGCGTCACCACCGACTCCATCTTTGCGATGGTCGAGCGCGTGCGTGGCAGGGGTCTCACAGTGCCCCTGGTGTTCATGACCTACGCCAACGTGGTCTTTGGCTATGGCACCGAGCGCTTTGCCGCAAACGCCGCCAAGGCGGGGGTCCAGGGCGTCATCCTCCCGGACGTCCCCTTCGAGGAGAAGGCCGAGTTCTCCGAGCCCCTGGCCGCGGAGGGCCTGGAGCTTGTGAGCCTCATCGCCCCCACCTCCCACGAGCGCGTCCGCAGCATCGCGCGCGAGGCGCAGGGGTTCGTGTACTGCGTGAGCTCGCTCGGCGTCACCGGCGTGCGCTCCAAGATCACGACGGACATCGCCGGCATGGTCGAGCTCGTCCGCGAGGCCTCCAACATCCCCGTCGCGGTTGGGTTTGGCATCAGCACGCCCGAGCAGGCGGCGCGGATGGCGGCGGTCTCGGACGGTGCCATCGTGGGCTCGGCCATCGTCCGCATCGTCGCGGAGCATGGCGAGGGGTGCGTCCCCTACGTCGAGGAGTACGTGCGCTCGATGGCGGAGGCGGTCCACTCCGCATAAGTGGTTTGCGTGGCGGCGGGGGATGGGCGTGATGCCCGACTCCCGCCGCCGCGACGGCTTACAGATTCATTACCGTCGCGTATTTGGGCCATGAACTGCTCGGATACAAACTAGGTGGTAGTTGGTCAGAGTCTTCCCATGGGGGTGGCAACCATGACTACCATCGCTCTTTCCGGTCGTTCGGGCATCTCCGGAGGGCATCCGCGCGACGGGCGTGCGGGGGTTGGCGCTGCCGGGGGAGAGGGACGTCCCTCCGCGGCTTCGGCGGTGGCCTCCTGGCTGTGGGAGGTCGGCCTGCCCATCGTCGTCGTGGCAACCTACCTGGTGAGCTTTGCCTGCATCGTGATGGGGCTGGGCGAGGAGCGCGCGTGGACGCTCTTCCTCCTCGGGTTTAGCCTGGCCGTCGTTGCCCTGGTTCTGGGCATCCCGGTCCTGCGCCACAGGGCGCTGTTCGCCCGGGAGGGCAACGGGGCGGTATAGGGGCCCTGTGGCGCCGGGCGGATCGGCGACCCTCGTCACCACCATTTGGGGCCTGGTACCAAGCCGTCCGCCTGGTGGGCTGACACGTCGCGACCCCTCAAGATCGAAGAAGGGGAGAGGGCCGTCCGCCCTGTCGTCGTACGGCGCGCGCATGGCAGCCGGGCTTTTGAGCCGTAGCCTCGACGCATGCTCCCAGCTCCTCCGTGGCCATTCTCAACCAATTCACTTGGGGGCGAGCCTTTGGCCCAAAGCCAATCGCCGGTCGGAGGGGCATCGGAGGTCAGAGAGGGGAAGAGACCGGTCACCCCTGCGGGGTTACTGTCCGCGGGGAAGGGCCTGCTCCGTTCCTGACCTTCGGGACCACCTGCCGCGCAGGCTCTGGCGGCGGGGTTTCCGAGGTGCTGCGTGTCTCGCCCGGCGTCCCGCCGCCCAGGCTCCATGTAGCGACTATCCCGGCGGGGAATCAGTGGCTAAGAATGGGGTGGGTCGCCCCTCGCCCGGACCAGTCGACCCTCCCCCTCCACGTGCGGAAGGCCACCGTAGTCCCTCATGAGGGACCCCCCGTCGCGAGAGCGCCACACCGCGGATTGGGCGCCTTCCGGGAAGGGCCCGCT
This sequence comes from uncultured bacterium, assembly GCA_905214865.1. Classification (GTDB taxonomy): domain Bacteria; phylum Actinomycetota; class Coriobacteriia; order Coriobacteriales; family Atopobiaceae; genus Olsenella_H. Next base: position 17,673 of record CAJMNO010000013.1, on the reverse strand, counting down.
GGCAGCAAACTCCTGACGTGTGCGCTTTCTCTGGCAGTGGCAGCCGCCGCAGTGCGTCGACTTCGCGCTTCCCCAGTTGGATCTCTATCAACCTTGCAACAATGGCAGCTGCTTCCCGACGTGAGTGCTCATATCGGGAAGCAGCTGCCATCCGGGTCTGGGAATGGGTCCGATTGGCAGCAAACTCCCGATGTGAGTACTCACATCAGTCGTTTGTTGCCGCGTGCCGGGAAGTGGGCGAGTCCAAGGAGCCCCCCCACCTGGGGAAACGGCAGGCTGACCAGCCCCGGCTGGTAATTCTGCGGTAGAGATGTGCTCACATCGGGATCCGGCCGCCACCGAAGCGTCCCCGTGGGTCTCCGTACGGTTACCAGCACATCAAGTCTCGTGCCATGGCGGCAAATCACTCGCGTGAGCACTTACGCGGGGAGTGCGGCTGCCGCAGTTAGATTCGTGATGCATTGACGGCTGCGGGAATGCGGCTCCGGTGTTCGTCGGCAACCCTTGAGGGTGCTCACGCGAGGCATGTTGTGCCGGGAGGCTGGCCAACCCGTTCTTCTAGGGACTCTTTGCCTGCACGAATGTCGTGACCATGCGCTCGGGAACTTGCCGCCGATGTGTCCACGAAGGCGCCGCGCTGGGAGGGTTCTGACACGGCCGCCCGTGACGGGCGCCGGGAGACCGTTGGTTCAGCGCTTGCCGTTGGAGCATGCCGCCGCACGGCCCCGCACTCCTCGCGTCGCTACGTTTTCCATCATGAGCTCTGTTGTGCCATCCATCTGGATTGCTGCGTGCGTCTGGATTGGCAGCTTGCTTAGAGAACTCGGTGAGTGTACGAGTTGCGGCAGAGGCATGCTTAGAGAACTCGGTGCCTGGGTGGATTTCGGACAGTCTGACCCGTACGGGCACCGAGAAAGTTAAGCACTTGGCCTTGAAATCCATACGGGCATCGGGAAAGTTAAGCAGGTGAGTTCTCCCGACCGCGAGGACCCCGATGGAATTAAGCACCCTGCCACCCATAGATCGCAGGGAAGCTGGCGGGAATAGGCGCCCGTGTCCCGCGCCCGGTCCAGACTCGTGACCTCTTGCACCCCGCTCCTGCCAGGCGTCTCAGTGAGGGGGAAATGCGGGATAATCCCCCCAAGGAAGCTCGTTCTGGTTTGGGGATGGGAGAGGGCATGGCAGACGTCAGGTTTGCGACCATAGGCACCAGTGCCATAACCAAGCGGTTCGTCGAGGCGCTCGCGGAGATTCCCGGCACCCGCTACGTGGCGGCCTACTCGCGTGACCTTGGCCGCGCCCGGGAGTTTGGCGAGACACGCGGGGCCACCCTCGCGTTCGACGACCTGAATGCGCTCGCGGCGTCGGACAAGGTCGACGCCGTCTACGTGGCATCCCCCAACGGGGCGCACGCCAGGCAGGCGTCGCTTCTCGCCCAGGGGGGCAAGCACGTCCTGGTCGAGAAGGCCTTCGCGTCAAACGAGCGCGAGGCGACCGAGGCGTTCGTGTGCGCCCACGAGTCGGGGGTCGTGTGCATGGAGGCCATGCGCAACCTCCACACTCCGGGCTTCCATAACGTGGCGGCGAACCTCGCCCGCGTGGGCAGGGTGAGCCAGGCGACCTTCCGGTACGGCAAGGTCACCTCGCGCATCGCCAAGCTCAGGGCGGGCGAGCACGTGAACCAGTTTGACCCCGCGCTCTCGGAGGGCGGCCTCATGGACATCGGCGTCTATGCCGTCGAGCCCGCAATCGCGCTGTTCGGGCGGCCCAAGCACGTGAGCGCCAGCCTGCTCACCATCCCGCTTCCGTGGGAGCCCGAGCCCTCGGGTGCCAGGATCGACCTCGCGGGGAGCGTGGTCCTGAGCTATCCCCGCACCATCGTCGACCTCAACTACAGCAAGGTGGCGAACGACTTCTACGGCGCCCAGGTTGCAGGCGACGCGGGGACGCTCATGTGGGAGCAGACCAACTGCCCCGCCGACCTCAGGTTTGTCCCCTACGAGGACAAGGGCATGGTGTACAGCGCCGCCGGCGGCAAGGCCGAGGTCATCCCCGCCACCATGCCCGACAACGACATGACCTGCGAGATCGCGACGTTCGTCAGTGCAATCAACGGCGACGCCGACGCCCTGGGCAGGGTTGCCTTCTGCGAGCGGGTCACCGTGGGGTCCCTTGCGGTCATGGACGAGGCGCGCCGCCAGGCGGGAATCCGCTTCCCCGCCGACGACGCCCGCTAGGGGAGGGTGCATGGGACTCCTGGGAATGCTTCGGGCACATGGGGGAGAGAAGGGCGAGCCATCCGGCACGCAGCTCCTCTCGCCGGTCCCCGGCCTTCTCGTGCCCCTCTCCCAGGTGGGCGACCCGGTCTTCTCCGCGGGGGCGATGGGCGAGGGCTTTGCCGTGAGGCCCGAGGACGAGACCGTGCTCTCGCCCGTCTCCGGCACCGTGTCGGTGGCGGGAGCCCCCAACTTCCACGCGGTCGACATCGCCGGCGACGGTGGTGCCGAGGTCCTGGTGCACGTGGGCGTGGACACCGTCGAGATGGGCGGCAGGGGCTTCAAGGTGCTCGTCCGACCGGGGCAGCGCGTCAAGGCGGGCCAGGCACTCCTCGCCTTCTCGCGCGAGCTCATCGCACGGGCGGGCCTCGACGACGTGGTGATCGTCTCGGTTCCCAACTCCGCCGACCTGGGTGGGGTTCGCACCATCCTCGACGGCTGGGTTGACGCCGGCACCCCCGTGGCGCGCGTCGGGGCATAGGGAGACAGCTCCTCTCGCCCTCGGGAACCTCCCCTCGGGCGTGCCGGGCGACTGGCGGGGGGCGGCGGCCCCTCTCCCCTGCCCAACCCTCCGCCCATCGACCCTTACCTCATCCTTACGGCGCGATGCCCCCGCGCGGATGCCCCAGCCCTACGCTTGTCTTGCGGAAAGCGCAGGGCGAGGATGGGAGTCGCATGGAGACGGCGGAGCTGGGAGTGGGCATGGCAGCGGGCACGGGGGCACCCTTCAAGGTGGACGCGGAGGGCTCCGCGTCACGCGGGAGGCGTCAGGTCCCCAAGGCGCTGCTGGAGCGTGCCGACACCGTGACCTGCTTTGTCGTCCCGTCCGTGGCCGTCGCGCTCTCGCTGGCCTCGCTCGCGGCGGGCCGCCTCGACCTCATGGGGGAGGTGCCCCTGGCGCTCCTCCTGAACGCCCTTGTCGGGGGGCTTGCGGTCGGCTCGATTGCGCTGGAGCGAAACGCGCGGTAGCGGTCGGGGGTTCGCGGCGTGACGACTTCGTGACGCTCCGACGCCCATTGTTACGGTCTGGGAAACCGGGACGTCCCCCGTTCCCAGGGGGTGTCAAACTAACCACCGAGTCGCGCTCGTGGGGAGCGCGCACGCATACGAGGAGTCTCTCATGCACAGGGCAGAGGTCGCAGTTCTGGGGAATGCCGGTCGCACCATGGGGTGCGCCCTTCTTCTCGCTGCGCTCGAGCTTACCTCGCCCCTAGCGGGGCTCCCCCTAGCGTAGGGTCCGACCGGCCCACACCCAGGCGGTAGCGCGCCGCGCGCCCGTCCAGACGGTTCTCTCTAACGACCTCCCCACCCCTTTGCATGCGAGCTCCTTGGCGGTGCCATCAGGTGCCGTGTCACACACGTCCATTGGCCCAAGACGGCAAGGAGCAAAGATCATGACCCGCAAGATTGACATCTTCGACACCACGCTTCGCGACGGCGAGCAGTCGCCCGGAGCCTCCATGAACACCGAGGAGAAGCTCGTCATCGCGCAGGAGCTTCTGCGCATGCACGTTGACGTCATCGAGGCCGGCTTCCCCATCTCCAGCCCCGGCGACTTCCGCTCCGTGCAGGAGATCGGCCGCATGGCGGGCGACGACGCCGTGGTGGTAGGCCTCACCCGTGCCGTCGACAAGGACATCGACCGCGCCGCGGAGGCGCTCAAGACCGCCAAGCGCCCCCGCATCCACACGGGACTTGGCGTCTCTCCCCAGCACCTGCGCGAGAAGCTCCGCATCACCGAGGACGAGTGCGTGGAGCGCGCCATCCACTGCGTCAAGTACGCCAAGCAGTACGTGGACGACGTCGAGTTCTACGCGGAGGACGCGGGCCGCGCCGACCAGAAGTTCCTGGAGCGCGTGATCCAGGCCGTGGTCAACGCGGGCGCCACCGTGGTCAACATCCCCGACACCACGGGCTACCAGATGCCCGACGACTTCGGCCGCCGCATCAAGGGGCTGGCCGACAACGTCATTGGCATCGAGAACGTCAAGATCTCGGTCCACACCCACAACGACCTGGGCATGGCAACCGCCCTTGCCCTCGCGGGCGTCAAGAACGGCGCGCGGCAGGTGGAGTGCACCATCAACGGCCTGGGCGAGAGGGCCGGCAACACGGCGCTGGAGGAGGTGGTCATGGCCATCAGGATGCACGGCGACCAGCTCGACGCGCACACCGACGTCGTGACCACGGAGCTCACCCGTGCCAGCCACCTGGTGAGCAGCATCACCGGCATGCAGGTCCAGGCCAACAAGGCCATCGTGGGCGCAAACGCCTTCGCGCACAGCTCGGGCATCCACCAGGACGGCGTGCTCAAGGCACGCGACACCTACGAGATCATCGACCCCGCCGACGTGGGTGCCGCCGGGTCCGAAATCGTGCTGTCCGCCCGCAGCGGCCACGCGGCCCTCAAGCACCGCCTCGCCGAGCTGGGCTACAGCTTCTCCGACAAGGAGTACGACGAGATCTATCAGCGCTTCCTCGAGGTTGCTGACCAGAAGAAGGAGGTCTACGACGAGGACCTGGAGTCCATCGTGCAGGAGCGGCAGCGCAGCGTGACCTCGGTCTACGTCCTCGACGCCATCCAGGTCGTCTGCGGCGATGCCGCGGTGCCCACCGCCACGGTCACCATCTCGGACGAGGCGGGCGAGAAGCACGTGGTCGCCTACACCGGCACCGGTCCCGTGGATGCCGCCTACAAGGCCATCGACCAGGTCGTCTCCGCAAACTGCGACCTGCAGGAGTTCTCGGTCAAGTCCATCACGCGCGGCATCGACGCCATCGGCGAGGTCACGGTGCGCATTGCGGCGGAGGACGGCAAGGTATACACGGGCCGAGGTTCCGACACCGACATCGTGGTCTCCAGTGCCAAGGCCTACGTCAACGCCATCAACCGCATGATCTCGACCGGTCGCTCCAAGGCGGGTAAGTAAGCGGGAGACTGACCACCGCGGGGCCGCCGCCGGGCGGAGCGAACACCAAGAGAGAGGGACCTACATGACACGAGCCATGACCATGGCCGAGAAGATGCTTGCCGCGCACGCCGGGCTGGACGAGGTCGTCCCCGGCCAGCTGGTTGAGTGCGACCTGGACGGCGTCCTTGCCAACGACATCACCGCCCCCATCGCCATCAAGACGGTGCGCGAGATCGGTGCGGGGGTGTGGGACCCCACGAGGATCTTCCTCGTGCCCGACCACTACAGCCCGAACAAGGACATCAAGAGCGCCGAGCAGACCAAGGCCACGCGCGACTTCGCGCACGAGATGGGCGTCACCCACTACTACGAGCAGGGCTGCATGGGCATCGAGCACGCCCTTCTCCCCGAGCTCGGCGTGGTGGGACCGGGCGACCTCGTGATCGGTGCCGACTCCCACACCTGCACCTACGGCGGCATCGGCGCCTTCTCCACCGGCGTGGGCTCCACGGACGCCGGCGTGGGCATGGCAACGGGTCGCGCCTGGTTCAAGGTCCCCGAGACCATCCGCATCCAGGTGGACGGCGAGCTCCCCGCGGGCGCGAGCGCCAAGGACATCATCCTCTACGTGATCGGCAAGATCGGCGTGGACGGCGCGCTGTACTGCGCCATGGAGTTCACCGGATCCACCATCGCCAACCTGAGCGTGGAGGGGAGGCTCACCATCGCCAACATGGCGATCGAGGCCGGAGGCAAGGCGGGCCTGTTCGAGGTGGACGACGTCGCCCGCAAGTGGCTGGAGGGCAGGACCGAGCGCCCCTGGACCGAGTACCACAGCGACCCCGACGCGCAGTACAAGCAGGTCATCAAGATCGACGCCGCCGACATCGTCCCCACCGTCGCATGGCCCCACCTGCCCAGCAACACGCATCCCGTTGCAGAGAGCCGCCACATCAAGATCGACCAGGCGGTCATCGGGTCGTGCACCAACGGCCGCATCGAGGACATGCGCGCCGCCGCCGACGTCCTGCGCGGCCGCACGGTCGACCCCAACGTCCGCTGCATCGTGATCCCCGCCACCCAGGGCGTGTGGCTGCAGTGCGTGCACGAGGGTCTCATGGACGTGTTCATCAACGCCCACTGCGTGGTGTCCACCCCCACCTGCGGCCCCTGCCTGGGTGGCTACATGGGCATCCTCGCCGCGGGGGAGAGGTGCGTCTCGTCCACCAACAGGAACTTCGTCGGCCGCATGGGCGACCCCACGAGCGAGGTGTACCTGGCGAGCCCCGCCGTCGCCGCGGCATCTGCCGTCGCCGGTCACATCGCGCTCCCGTCCGACCTGTAGCCCCCGCCCGAGCAAAGGAGATACTCAATGCAGTTCAAGGGAACCGTCTTCCGCTACGGGAGGGACATCGACACCGACGTCATCATCCCCGCGCGCTACCTCAACACCTCCGACCCCGCCGAGCTCGCCAAGCACTGCCTGGAGGACCTGGACACCACCTTCGTCAAGCGGGTCAAGCCGGGCGACATCATCGTGGCGGACCAGAACTTTGGCTGCGGCAGCTCGCGTGAGCACGCCCCCGTGGCCATCAAGGCAGCGGGCGTCTCGGTGGTCATCGCCAAGAGCTTCGCGCGCATCTTCTACCGCAACGCCATCAACATCGGCCTCCCCATCATGGAGTGCCCCGAGGCCTGCGATGCCATCTCGGACGGCGACGTGATCGAGGTCGACGCCGACACCGGCACCATCCGCGACGAGACCACCGGCCAGACCTTCTCGGCCCAGCCGTTCCCGCCGTTCATCCAAGAGATCATCAGCGAGGGCGGGCTCGTTGCCCGCACCAAGGCGCGCCTCGCCCGCGAGGCCAAGGGAGAGTAGGCATGGCATCCAAGACGTACCGCATCTGCACGCTTCCGGGCGACGGCATCGGCCCCGAGATCATCGCCGAGGGCAAGAAGGTCCTCCAGGCGGTGGGCGAGAGGCACGACGCCGCCTTTGAGTGCGAGGACCACCTCATCGGCGGTTCCGCCATCGACGCCACCCGCGCAGCCGGCGAGGAGGTGAGCGCCCTGCCGCCCGCAACGCTCGCCGCTGCCCGTGCCGCCGACGCCGTCCTGCTCGCCGCGGTCGGCGGCCCCAAGTGGAACGACACCACGCCGGGTGCCGTTCGCCCCGAGCAGGGGCTCCTTGCCATCAGGAAGAGCCTGGGCCTCTACCTCAACCTGCGTCCCGTGCGCATGTACCAGGCGCTGCGCGACGCCTCGCCGCTCAGGCCCGAGAGGCTCGAGGGCGTTGACCTGCTCATCGTGCGCGAGCTCACCGGCGGGCTCTACTTTGGTGAGCACACGCGCCGCCATAACGTCCCCGGCGCGGGCGTCGACGGCGCCGCGGGCGACGCCGCCGTTGACTCGATGGAGTACAGCGAGCACGAGATCGAGCGCGTGGTGCGCTGGGCCTTTGACGCGGCGGCCCGGAGGCGCGGCCGCGTGGCGTCGGTCGACAAGGCCAACGTGCTCGAGACGAGCCGCCTGTGGCGCGAGGTTGCCCATCGCGTGGCGGCGGAGTACCCCAAGGTCGAGGAGTCCGACGTGCTGGTTGACAACTGCGCCATGCAGCTGGTCTCCAACCCCGCGCAGTTCGACGTCCTGGTGACCGAGAACACCTTTGGAGACATCCTCTCGGACGAGGCCTCCATGCTCACCGGCTCGCTCGGCATGCTCGCCTCCGCCTCGCTCGGTTCCGGCACGGCCCTGTACGAGCCGAGCCACGGCTCCGCCCCCGACATCGCGGGGAAGGGCATCGCCAACCCGCTCGCGCAGATCCTCTCCGTGGAGCTCATGCTCCGCTACAGCTTCCACATGGACGACGCCGCCGACGAGGTGGCGCGGGCCGTCCAGCGCGTGCTCGACGACGGTTGGCGTACCGTCGACATCGCCGACGCCCAGACGCCCAAGGACCACGTCCTGGGTACCGTCGCGATGGGCGACAAGGTCGTGGAGTTCCTGGGGTAGGTACATCCCCCAGCTTAAGGGGAGAGAGACGCGCCGCTGCCGGTGGGAGGGCCCACGGCGGCGGCGCGTCGCATCTCTCCCCTGCGAAGAGGCCTTTCGGTGGGTGCGACGGTCGCTGGACGTGGGAGCGTCCCGTTATGAAAGGGGTCCGGGGCGCACGGCTCCCGGACCCCACGAATGCTCTCGTTGCGACGCGGCTAACCCGCAAGCCCCGCGATCACGGAGGCCAGCGCGATGACCACGCCCACCACCGACTCGCCGCCCAGCAGGCCGGAGGCCACGACCAGGCCGCTCTCGTCGGACTTTGCTCGGGCCGCCTCCTGCTCGGCGGTCGATAGGCCCTTGCGGCGCGAGGCGCAGACGCGGTCGTAGACAACCTTGGCGAGCGCCCCCAGCGCGCCGGTGAACGAAAGGTAGAACGGCAGGTACACACCCAGGCCAAACATCATGGACGGCAGGTTGGCGTAGTACAGGGCGATGCCCGCAACCAGGCCGATCGCAAATGCGGGGACGCTGGGGATGCCCGACACCATCGTGGCGACCACCGAGGCCTGCGCCGCCACAAACTGCTTGTCGGGCCCAAAGGCGTCGGGTCCGTACGCCGAGACCAGCGCGACCATGACCGCCGCCGCCACGAACGCTCCCAGTACGCCGCCGATGGCCTGGCCCAGCCACTGCGCACGGGGGTCGGTGCCCAGGATGGCGCCAGCCTTGAAGTCGTTCATCACGTCTCCCGCGAGCCCACAGGCAACGGCGACGATGCCCGCAACGTAGAACAGCCGCACCTGGGGGAGGCCCGAGAACGCCGCGACCACGAGCATCACGATCAGGCCAAAGATCTCCATGGGGTCGATGCCGGTCTGGCCGCAGGACTGTGCGCTCATGGCGGTGGTCACAAAGGCGAGGAGCACCACCACGACGGCGGGGAGGGGGCCAAGCCCTAGGCCCAGGCAGGCGAGAACCGCCACGGCCGCGGTCGCCAGGCCAAGGATGCCGGCATCCAGCCGCACGCTGCCGGACACCAGCGACTCCTGCCCGTCTCCCCCGGCGTCGCCGCCGCGCATGCCACGCAGGATGCCCGCCGCCTCGGGGAGGATGTCGCGCACCACCACGGCGATGCCGGCCCCCATCATCAGGCCCATGCCCAGGCTCTTCACGATGCCCTGTGCCGCCTCGACGTCCCACAGCCCGACGGCGCTGCCCGCGACCACCAGGCCAAAGTTGGCAAAGACCGCGCCGGCAAACCACCAGGCCACTGCGACGCCTCCCACCAGGAAACCCACCGAGAGCATCATGGGCGAGTTGTAGATGCCAAAGGTCACGCCGGGGATGGGGAGCGACGCGAGCATGGTGGGGAGCACGCCGAGCGCGTCGCGCAGCACGGTGTAGGCGCCCGCGATGCCCATGGAGCCAAACAGCTGCGCGCCCGTCCTGCCGCCCGCCTCAGTCGCCCGCAGCGTCTGTGCCGCGGCATTGCCCATGGGGAACTCCAGCTGGGAGTCCACGATGAAGTGACGGTGGATGACCGCCGTGCAGGCCAGGCCAAGCACCGTGCCGCACAGCGCCACGAGGAGCATTTGGGTCCAGCCCACCTGGTCGGCGTACCCCAGCATCCAGGCGCCGGGGATCGTGAACGCAAGGCCGCCCGCGACCATCGCGCCCGCGGACATGATGGTGTGGGTCACGTTCGCCTCGTTGAGCGAGGCGTTGCCCAGCAGCTTGAGGAAGAAGAGCGAGACCACCGCCGCAAACACGATGGGCCAGGGGAGCGCCCCCAGCCTCAGGGCGGTGTAGGCCGAGGAGGCCGTGATGATCACGCAGCCCACGCAGCCGATGATGACCCCGCGCAGCGTGAGCTGCCCGCGCCACGAGGCGCGGTCGGTACCGTTGTCCATGTGATTCTCCTGTTCGTATATCCGCTCCCCCTGTGGCCAGCTGGCAACGCTGCCGCGTGGCGAGCGAGTGCCGGCGATGTCGGGGAGTCGGGTTACCGGATGCCCGCCGCCCCGGACATGGGTGGCGGACTTGGTACAGTATAGCGACGGCATCGAAGGGGAGTGGTACGCATGGCGCACGAGGTCCGAGGGGTCGAGGGACAAGTCCGGTCCACGGATGCCCAGGCGGTGCTCGCCGTGGACGTGGGAAACACCAGCACGTCCTTCGGCCTGTTCGGCGCGGGTGTCGACGCGCTGGCGGAGCCCCTGGGCACCTGGGAGGTCACGACCCCTCAGCGGCTCACCCCCGACGAGGCCCGCATGCAGGCGCGGCAGGTCCTGGCGTGTCTCCTCGGCGATGTCGCCGGCGGAATGACCCTGCCCGCGTTTGGCGGGGGAGAGGCGCGTGGCCACTCGGCCGGCACCCCCGTCCCCATGGGTGCGATTCTCTCGTGCGTGGTCCCCAGCCTCAGCGCCGCGTGGGAGGACGCCCTGCGCTCGCTGTGCCCCGGCGGGCGGGCGCTGGTCGTTGGCCCCGGCCTGCGCACGGGGCTGCCCATGCGCTACAAGGACCCCTCGGAGGTGGGACCGGACCGCATCGCGGATGTCCTCGCCGCCCGGGAGGCCTACGGGTCGCCGGTGGTCGTGGTGGACTTTGGGACCACCATGAACATCGAGGTCATCGACGCAGCGGGAGCCTTTGACGGAGGGATCATCGCGCCCGGGCTCGCGCTTGGGGCGACCGCCCTCAGCCGCGCGGCGGCGCGACTCCCCGTCATCGAGCTCCGTGCGCCCGAGCGCGCGATTGGCCGCTCCACGCGCGAGGCCATGCAGTCGGGCGTCGTTCTGGGGGAGGTCGCTCGCGTGGATGGGTTGCTCGACCGGGTGTTCTTCGAGCTGGGGCAGGCGGCTCCCGTCGTCCTCACGGGAGACCACGCCGGACAGCTCTCGGCGCTCCTCGCGCACGAGGTCAGGGTGGACGAGACCCTCACCCTCCGCGGGTTGCACCAGCTGTTCCTCTCCAACGCCGGGAGGGGCGGGCAGAGGCAGCGCAGGGCTTGAGGCCGTCTCGTCTTCCAGTGGTTGGCCCAGGGGCAGAGGTCAAAGAAGGGGAGAGAAACCCGTCGTGGGAACGGGTCCACATCCCTTGCCCTGCCTCTGGTCGTCAGCATCGTCGGGAGGTCCGTGTCAGCAATCCCGTCCCGCGTGCACACGCGGGACGAACTTTCTGGCAGAGCTGAAGCCATGAGGTTTCTGCTATCAGGGGAAACGTGTCAGCGGGACAGATCCCATGTCAGAAATCGCATCCCGTGTGTACACACGACGCGCACTTTCTGGCGTCTGAGGGCTCGGTAGGGACCACCCTGCCTAATAGCCCGTCCCACGTGTACACACGAGATGCGATTTCTGACGGTAGTCCCTCCTCGTCCTCGGACTGCCGCGTCTCCTTCGATAGCCAAAGAAGGGGAAGAGAGACGCCTCCACTCGCGGCTGCCCCATGACGCCAGCCCAAAGCGGAGTGCGACTGCCCCCTCGGAACGGCTCTCGGTTCCGTGGCCCTCCACCTGGCCCCTCTTATACATCAAAGTCAAAACTATGGCAGTAACTTTCCGACGTGAGCGCTTCCCCGCGGGAGGTGTGCCCGCACGGGCCGGGCCCACCTGGCATTCCCCCAGGTGGGGGACTCGCGCGAGGCGGAAGCCCCCCGACCCGTGGCGGCAGCCTCCCGATGTGAGCACTCACACCGGGAGGCTGCCGCCATTCGGAAGCGATTGGGGGGCCTAATGGCAGGAGACTCCCGATACGAGCACTCACTTCAGAAGTTTGCTGCCAAGGTTCAAGGTTTGATTGGAATCCAACTGGGATTGACCCCGGGCGTCGGACCCCCTGTCAGCGGGAGCCCGATATGTGTGCTCGCTTTGGGAGTTCCCTGCCAATTGGCCCGTCGGAGAGGATTACCGATCTCATGAGGAGGGGTCGGCCGGGTGGGACGGCGGGCGCCTCCTCCATTCCTAGGCTTCGATTCCCTGCCATGGGTGGCACGGCTCGAGGCCCCGGGGGCGGGGTTTAGACAGGACCACGGGGAGCCCCGTCCTATGTGTGCACGCAAGCGACTTGCTGCCGGGGGCCGCTGTCGCGTCCCCCATCCCTATCTGCTCCCTCTTAGACGCTTTTAGACGGGCTGCAGGTACGTCTTTCCCACCGAGTGAAGAGACTCCCTCACTGTCGTGTCAACCCGTTCCCACGAGCCAGCCAGACATGGCTGCTATTCCAGTCTAGTGACGATGGGAGTGAACTCGGTCGACCCATCGCGCCGTTGTGGCGATATCGCTTCTCCCCTGGTTCCGCGTGTCCTAACGGTACAATCGGGTGGACCAACTGCGCTGTGACTGACGGAGAATCGTGGACCACCACGGGGGAGCGGCGCACGTAACCTACCATGCCGACCGTCTGGGCAAGTCGCACCCGCAGGGAGCGTCTGCCCACGTGTGGCGTCGTTCCCTTGGTGCGAAGGATCGCTTCGAAGGGAGCTCGCATGCAGGACCTGGCACAGCTACTGAGGGAGAACCCGTACCCGGGCCGCGGAATCGTGGTGGGTGCGGGGCGCGTGTACTACTGGATTATGGGTCGCAGCTCCAACAGCCGCAACCGCGTGTTCGTCACGACCGACGACGGCATCCAGACCCAGGCGCACGACCCCAGCAAGCTGGAGGATCCCAGCCTCATCATCTACCACCCCGTTCGCACCATGGGCGATGACCTCGTGGTGACCAATGGCGACCAGACCGACACCATCGTGCAGGCGGGCAGCTTCCGCGACGGCTGCATGGCCCGCGAGTATGAACCCGACGCACCCAACTACACCCCGCGTATCAGCTCCATCATCCATCCCGACGGCAGCTTCGAGCTCTCCATCCTCAAGCGCCAGGATGGCCGCTGCCTGCGCGAGTTCTTCGCCTACGAGGGCGCGGACGAGGGCTGCGGCTACTTCATCAGCACCTACCAGGGCGACGGGGACCCGCTGCCCTCCTTCGCAGGCGAGCCCATCCCGGTGAACGTCCCCGACCCCGACCAGGTGTGGGCGGCCCTCAACCAGGACAACAAGGTGAGCCTCTACGCCAACGTGGCGGGCAGGGTGAAGCTCTACAACAAGAACCTCGGCGACTAGGCAAGGGAGAGGAACTGGCATGAACTCGCTCGAACTCAAGTATGGCTGCAACCCCAACCAGAAGCCCGCGCGCATCTTCATGAAGGACGGGTCGGACCTGCCGGTGGAGGTCCTGAGCGGCAAGCCCGGCTACATCAACTTCCTGGACGCGCTCAACTCCTGGCAGCTGGTGAAGGAGCTCAAGGAGGCGACTGGTCTTCCCGCGGCGGCGTCCTTCAAGCACGTGAGCCCCGCCGGGGCCGCAGTGGGCCTGCCCCTCTCCGACGTCGACCGCCAGATCTACTTCGTGAAGGATGACCTCAAGGACCCCAGTCCCATCGCCTGCGCCTACATCAGGGCGCGCGGTGCCGACCGCCTCTCGTCCTACGGCGACTGGGCGGCCCTCTCCGACACCTGCGACGCCGACGTGGCGCGCTACCTCAAGGGCGAGGTCTCGGACGGCATCATCGCCCCCGACTTCACGCCCGAGGCGCTGCAGATCCTCTCCGCCAAGAAGGGCGGCCGCTACAACGTTGTGAAGATCGATCCCAACTACGTCCCCGCCCAGAAGGAGTGCAAGGACGTCTTTGGCATCACCTTTGAGCAGGGGCACAACTTCTACAAGATCGACGAGGGCCAGCTCCAGAACGTGGTCACCAGCAACAAGGTGTTCCCGGAGGATGCCAAGCGCGACCTCATCGTGGCGCTGATCGCCCTCAAGTACACGCAGTCCAACTCCGTCGCCTATGCAAAGGGCGGCCAGACCATCGGCGTGGGCGCGGGCCAGCAGAGCCGCATCCACTGCACGCGCCTTGCCGGCAACAAGGCCGACACCTGGTTCCTGCGCCAGCACCCCAAGGTGCTCTCGCTGCCCTTCGTGGACGGCATCCGTCGCGCCAACCGTGACAACGCCATCGACGTGTACATCTCGGAGGAGCACGACGACGTGCTGCGCGACGGCGAGTGGCAGAAGTGGTTCAAGGAGCGCCCCGAGGTCCTGACCATGGACGAGAAGAAGGCCTGGATCGCCACCCAGACGGGCGTGGCGCTGGGCTCCGACGCCTTCTTCCCCTTTGGCGACAACGTGGAGCGCGCGCACAAGTCCGGCGTGAGCTACATCGCCGAGCCGGGCGGCTCCATCCGCGACGACAACGTGATCGAGACCGCCGACAAGTACGGAATGGTCATGGCGTTCACGGGCATGAGGCTGTTCCATCACTAAGGGGTGGGGGAGAGGGGCCGCGCCACTTCGTCCGGCCCCATCCCGCTGGCAGTCACGCCCCAAGAGACAAAGCGAGGCCGGTCGTCATCCGTGACGGCCGGCCTCGTGTGTGATGACCCCGATGAACGGGCGTGCCGCTTGGGACGGCTACTACATCCTTGGCTTGAACTCCGTGGGGCAGGTGATGATGTTGCCAGACGGCCCGCGGTTACCGGTCACCTTGTGAGCGACGCCCACGATGAGTGCGACGACGCCGATGAAGGCGGCGAGCATGAGTGCGAACCCTAGGAAGACACTCCAGACGAACAGGGGACTAGATACGGCGGCAGACGTAACCATAGGCGCTCCTCTCACATCACGTGACAACTGATTCCAATGAGTAATATACCCACTTCTTTATAATGTTTCAATATGGTTTCTCACCGAATAATGCCAGCTAATCGCCTTACAAATGCGGGCGGTACAGGATAACAAAATCTCCTTGTATTCCAAATTACGAGTAAAACAAAAATAAAATGCATACACTGGGACGAATTCTCATCGCACGAGGGCATTTGCCCAGCATGTACGTATCCGCACGCATCAGAAGATGGATGTTCGCGAAACACAAATGCATACACTCCCGTTTCAAGCCGCACAACATCCCGAATCACTCCTGTAATCGTGCGAGCGGAGAATCGGCGGTGCGAGAGGCAATGGTGCCTCCGTCGTCGAGAGGAGCGAGCGGTGGCAGACGGTGTCGATTCTCTGATGTACGAGTTCGGTGCGGGGAAGTCCGCCATCAGGACGGTCTTCGAGGAGACCTGCGCCCTGCGCGAGCAGGGACGCACCGACTTCTGGGACTTCTCGATCGGCAACCCGTACGTCCCCGCGCCACCCAAGGTCAACGAGACCATTCGGGAGGTCCTGGGCCAGTACGCCCCCATCGACCTCCACGGGTATCCCCCCAACAACGGCTGGCCCGCCACCAGGGCGGCGGTCGCCAAGAACCTCAACGAGCGCTTCTCCACCAACTACTCCATGGGCGACGTGGTGATGACGGGCGGATGCGCGGGAGCCATCACGGCGACCATCTGCGCCCTCACGACCGCGGGGGAGGACATCATCGTCATCACCCCGTACTTCCCCGAGTACCGCATGTACATCCAGGCCTGGAAGTGCAAGTGCGTGGAGGTTCCCTCCGAGCCCGAGACGTTCGAGCTTGACATCGACGCCATCCGCAAGGCGATCACGCCGTGCACGCGCATGGTGATCGTGAACACGCCGAATAACCCCACTGGCGCCGTGTACTCGGAGGAGAGCCTCCGCGCCTTGGGCGACGTCCTGCGCGAGGCGTCAAAGCGCTACCAGAAGACCATCTACCTGCTGTCCGACGAACCGTATCGCGAGATCTGTTACGACGGGGCCCAGAACCCCTGGGTCGCCGACTGCTACGAGAACACCATCGTGTGCTACTCGTGGTCCAAGTCGCTCTCGCTCCCCGGGGAGCGCGTGGGCTACGCGCTGGTGCCGCCCTCGGTCACCAACCACTCCATGGTGTACGACGCCCTTCTCGGTGCGCAGCGGGCGGTCAACACCATCACCAACAGCCTGTTCACCCGCGTCATCGAACGCTGCGTGGACCTGCCGGCGCCGGTGGGGGAGTACGAGCGCAAGCGCAAGATCATCTACGAGGGACTGAGCGACATCGGCTACGAGGTGGTGCGGCCGCAGGGCGCGTTCTACCTGTGGCTCAAGTGCCTGGAGGAGGACGACCACAGCTTCTGCCGGCGCGCGGCGGCGGAGCAGCACCTGTTCCTGGTCGAGTCGACCGACTTCGGGTGCTCCGGCTGGGCAAGGATTTCGTACGCGTGCAGCGACGAGACCCTCTCCACCTCGCTGCCGGCGTTCAGGAGGCTCTTCGACTCCTACGGTGGCTACCAGTGGTGAGCCCCGCTCGCCGAACTTTCCGTCCGGGTGGTGCACATCCGGTGATTGGACGCGTGTCTCCCCCTCTGTTGGGTACGAACAACCAAGGATAGGGTCGCAAGGGCGGCCTCGCCTCGTCCAAAGGGGGACATCGTGTGCACGAGCATTCGCTTTAACGACAAGAGCGGTCACATGTACCTGGGCAGGAACCTCGATTGGAGCTGCGGCTACGGCGAGAGGGTCGTGGTGACCCCCAGAGGCTTCAAGCCCGCCTCCCCGTTTGGCGTCACCCCCGAGGTCAAGCATGCCATCATCGGCATGGGCATCGTGGAGGAGGGCCAGCCCCTCTACTTTGACTGCGGCAACGAGTGCGGCCTTGCCGTCGCCGGCCTCAACTTCCCGGGGTATGCGGTGTACGAGAAGGACGCGGTCGACGGCAAGACCAACGTCTCGTCCTGGGAGTTCCCGCTGTGGGTGTGCGCCAACTTCTCGGACATCAACGAGGTGGAGGACGCACTGGACAACGTCGCCATCGTCGACCACCCCATCACCAACAAGTACCCCACCTCGCTGCTGCACTGGATCATCGGGGACGAGCAGCGCTCCATCGTGGTCGAGTACCGCGAGGATGGCATGCACGTGTTCCATGACGACCCGGACGTCCTGGCCAACCAGCCCGGCTTTGGCTGGCACACCGAGAACCTGCGCAACTACATCAACGTGAGCAGCGACTTCCCCGAGGGCGAGGGCTCCATGGGCACCCCGCTCAAGCCGTTTGGCAGCGGCTCCTGCCAGCGCGGCCTCCCCGGCGACTACTACTCCACCTCGCGCTTCGTCCGCGCCGCCTACGTCAACGCCAACTACCCTGCGCAGGACACGGAGGAGGACAACGTCAGCCGCATGTTCCACTCGCTGCAGCAGGTCGCCATGGTGGACGGCTGCGCGCGCATGGGTGACGGCGCCTTCGAGAAGACGGTGTACACCGGTTGCTTCTCCAGCCGCACCAACTCCTACTACTTCAACACCTACGACGACCAGACGGTGCACGCCTACCACCTTGCGGACTACCCGCAGGAGGGCAGCGAGCCCATCGTCGCGTAAGGGGCGCGAAATACCCGTGAGGCCGGCGGGCCCATGATCGCGAGGCAGGCCTCAAACGGATTGGCCGTCCTGGGCCGGGGGTTGTGACCCCGGCCCTTTTTTGGCTCTTCGAACCTTTGGGTGGGTATCACGCCTCGCAAGACTTTGAGCCGAAGCC
>CAJMNO010000012.1 GCA_905214865.1 uncultured bacterium | reverse complement strand
CTTCGGCTCAAAGTCTTGCGAGGCGTGATACCCACCCAAAGGTTCGAAGAGCCCACTTTTTGGCAAGGGAGAGACCCCAACGGCTTTCCAACAGGGAGACGCGCCACTTCCACCCTTGCTGGATTCGACAGGCTCATCTTATATGCTCACACAAATATTTATGTTATTTTCATTGATTGCGGCAGTTTTCGTATCTGATTTCTATGCCATCTAGCTGGTGTTCTCTGTCATTAATGCACATATTGAAAGGGCAATGCAAGGTACATGCAACTCCCGTTTGTGATGATGGTGTCATGGCGTGACACCAGGAAGGGGGCTTGCGTGATCGACAGTAACGACGTGTACATTTCTCACATCACCGCACTATGGGTCTGGGCATTGCTTTCGCAACGAGGGCAAAGAGCAACGTCTTTTGAGGCGGTGCCTCCACCATGCTTTGGAGGAGGCCTACGTTCTTCGAATGCCCAAGCTGCCAGAGCAACCCTTCAAGAGTTTCTGGAGGTAGTGGACATTCCTGGGGAGATTGACGTCCTCGTGCAATCGAACCAACAGAGACACATCGTGCGCAACACCCGGGCTCACACGTGGAAGGCACAGATGCCCCTTGGCTCCTATCGACGCATATGTGACAACGTACTGGTCTGCTGCCCCGAGTTCTGCCTCATGCAGATGTCCACTTCACTCTCACCAGTTGAGCTCGCTCTTCTAACCTGTGCTCTTGCGGGAAACTATTTTCCGGCAGATTGTTCCAAGGGCTTTATTGAAACGAGAGGAATCCTGGACCTGATGTCACTCGAACGATTTCTCTCCAACGTTCCTTCGCGCACCAGGGGGATCAGACGGTGCAGCAAGGCATTGGGCTATGCCTTCGAAGGCTCCCGATCACCAATGGAGTCTGCGACAGCGCTCCTGCTGACAATGGGACGACGCGACGGGGGCTATCATCTCCCAAGGCCAACACTTAATCACAGAATCAACCTGGGTCGTACGGCGAGGCAGATCTCTGGAAAGAATTTTTACTTTATTGATATATACTGGCCACAGATTCGATTTGGTCTCGAGTACAACGGCTTCGAATATCACACCAATGTCAGCCGCGACCTGCGACGAGAGCTTGCGTTGAGTGAGGAGGGAATCACGATTCAGGCACTTACCCTCGAACAGGTGCTGGACCAGGCACAGCTGAGGTCGGTGGTAAGGAGAATTGCCGAACTACATGGCCTACGGCTTCATCGGCCACCCGCAGGATGTCCCCAAGCTCGCTACAACTTAATTAATACCCTCTTTCCCTGGGATTCCGATCTGCGTAAATTCAGGCAACCGCGGTATGCAATTCCGCAAGAATTCTGCCTAAACGCATGATGAGATACACCTTCAATCAGCGAGCCATGTAATCCCCCTTCGAGTTCACCACCCTTCTCTGGAAGCCGTCTCGTGTGTACACATGGGACACGTTCTTTGACGCTGAAAAGTTATGAAGCACTATCATCCAGGGGAAACGTACGGCATCTCCCTTGACCTTTTAATAATCACGTCCCGTGTGTACACACGGGACGCATTCATTGACATAGAAACCAATCATTGTCCAATGAATGACTGAAAGTCCCTTTCGTGTGTACACGCGGGATGACATTTCTGACGGGGGAATAGGCTCTAGCAATGCGAAAGCCATCGCGATGGTCAGAAACCAGCTTCCGTGTGTACACACGGGGCGCGTTCTTCGACATAGAACAGCCCTAGTGGGATTACGGCACCGGCTATCACGGAACACAGATTTGGGGTTGAACCAGCGGGCATTTTTCCGACATAGAGCAGCCCAGCCGGGGCTACACCGGGAGCGTGTAGAAGTGCTGGTACAGCTCGATCTCCTGCGGGGTGCTCTTGCTGGAGCGGAACTCGACGCCGCCCTCGGCGCCATCCGGGGCGAGAAGCCCGCCCTCCCTCAGCAGGTGGCCAAGCTGATGGGCGGCACCGGTGCCACCGTCGAAGAACGGGACGTCCCCCAGGACGTCGGCGATCTGCCTCTTGATGAAGGGGTAGTGCGTGCAGCCGAGGACCACAGAGTCGACCTGGCCGCGATACTGTCCCACCAGCCTCTGGAGCAGCGCGTGGAGCTCCGGGGAGTCAAGGTCGCCCGTCTCGATCAGCTGCACGAGCCCCACGCAGGGCACGCAGATGACCTCGGACTCGCGCCCCCACTCCTCCCGGAGGTCGCGGAACTTCTGCAGCCGCAGCGTCGCCGCCGTCGCCATCACCAGGATGCGACGGTGCCGCGGGGCGAGCGCGGCGGGCTTGAGCGCCGGCTCGCAGCCCACGATGGGAATGCTCGGGTACTTCTCGCGCAGGTAGCTGGCCGAGGCGGAGGTCGCGGTGTTGCAGGCGATCACAATCGCCTTGGCCCCCTCGGCAACGAAGCGGTCGACGATGCCAGTGGAGAGGGACCGAATCTGCTCCACCGGCTTGTCTCCGTACGGGGCATTGGCCGAGTCGCCAAAGAACACGAAGCGCTCGTGCGGAAGCTCGGCCACCAGCCTCTTGAGCACGCTGATGCCGCCCAGACCGGAGTCGAAGACCCCAACGAAGTCGCCGTTAGACACATCCGCCCCTTCTCGCGGCGCGAGCCACCGCCCGCGCGGACACCTGACACACTCTCGTAAGCATACCCCTTGGGGGAGAGGGGCACCTCCCCTCCACGCAACGGCGGTCGCATGGGCGGTCTGGGAGGCCCCTCTCGCCTGTGGCTAGCTCACCCTCCCGGAGTCCATGGAGTACGTCTGGTCCGCGACGGCCATGGTGCTGGGCCTGTGCGAGACGAGCAGGACCGTCCGGCTCCCGTGCAGGCGTGCGATGCTGCGCAGGACCACGCCCTCGTTGAGGGAGTCAAGGTTGCTCGTGGGCTCGTCCAGGATGAGGAAGGGCGCGTCATGCAGGAAGGCCCTGGCGAGGCCGAGGCGCTGCCTCTCTCCCCCGCTGAGGGTGTCGCCAAGCTCGCCGACCATAGTGTCGTATCCCTTGGGCAGGCCCTCGATGAAGTCATGCACCGAGGCCGCGCGGCAGGCCGCCTCGATCTGCTCCTGCGTGGCGTCAGGGCGGGCGACCAGCAGGTTGTCGCGGATGCTGTCGTGGAACAGGAACGTGTCCTGCTCCACCAGCCCCTCGCTGGCACGCAGGCTCCGCGTGTTGATGGCGTCCACGCGCGTGCCCGATAGGGCGATGCTTCCGCGGTCGACGTCCCAGAAGCGCATGAAGAGCCGGCACAGGGTCGACTTGCCCGAGCCGCTCTTGCCCTCGATGCCCACGACCTTGCCCTGCGGCACCTCGAGCGAGACGTTGTCCAGCACCTCCTCGCCGTCATACGAGAAGCCCACGCCATGAGCGGAGGCGCCGGAGAACTCGATGTCCTCGCCGTCGGTGACCTCGGCCACGGCGGGCTCCTCGTCCAGGATCGCCAGGATGCGCGCGCCCGACGCGATCGTCCCCTGCAGCGTGGTCCCCAGGTTCGCGAGCGCGACGAACGGCCCAAACGATCCCATGACCGCGACCGTCGCGATCGCCATGCCATCCATGGTCATCTCGCCCGAGGCAACAAGACTCCCTCCCAGGAGCATGACCGCGAGGGAGAAGAGCATGATCAGCGCACCCGACGCCGCAGCCACCGTTGACGAGGCGGAGCTCAGGCGCCCCTGGGCGTCCGAGAGCCGACGGGACTCGTCGTCGATGAGGCTCATCCGGGCGTCTCCGGCACCAAACTGCAGCACCTGCGAGAGCCCGCGGAGGCTGTCCAGCACGATGCCGGAGAGAAGGCCCGCCTGCGCGCGCGTGACCCTCCCCGCGTCGGCCGAGAGGTGCGCGCCCAGCAGCGGCATGCCGACGCCGACGCACAGGTAACCCACGAGCGCGACGAGCGCGACCCTGGGCGAGATCCCCGCGAGGAAGGCGGTCATGACCACGGCCATCACCACGGCGATGGAGACGGGCGAGATGGTGTGGGCGAAGAAGACCTCGAGAAGCTCCACGTCGGAGGTGATGGTTGATACCAGGCTGCCGCGGTCGTGCCCGGCGAGCTTGGCGGGGGCGAGCTCGCGCAGCTTCCCGAAGACGAGGTCGCGCACGTGCGCGAGCAGCTTGAATGCGATGTAGTGGTTGCAGGTCTGCTCGGCGTAGTGCAGCGCCCCGCGGGCGACCGCGAGGCCCACGAGCGCCCCGGCGACCACCCCCATCGGCGGGAGCGAGCCCGCAAGCGCGTCGAGGGCGAACCTCGTCGCGACCACGGGCAGGAAGGTGGCGCAGCAGAATCCCAGCACGCCACATGCGATGGCAAGCAGCATCACTCCCGCCATCGGCCTGGTGAGGCCCAGGAGCCTCCACACGACCCTGCGGCTATCGCCTCTCATCCTCGTCACCATCCCCTTCCTCGTCGCCTACGCCCTCGTTCGCGTCGTCCTCTCCCCCGTCCACCAGGGGAATCCTGCTGGGATCCACGCGGGGCCTGTCCGCCCCCGCACCCTCGGCGGCCGACGGCGGCTCCGCGCCATCCGGGGACGGTTCAGGGGAGTCGCCCGCGTCCCTCTCACCTGCCCCCTGGCGCACCATCTCCTCGAGCGGGGTGGCGAGAATCGCCTCGATCTGGGCCGTGACCCCCGGCTCTGGCGCCGGCTGGTCGTCGCCGGAACCCAGCACCATGGTCTCGCCCGCCTCGCCGTCGTCGTCCGTCTCGTCCACGTCGCCGAGGTCGAGCAGGCTCGCGAGCGCGAGCCTCTCCGCGGCCTCGTCGTCCTCGAGCACCGACTCGGGCACCTCGCCGCCCTCTGCCCCAGCGTCATCGTCGGGGGCGAGCGGGGCGTCCGTCTCGCCCGCACCCTCGCCGGAGGCGGCATCGACATCCCCGTCCTCCCGGACGGCGGCAGCGTCTTGGGCAGCGGCCTCCCGCTCCCTGCGGCGCGCATCCTCCTCGGCAAACTCGACGGGGTCAAAGTGCTCGAGCCTACTCTGCTCGTCCCACAGCTCGCGGTACTGGGGACAGGTCCCAAGTAGCACGTCGTGGGTGCCCGCCCCCACGACGTGACCCGACTCCATCACGTAGATGCGGTGAGCCGAGGTCACGTTTGCCAGGCGGTGCGAGATGACCACGACCGCCTTGTACCGCGCAATGCCCCGAACGGCGTCCATGATGGCGTCCTCGCTCTCGGCGTCCACGTTGCTCGTGGCCTCGTCCAGCACGTACACGGGAGAGTTGTGCATCAGCGCTCGTGCGAGCGCGAGCCGCTGGCGCTGGCCACCGGAGAGGTTCTGGCCCTCCTCCTCGACCCTCGTGTCGAGGCCGTCCTGCGAGCACAGGTAGTCTGCCAGCCGCACGCTCGCCAGGACCTCCCACATGCGCTCGTCGCTCCCCGTTGGGTCGCCAAGCTGCAAGTTGTCTCGCACGGTGCCCCTGAACAGGTAGGCGTTGGTGGGGACGACCGTGACATAGCGGGCAAGTGCCTCACGCGAGAAGTCGCGCAGCTGCTTGCCACCCAGCATGAGGCTCCCGCGGTAGTCGCGCTGGCGGCCGCTCAGCAGCGACGCCACCGTGCTCTTGCCCGAGCCGCTCTTGCCCACGATGCCCGTGAGGCCCACGGCGGGGACGTCCAGGCTCACGTCGCCCAGCGCGTCTCCCAGGCCCTTGCCGTAGGAGAAGCTCACGTGGCTCATCGCGAGGTGGTCGCCCGGGACGGCGACGGCCGTGCCTGAGTCGTGGGGCTCCGGGAGGTCGAGGAGCCTGAAGATCTTGCGGGACGCCGCCATGCCGTTCATGGCGACGTGGAAGTAGGATCCCAGGGTGCGCATGGGGATGAAGAAGCTCGCGGAGAGGAGCACCACCATCAGGCAACCGAAGAGCGAGAGCGTGCCGGCAGCCAGCTGCGAGAGCGCCACGCACATGCCCGCGGCGGCGCCACCCAGCGCGACGACGTCCATGACCACGATCGAGTTGAGCTGCATGCGCAGCACCCTCATGGTCGCCACGCGGAAGCGCTCGGACTCCTGGTTCATCTGCTCGTGGCGACGGGCGTCCGCCGAGAAGACCTTGAGCGTGGGGAGGCCTTGCAGGCTCTCGAGGAACGTGTCGCCCAGGTTGGCGTACTCGTCCCAGTAGGCACCCATCGTGCGCTTGGCGACCTTCTGCACCGCGACGATGACCAGGGGGATGAGCGGGACGAACACGAGCAGGACCAGCCCCGACGCCCAACTCACGGGCAGGAGGACCAGGAACAGGACGAGGGGCGCCACCACGCTGTAGGCAAGCTGGGGCAGGTAGCGGCCAAAGTAGGTCTCGAGCTGCTCCGTGCCCTCAACGGCAAGCTGGACCACCTCCGCGGTCGGCACCTCCCGCGCGTAGTCCGGCCCCAGGCGGAGGAGCTTGGCAAAGACCTGCTCGCGAAGGAGCCTCCGCACGTCTCGGGAGGCGAGAAACGCGCTCTGCCCGGCGAGCCTGGACGAGGCGGCCTTGCCCGCGATGGCCAGCGCGAGCAGGCAGGCGATGGGCGCCACCGCGGGCGGGCGGGACGCCACGACTCCCGCCACGAACGTGCTCGCGCACCAGGCGAGCGCTATGTCGCACGCAAGCCCCAGCAGCTGGAACAGGACCGTCTCGAGCACCCGCCTCATGGCGCCGGGGACAAGCCCAATGAGTCTTCTATCAAGCATCGGCAACTCGCTTCTCTCACGCAATGCGGTCGTCAAAAAGTAAGGTTTGGCATACATTCCCTCAAGCTTACTTGACTATTCTAGGGAAACCGCACGCAGAGGCCCGTGCACCACACCTGCGACATCTTGGCAGGTGCGGACGACGAAGGGGAGAGGGGCGGGGCATCTTGGTCCGAGCGTCTCCCCAGGGGTGCACGGCGGCCTCTCTCCGCGCTCATGGGTTGCCCGTCAGCGTGGGCGACCTGGGGATCGCGGACATGCACCTCTCCCCGTGATCGTGGGTCGTTCCCCTTCCGAGGGCCTCCCTTGGATCGATTGCCCGAGGGGTGAAACGAAAGCTCCCAGGTCAATGCAGAGGCAAGGGTTATCGAAGGTCAGAGAAAGAGGAGAAGGCAGGCGAGCCTCCGCCGCAGGGATGACCCCCGGGGAGGGTTGCCCCGGCGCGCAAGCCCGCCGGGGGCGGACCACCCGGGGGTGAGCGAAGGGTCCCAGGTCAATGCGGAGGGCAAGGTTCTCACTGGTCAAAGAAGGAGGAGGTAGGCGAGCCTCCGCCGCAGGGATGACCCCCCGGGGAAGGATGTTCCTCGGCACCCAGCAGTTCGAAACGGGCTTTGCACCAGAGCTCGCACCATGTGAAATGGCAGCCGGAGCACAACGCATGTGCTCACATCGGGCTGAAGTTGTCATCCAAGACTCCCCTCATGGGAGGAGGTGCCGGCCTGCTTAGAAATGCTGGTGCGCGCACGAGTGGCGAGGAGCCGCTGCTTAGAAAACCTGGTGCCAGAACGGATTTTGGAACCAAATGCTTAATCCCGTCGGGGCGCGTGTGGGTCTGGGAGACGGAAATCCGTGCAGGCACCGGGTTTCTTAAACAACCCCCTCCCAATTGCCGTACGGGCACCGATCTTTCTAAGC
The DNA here is from genome assembly GCA_905214865.1 of uncultured bacterium. GTDB lineage: Bacteria > Actinomycetota > Coriobacteriia > Coriobacteriales > Atopobiaceae > Olsenella_H. The sequence goes on along the minus strand of CAJMNO010000012.1, from coordinate 54,528 downwards.
AGCCCTCACGAGCGGCCGCATGGGACCCGGCGCATTCACAGTGCAATGCGCCGGGTCCCGGGGATGATGCTTAGCGTCGCTAGCCCTCATGTGGATTTGGATGCCAAATGCTTAGCCACGCTAGGCCTCATGCAGGTTGAGCCCAACAAAACTCGCATGAGGGCTAGGGTTGCTAAGCAGCCCACGGTCGAACTCACACGAAGGCTAGCGCCGCTAAGCACCTCGTTGCCAAAACCCGCGAGGTTTGGACTCATCATGCCCGCACGTCTCTGCGAACGTGTGTGAGAAAGCCCCAGCCCTCGATGCCGGCAGGAAGACTCGCACGACACGTTCCCCAAGCACCCTCTCCCATTGGCCAGCGGGATTCCCACCCTGACAGGGTTCGTTAGAGGTACTCGAGGCGGTCAACGGCACCCAGGGCGGAATGCCAACCCGGGCAGGACTCGCCGCACCCTCCATTCCCTAGACGCTCTCCCCCATTGCCGCATGGGACGCCCGCTCCGCCGGCGGAGCAGGTGCTCCGTCCGTGGAACGACGACGCCACCGCCCAACCGCCTCCCGTCCCAGACCCCTGACCTGTGCCGCCAAGGTTTTTCTGCAAACTGAGGCGACCGCCCGTTGCCGTGGAGGCGCTTGGGTACAGTGAACTCGCCAGAGAAGCGCGCCCCCCAATGGCGCCGACAAGAGGAGAAGAGCCCATGAGCAACGAGGGCAAGAAGGTCAAGGTCCACTACCGCGGAACCCTGGACGACGGGAGCGTGTTCGACTCGTCCTACGACCGCAACGAGCCCCTGGAGTTCACCTGCATGGCGGGCCAGATGATCGCCGGCTTTGACCAGGCGGTGCGCGACATGGAGGTTGGCCAGGTCACCGACGTGCGCCTTCCGCCCGAGGAAGCCTACGGCCCGCACCGCGACGAGCTGGTGCAGACCCTGACCTTTGAGCAGCTGCCGGGCGCGGAGGAGCTCAACGTGGGCGACCGCGTGATGCTGACCTCCCCCACCGGCCAGCCCTTCCCGGCAACCGTGGTGGAGAAGGACGACAAGACCATCACCTTCGACCTCAACCACGAGATGGCGGGCAAGACCCTCAACTTCCGCATCGAGCTGCTGGAGGTCGAGGACTAGCGTCACTCCGACGCAGGGGAGAGGGAACCGCCCACGAGGTCGCGGGCCGCACCTCCATGGCAGCACGTCCCTCCCCCACCAGAACGCAAGGCCGAGCGGGCGCGGGGACGACCCCCGCGCCCGCACTGGGGAAAGGTTGATCCATGCCAGGCTCGTCCTACAAGTCCAAGCAGATGATCGTGATGAGGCGCGACCTCAAGATGCGCAAGGGCAAGATCGCCGCGCAGTCGGGCCACGCCTGCGTCGAGGCAACGCTGATGGCGCTCGCGCGCGAGGGGCGCCTGGGAGAGGTGCGCGTGTCCCCCGACGAGGGCTGGGTCTACCTGGACGACGACGGTCGCGAGCCCACGGCCCTGAGCGACTGGTTCGAGGCGGGCGTGGCAAAGGTCTGCGTGTACGTTGACTCGGAGGAGGAGCTGCTGGACATCGCCCGACAGGGGCGCGAGCGCGGGTTTGCGGTCGCGCTCGTCCGCGACGCCGGCCTCACCGAGTTCCACGGCGAGCCCACCTACACCTGCCTGGCGTTCGAGCCCCTTCACGCCGAGGACGTGGACCCCATCACGGGCAGGCTGCCGCTCTACTAGGGCCTGGGCGCACCCGACGCGGACCAGCCACACGCCGCGGTTTCCACAATGTAAGCGCTCGTCTCGCCTTGGCTTCCCTCAAGCCAGCCGAACCTATGATGGTGAGGATTATGCGACCACGAGGGGAGCCCACCGTGCTTATCCGCGACATCCTGAGCAGCAAGCAGTCGTTCTCGTTCGAGATCTTCCCGCCCAAGGGGGAGATGTCCGTGGACCAGGCGGCTGACGTCGCCTCGCAGCTGTGCGAGAACCACCCCGACTGGATCAGCGTCACCTTCTCCGCCGGCGGCTCGGGCAACTCCCAGAACACCGTCGCCATCGCCCGTAGGATCGAGGAGTCCGGCAGGACCACCGCGCTCGCCCACCTCACCTGCATGGGCGCCACCAAGGCGGACGTGGACCGCTACGTGGAGGAGTTCCGCTCCGCCGGCGTGCACAACGTGCTGGCGCTGCGCGGCGACCGCGTCCCAGGCCGCGAGCCCATCGACTTCGAGCACGCCTGCGACCTGGTCGCCTACCTCAAGGACAAGGGCTTCTGCCTGGGCGGCGCCTGCTATCCCGAGGGTCACCTCGAGAGCGACAGCCTGCACCAGGACATCGAGAACCTCAAGCGCAAGCAGGACGCTGGCGTGGACTTTCTGGTGACGCAGCTGTTCTTCACCAACGAGGACTTCTACCGCTTCCGCGACGAGTGCTCGCGTGCCCGCGTGAAGGTCCCCATCGTCTGCGGCATCATGCCCTTCACCAGCGTGAAGCAGATCCAGCGCATGGCCTTCAACTGCGGCGCCTCAATCCCCGTCTCGGTGATCAGGCGCCTCGCGCGCGCCGGCGAGGACCCCGCGGCGCAGCGCCAGGCGGGCCTGGAGTACGCCTGCGAGCAGATCCGCAACCTCGCCGCCAACGGGGTGGACGGCATCCACATCTACAGCATGAACAAGCCCGAGGTGGGACGCGCCACGCACGACGCGCTGGCCTCCTGCGGCTACCTGAGGGGATAGCCGCATGCCCCAGATCGTGGACCTCTCGATCGACTCCGTCGACCGCAGCGAGGTGCTCCGCTACATGGGCTACGCCGGCCAGGAGTACGACCCCTCCCTGGACCAGCGCATAGACCAGGCCATCGCCCGGGCCATCGAGGTGTCTCGGCCCCGCGCGTCCATCGACTTCTTCGACGTGGAGAGTCGCGAGGCACGCGACGACGGCACGCCTGTCCTGCGGCTGAGGGGGACGTCCATCGAGCTCACGGGCCATTCCATGGAGGAGCACATGGCCGACGCGGTGGCCGTGGGCGTCCTCGCGGTCACATTGGGCATGGGAGACGAGCGCGAGCTCCACCGCCTGGGGCTCACCGACCACGTTGGGCAGATCCTCCTGGACAGCGCGTCGACCACCCTGGTGGAGCGCGCCGCGGACGCCGCGGAGTCCTTCATCGTGGCGGAGGCCACCAGGCGGGGGCTGTACACCAACTTCCGCTTCTCCCCCGGCTACGGCGACCTGCCGCTCTCCATCCAGCCCACGATCCTCTCCGCGCTGGACGCAACCAGAAGGCTTGGCATCACGCTCTCGCCCACCCTGCTCATGACCCCCACCAAGAGCGTGACTGCCGTGGTGGGAATGTGCACCAGGCCCCAGGCATCCACCAGGCGCAGCTGCAAGGGCTGCCCCTGCTTTGACTTCTGCACCATCCGACCCACCGGGAGGACCTGCCATGGATAGCACCGCCAGGCGCAAGCCCCGCTTTGGCACCTACGACAAGAGGACGCTGCGTGTGAGGGACGAGCACCTGCGCCGCGTGCTGCAGGGCAGGGACTTCCTGCGCTTTGACGGCGCCATGGGCACGCAGCTCCAGGCGCGCGGCATGGCGGCGGGCGAGACGCCCGAGCTACTGTGCCTGACCGACCCCCAGGGCGTCACCGCGATCCACCGCGCGTACGTGGAGGCGGGCGCCGAGGCGATAACCACCAACACCTTTGGCGCGAGCGCCCCCAAGCTGGGCGGCGAGGACATGGTCCCGCAGGTCTTCGAGGCCGCCGTGCGCTGCGCGCGCGAGGCGGGAGGGCGTTACGTCGCCGCCGACATCGGCCCCACCGGCTCGCTCCTGCAGCCCATGGGGACCCTCTCGTTCGACGACGCCTACGAACTCTTTGCCCAGCAGGTGGTTGCCGCCGACTCCGCAGGCGCGGACCTCTTCATCATCGAGACCATGGCGGACCTCGCCGAGGCCAAGGCGGCCCTCCTCGCCGCCAAGGAGAACAGCGACCTCCCCATCTTCTGCACCATGACCTTCGACGAGGACGGCCGCACCTTCCTGGGGACCACCCCCGAGGTCGCCGCCGTCACGCTCTCGTCGCTTGGCGCCAACGTGCTGGGGGTCAACTGCTCGCTTGGGCCCAAGGACGTTGCCCCCATCGTCGAGCGCATGCTCCCCTGGTCGCGTGTGCCGGTCATGGCCCAGGCAAACGCCGGCCTCCCGCGCGTGGTGGACGGCGTCACGCTGTACGACGTCCACCCCGCCGAGTACTGCGAGGCCGTGGGCGGCATGGTGCGCGCAGGCGTCTCGGTCGTGGGCGGCTGTTGCGGCACCACCCCCGAGTACATCAGGGGCGAGAGGGACCTGGTCCAGGGCATGGAGCCAGCCCCCCGGGCAGTGCGGGACGACTTCGTGGTGTGCAGCTCCCAGCAGCTCTGCGTGCTCAGGCCGGGTGACGTGGGGGTCATAGGCGAGAGGATCAACCCCACCGGCAAGAGGCGGATGAGGGAGGCCCTGCGCTCAGGGGACTACGACTACGTTATGTCCCTCGCCATCGAGCAGGAGCAGGCGGGCGCGCAGATCCTGGACGTGAACGCCGGCCTCCCCGAGATAGACGAGAGCGCCACGCTCCAGCGCCTGATGGCCGACCTCCAGGGCGTCACGTCGCTCCCCCTGCAGGTGGACTCCGCGGTGCCCGAGACCATCGAGGCAGCCGTCCGCAGCTACCCGGGCAAGCCGCTCATCAACTCCACCAACGGCAAGCGCGAGACCCTCGACGCCGTGGTGCCCATCGCCGCCCACTACGGCTGCGCGCTGGTGGGCCTGACCATCGACGAGCAGGGCATCCCCCAGACCCCCGAGGGCCGCCTCGCCATCGCGCGGCGCATCGTGGAGGCCACGGACGCCGCGGGCATCCCCCGCCAGGACGTGGTGATCGACTGCCTCGCCATGGCGGCCTCAACCGACCAGCGCGCGCCGAGGGCCATCCTCGAGGGCATCCGCCTCGTCAAGCGCGAGCTGCCCGGGGTGCGGACGGTGCTGGGCGTCTCCAACATCAGCTTTGGGCTGCCGTTCCGCCCGCTCGTCAACGCCACGTTCCTCTCGGCCGCCTTCTCGGCCGGCCTGGACATGGGCATCATCAACCCCAAGCAGCAGCGCATGATGGACGTGGTCAACTCGTGGCGCGTCCTCTCGGGCGAGGACGAGAGCGCCCAGCGGTACGTGGCGGGCTACGCCACCCGCAGCGACGCCGCGGGGGCGCTGGCAGCAGCGGGCGCGAGCCAGCCGGCGGCCGATGGGACGGGCGGCGGGCAGGACGACGCGGGCCTCTCCCCCGCCGAGCGGGCGCGTGCCATGGTGCTTGCCGGGCGAAAGGGACCCATGCCCCAGCTGATGCGCGACATCCTGGCCGACCACGACGTGATGTTCGCGATCAACGACGTGCTGATCCCCGCCTTGGACGAGGTGGGCGTGAGGTTTGAGAAGGGCACATTCTTCCTGCCCCAGCTCATGGCGTCGGCAGAGGCGGCCAAGGCCGGCTTTGACGTGCTGAAGGAGGTCAACGACGCCTCGGGCGCGCAGGTTGCCTCGAAGGGGCAGGTCGCCATCTGCACGGTCAAGGGAGACATCCACGACATCGGCAAGAACATCGTGAAGATGCTGCTGGAGAACTACGGCTACGACGTGCTCGACCTGGGACGCGACGTGGACCCCAAGGTCTTTGTGGACGCGGTGGTCGAGCACCACGTGCGGCTGGCGGGGCTCTCGGCCCTCATGACCGCCACGGTGCCGGCGATGCAGGAGACCATCGAGCTGCTGCGCGAGCGCGCCCCCTGGTGCAAGGTCATGGTCGGGGGCGCCGTCCTCAACCCCGAGTACGCCCAGATGGTGGGGGCGGACTACTACGCCAAGGACGCCGCGGAGTCCGCGAAGATCGCAGCCGAGGTGCTGGGGTAGGCAATAGCGCAGCGCGTGGTGCGCTACGACGCGTACCTGAGCTTGGCACGCACGATGCGGGTCACGGACTCGTCGATGCGCGCCTTGTCAAGCGTGCCCGCGGAGACGGCGTCCAGCACGCCCTGGTAGCTCTCCCCCAGGCTGGGGGTCATGAGCAGCATGTCGACGCCCGCCTGGATCGCGGCGACGCCCAGCTCGCTCGCCGAGTATAGCCCGCTCACGGCGCCCATCTGCAGCGAGTCGGTGATGATGATGCCATCAAACCCCAGCTCGTCCCTCAGGAGGTCCGTCACAATCGCCTTGGACAGCGATGCCGGGGTGGAGTCGCCCGTCACCGCGGGGCACGAGAGGTGCCCGACCATCACCATGGGGACGCCCTGCCTGATGGCCTCCTCAAAGGGGAGAAGCTCCTCCCCTCTCATCTGGTCGAGCGTCCTGGTGGTCTGTATGGCCTCGGTCTCGGAGTCGCCCTCCGCCCCGCCGATGCCCGGGAAGTGCTTGGCGCAGCACATGATGCCGCCGTCGAGAAACCCCCTCACGGCCTGGCCGACCATGGGGGCCACCACGTCGGCGCTCGTGCCGAACGACCTCCTCGCCATGGTCTGGCTGGTGCCGCTCACGATGTCCGCGTCGGGGGCGAGGTCCAGGTTGAAGCCCAGCGGGCTCAGGTAGCCCGCGATCCCCTCGCACACGTCGTGGGCACGCTGGGGGTCGCCGGCATCTCCGACGTCGCGCATGTCCCCCACGTTGTCCACGTCGAACCCGTCGTTGCCGCCGATGCGGCTGACCGTGCCGCCCTCCTCGTCCACTGCCATGAGCAGGGGGAGACCCACGGCATCGCGCGAGATGGCATCCGACGAGGCGAGCATCTGCTTCGTCTGCGAGGGGTCGATGAGGTTCTGGGAAAAGTAGCACAGGCCGCCGACGGGGATGCTCGCGAAGGCCTTCCTGGTCGTCTCGCCCGCCGCCGTGACCTGGCCCACGCCGGTGAGCGCCTCCGGGGTCGGCATGAACATCTGCGCGACCTTCTGCTCCAGCGTGAGGGAGCCAACCGCCTGGGAGACCCTCTGGTCGAGCGTCGCTCCGGAGGCGGATGAGTCGGACGACGACCGCGTCGACGACCCGGCCACCCTGGCGCAACGGGAGGCAACCGCCGCTCCGCCCGCAAGCGCCGCCACCCCGCAGCCGAGGAGAACCGCGGTGCGCCGGGAGACCCCGCTCCCCCGTGCGACGTCACCCCCACGCGCGTCACGCCTGGGCGTGCCCCTGTCCCCGCCTGCCATGGTGCCACCCCGCATCCCGTCGAAGCCCGATCGGCCCCACGGTACAGCGTTCCTCTCCCCCGGTGCAAACGAGGCGGCCCCGGTGGCCTGGGACGACCAGGCTGCCGGGGCCGTTGGTTGCGCTCTGGCGCGCGAGACTAGAAGTCCGCGTTGCCCACGGTACGGGGGTGCGGGAGCACGTCGCGAATGTTGTCGATGCCCGTGACGTACATCACGAAGCGCTCGAAGCCCAGGCCAAAGCCCGCGTGGCGGCAGCCGCCGTAGCGACGCAGGTCGCAGTAGTAGCGGTACTGCTCCGGGTCCATGCCCAGCTCGTGGATGCGCGACTCCAGGATGTCGAGCCTCTCCTCGCGCTGGGAGCCACCGATGATCTCGCCGATCCCGGGAACCAGGCAGTCGGCCGCGGCGACGGTCCTGCCGTCGTCGTTGAGCCTCATGTAGAAGGCCTTAATCTCCTTGGGGTAGTCGGTCACGAACGTGGGCTTGTTGAAGTGGTGCTCCGTGAGGTAGCGCTCGTGCTCGGTCTGCAGGTCAAGGCCCCAGCTCACGGGATACTCGAACTTGGTGCCACTATTCTGGGCCTCCTCCAGGATCTTGATGGCATCGTCGTAGCTCACGCGCGCGAAGTCGCTGGTGGCAACATGCGTCAGTCGCTCCTTGAGCCCCTTGTCAACCCACTTGTTGAAGAAGTCCATCTCGTCGGGGCAGTGGTCCATCACGTAGGTGATGGCGTACTTGAGCATCTCCTCGGCCACGTCCATGTCCTGCTCGAGGTCGCAGAAGGCCATCTCGGGCTCGATCATCCAGAACTCGGCGGCGTGACGGCGAGTGTTGGAGTCCTCGGCGCGGAAGGTGGGGCCAAAGGTGTAGACGTCGCCAAAGCTCATGGCAAAGTTCTCGGCCTGCAGCTGGCCCGACACAGTGAGGTTGGTGGGCTTGCCAAAGAAGTCCTTGCTCCAGTCGACCGAGCCGTCCTCGAGCTTGGGCACGTTCGCCAGGTCGAGCGTGGTCACGCGGAACATCTCGCCGGCGCCCTCGGCGTCGCTCGCCGTGATGATGGGTGTGTTCACGTAGACGAAGCCGCGCTCCTGGAAGAACTTGTGGATGGCGTAGGCGGCCACGCTGCGGACGCGGAACACCGCGCGGAACAGGTTGGTGCGGCTGCGCAGGTGCTGCTGGGTGCGCAGGAACTCGCGCGACTGGCGCTTCTTCTGCATGGGGTAGTCGGGCGCCGACGGGCCCTCCACGCTCACGCGCGCCGCCTGGAGCTCGATGGGCTGCGGACGGTCGGGGGTCAGCGCGAGCGTGCCGTCGATCACCAGCGCGGCGCCCACGCTCTGCGACACGGCCTGGTCGTAGGCCTCGTCGCCGAGCGCCTCGCGGTTGAGGACCACCTGGAGGTCCCTGAAGCAGCTGCCGTCGTTGAGCGTGACGAAGCCAAAGTTCTTCATGTCCCTGATGGAGCGGACCCAGCCGGCGACGGTGACGCTCGCTCCGTCCAGCTGATCCTTGTCCGCGTAGAGCGCGGCGATCTTGGTGCGGTTCACGGTCTGATCCCTTCCCTCGTGGGGTGGTGGCATGCATTGACCGACCAATCTTATCGCACGTCCCACGTTGCGGGCGAACCCTGGACCGCTGGCCCCTCAGTCCCGCCGCCTGCCGGGCGCGTTGGACTTGCCCGTGGCGCGGTCGACCTCCATCACCAGGACCGACGTCTGGTCTATCGCCGCGTCGATGTACCTCTCCCCCGCCTCAATGTGGTTGGGCGCGTACTTGCGCACGAGGGCGCGCAGGCCCTCCCGCTTCTCGGCGTCGTCGCGGGCGGGCCTCAGCGTGCCAAAGGCAATGGCAGACGAGTAGTGCGTGGTGAACTGCGCCGGCACCACCTCGTCTGACGAGACGACCGTGAGGCAGGCGCGACAGGAGCCGCCCACGTTGGCAAGGCGGTGCCCCGTTGCTGCGGCACCGTGCAGGTACACCGACCTGCCCTCCAACGCAAAGCTGATGGGAACGCCGTAGGGCTCGCCGTCGGCGTCCACGGTGGAGAGGACCGCGTGCGACGACTCCGCGATCAACCGCAGGGCCTCGCCCTCCCCCAGGGCGCGGTCCGCCCGGCGCATGGGAAACTCCATCGCTATGCCTCCAACGTTGCCTCGGGGTGCTCCCGCGTCACGAACTCCCTGTTGGTGACCGTCGCACCCAGCAGCTGCTGGCACTTCTCGGCCAGCTCGTCGATCGCCGCGTGCAGGTCTGCCGAGCGGGAGGGGTCAACGCACTCCATGATGAACATCACGTGTGGCGTGGCGTCACTCACCTCGGTGCGCTGCCCGTCTCGCCAGTTCCAGCAGCGGCACACGGCACCCGCGTCGTCGAGGTAGGCCACCTCGCCCGGGAGCGTGGGGTCGCTCTCCTCCTCGCCGATGGGCAGGAAGCGGTCCCCTCCCTCGGTCTGGGCAAGCCGGAACGTGCCCTGTATGGCATCGATGTTCTCCGCACCGATGGGCAGCGCGTACTTGAGCGAGATCGCGTTGGAGACGTCGACGGACGGCACGATGTGGCCCACGGGATTGCCCTTGAGCACGCGCTTGAGGAGGTTCTCCACCGAGCAGCGCGCCCCGCCCTTGGTCTTGAACTTCCTATACGCGTCGCGCCACACCGCCACGACCTCGTTCTTGCTGATGGTGGTGCTGGTGAGCCACCTCTCGGCGCTGGCGTTGGCGTGGTCCAGGAACGATGCAGCCTTGGCAGCGTTCTCCGGCGAGATCTGGTCCGTGGGAAGCACCCCATCCACGCACAGCACGCCTATCTCCACGTCCGGGAACAGCTCCCAGAACGAGTCCTCCACCACAAACTTCTTCATGCGTCCTCCCCGGTCGTCCTTCTCTGCGACGATAGTAGCATCTCGTATCGCATGTTCTTACGAAAAATAGGAATTATTTTGGCAAACTTCTCTCATTATTCCCTTGATTTGCTTGTAATACGTCTATATTTATGCATATGAGAATGAATACGGGGGCGAGACGGGCGATGAACCATCGCAGCTAGGGCCCATGCCGCCGGAATGCCCCGCGAATGAAATCGGCCGCCGTGGCCCAAATGCCGCATACGCCAAAACATGTGGGAGGCACCCGCAGCCGGGCGACGGGAGGACCGTCCCATGGGGCCTGCGGCAAATGCGACGCTCCCCCGATATTTGGCGCTACACGAGAATGGGTCCCTGGCACGCGCCTGACAGTTCCCTAGAATTGTGCGGAGGGGAAACGGGCGCGAAGACGCCCACGATTCGGAGGTCTTGAGCATGGACAAGAGGAACCTGAGCGACAGGGCACTGAGGGCGATTGCCGTGGCGACGGCGACCCCGACACTGGCGTTCGCGGGATACACCGCCGTGTCACACCTCCTCTTCCACCGCTCCAACATCGCGACCGCCTCGGAGGTCTACAACCGCGTGACTGCCGACAAGGACAAGATGGGCGACCCCGTGGCCTGGGACAACTACATCCTCAAGCACGCGGAGACCAACGAGACCCACTACAGCGTCTCTCCCCTCATGAGCTTCAAGGTGAGCGTGGAGGACACCACCTTCCAGGGGATGCAGACCTTCGTCCTCAACCGCCGCTCCATCAACGACCGCGCCGTGCTCTACATCCACGGGACCGCCTACGTGAACCAGCCGACCATCTACCACTGGAGGTTCCTCGACTCGGTGGCACGCCGGACCAGGGCCGAGGTCAGGGTCCCCCTGTACCCGCTCGCCCCCGTGCACACCTACGCCGAGGCGTACGACAAGATCGAGGCGGTCTACCGCGACCTGCTCTCCAAGTACGGCGAGGGCGGCGTCACCATCATGGGCGACACGGCGGGCGGCGGCATCGCGGCCGGCTTCTGCCAGCGGCTCCCGGAGCTCGGCCTGCCCCAGCCCGCGCGCCTCATCCTCATCTCGCCCTGGGTCGACGCGAGCCTGCACAACCCCGACCTCAACGCCTACCAGGCCGTGGACCCCATGTTCTCGCTCTGCGGCCTGCGCAAGATCGCCCACACCTGGGCAAAGGGCACGGACGTCCACGACCCCATGGTGAGTCCCATCAACGGCCAGGTGCGCATGCTGCGCAACGTGTACGTGTACACCGGCACCAGGGAGGTCTTCCACCCCGACGCCGTGTTATTTGCCCAGCGCGTCCGCGCCACGGGGATCCACACCGAGCTCGTGGTGGGCAGCGGGCTCAACGCGAACTACCCCCTCTACCCCATCCCCGAGGGACAGAGGGCCATCGAGCAGATATCCACGGCCATCTCGACCGACTAGGCGAGAGGGGCCACGGCCATGCCCGAGTCCGCATCCGCCGGGTCCGGGCCAAAGGGAAGGAGCCCCCATGGGCGACGCTGGAGACGCGATGGACGACTGGCGCGTGGAGCACGACTCCATGGGGGAGGTGAGGGTCCCCGCCCAGGCGCTGTGGGGGGCGCAGACGCAGCGCTCGTACCAGAACTTCCGCATTGGCACCGAGATCATGCCGCCCCTGATCATCCGCGCGTTCGCGCTGCTCAAGAAGGCCGCCGCGCAGGCCAACGTGGAGCTGGGCGTGCTCGAGCCAGGTGCGGGGGAGGCCATCTGCCTCGCGTGCGACGAGATCCTGGACGGCAGGCACGACGACGCCTTCCCCCTGAAGGTGTGGCAGACCGGCTCCGGCACCCAGAGCAACATGAACCTCAACGAGGTCATCGCCAACAGGGGCAACCAGATCGCCTCCGAGCGGGGCATCGCTCTCTCGAAGCCGCTCCACCCCAACGACTCCGTCAACAGAAGCCAGAGCAGCAACGACACCTTCCCCACCGCCATGAACGTGGCGGCCGTGCTCGCCGTGACCGAGCGGCTGGAGCCCGCCGCGCAAGAGCTGGTCTCCACCTTCCGCCGCCTGGAGGAGGAGAACGAGGGCGTGGTGAAGAGCGGGCGCACGCACCTGCAGGACGCCGTGCCCATTGCCTTCAGCCAGGAGATAAGCGGCTGGCGCGGCCTGGTGGAGGCGGGCATCGAGGAGCTCGAGGCGAGCCTGCCCCCGCTCCGGCGCCTGGCGCTGGGCGGCACCGCGGTGGGCACCGGCCTCAACGCCCCCAAGGGCTTTGACGCGCTGGTCGCCGCCAAGCTCTCCGCCCTCACGGGGCAGGAGTTCGTGACCGACCCCAACAAGTTCCGCGCGCTCACGGGCAAGGACGCCATCGCGTTCAGCCACGGCGCCGTGCGGGCGCTCGCGGCCAACATGATGAAGGTCGCCAACGACGTGCGCTGGCTCGCAAGCGGCCCGCGCCTGGGCCTGGGCGAGATCACCATCCCCGCCAACGAGCCGGGGAGCTCCATCATGCCCGGCAAGGTCAACCCCACGCAGTGCGAGGCGGTCACGATGGTGGCCGTGCAGGTCATGGGCAACGACGCGACCATCGGCTTCGCAGCGTCGCAGGGCAACTTCGAGCTCAACGTGTTCATGCCGGTCATCGCGTACGACTACCTGCAGAGTGTGACGCTCCTCTCGGACGCCATCAGGTCCTTCGACGTGCACTGCGCATCGGGCATCAAGGCCAACCGCGAGCGCATGCGTCGCAACCTGCATGACTCCCTCATGCTCGTGACGTGCCTCAACCCGTATATTGGATACGAGAACGCCGCCAAGGTGGCCCACAGGGCCTACGAGGAGGGCACCAGCCTGCGCGAGGCGTGCGTCTCGCTCGGATTCCTTTCCGGGGAAGAGTTCGACAGGGTGTTCAAGCCAGAGGAGATGGTCTAGAACATGGACGAGACCAGCAGGAGGAGCCTGGAGCTTCACGAGCAACTGCATGGGAAGATCGAGGTGGTGTCGCGCAAGCACGTGGAGACGCGAGACGACCTCTCTCTGATGTACACCCCGGGCGTCGCGGAGCCCTGCCGCCAGATTCAGGCGGACTACCAGAAGAGCTGGGAGCTCACGCGCCGCGGCAACCTGGTGGCCGTGATCACGGACGGCACCGCCATCCTGGGCCTGGGCGACATCGGCCCCGCCGCCGGCATGCCCGTGATGGAGGGCAAGTGCGCGCTGTTCAAGGAGTTTGGCGACGTCGACGCCTTCCCCATCTGCGTGGACACCCACGACACCGACGAGTTCGTACGCACGGTGCAGCTGATCAGCAAGAGCTTTGGCGGCATCAACCTGGAGGACATCGCCGCCCCGCGCTGCTTCGAGATCGAGCGCAGGCTCAAGGAGGTCTGCGACATCCCCGTCTTCCACGACGACCAGCACGGCACCGCAATCGTGGTCGCCGCCGCCATGATGAACGCGCTCAAGGTCACCGGCAAGCGGATGGGCTCCGTCAAGATCGTGATCAACGGCGCCGGTGCCGCCGGCTGCGCCATCGGCACGCTGCTCTCGCACATGGGCTTTGGCAACGTGGTCATGTGCGACGTCAATGGCATCATCTGCGAGGGCGACGAGGGCCTCAACGCCGGCCAGGAGGCCATCAGCCACATCACCAACGCCAACCACGAGCACGGCACGCTCGCGGACGCCCTGCGCGGCGCGGACGCCTTCGTGGGCGTCTCCCGCGGCAACCTGGTCTCGCGCGAGATGGTCGCGAGCATGAGTCACGCCATCGTGTTCCCCATGGCCAACCCCGTGCCCGAGATCATGCCCGACGAGGCGCTCGCCGCCGGCGCGGAGGTCGTGGGCACCGGCCGCTCCGACTTCCCCAACCAGATCAACAACGTGCTGGTGTTCCCCGGCATCTTCAAGGGGGCGCTCAAGGCGCGCGCGAGGGAGATCACCGAGGAGATGGAGGTCGCCGCGGCGAAGGCGATTGCCAGCCTGATTCCCGAGGGCGAGCTGGGACCCCAGAACATCATCCCATCCGCGCTGGACAAGGGCGTGGCGGACGTGGTGGCCAAGGCCGTCGCGGAGCACGTGGCAGACTAGCCCCGCGCGGCGGGCCACACCCAACGGCAGGCATCACGGGAGCCATCCGTCCCTCGGACGGGTGGCTCCTCCCTTGCCGCGCCCCTCTCCCCTGGGACGCCATCCTGGGACGGAGCGCACAGCGGTGGCATGGACCTAACGACAGGCGAGAGGAGCCACCCGACGTCGCCCCTCCCCTCCCGCCGGCCGCGGGAGCCCGCCTTGCCCCTACTCCACGAAGTAGCTGGCGCAGTTGAGCGGCGTCTCGTACACGTCCACCTGGCTCACCGGCAGGTCGCGCGCCAGCAGGCGCTCGGCGAAGTAGCGGGCGAGGTTCTCGGCCGTGGTGCGGAAGGGCAGCATGGTGAGCCTGAACCCCTCGTCCTCCGTGAGGGCCCTGAGGGTGCCCGGCTTGAGCGAGCCCTCCTCCACCAGGAAGGTGTGGTCCAGCGCGCCCACCTCCTCTCGCACCGCCCTCTTGAAGACGCCGAAGTCGAGCACCATGTCGCGCATGGTGCCCTCGTCCCTCAGGCCGTCCTGGCGAAGGTAGGCCACCACGCGCCAGCGGTGCCCGTGCAGGTTCTCGCACTTGCCGTAGTAGTCGGTGAGGAAGTGAGCCCCGTCAAAGCTCGCCTCCGTCTTGAGTCCGTATCCCATGGGTCCTCCCCTTCCGCGGCGGCGAGTCCTCGCGCCGCCCGGCCCTCGTCCATACAGGGGCCATTCTTTCACAGGGCGTCCGGCGAGGCAGGCGGGACCTTTGCCTCCACGAACCAGCGCGGGCCCTCGTAGAACAGGTAGGTCTGCGTCCCGCCCACGCAGACCGAGTACCTGAGCCCCGCCGAGCACGTTCTTGGCGAGTACGCCTTGCGCGCCTCCGTCACCCGGTCTATGTGGTACCTCACGCCGTCGCGCCACACCACCACGAGCGGCGTGATGCGGCCCTCGGCATCGGTCCTGGACTCCACCTCCACATAGAGCCTCCTGCGTGGCACGGTCTCTCCCCCGCCGGCCCCGGGGCCCACTCCCCGAGGGCCCCGTGCGTGCGGCGTCACACGTGGCATCTCCATCGCGTCCCCTTCCCACCGAACACGTGTTTCAGTATGGGGTGGGGTGCGGACAAAAACGGGACGTGCGGCGGGGGCGCCGCGCATGGGAGAGGGACCCCGCCCGTTGCCCGGACGAGGTCCCCTTGGCGTCCTATGAGGCGGAGCCGTCACCGCCGGCGGACGGGGCGTCGCCGCCCTTGCCGTGGCCGCGGCCCCCGCGGTGGCGCCGGCGACGCCTCTGCTGGGCGTCCCCCGCCTCGCCCGTGGGCTGAGACTTGCCGCCGCCCTGCGCCGGCTTCTGCCTGCCCTGGCGCTGCTGCTGGCCGCCCGCCGACCCCTGCTGGGCCTGCTGGCCGCCGCGGTCGCCGGGGTGCCGGCGGCGCCTGCTGGGCTGCATGCCCTTGGGCTTCTGCGAGCCGTCGCGCCCCTGCCCCTCCTTGCGCTGCTGGGGCTGCTGGGAGCGCGCGTCTCCCCCCTGTGCGGGAGCGCCCTCGCCCGAGGCGCTGTGGTGGCGCCTCCTGCGGTGCGTGGCCTCGGGCACGCCCTCGGTGGTCGGGGCGGCCGCGGAGACCTTCTTGCGGCGGCGACGGGCGGACGGCTCCCCGCCCTGGCGTGCGCCGCCCTTGGCCTCCGCCTCGCCGGCCTCGGGCTGGCCGCCGCGACGGCGCACGGAGCCCTCGGGACGCTGCCGCTGGCCGGAGGCCTCCTGCCCCTCTCCCCCGCGGCGACGGCGCTTGCGCCTGGTCTCCACGAAGATGTCCTCCGCCTCGAACGACTCGGCGGGGGTGACGCCGTTCTTGCGGTCGAGCTCCGCGAGCGCCATCTGCACGTCGGGCGACTGGAGCCTGTCCAGCGCCTCGCGCGTGACGGTGTCGGGACGGCAGGGGCAATGGAGCTCCTCGCTCTTCTTGACCGCTGCCTCGGAGGTGGCCATGTCGGCGAGCGGGATGCGGACGGTCTTGCCGTTCTCGATGCGCAGGCAGAGCTGCTCCTTGGGCGTGTCGTACTCCACGATCTTGGCCTTGCCCAGCGGCGTGTCGATCACCGCGTTGCGCTTGGGCGCGCGCTGCTTGAAGTCGCGGTAGGCCTCGAACTCGTAGCGCAGGCAGCACATGAGCCTGCCGCAGGCGCCGCTGATCTTGTTGGAGTTGAGCGGGAGGTCCTGCTCCTTGGCCATGCGGATGGAGACGGGCTCGAACTGGTGGCCGAAGCGCGCGCAGCACAGCTCCTGCCCGCAGTGGCCAAAGCCGCCCACGATCGCGGCCTCCTCGCGCACGCCGATCTGGCGCATGTCGATGCGCTCGTGCAGCTCGTGCGACAGGTCGCGGACCAGCTGGCGAAAGTCCACGCGCTCCTCGGCGCTGAAGTAGCACACGACCTTCTCGCCGCCAAACAGGTACTCCACGCCCACGGGCTTCATGTCGAGGCCCGACTCGTGCACCAGGCGCCGGAACACGGGGAGCGCGTCGTCGCCCCGCTGCGCGAGCTCCTCGGCGCGGTCCAGGTCGCCCTCGGTGCAGATGCGCACCACGGGCTGGAGCTTGGACTCGCCGATCATGTCGCGCAGCTCGTTGCTGCTGACCTCGCGGGCGTCCATGGTGGCAAGGCCGATCTCGGCCCCGCGCTCGGTCGAGCAGATCACGTGGTCGCCCTCCTGCGCCCCGGTCTCGCGGGGATTGAACCACAGGTCTCGGGCGGCATACTTGAACTTCACCGGTATGACGGTGGGCATGCGAGTGCCTCCTTGACAGAGAGAAGCATGGCCTCGATGGCCAGCTGGGGTGTTACGTTGTGGGCGAGGTCGTCCGCCGCCGACCGCACGGCCTCCAGGGCGCGCACCACGCCCTCCGTTGGGGTGGAGGAGGCAAGGCGGTCGACCACGTCTGCCGCGTCCTCGTTGACGATGCCCTCGGGGATGCCCTCGCAGCGCAGGAGGACGTCTCTGAGCAGGGACTCCGCGGCCGACAGCGCCTCCATCATACCCGAACGCTCCCGGGCGGTGAGCTCGCGCCTGTTGGCGTCCTCAAGCTGCTTGAGCGCCTTCGCGGGCAGGTAGTCGCCATCCTGGCCAAGGGCCGCCTCCTGGGCGCTCCGCACGTCCGCCAGCGGCGCCTTGACCGCCTCCACGATCTGGCGTGCCGCCACGAGAACGTCCCAGGAGTCGTCGTTCGCGAGCTCGCCCAACGTCTGCACCACCAGGCGGCGCACCTCCCTGCGCCCGGACGAGGCCAGGAACTCGGCGGCGCGGTCGGGCGTGCCCGCCACGCTCAGGGCGACGCGCGCGTCGGTCCCGCCGATTCCGCTCTTGGCCTCCACCGCGCGCTGGGCGGCGTCCGGGCTCACGATGCGGAAGGGCACCTGCTGGCAGCGGCTCACGATGGTGGGCAGCAGTGCCGCGGCGGTACGGGCGATGAGGATGAAGTAGACGCCCTCCGGCGGCTCCTCGATGGTCTTGAGGAGCGCGTTGGCGGCGGCGCCCCGCAGGAGGGCAGCCTCGCGAATCACGTAGACCTTGCCGGGGGCGCGCACGGGCGCCAGGCTCACGTCGGCGATGAGCTCCCTCACCTGTGACACCAGGTAGCCGGTCACGCTCCCCGGCTCGTACACGTGGACATCGGGGTGCGTCCCATGCGAGACGCGAATGCACTCGTCGCAGGTGCCGTCTCCCCCGTTGGGGCACACGATGCACTGCGCCAGGGCCCGTGCCGCCTCGTCCATGCCGGACCCCGGGGCACCCACGAAGAGGTAGGCGTGCGAGACCCGACCCTCCCTCACGGCGTCGCCCAGGAACTCCTGGACGCGCGGCTGCTGGGAGAGGCACGCGAGTGCCGCGGGCAGCGGCACGCCGTCGACGCTAGCCATGCTCGACCACCCCGCCGCCCAGCCACGGGAGGGCCTCTCCCAGGCAGGCGTCGATGCGGGACGAGACGAGCGAGACGTCCCCCGCGCCGTCCACCATGCGGACACGGTCAGGATCGCGCCGGGCGAGCCGGGCGTAGCCCGCGCGCACGCGCTCCTGGAAGGCAAGGCCCTCCGCCTCCAGGCGGTCGGCACCTCCCCTGGTGGCACGCGCGAAGGCGACCCGGGGATCCAGGTCCAGCACGATCGTGACGTCGGGCGTCACGCCGCAGGTGCCCAGACGGTTCGCCTCGTCCACCAGGTCCTCCGAGAGCCCGCGGCCCCCCGCCTGGTAGGCAAACGTGGAGTCGTGGAACCGGTCGCACACCACCACGGCACCCCGCTCGAGCGCGGGGACAATGACCTCGCACACCAGCTGGGCGCGCGAGGCCTCGTACAGCAGCAGCTCGGCGCGGTCGCACATGCCGGCGTTGGCGGGGTCGAGGAGGATCGAGCGCACCTTCTCGCCTATGACCGTGCCGCCGGGCTCGCGAAGCCGCGCGACCTCCCAGCCCTCAGACTGCAGCCTGGCCGCCAGAATCGTGGCCTGCGTCGACTTGCCGCAGCCGTCGATCCCCTCGAGCGTCACGAACGCGCCGCGCACATGCGACGTGCCTGGTGCGGTGCTGGTGCTTGGCATGGCGGCTCCATGGTGTGCTGGCGGTCTGGGACAGCTTACTCTAGCAGGTTGGTGTGGCGCGCCCGTGGTCACGGGGACGCGCGCAGAGGCTGGGGAGAGAGACGCCCCCGCCGCGCTCGGCAGCGGGGGCGTTGGCATCGCGTGGGACGTGCCCCTACGACTCCCCCTTGGCGGAGGACTCGGCCTTGGAAGACTTGCCCCCCGCGGACTTGGCCTTGGCGGACTTGGTCGACTTGGCCCTCGTACCGCGCTTTGCGCCAGATGCCTTCGCGGACGCGGAGGTGCCACGACCCCTCCCGGCCCGGGAGGTGGCCTTCTTCTCCTTGCCGGGGCAGTTCATGTTGACGCAGATGCGCCAGGGGCCCCTGGCGGTCACGACCTCCACGATGGGCGCCCCGCAGTCGGGGCAGGTCTCGCCCGTGGCGTGCAGCTCGCCGCGCTGGGGCAGCGGGTAGCTCACCCCGCAGACGTCGTAGTTGGTGCAGCGGATGAAGCGCCTACCCGTCTTCTCGCTCTTGTGGGCTACGAGGTCGCCGTGGCGCCCGTCCGCTTCGCAGACGGGGCAGGTGCCCACCACGATGTCGGGCTCCCGGTTGGTGGGGCAGGCGGGATTCACGCAGATCTCGTACGCCTTGGAGCGGAACGGTTTGCACTTGATGCGGGGGGCGCCGCACACCGGGCACACGCCCGCCTCGCCCTCGATGGGCTCGACCTTGACCTTGGACGGGACGGGATAGGTCACGTCGCAGTCGGGCCAGCCCATGCAGCCGATGAAGCTCCCGCGCGTCTTGGCGGAGGTCTTCATGACCAGGTCCTTGCCGCACTTGGGGCACACGCCCACCTTGGCGTCGGCCGTCACGGCATCGGCGATGGCGTTGCCCAGGTCGTCCTTGTGCTCGATCAGGGCGCCCATCACGCCGGAGAGCAGCGCGCGCGAGTGCGTGACCACGTCCTCCTGGGTGTCGGCCCCCTCGGCGACCTTGGTCATGTCGTCCTCGAGCTCGGAGGTCATGCTCGGGCTGGTGATGCGGGGCGCGTACTCGGTGAGGGCGTCGATGACCGCCATGCCCAGCTGGCTGGGCTCGACGGGGTCGTTCTTGAGGTACTTCACGTCGTACAGGCGCTGGATGATCGAGGCGCGCGTGGACTTGGTGCCCAGGCCGCACTTCTCCATCTCCTGGATGAGACGACCCTGGCTGTAGCGGGCGGGAGGCTCGGTCTGCTTGGCGTCGAGCGTCATCTTGCGGACGTCGCAGACGTCGCCCTCCGAGAGCATGGGAAGCTGCTCGTCCTTGCGCTGCCCATAGGGGTAGATGGCGCGGAACCCGGGCTCCACCACCACGGTGCCGGAGCTCGTGAAGCGCTCCCCCTCCACGTCGAAGGTGAGCTTGGTCCCCTCGGTAACGCAGGGGTCGCCGAGCGTGGCGAGGAACCTGCGCGCGATGAGGTTGTACAGCTTCCACTCGGCGGGCTGGAGGCTTCCCGGGTCGGCCGCCGCCGTTGGGTAAATGGGCGGGTGGTCGGTGGTCTCCTGCTTGCCGCGCGTGGCGTGGAGCGGGCCCCCGGAGAGGAGCGCCTGGCAGGTGGGCCGGTACTGGGGCACCTCGGAGAGGGTCCGCACGCAGGCCTTGAGGTCGAGCGACTTGGGGTAGACGGTGTTGTCCACGCGCGGGTAGCTGATGAGGCCGTCCATGTAGAGCGACTCGGCGAGCCTCATGGCGCGGGCGGGGCTGATCCCCTCCGCCGCCGCGGCGGTCTGCATGGTCGTAGTGTTGAACGGGGCGGGCGGGTTGGTGGTGCGGCGCCTCTTCTCGACGGAGAGGACCCTGGCCTCGCTCGCGTCCCTCACGCGCGCGAACGCCGCGTCCGCCGCTGCCTTGTTCTTGAAGCGCGCGGTTGCGTGGGTCGCCTTGAAGGCGTCGTCCTCCGACGCCGAGCCCTTGGGGGCGAGCATGCCCCACAGCACCCAGTAGTCCTCGGGGACGAACGCCTGGCGCTCGCGCTCCTTCTGCACCACCAGCGCGAGCGTGGGGGTCTGGACGCGACCGGCGCTGCGCACGTTGCCAAAGCCGCCAAAGCGGGCCATGGTGAGGTAGCGCGTGAGGACCGCGCCCCAGATGAGGTCGATGTACTGGCGGCTCTCGCCCGCGTCCGCCAGGTCCTGGTCAAGCTCCACGAGGTTCTGGAAGGCATGGTCGATCTCGGCCTTGGTGAAGGCGGAGTAGCGGGCGCGCGAGACGGGCGTGTCGGGCGCCACCTGGCGCATCTGCCTCAGGGCGTCCGAGCCGATGAGCTCGCCCTCGCGGTCGAAGTCCGTGCCGATCACGATGGAGTCCGCCTTCTTGGCGAGGTTCTTGAGGGCGCGGATGATGCCCTTCTCCGCCGGAAGCTTCTCGATGGGTGCCCACACGAGGTACGGAAGGCTCGGGACCTTCCACCCCTTGATGTCGATGCCGTCCTTGAGGAAGGGCTTGCGCTTGGTCTCGTAGGGTGGCTTGGCGAGGTCGTCGGGAAGGCGTGCTGGCAGGTGCTCCCCCTCGGCGGTGAGGCCGTACCACCCCTCCTTGCGGTCGTACTTGAGCTCGGGCGGGAAGTCGGGGGCCATGATGTGGCCGCGCAGGCCGATGGTCACCCACTCCTCGCCGTCATGCGAGAACCGGTACACGGGCGTGTCGTACACCTTGTCCGCCTTGGGCTTGCCCGAGGTGGAGAGGAGCCGCGCTATCTGCTGCGCCGCGTCGTTCTTCTCGGTTACAACAAGCTTCACCTAGTCGTCCTCTTCGTCTTTCTGGAGCTCGTGCTCCTCGTAGTCTTCCCTCGTCCACTTGAGGGACTCCTTGCCGTCGCGCGCGACGAGGACGTAGCGGGCCACTGCCAGCGCTATCTCGTACAGCAGCACGAGGGCGGCGAACATGAGCAGCATGGTGACGGGGGAGGCGTCGGGGGTGACCACGGCCGAGAGCACCATGAGGCCCACGTAGATGTAGCGCCACTGGGCGCGGAAGGTCTTGTAGGGGACCAGGTGGAGGACCGAGAGGTAGAAGATCACGAGGGGAATCTGGAATGCGATGCCAAAGCCGATCTCGAGCAGCATGATGATGTTGAGGTAGTCCTCCGCGTCGGCGATGACGTTGGCGAAGTCAACCGACTGCTGCACCATCCACCCGATTGCCGCGGGCAGGGCCACGAAATAGCAGAAGACCATGCCGAGGGCGAACAGGATGACCATCGCCGCGACCGTGGGGACGACCCACTTGCGCTCGTTGGGCTTGAGCGCGGGGAGGAAGAAGGCCATGATCTCCCAGATGATGATGGGCGTGCAGATGATCACGCCCACGAAGAACGCCACCTTGAAGCGGATGGTGAAGCCGCCGAGGACCGAGAGGACGGTGAGCTTGGAGCCCGCCGGCATGACGGACCGGATGGGATCCATCAGGATCTGGATCAGCGTCGGCGTCGCCTCGTACACCACGATCGCGGTGACGAGAACGGACACGACGATGATGGTGAGACGCCGCCTGAGCTCGCCGAGGTGATCCATCAGCGGCATGCGTGCTGGTCCTACGGGCATTAGTCCTCCTCCTTCGACGCGCCGTCAGCGGAGGGCTCGGCGTCGTCCTGCGTCACGGTCTGCTCGTCGGCGTCAGCGTTGGCATCGGCATCTGCCTTGGCCTCCGCCTCGTGGCGCTTGGGCCTCATCGCATAGAGGGACGCCGCGCTCGCGACCTTGGGCTCCTCCTTGGGCTGCGGCTCGGTAGCGGGCTCCTCCTGCTCCGGTGCGTCGTCGTCGGAGTCTGCGTCCGACGCCAGCGTTGCTGCGTCCTGCTGCGCCTTCGGTGCCGCCTCGGCCTCGCGCTTGGCCTTCTCCGCCTCGAGGCGTGCCTTGCGCTGCGCGAAGGTCTCGCGCTTGCGGTCCGTGGGGGCGCCGTCGGCGGACTCGAGGTCGGAGTCCTCGTCCATGGCGGCGGCACGCTTGGCTGCCGCGTCCTTGCTCTTGGGGTCGTCCCCCATGCCCTCGCTCACCGCGTTGCTCAGCGGGTCCATGACCTCACTCTGGACGACCTCGGTGAAGCCCTCCTGGGCCTGCCTGAACTGCCTCAGTGCCTTGCCGATGGTCCTGCCCATGCCCGGGAGCTTGTCCGGCCCAAAGAGCAGGAAGCCGAAGAGCACGATCAGGAACAGCTCTGTCTCGCCTATGCCAAACACGCGCGCACCTCCAGTGTCGCAGGAGGGGGACTACTCCCCCGCCACCAGTTCCTTGTCAACGCCCAGGAGCGAGAGCACGCGGGCGACGTTCTTCTGCGGGCTGCTCAGGGTCAGGCTCCCGCCCGCCTCCTGGGCGCGGTGGGCGGCACCCACCAGCACGCCAATCCCCGTGGAGTCGATGTAGGGCACCTCGGAGAAGTCCACGGCGACCTGCGGGGTCGCCTCGCCGAGTGCCGCCTCGAGCTCCTGGCGGAGCTGGGGGGCGTTGGACACGTCGACCTCCCCGACGACCTTCACGAGGGTCTTGGACCCGTCCTTGCTGGATGTGATTTCGAGGCTCATGGGATGATGCTCCGTTTCTTGTCCTAGAGGTTGGTTCCGCTGGAGTTGGCGAGCGTCTCGGACAGGCCCTGGGTGGTCGATCCGGAGGTCGTCGTGGCAGACGAGGAGGACGAGTCGCTCGCCTCCGCCTCCTGGCTCGCGATGACCGAGAGGCGCTGCTCGGCGAAGGACTTGGCGCCGTACTCGTCGTTGGCGTCCGTCTCCTCCGCCTTCTGGTAGGCGGACTTTGCGTTGGCAGTGTCGCCGGAGGATTCGTACATGAGACCGAGGTTGGCCCATGCCGGACCATAGGTGGAGTCGCTCTGGGTGAGCTCGAGGAGGGCGGACTTGGCGCCGTCCACGTCACCGGAGTAGTACTGGCAGAGCGCGCGGTTGACCCGCACCGCGCTGGAGTCGTTGAGGGCGAGGTACTGGTCGTAGTACCCCATCGCCTTCTGGTAGAGGTCGTTCACGTGCTGCTTTGACGTGTCGTCCGTGGCGTACGTGCTTGCGGAGTAGGCCCAGGCCATGTAGTCGTTGCCCAGGTTGAGCAGGGTCGCGAGGCTCTTGGGCTTCTCCTTGAGCTTGGCCTCGAGCTCGGACACCACCGAGGAGTACTTGGAGTCAACGCTGGCCATGCCCGACGTGCCGGACGAGGAGGAGTCGGACGAGTCCGCGGAGGACGCGGAGTCGGTCTTCTGGCTCGCCTGGGAGCTGGACGACGAGCTTCCGCCCGCGAAGATCGCCGAGAGGGACGGGAGCATCATGGAGAGCGCCATCACGATGCCAAAGATGACGATGGCGATCTGCGTGCCCTTGCCAGGCTTGCCGGGCTTCTTGCCCCCGTCGTGCCGTGCGGCACCCTTGGCGGCCTTGTCGGATGCGCCCTTGTCGTTTGCTCCCGAGGCAACCTTTGCCCGGGCGAGTCGCCTTCCCGACGTTCCCTTGTTTCCCGACATCCGCCCATCCCTTCGATCTTCCGTGCCGCCCGGCGGGGGCGCGACGTCCATGCAACGAACGCAAAGCTACATTCTACAAACCAAACCTGTCAAGCATGTCACATCCACACTCGCAAGCCATTCCAGGTGTGGATGGCGCCATCTGACGACTATATATAGGTGCGCTCGCAGCTGGCTTGCACGGCCGTGGGAAGACGCGGGGACGCCGTACGCCCGTCGCTCTCCCCTCGAGAGGGAGGGGGCGGGACCGCCGGCCCCGCCCCCATCGCAAACCGCTAGTCCCGCTCCTCGCGTGCGATCCGTGCGCTCACGAGCTTGACCGCGACCACGAAGACGTCGAGCGCCTGCCCAAGGTCCTCGAGCGACGGGTACGTGGGCGCGATGCGGATGTTGGAGTCGTTTGGGTCCTTGCCGTACGGCCACGTGGCGCCGGCGGGGGTGAGCTTGACCCCGAGGTCTGCCATCAGCGCGACGATCCTCTTGGCGGACCCCTTGGGGCCCTCGAAGCTCACGAAGTAGCCTCCGTGCGGGTTGGACCAGGTGGCGACGCCCAGGCCGCCCAGCCCCTCGCCAAGCTTGCTCTGCACCAGGGCGAAGCGGGGCGCGACGATGGCGGCGTGCTTGCGCATGTGCGCGCGGACGCCGTCGAGGTCGCGGAGGTAGAGGGCGTGCGCGAGCTGGCTCATCTTCTCGGAGCTCACGCGCTCAACCGAGAACGCCCTGCGGACCTCGCTGATGTCGTCGTCGCTCGCCGCCACGAACGCGATGCCCGAGCTGGGGAAGGTCACCTTGGCGGTGGAGCCAAACTCGTAGACGAGGTTGCGGTTGCCCGCCTCGCGCACGGCCTGGAAGATGTCGAGGAGCTGGTCGTCCGTCCCGCCGAAGCAGTGGACCACGTAGGCGTTGTCCCAGTAGATGCGGAAGTCGGGAGCGGCGGGCCTGAGCGAGGCGAACGCGCGGACGACCTCGTCGGAGTAGGTGACGCCCGTGGGGTTGGCGTACTTGGGCACGCACCAGATGCCCTTGACCGTGGGGTCGCCCTCCACGAGCTCGCGCACCATGTCCATGTCGGGCCCGTCCTCGCGCATGGGGACGGGGACGTTCTTGATGCCCATCGACTCGGTCACCTTGAAGTGGCGGTCGTAGCCGGGCGCGGGACAGAGCCACTTGACCTCGCCCTGCCTGTAGAGGGGCTCGGCGCCGGCGACGCCGTTGATGAAGGCGTGGGCGACGAGGTCATGCATGAGGTTGAGGCTCGAGGAGCCCGACACCACCACGTTCTGGGGGTCGACGCCCAGGATCTGCCCCGCCAGGCGCCGCGCGGAGGGGAGCCCCTCCGGGGTGCCGTAGTTGTCTACGATCGCGTCGCCGTCGACGAGCGGCGTGGAGGAGTCCAGCACGTCGAGCATGGGCTTCGAGAGGGTGGTCTGCTGGGGGGAGGGCTTGCCGCGGGCCATGTCGAGCTTGAGGTGCTGGTCCCTCAGGTGGGCGACCTCGGTCTCGAGGCGCTCGATCTCCTCGTCCAGGGACTCGGTTGACATGGACTGGTATGCGTTGGGCATGGGGTCCTCCTCCGTCGGGTCGGCATCATCCGCAAGTATAGTGTGTGCCCGATGCGAGGAACCCCCGGAGCGGGATGCGCACGCGAGGCGTCACGCGCGGAGGCGCCCCGCCCGGCGCGAGGCCCTCGGCAGGCTACTCCACGGTGCCGTAGAGGTAGCCCCACCCATGCGCGGTGATGATCGAGTTCATCTGTTCGCAGAGCCGATGGCGATCGTAGCGCCCACCGGGCAGGAGGTCGATGACCTCCTGGAGGTCAGATGCCATGTCGTCGATCTCGGCCCGCATCACGAGGTCGAGCTTGGCGACGGTGCCACCCACGGCGGACGCCTCGAACACCTCGTCCACCAGGCGCTGGAGCTCCCCGAACTCGGGGGCAGGCGTGTAGCTGCCCGTGACGGGGGCCTTGCGGCCAAGGGGCTCGCACGCGAAGGGGTTGTAGTCATAGCTCGTCATGCGGGTAATGGTACCAGCAGCCGGACGGGAGCCGCGGCGCGACCGTCGGCTCCACGAGAGCTGCGTCCGCGGGAGGGGACCGGGCTCACTCCCCCGCCCCGCCGCTGCCGTCGGGAGCGGCCTCGGCGGCATCGCCGCCCTTCTCTCCCCCAAGCTTCTTTGAGCGGAAGTGGCCGTCCAGGTGGACGTAGGCAACGCCCAGGGCACCGGCGCAGAACGAGCCGGCGAGGATGGCGCACTTTGCCGCCATGACCTCCTGCGGGGAGCTGAACGCGAGCCCCGCGATGAGGATCGACATGGTGAACCCCATGCCGCCCATGATGCCGACGGCGACGACCTGGTCCCAGGTGACGTGCCTGGGCAGCCTAGCGAAGCCAACCCTCACGAGCAGCCAGGTCACGAGGATGATGCCCAGCGGCTTGCCGAGCACGGCGCCGAGGAACGCGCCCTGCGTCACCGGGTCGGAGACGATCGCCATGGGGTCGACCCCCACCAGGCGCACCTGGGCGTTGACGAAGGCGAAGAGCGGGAGGATCGCGAAGTTGACGGGGACCGAGATGGAGCGCTCGACGCGCTCGAGCGGCGGGGTCACGTGGTGCATGACGCCCTCGACCCTCTCGGCCGCGGCGGTGAAGTCGTGCTGGCCCAGCACGTGGGACTCGTCGTCGTAGGTGTCGTCGAGCATCCTCGCCTGCACCCCGAGCCATGCGCGCAGGCGCCCCAGCCGGACGTCGGAGCGGGCGGGGAGGAAGAAGGCGAGGATGACGCCCGCGAGGGTCGCGTGTATGCCCGAGTTGTACATGCAGACCCACAGCACCAGGCCCACGAGTAGGTACGGCCTGGCCGCGTACACCTTCCTGCGGTTAAGGCTGGCGAGGACGAGCACGACCAGCAGCGTGGCGGCGCACCAGGCGATGTCGGGCGTCTGCCCGTAGAAGAGGGCCAGGACCACGATCGCCAGGATGTCGTCGGCGATGGCGAGCGTCTGGAAGAAGACCTTGGTCTCGGGCGCCACGCGGTCGCCCAGGAGCGACATGACGCCCAGCGCGAAGGCGATGTCGGTGGCGATGGGGATCGCCCAGCCGTGCGGGGCGGTGGCGTGGTTGAACAGCAGGTAGATGATCGCGGGGAACGCGACGCCGCCCACCGCCGCGAGCATGGGGAGCGCCGCCTGGCGGGGCTTCCTGAGCTGGCCCACGGTCATCTCGTACTTGAGCTCGATCCCCACGAGGAGGAAGAAGATCGACATCAGGAAGTCGTTCACGACCGCCTCGACGCTCATCGAGGCGGTCAGGCCCCCGATGGTGATGGAGAGGGGGGCCTGGAGCACGTGCTCGACCGCCTCGTATGCTGGGGAGTTGGCGACGATGACGGCAAGGAGCGCCGCCGCGACCATCACCGCGGCGGCGATGGTACCGTTGGAGGTCACCTTCTGGAGGGACGTCGTGCGGGACATCCTCCTCACGACCGCCGGCTCGCCAATGATCGCTGAGCGCTTGCGAAGCACCCTCTCGCGCCGCTCGGGGGTCATCTCAGACAGGTCGGACATGCCTAATCGGCCTCCTTTCGGACGTCGCACCACACGGGGCGCCGCAGGTGGGCGCACGTCCGCGTGGGGCAAGATGTGAAAGCAACGGATGATATGGTATCCGCTTTGGGCGAGGGGGCCTGGAATGGGCATATAGTCCACCATAAGAGGGACAAAATGTCCCCACCCACAAGGCGGAAAGCGAGAGGGCGCAATGAACGAGCAGCGCATTGCAATCATCACCGACTCGGGCACGGACGTTCCACGCGCCTATGCGAGCGAACACGACGTGCGCGTGGTGCCGCTCCGCATCAACTACTCGGACGGCAGCTCGTTCCAGAGCGGCGTCGACATCACGAGCGAGGAGGTCGCCCGCCGCTTTGAGCAGGAGATACCCAAGACCTCCCTCCCCTCTCCCCAACAGGTGCTCGCAGCGCTCGAGGGCGCAAAGGCGGACGGGTACGTGGCGGCGGTCGTGGTGACCATCTCGGCCGGCCTCTCCGCCACCAACCAGACCTGCCGCCTGGTCGCTGGCCAGATGGAGGACTTCCCCGTCACCGTCGTCGACTCCAAGTCCATCGGCATGATGGCGGGCATGGTGGTCCGGCGCGCCGTGGAACTGGTGGAGTCGGGCGTGCCCTTCTCGCTCCTGGATTCGCACCTGCGCCGCTGCGTGCGCGAGACGAGCGTGTTCTTTTCGGTGAAGTCGCTGGAGTACCTCTACCGCGGCGGGCGCATCAACGGCACCGTGTACCGGCTGGGCAACGCCCTCAACATCAAGCCGGTCCTGAAGTGCGACGACGCCGGGTACTACGTGGTCGCGCGCAAGGCGCGCGGCTGGAACAAGGCGCTCGACACGATGGTCTCGCTCTGCTCGCAGCAGGCGAACCAGTTTGCCCACTCCCGCGTTGGCATCTGCTGCTCGTCCAACGCCTCGGAGCTGTTCGACCGCCTGGAGGAGAGGCTCCGCGCCGCCATCCCCGGCCTCGTCGAGGTGCAGAGGTCGGGTATCTCGCCCGACCTCCTCGTGCACACCGGCCCCGACCTGGTTGGCATGGGGGCGCAGGCGGTCGAGCTGGGATAGAGGTGTTCACGGGACGCCGGGGGGACGACCTCCCCGGCGCCCCTCGTCTTTGCATGAGCGGGAGGAACGATGTACGAGGACGTGCGCGAGGACATCTGCCAGGTGGGGAGGCTCCTGTACGACCGCGGCTACGTCGCGTCGAACGACGGGAACGTCTCGGTGAGGGTAGCAGACAACGAGGTGGTCGTGACCCCCTCGGGGGTAAGCAAGGGACGCATGACGCCCGACATGCTCGTGCGCTGCGACCTGGACGGCAACGTCCTGCCCGACGACGAGTCGGGTCGGTTCCCCTCCTCGGAGGTCAAGATGCACCTTGCCGTGTACCGCGAGCGACCCGACGTGCGGGCGGTGGTGCATGCGCACCCCGTCTTTGCGACCGCGTTTGCCATCTGCCGGCGCGACCTTGCGGAACCCTACCTCCCCGAGCTGATCCTCAACTTTGGGAGGATTCCCGTCACGGACTTTGCGATGCTCTCCACCGATGAGGTGCCCCGGAGCATCCTCCCCTTCGTCCACGATTACAACGGTGTGCTCCTGGCCAACCACGGCGCGGTCGCCTGGGGAGCGGACGTCTGGAAGGCGTTCGACCTCATGGAGACCATCGAGCACAGCGCAAGGGTCTACAAGGTGGTTCACGACCTGGGCGGCGGCGTGGAGCTGGACCCGGAGCAGGTCAGCCACCTGCGGGGGCTGCACGACTTCTACCGCAGGTGCGCCTCTGCGAGGGGCGACGCCAGCGAGGCCGACGGCAGGTCCTAGGAGGGGGATACGACACGATGGAGGCAGGCATGGCAGGGGGAGAGACGCCCGAGTCGCAGCTGAGGGGGGCATCCGACGGGGTCACCAACGTGGACGCCGTGGAGCTCAAGCCGGACGGGAGCGCGGTGGTCATCATCGACCAGACGCTCCT
Organism: uncultured bacterium; assembly: GCA_905214865.1. Lineage (GTDB taxonomy): Bacteria > Actinomycetota > Coriobacteriia > Coriobacteriales > Atopobiaceae > Olsenella_H. The sequence goes on along the minus strand of CAJMNO010000012.1, from coordinate 24,802 downwards.
CCCCAACCGGCTGGAGTACGTGGAGCTCTCGGACGCACGGGACATGTACGACGCGATCCTGAGGCTCAAGGTCCGCGGCGCGCCCGCCATCGGCGTCTGCGCCGGCTACTGCTACTACGTGCTCGCCCGGCAGGAGGCCGGCCGTGCCACCTCGTACGACGACTTCGCCGACGCGATGGACCGCCAGCGCGACTACCTCAACTCGTCTCGCCCCACCGCGGTCAACCTCTCGTGGGCGCTCAACCGCATGCACGGCGTGACGCTGGCCCACCCCGGGGAGGACCCTCGCGCCATAGTCGAGGCGCTCCGCGACGAGGCCGTCGCCATCCACCGCGAGGACCTGGCGATGTCCGAGGAGATCAGTCGTCTGGGGGCGAGCCTGCTCGCGGATGGCGACGGGGTGCTGACCCACTGCAACGCCGGCCCCCTGGCATGCCTGGGCTACGGCACCGGCCAGGGGCCGCTCTTCTACGCACACGACCACGGCAAGGAGGTCCACGTCTTTGCCGACGAGACCAGGCCCCTGCTGCAGGGGGCGCGCCTCACGAGCTACGAGCTGCAGCGCGCCGGCATCGACGTCACGCTCATCTGCGACAACATGGCCTCCATCGTGATGAGGAACGGCTGGGTCCAGGCCTGCATGGTCGGCTGCGACCGCGTTGCCATGAACGGTGACGTGGCCAACAAGATCGGCACCTCGGGCGTCGCCATCCTCGCCCACCACTACGGCATCCCGTTCTACGTGCTGGGACCAACGTCCACGATCGACCGCGACTGCCCCACCGGCAACGGCATCAAGATCGAGGAACGCGACCCGGACGAGATCAAGACCATGTGGTACGCCGAGCCCAAGGCCCTGCCCGAGGTGAGGTGCTACAACCCCGCCTTCGACGTGACGGACCACGACCTCGTCACCGCCATCGTGACCGAGAGGGGCATCTGCCGTCCGCCGTACGACCAGAGCCTCGCCGCGCTGTTTGAGTAGCCAAGGAGAAGGGAATCCCCATGTTCGAGTCGGTCTCTGCCTGCATCCGCTGCAACAAGGAGGACGTCGCCAAGGTCGTCCTCATGCCCGGCGACCCGCTGCGCGCCAAGTTCATCGCCGAGCACTACCTTGAGGACCCCATCCTCTTCAACGACGTGCGCAACATGCTGGGCTACACGGGCACCTACAAGGGCAGGCGCGTGAGCGTGATGGGGTCGGGCATGGGCATCCCCTCCATGTGCCTGTACGCGCACGAGCTCTACACCCAGGTGGACGTGGACGCGATCATCCGCGTGGGCACCACGGGCGGGCTGCAGGACGACCTGCACGCGGGCGACATCGTGATTGCCCAGAGCGCCGCCACCAACTCGTCCATCGCGAGCCTGTACGACTCCCCCGTGAAGCTTGCCCCCACGGCGAGCTGGGACATGCTCCGGGACGCCGTGAGGTCCTGCGAGTCGCTGGGGTACGGCTACCAGGTGGGCCAGGTGGTCAGCTCCGACGTGTTCTACAACCCCCGCGAGGACGCGCCCCAGCGCTACCGCGACCTCGGCCTCCTGTGCGTCGAGATGGAGACGGCGGGGCTCTACATCGAGGCCCAGGCCAGCCACAAGAAGGCGGTCTCGATCCTCTCGGTATCCGACACGTTCTTCACCGGCGAGTCCCTGTCGGCCGAGGAGCGCGAGAGGAGCTTCACCAACATGATGGAGGTCTCGCTCGAGACGGCGCTCCCCTACGCCTAGCCCCACAAAAGGCCAGGTGAGAAACGCGCTGCCGTGATTCTTCGGGCCCCGCGGGAGACGCTCCCGCGGGGCCCTTCCCCCTCCCATGGCAGCCCGCCCACGTAACATTGCCGTGCATCGGACACTAACCCGCGCGCAACGCGCGAGCATCACGCGCGAATCGAAGGCGCAACCAGCGGGCAACGATGGCTTCCTACCTTAGAGGCGAGACGTCCGCGAGGGATGCGGACGAGGTCAGGACGCAACGAGAGGAAGCCATCATGCCCATGCGCTACGAGGACTACGAGCGGTACCTCTCCCCCGCACTCGCAAAGACCACCGACCTGGTCATCGAGCGCGGCGAGGGAAGCTACCTGTACGACGTCAACGGCGACCGGTACCTGGACTTTGTCCAGGGCATTGCGGTGAACGCGCTCGGGCACAACAACCCGGCGGTGAAGGCGGCCATCCACGAGCAGGTAGAGAAGCTCATCAACGGCAGCTTCAACATGGTCAACTTCCCCACCACCCTCACCCTGGCGGAGCGGCTGGCCGAGATCGCCCCGGGTGACCTGGGGTGCACGTTCTTCTCCAACGGCGGCGCCGAGGCGACGGACGGCTCCCTCAAGCTGGCCCGCGCCTACACCGGTCGCCCGTGCATCATCGCCTTCCGCGGCTCGTTCCACGGGCGCACCTGGGGCGCCATGTCGGTGACCGGGTCGGCCGCCAAGTACCGCCACTCGTACCAGCCCTGCATGGGCGGCGTCTACTTTGCCACCTACCCCCAGAAGGACCTGTGCCCCAAGGGCTTTGACGAGGAGCAGCGCTCCGAGTATTGTCTCAACGACCTGCAGCAGATCTTTGACTACCTGGTCTCGCCCGAGGAGGTCGCCGCGATCATCATGGAGCCCGTGCAGGGCGAGGGCGGCTACTTCGTGCCCCCTGCGAGCTTTGTGCAGGGCGTCCGCAAGATGTGCGACGAGCACGGCATCCTGCTGATCTTCGACGAGATCCAGAGCGGCTACGGGCGCACCGGCAAGATGTGGGCGGGACAGAATTTTGGCGTGACCCCCGACATCATGAACCTGGGCAAGGCGATTGCCGGCGGCATGCCCATGAGCGCCGTCGTGAGCACCCACGAGATCATGAGCCGCTGGCATCCGGGCATGCATGGCGGCACCTTTGGCGGCAACCCGGTGGCCGCGGCGGCGGCGCTGGCGGTCCTGGACGAGTTCGAGCGCCAGGACATCCTCTCCAACGTGAACAAGATGGGCGACTACCTGGGCGAGAAGCTCAAGAAGCTTGCCGCAGACCACCCCGTGGTGGGCGACGTCCGCGGCATCGGCCTGATGCGCGCCATCGAGTTTGACCACGAGGACGGCACCCCCGCCCCCGAGCTGTGGCAGGCCATCAAGGCCAAGGCGCTGGAGCACCACATGATCACGCTCAACTGCGGCGTCCATGGCAACGGCATGCGCTTTGCCACCGCCCTCAACGTGACCGCCGACGTGCTGGACGAGGGCGTCGACATCCTGGACCGCTCCATGGCCGAGCTGGGCTACTAGCCCGCAAGCGTCCCCGGTGCCCGCAGGGCACGGCCTCCCGTCCAGAATGGGCACGGGCGGGAGGCCGACGCACCTCTCGCCCATCCCACACCCTGAAGGGGGGACCCGGCAATGACCACGCACAGGATCGCCTACCTGGGAAGCTCGAGGCCGCTCGACTTTGACCGATCGCTCCTGGAGGAGTGGGGCGTCAACGGGGTGGAGCTGTACGACGCCAAGGCGGACGGGGATGGGGTTCCCCTCCCGGGCGAGCTGGACGGGGCGGACGCCCTGGTGCTGGAGTGGGGCAGGGTCGACGCCGCGACGCTGCGGGCGAACCCATCGCTCAGGGCCGTGGGGATCATGGCCATTGGCTACGACTTCGTGGACGTCGCCACCGCCTCGGAGCGGGGTGTGTGGGTGAGCAACGTCCCCGGGTACTGCACCTACGACGTGGCGCTCCACACGCTGGGCCTGATCGTGGACCTGTACAAGAAGATCACCTGGTTCGACCGCCAGGTGAGGGCCGGAACCTGGGACGACATGCAGGGCTACGAGCCGCCCCGCCCACGGGGGAAGCGGGCCGGGCTGGTGTTCTTTGGGTCGATACCCCAGGCCCTCGCGCCCATGCTCCAGGCCATCGGCATGGAGGTCGCCGTGTGGGCCCCCACCAAGGACGAGGCGTGCCTGGCACGCTACGGCTGCGTCAAGGTCCCGACGGTGGAGGAGCTGTTCGAGACGAGCGACGTGGTGAGCCTGCACTGCCCGCTGGTCCCCCAGACCGAGGACCTGGTGTGCGAGCGGACCCTCTCGCTCATGAGGCCCGACGCGTTCCTGGTGAACACCGCCCGAGGCGGATGCGTGGTGGAGGGGGACCTGGCAACGGCGCTCCGCGACGGCACCATACGGGCGGCCGCCGTGGACGTGATTCGCGACGAGGCCCACGGGAGGAGCCCCCTCATCGGCCTGGACAACTGCATCGTCACGCCCCACGCCGCCTACCACAGCTCGGACTCGTATCGCGAGATGCGCTCCAGGGCGCTGCACAACGTCCTGGAGGCACTCGACGGGAGACGCCCGACGGACGCCGTGAACGAGCTCGTCGTCCCCGCGTAGGGGGTTGAGTCGCAGCTAGAGCGCGCTCACCATGGCACGGACGATGCGGGCGCAGTCGTGGGCCGCCTTGCGCTCGAAGGTGGGATACTCCACGCTGGAGGAGCCGTCCGCCTTGTCGGAGATGGCGCGGACGACCACGAAGGGAACGCTCGCCAGGTAGCAGGCGTGGGCGATGGAGGCGCCCTCCATCTCGCAGCAGCTTGCCTGGAAGGTCTGGGCGATGCGGTCCTTCTGGTCCTGGCGGCACACGAACTGGTCGCCCGAGGCCACGCGACCCTCCACCACGTTGACGCCCAGGTCTGACGTGCGGACCGCCGTCACGGCCGCCGCGCGGAGGGTGGGGTCGGCGGGGAAGGCGATGACGCCCATGCCCGGCACCTCGCCGTAGGCGTAGCCCAAGTTGGTCACGTCCATGTCATGGTGCACCGCGTCGGTCGAGACGAGGATGTCCCCAATGTCGAGCGAGACGTCGAGCGACCCCGCCACGCCGGTGTTGATGACATGGGTGACGTTGAAGGTGTCGCACAGTATGGTGGCGCACACGGCGGCGTTGACCTTGCCCACGCCGCAGCGGACCACGACCACGTCCTTGCCCAGGAGGGTTCCCTCGTGGAACTCCATGCCCGCCATCGCGGTGACGCGGTCGCCCTCCACATGGCTCACGAGGTGCCTGACCTCGACCTCCATTGCCCCGATGATTCCGATCTTCACATGTCTCCCATCAGCCGTGATGCCGTTTGTGCCGTTGGTGCCCCCTTGGGCGAGACGGACCCTACTCCCCTCCCCCACGTGTGGGGTAGGTGGTGTGGGCCTCGTCGATGCCGTCGAGCGTGTTGCGCAGGTACCGCGTGGCCCACCAGCGCGCCATGGGCAGGTCGCTGTCATGCCAGTTGCCGCAGTCCTCGGGCCGGGCGCCGGGCACCTCTCCCTCAAACCCGGCGACGAAGGAGAACAGCGAGCGAACCAGGGGGATGACGTCCCTGGGCTCGAGCCTGCCAAAGAGGACCAGGTAGAAGCCCGTGCGGCATCCCATGGGGCCAAAGTACACGGTGCGGGATGCCCACTCGGGGTCGTTGCGCAGGAAGGTGGCACCCAGGTGCTCGATGGCGTGGACCGCGGCGGTGTCCATGACCGGCTCGCGGTTGGGCGCCGTGAGGCGCAGGTCAAAGGTCGTGACGTCCACGCCCTGCCAGGAGTCCACGCGCGAGACGTAGACGCCAGGCTCAAGGCGCAGGTGGTCGACCGTGAAGCTTGCTATCTTCTCCACTGGAGGCTCCTCTCGTAGGGTTGACCGAACCATGATAGCGTCCGCGGGGGAGATCACCCGCGGCTGACGTCCCCGCCGGTCGCGTCCCCCGGGACCCCGACGAGCCAGGGGGAGCCAGCGATGGCGCGGAGCGCCTTGTCGGCGGCGACCGAGGGGAACACCCCCGATTGCAGGAACAGGCGGATGTTGACGCGCACCCCCAGGCCGTCGACCTGGGCGTAGAACGCCTGGCAGCCGAGGTCGGGACGGAGCGAGTCCGCGAGCGCCTCCCCCACCTTGCGGCGGATGTCTGCCACCACGACCGCCTGGTCGGCGTCTGGCTTGACCATGATGGGCACCACGGTGAGGCTGGCGCTGGCGTCCGAGAGGCGCGTGAGCGACGTGGAATTGAGCACCGAGTTGGGGATGACCACGTCGTCCCCGCCGAAGGTGTGGATGACCGTCTGACGGAGGGTGAGCGAGGTGATCGTGCCTGTGACGTCCCCCACGCTGATCACGTCGCCCTGGCGGATGACGTGGTTGGCGGTGAGCGCGAAGCCGGCGACCACGTTGGAGATGGTCTCCTGCATGCCGAGGGAGATGGCCACGGAGGTCACGCCCAAGGCTGCCACCACGGCGGTGGGCTTAATCCCAAACACGGGCTCGAGCACCACGAGCAGAGCGAACACCCAGATGAGGACCTTCAACAGGTTGGCCCAGAGCGAGACGTTGGGGAGGTCGGCGCTCTTGAACGCGCGGCGGAGCATGCGGACGAGGACGCGCTGCACCAGGTAGGCGATGACGATGACGACGGCGAGGAAGATCCCCTTGCCCAGGAGCTCTCCCGCGACGTCCACCACCTTGTCGACCGACTGCGCCTCCATGGGCTACCCCTCGACCTTGACGATGGGGGCAAAGCCCTTCATGAGCTTCTTGGTCTTGCCGGTGCGCGTGAAGAACACCTCGATCGTGTCGCCCGAGGCAGCCCGCACCACGCCCGGGCCAAAGGTCTTGTGAGAGACGCGGTCGCCAGGGGCGAAGGTCTCGGCGGCCTTGACGCGGTCGCGCTTGATGGGGGCGGGGGCGGCGGGACGCGCGGAGGGCGACCCTCCCGTGGAGCGCGTGCGGGAGCCAAACACGTGCCCGCCGTACACCTGGCTGCCACGACCGGAGCCGTACGTGCCATGACGGTCGCCGCGCTTCTCCCATCCCACGCCGCTGAAGCCGGAGCTGCCCACCCCGATGGCGTGGACGTCCTCCGCGGGGATCTCGTTGAGGAAGCGGCTCCTGGGGTTGCTCGAGACGCTGCCAAACATGTGGCGCGTGGTGGCGTAGGTGAGGTAGAGCCTGCGCTCGGCGCGGGTGATGGCGACGTAGGCCAGGCGCCTCTCCTCCTCTATCCCCGAGGGGTCGTCCTCGTGGCCGCGGTGGGGGAAGATGCCCTCCTCCATGCCGGCGACGAAGACCACGGGGAACTCCAGGCCCTTGGCGGAGTGCACGGTCATCATCGTGATGGCGCTGGACTGCCCCGCCAGGGAGTCGAGGTCGCTCCTGAGGGCGAGCCACTCCATGAACGCCGGGAGCTTGGCGGACGCGGTGGGCGGGAGGGCGCCCCCCGCCGATGCCGTCGCGACCGCCTGGGCGTCGGCGGGCGTCCCCCCGGAGGCGTCGAGCGCCCCGGCGGCCCTCAGCTGCTGGAGACTCTCGAGCGTCTCGACCGCGTCGTCGTGGCTCTCGTCGAACTCCTGGGCCACGCCGAAGAATTCCTTGATGTTCTCGATCCTGCCGTCCGCCTCCACGCTCTGCTCGGCCTCGTACGCCTTGATCAGGCCGGCGCGCTCCACGATCATCTGGACCACCTGGTCGAGCTCGCCGTCGTAGTGCCGGGCGGTCTCGATGGTGTTGGTGAACGACGCGAGCGAGGTGCGCGCCTTGGGCGAGAGGAGCCCGTCCTCCGCCACGCAGGCCTCGGCGGCCGAGAAGAACGAGATGCCCTGGCTCGCGGCATACGCCTGGATCTTGCCGATGGACGTGCTGCCGATGCCGCGGCGCGGGGTGTTGACCACGCGGAGCGCGCTCACGTCGTCGTTGGGGTTGACCACGAGCTTGAGGTACGCCATCACGTCACGGATCTCGGCGCGGTCGAAGAAGCGCGTGCCGCCCACGATCTTGTAGGGGACGCCGGCACGCAGGAACATGTCCTCGAGGATGCGCGACTGCGCGTTGGTGCGATAGAACACCGCGACGTCGTCGTAGCTGGTGCCCGCGTCGTGCAGCTTCTCTATCTCGGAGCCGATCCAGCGGCCCTCGTCGCGCTCGTCCGAGGCCTGGAACACCTCGATCTTCTCCCCGTCGCCTCGGTCGGTGAACAGGCGCTTCTCCTCGCGCCGCGAGTTGTGGCGCACGACGGCGTTGGCCGCGTTGAGGATGTGCCCGGTCGAGCGGTAGTTCTGCTCGAGCTTGACCACCGTCGCGCCGGGATAGTCCTTGCGGAAGCTCAGGATGTTGGTGATGTCGGCGCCTCGCCAGCTGTAGATGGACTGGTCGTCGTCGCCCACGACCATGAGGTTCTGGTACTTGCGCGCGAGCAGGTTGGTGAGGGCGTACTGCACGGCGTTGGTGTCCTGGTACTCGTCCACGCTGATCTGGCGAAAGCGCTCCTGGTAGTTGTACAGGACCTGGGGGTTCTTGGAGAGGAGCTCGTAGGTCTTCACCAGCAGGTCGTCGAAGTCCATGGCGTTGGCGCGGGCGAGCCTCCTCTGGAGGACGTCGTACACGCGGGCGGCGGCGCGCTCGGCGGGCGACTTGGCCTGGCCGAGCATCTGGTCCGGGTAGACCATGGCGTTCTTGGCCTTGCTGATGAGGGCGCGGATGGTCTGGACCGGGCTGGTCTTGGGGTCGATGTCCAGGTCCGCCATGATGGACTTGACCAGGCGCTTTGAGTCGTCGTCGTCGTAGATCGTGAAGTTGGAGGTGTAGCCCAGCAGGTCGGCGTCCTCCCGCAGCATGCGCACGCACATGGCGTGGAAGGTGCAGACCCACATGCCCCTGGTGCCACCGGGAAGCAGCTTGCCCAACCTCTCGCGCATCTCGGCCGCCGCCTTGTTGGTGAAGGTGATCGCCAGGACCTGCCAGGGACGAACCCCCTCGTCCTGAATCATGTGGGCGATTCGGTAGGTCAGCACGCGCGTCTTTCCCGAGCCCGCGCCCGCGAGCACCAGGAGGGGCCCGTGCGTGCACTCCGCCGCCTTGCGCTGGGCGGGGTTGAGCCCGCTCAGGTCCACGTGGGGCGCCGGCGCGAGGTTGTCCGCGCCGCTGTCGAACGGCACGGGCGACGGAAAGAGCGTGGTCTGGAATGTGCTGGGCATGCGTCTCCTCTGTCTTGGTTTGTCCGTGAAGAGTCTAGCCGTGACCGCGGACGGAGGCGCCCCTCCCGCGAGGACTCCAGACGATGTGCGGAGTGCTGCGGCGCGGACGGGAAAGCGCTACACTCGCCCTCTGGACACGAGGAGGGGGAGAGGGCCATGGTCTCCTGGCTGGTGAGGACGTTCGTGAGGGACTCCGACGACGTGGGCAACCCCCGCGTGCGCGCAAGCTACGGGCTTCTCTCGAGCATGACCTGCATCGTGCTCAACCTGGTGCTCTGCGCCGCCAAGGGTCTCGTGGGCGTGCTCTCGGGCTCGGTCTCGATCGTGGCGGACGCCGTGAACAACCTCTCCGACGCCTCGAGCAACATCGTGAGCCTCGTGGGCTTCAAACTCGCGAGCCGGCCCGCAGACCAGGGGCATCCCTATGGCCATGGGCGCTACGAATACCTGGCGGGCATGCTCGTCTCGGTCATGATCATCCTGGTGGGCGTGGAGCTGGGGCGCTCCAGCATCGAGCGCATCATGAGCCCCAGCCCGGTCGAGTTTGGCATGGCGACCGTCCTGGCGCTGCTCCTCTCCATCGGAGTGAAGCTGTGGATGGCTCACTTCAACCGCACGCTCGCGCGCCGCATAGACAGCGTCACGCTCGAGGCCACCGCGGTGGACTCGCGCAACGACGTGATAACCAGCTCCGCGGTGCTGGTTGCCGCGATCGTCTCTGCCACCACGCCCCTGGACCTGGACGGCTGGATGGGCCTCGCGGTCGCCATCTTCATCGTGTGGAGCGGCTTTGGCCTGCTGGGCGACACCGTGAACCCCCTCCTGGGAGACACCCCCAACGAGCAGCTGGTGCAGAGGGTTCACGACAAGATCCTGGGCTATCCCGGAGTGCTGGGGACGCACGACCTCCTGATCCACGACTACGGCCCCGGCCGACAGTTTGCGAGCGCGCACGTGCAGATGAACGCCGACACCACGGTGCGCGAGAGCCATCGTGTGCTCGACCAGATCGAGCGCGACCTGCTGGAGCAGGACAACCTGCGCATCGTGCTGCACTGCGACCCTGTGGAGATGGGCGCGGGCGGGCGCGACCTCATGAACTGGCTCAACGTGCGCGTACGGCAGATAGACCCGCGTCTCTCCGTGCACGACGTGGACACGGAGCACGGCAAGGACAGCGACGACCACCTGGTGACCCTGGACGTGGTGAGGCCGGACGACCTTGGCATGAGCGACGACGAGCTGCGCGAGCGCGTGTGTGCCGCCGTGAGGGAGCGCGTTCCCGAGGCCCGGTGCCAGATCACCGTGGACAGTGGGTACGTGTCCCCCGCCAAGTAGCACCGGGCGCTTCCGGCGTATCCAGGGCACCGTGGGCCCGGTACCTTACGTGCTTGAGCTCAACGGTGACCCGCGCGCAGGTAAACTCAAGGGTTCCCTTGCTAACGGCACCTAGACGCCCTCGTAGTCAAAGAAGGGAAGGGCGTCTCCGTCGTACCAGAAAGTCCGTCCCGCGTGTACACGCGCCACGAGGTTTCTGACATGGAGGCGTCACCCCGGCGCATCCCCCCCGTTGGAGGGGCGTCAGCAACCCCACCTTGTCAGAAAGTCCATCCCGCGTGTACACGCGGGATGCGATTTCAGACAGAGGGGGACCTCTCCAGCCCACGGATGTCGGAAAGGTCATCTCGCGTGTACACGCGCTACGAGGTTTCTGACATGGAGGCGTCACCCCGGCGCATTCCCCCCGTTGGCCGGGCGTCAGCAACCCCACCTTGTCAGAAAGTCCATCCCGTGTGTACACACGGAACGCGATTTCAGACGCGAGCACCCGACAGCGGGAACGTGCGGTCAACGAGTGCCGCCTTCCCCGGGACCTCCAAAGCCACACGTGCCATGCATCAAGGTTCGTACCATGGCGGCAGAAGCCCGATATGAGCGCCATTGCCAGCATCATCTCTTCCCGTCATTCAGGCCAATACCGAGTTTATGCAGGTAGTTGGGTCACACGAGATTCCAGAGGCCAGCGGTTGGCAGCAAATTCCCGATACGTGCACTCACGTCGGGAGTTTGTTGCCAACCCATCCCTCCTTTGGGGTCAAATGGCAATGGATGCCCGGAATGAGCGCTCACATCGGGAGCTTGCTGCCATGGCTCAATTTCTGATTGATATTCAACTGGGGTGATACCCGGGAAACGGACTATCCTGGCAGCGGGAACCCGATATGTGCACTCACGTCGGGAGTTTGTCGCCACGGTTTGAATCCTGATAGTCATCCATCAAAAGTGAGTTCTTTCCCGGCGACACGGGATGGGCCGACCGCACCCTTCTTCGCGCTCTTCCTCCACCCGAATCCCCGCAGCGCTGACAGCCAGCGGAATCCGGTCCTTCGGCCGACGGTTCCCAGGGAACCGTCGGCTCAGTCGCCACGGTCCTCTCGCACGCAGAGCAGATCAAGGGGCTCCACCGAGAACGGGAGCGGCACGTCGTAGGCCTGTCCGTTGGTGACGAGGGCCTCCCCAAGCGTGGCCGAGCGGACGGGCGCGCCCGGAGACAGCACGTCGACCTCCACGCCCGCCTCCGCACGGTTCCGGCACCGGACGGTCGCCAGCCAACCTCCCTCGCACCTCTCGCACCCCTCCACGACCGCGACGAGCCGGCGGTCGCGCGCATAGTCCCACCGTCCGGGGTTCTGCGTGGGCTCGCCCAGGTAGAAGCCGGTGGAGTAGGGTCGGTGGCTCACGAGGTCGAGCTCGTCTCGCCATGGTTGCACCGGGTCGCCGTCGAGGACGTGCCGGTACGCGTTGGTGACCGCCGCGGCATAGTACGCGCCCTTGTTCCGACCCTCCAGCTTGATGCAGTCCACGCCCACCTGGCGCAGCTCGCCCAGGTGATCGATCATGCAGAGGTCGTTGGACGAGAGGAGGTAGCTCGCCTCGCCGTCGCGTTCCAGCGTGGCCGAGATGGACGGGTCCCTCTCCTCCCCCAGCCTCCACGCCCAGCGGCAGGGCTGGGCGCAGGAACCGTCCGACGCGGAGCGCCCGGGGCCCATGAGGTGCGCGGAGAGCAGGCAGCGGCCCGAGTATGCCATGCACATCGAGCCGTGCGCGAAGCACTCGAGCTCCAGCTGGTCCGTGACCCGACGGCGCAGCCCGGCAATTTGGGAGAGGGTCATCTCTCGCCCCAGGACCACCCTGGTGGCGCCCAGTCGCGCGTACTCCTCGGCGGCGCGGGCGCTCATGACGCTCGCCTGCGTTGAGACGTGGATGGCGACGTTGGGCGCAAACTCCCGCGCAAGCGAGATTGCGGCAAGGTCTGCGGCGATGACCGCGTCGACCCCGATGTCGTCGAGGAGGCCGAGGAACGCGGGCAGCTCGTCCACGTCGCGGTCGCGCATCACGGTGTTGACCGTCACGTGCACGCGCACGCGATGTCGATGGGCATAGGCGACCGCCCGGGCAAGGCCCTCGTCGTCGAAGTTGGCGGCACGCGACCGCATGCCCCAGCGCCTGCCCGCCAGGTACACGCTGTCGGCGCCAAAGTGGATGGCGAGCGCCAGCTGCTCGGGACCGCCTGCGGGAGAGAGGAGCTCCATCCCTACTCGAGTGCCTGCTCGCGAAGGTGGATCTGCCGGTAGCCCACGCCACAGCGGTCGAACACCGAGCGCGCTACCAGGTTGCCGGTGGTCCCCTCGTACTTGTCGTCCAGGTACACGACCTCGCCTATCCCCGCCTGGACCAGCATCTTGGCGCACTCCTGGCAGGGGAAGAGCGTGACGTACACGCGCCCGCCCTGCATGTCCTTGAGCGAGCCGCGATAGTTGAGGATCGCGTTTGCCTCGGCGTGGATCACGTAGTTGTGCTTGTCGAAGAGCGGGTCGTCCGACGTGCCCCAGGGGAACTCGTCGTCGTTGATGCCCGAGGGAGTGCCGTTGTAGCCCACGGAGAGGATGCGGTTGTTGGTGTCCGCGATGCAGGCGCCGACCTGCGTCTTGGGGTCCTTGCTGCGCAGCGCGGCCGCGATCGCGACGCGCATGAAGAACTCGTCCCACGAGATGACGTTAGAACGCTTGCCCGGCATGTCTCCACCAATCCTCGAGGTACCATGCTCCCCCATGGTAGCGTTTGGGACCCCGGGACACACCATCGGCACCGTCGCGCGCCCTACGGCACGCTATTCCAGGGGAGAGGTGCGGCCCTCCTTGATCGCATCCAGCATCGCCTGGCAGCCGGCAAGCACGTCGTGGTAGGTCGCCACGAAGTCGCCCGTGTACCAGGGGTCGGCGACGTCTCGGTCGAGGCCTGCCCAGTCGAGCAGCCTCGACACCTTGCCCTTGGGGTCCGCGCGACGGCGCTGCTCCCCCGTGGTGGGCGGCCACGACCAGCCCGGGCCCGTCTCGCCCAGGAGGAGGCGCGTGATGCCGTCCATGTTGTCCGCGTCCATCCCCACGATCAGGTCGAAGTCGCGGTAGTCCCGCGGCCCCATCTGGCGCGAGCGGTGGTGCCCGCACGGAATCCCCGCCCACCGGAGCTGCTCCCGCGTGCCGGGGTGGACGTCGTTGCCCAGCTCCTCCGTGCTGGTGGCGGCGCTGTCGCACGACACCTCGCCCGACATGCCCGCGCGCCGGGCGAGCTCGTCCATCACGAACTGCGCCATGGTCGAGCGGCAGATGTTTCCGTGGCAGACGAACAGGATCCTTGTCATGTCAGCACTCCCTATTGTCGACGCGGGCGGAGACGGGAGACGCCCGTCGGCAGGAGGGAACCCGCCGGCGGGCGTCACGACACCATTTGGCGAAGCCTATGCCACGAGGGCGAAGTACGCGATGACCGCGACGCCCAGCAGGATGCGATACCAGCCGAAGGGCTTGAAGTCGTGCTTCTTCACAAAGCCCATGAGGAAGCGGATGGCCAGCAGCGAGACCACGAAGGCAACGATGCAGCCCGTGAGCAGGATCGCCGTCTCGTTGGTGCTGAAGGCGTTGCCCTTGAGGAAGTACTTGACCAGGCGCAGGCCGCTGGCGCCGACCATGACGGGAACGGCCAGGTAGAACGTGAACTCGGCTGCGGCGGCGCGCGAGCATCCCAGGACGAGACCGCCGATGATGGTGGATCCGGAGCGCGACGTGCCAGGGACTATGCTCAGGACCTGGAACAGGCCGATGCCGATCGCAGTGCCCCAGCCGATGGAGTCGACGTCCTGCACGGGCGCCTCAACGTCGGCGAGGGACGCGAGGCTGGCGTCGTCCTCGACGCTCGGGCGGGAGAGGTGCTTGGGACCCGCGGGCCGCACTCCCGACTCGGCGATCTCGACCGCCCTGTGCTCGCGCACGTTCTCGATGACGATGAAGATGACGCCGTAGACGATGAGCGCCGCGGCGATCACGAACGGGCTGCCCAGGTGCTCCTCCATCCAGTCATCCAGGGGGATGCCTATGACCGCGGCGGGCAGGCACGCCACGACGATCTTTGCCCAGAGCCCCCAGGTGGACTTGCGCTCGTCAGCGGTCTTGGACCGGGAGAAGGGGTTGAGCTGGTGGAAGAAGAGGACGCACACGGCGAGGATGGCGCCCAGCTGGATCACCACGAGGAACATGTCCCAGAAGTCCTTGGACACGTCCAGCTTGACGAACTGGTCGAGCAGGAGCATGTGCCCCGTCGACGAAATGGGAAGCCACTCGGTGACTCCCTCCACCACGCCGTACAGCGCGGCCTTGAGCAACTCGATCAGATTCAAGGATGTCCTCCTCAGATAGGCAGCCTACCAATAGTGATGCGCCATCCCCCAGGCCGGGGACGGCAGGGCGAGAAACCATGAAGTCCGCAGGTTGATGGCGATGCCGGGGGCAGCGCGTCTTGCCCGCCGGCCACGGAGCGACCGGACGGGCCGTTTGCGGATGCCTCCCCCGCCGACGCGCCCCAAACGGGTAGATTGCAGGCAACGGATGGCGTTACCACACGATTCCGGAGGTGTTTGACATGACGGTGTATCAGGACCTTGGGTATGACAAGGTGTTCGTCTCCCTGGACGGCAGCGAGCAGCAGGACAAGGTGCTCGACCGAGCCATAATCGTGGCGGCAAACAACAACGCAGAGCTCTACATTGGCCACGTCATCGACTCGACCGCGCTCGAGACGGCGGGGACCTACCCCTTCGAGCTGATCAACGACCTGGAGAAGAGCTTCCGCGCCTCGATCGCCGACAAGGTCAAGGAGGCGCAGGAGGAGAACAACCAGATCAAGAAGATCGAGGTCATCGTTAAGGCCGGGCGCATCCGCGAGACCCTGAAGGAGGAGATGCTCGACGCCATCGAGCCCGACCTCGTGATCTGTGGCGCGCGCGGCCTCTCGTCCATCAAGTACGCGCTGCTGGGCTCCATCTCGACGTACCTCACCCGCAACGCCAAGTGCGACGTGCTGGTGGTCAAGCGGTAGCGGAGACAGACGACCCCCGCAAGACGTGACGGGCGGCGCGGACCGGGCGATGACTCCTGGTCCGCGCCGCCCCCTTGTGTGCGGCTACGCGGCGGGACGACCCGCCGCCGCTACGCCGTGAGGAACACCATCGCGATGATCATCGCGAAGCCCAGGAGGTCACCGGGAGAGAACACCGCCCCGAGCAGGACGACCGAGCTGACCGTTGCCATGACGGGCTCGCTGGTCCCCAGCATGGCACCGCGCATGGACCCGACCTCCTTGACACCCTGCAGGTACAGGGCGTAGGCCCCAAAGGTCCCGAACACGATGGAGAGCACCACGAGCGTCCAGCCCATGGCGTCGAGCGCCGGCATGTGCGCCCAGGGACGGACGAAGACCGAGAGCACGATGCCCGACATCAGGAACGCCAGGCCGTTGACGGTGAAGTTTCCCCAGCGCTCGATGAGTCTGATGGGCTGGATGGCCAGGATGGTCGCCGCGATGGCGCAGGTGAGGCCCCAGGCGAGCCCCATGGGCGGGAGCCTGAGCGCCCCCAGGTCGCCACCGGTCGCCACCAGGTACGTGCCGGCAAACGCCAGCGCCACCCCCACGAGCTCGCGCCTGCGCGGGAGGCGCCTGTTCACCAGGCACACGAAGAGCATCACGATGACCACCGAGAGGCTCTGGAGCACCGTTGCCGTGGCGGAGTTGGTCCAGTCGATGGCCTCGAGGTAGGCGACCTGCGACAGCAGGATCGAGCAGATGCCCACGGACGCCACGCCGAGCAGCGCCCGGCCGCTGCTCAGGCAGCCCTTGAGCCTTGTGGGGCTGTGCGTGGCCGCCACGGCGAGGAACAGCCAGCAGGCGGTGAGCTCGCGCGCACAGGCAAGCCAGAGCGGGTCCACGCCGTAGGTGCCCATGAGCACCTTGGAGAGCGTGCCGTTGAGTCCCCAGAGCGTCCCGCCCGCGAGGGTGAGGATGACCCCCCTCATGAGGGAGGGTTTGCGAGCCTGCTGTCCGCGCGTCTCTCCCCCGGAAACGGAGTCCCCGTCGTCCCTGTCAACCCTCTCGAGGGCGACGACGTCCCTCTCCCCCACTTGGTGCCCCCTTTGCGACGTTTTGAGCAAGCACATAGGACTGTAACATCCAACGGGTTATCCGCAGCGTCGTCGAGGGGTAAATTAGTGCCCGTTAACCGCAGGTGCCGGCCCCGTGGCGTGGCGCCAGAAGGAGATTTGACATGACCGATACCAGCATCGGCGCGGACGCGCCGTTCGCAAAGCCCGACCCGCGCCTGGGCGTCGGGTCCACGCACGCCGGGTTCACCGTCACCGCCGTCGAGCCCGTCCCCGAGCTTGGCGGCACCGCCTACGTGTTCTCCCATGCCGCGACGGGGGCACGCGCCATGTGGATCGCCGTCCCGGACAACAACAAGTCGTTCGCGATCGCGTTCAAGACGCCGCCCGCGGACGACACGGGCGTGTTCCACATCCTGGAGCACTCCGTGCTGTGCGGCAGCGACCGCTTTCCCGTGAAGGAGCCCTTCGTCAACCTGCTCAAGACGTCGATGCAGACGTTCCTCAACGCGCTCACGTTCCCGGACAGGACCATGTACCCCGTGGCGTCGACCAACGTGGCCGACCTCGAGAACCTGATGGACGTGTACCTTGACGCGGTGCTGCACCCCGCCATCTACGACCGCAAGCGCATCTTCGAGCAGGAGGGCTGGCACCTTGAGGTTGCCGACGACGGCAGCCTGAGCTACAACGGCGTGGTCCTCAACGAGATGAAGGGCGCCATGAGCGACCCCGACGACGTCCTGTTCCACGCGCTGTACCGTGCGCTGTTCCCCCAGACGCCGTACCGCTACGAGTCGGGCGGCGACCCCCGTGCCATCCCCACGCTCACCTACGAGGAGTTCCTGCGCACCCACGCGCGCCACTACGACCTCTCCAACAGCTACACCATCCTCTACGGCGACCTGGATGTTGACCGCGAGCTGGCGTTTGTGGACGAGAGGTTCCGTGGCGCCACCCGCCGCGACGCCGGCGACCCCAACCCGCTGCCGCTCCAGCCCGCCGTGCGCGCTGGCCTCTCGCACGTGACCATGGCGACGACGCCCCAGAACGCGTCCGTCGCCGCGGGCTACGTGATCGGCACCTACGCCGACCGCGAGCGCGTACTTGCCACGAGCGTCCTGCTCGACGCGATCGCCGGCTCCAACGAGGCGCCCCTCAAGCGCGCCATGCTGGACTCCGGCCTGGCGGACGACTTTGACGCGATCCTGCTGGACGGCACGCAGCAGCCGCTCGTGGCCTTCCAGCTGCGCGGGTCCAAGCCCGACGTGGCGGACCGCTTCCGAGAGCTGCTGGAGGGCACGTGCGCGGACCTCGCGCGCGACGGCATCGGCCGCGACCGGCTTGAGGCGTCCCTTGCCCAGGCGGAGTTCAACCTGCGCGAGGGCGACTGGGGCTCGTACGCTGACGGCGTCGCGATCTCGATGGTCGCCCTCTCGAGCTGGCTCTACGACGACGGCAGGCCCGTGGACTACCTGCGCTACGAGGACGCCATCGCATCCATGCGGCAGGGCCTGGACAACGGCTACTTCGAGCGTCTCCTTGGCTCCCTGGTGCGCGGTTCGTCCCATAGCGCCGAGGTGGAGCTGGTGCCGCTCGCGGACGGCGCGGCGAGCGACGAGGCCCGCGAGCTGGCGCAGCTGCGCGAAGAGATGGGCCCGGAGCAGGTCCAGGGCATCCGGGACGAGGTCGCGGCACTGCGATCCGAGCAGGAGGCGCCCGACTCCCCCGAGGCCCTCGCGACGCTCCCCCGCCTGCACCTCTCGGACATCGAGGACGCCCCGGCGGTGACGCCCGCGACCAGGGTTGACGCCCCTCTCCCCTGCGTGTTCCACGACCTGCCCACGCACCGCATCGTGTACGCCTACCACTACTTTGACCTCAGGCGCGTCGGCTTTGGGGACCTGCCCTACGTGGCGCTTTTGACCGACTTCCTGGGCAAGCTGGACACGAGCGACCACACCGCGTCCGAGCTGGACACGCTGGTCGAGAGGAGCCTGGGCAACCTGAGCTTCTTCTGCGAGACCTACAGCGAGCACGACGACCTTGGCTCCGTCGTTCCCAAGCTCGTGGTCGGCGCAAGCTCCCTCAGCGAGAACGTGGACGCGCTGGCGACCCTGCCCGCGGAGGTCTGGGGCACCACGTCGTTCGCCGACACCGACCGCATGCTCGCCATGCTGCAGCAGCGCCGCATCGAGCTGGAGCAGTACTTTCAGTCGTCCGGCCACGCGGCGGCCGCGGCGCGCCTTGCGTCCCACCACTCGAGCGCCGCGCTGGTCTCGGACTCGCTGGGCGCGGGCGTGGGCTACTACCTCTTTGTGAAGGAGCTCATCGCCGACTGGGACGAGCGCAAGGGGGACGTCTCGCGGAGGCTCGCCGAACTGGTGCGCACCATCTTCACGAGCGACGACGTGCTGGTGAGCCTGACCTGCTCGCGCGACGACATGGAGCGCTTCTGGGCGGCAGGCGGCAGCCTGGGGCTCTCGCCGGCGGGCGAGCAGGCGGCCCAGAGGCTGCTGGTCCCCGAGCCCGTGGCCCGCAACGAGGCGTTCGTGATTCCCTCCGACGTGTGCTTCTGCGCCGAGGGCATGTCGGGCGTGCGCGACGAGGCCCAGGTGGGAGCCTGGCAGGTGGCGTCACGTGCGCTCTCGTTTGACTACCTGTGGAACGAGGTCCGCGTGAAGGGCGGGGCCTACGGCGTGGGCTTCCGTCACGCCCTCAACGGGCTGCCGGCGTTCTGGTCGTACCGCGACCCCGCCATCGACCCCACCCTCGGCCGCTTCGAGGGGGCCGGCTCCTGGCTGCGCTCGTGGGACGGCGGCGAGGACGAGCTGGAGGGCTACGTGGTGTCGTGTGTGGCCGCCCACGACTCGCCCGTGAAGCCCCGGGCGCTCGCGCGTCAGCAGGACGGCGACCTGATCTCGCTCAGGCCCGAGGGCTGGCGCGACCGGGTGAGGGAGCAGATCCTGGGCGTGTCCGCGGACTCGCTGCGCGACCTTGCACCGCAGCTCGAGGGTCTGGCGGGCAACCGCGACGTCGTGGTCTTTGGCCCGCGCGAGGCGATCGACTCGTCCGCCGTGGACTTTGAGGTCGTGACCCTGCAGGACGAGGGCGAGAGGGACTGATGGCGGAGCAGAGCCTGGGTGGCCGCATCCTCGACGGGTACGGCGACCTCATAGCACAGCACATCGACGACGCGCCCGAGGGGGTGCGCCAGGCGCTCAGCGTCGCCTTCAACGTGGAGCGCGCCAAGGTGACGCTCCTCCCCGAGCTCAAGGTCCATCCCTTCTCCCGCGATGCCGCCAGCATCGCCCTCAGGAGCGTGACCGACGCCCTCAACGACTTTGGCTCGAGCGTGGTCACGAGCATCTTCCTGCCCAGCGAGATGTTCCTCTCGATGGGGGTCCACCCCGTGACCGCCGAGGCGCTGAGCGGCTTCGTGACCGCCGCGCATGCCGAGACGGGCTTTGTGGGCGAGGCCGAGGGCATGGGGGTTCCCGAGACCTACTGCTCGTTCCACAAGGTGCTCATGGGCCTGGCGACGTCGGGGGTGCTCCCCGCGCCGCGGCTCCTGGCCAGCTGCTCGGTCCCCTGCGACGCCAACAACCTCAGCTTCAAGGCGCTCTCGCACGTGTGGGGGACCCCGCACGTGTACGTGGACGTGCCCTACGCCACGGCGGACGACGCGGCGGCGGTTGCCTACGTGGCGGACCAGCTCCGCTCCCTGGCGCACGCCGCCGAGCGCGCCTACGACACCGACCTGGACGAGGCGGAGCTGCGCCGCCATGTGGCCAACAGCCAGGAGACGCTCGCCTCGCTGCGTCGGTCCCTCCCCCTGCGCCGCGGCCACTTCATGCGTAGCGACATGGGCAACGAGATGCAGCTCGCCCTGGCGACCCACCTGTGGCTGGGGACCGACGACACCCTGCGCATGGCGCGCCACATGGAGCGCGACCTCGCGAGCGCACAGGACTACGACGGCGTCTCGATCGTGTGGGGGCACATCCCCCCGTTCTTCCTCCGCTCCATCGCCGAGCCCACCAGCCAGAGCAGGGACGCGCAGATCATCGCTACCGACATGCTCTACGACCAGGTTGGGCCAAACGAGCCCCGCTACGACGCCGACCACCCCTTCGAGGCCATGGCCGAGCGCCTGCTGGACGACTGCTTCAACGGACCCGCCACCAGGCGCGCGGACCGGCTCTGCTCGCTGGCGAGACAGACGGGCGCGGACGGCGCTGTGGTCTTCGTCCACTGGGGCTGCAAGGAGACCGCCGGCGCGGCGCAGCTCATGCGCCGGCGGCTCGAGGCGCAGGGGTTCCCCACCCTGGTGCTGGACGGCGACGGGTGCGACCGCGGCAACTGCATGGAGGGCCAGATGTCCACGCGCTTCTCGGCGTTCCTCGAGATGCTGCGCGCCCGCCGGGAGGCAGCGTGATGGCGGGCCGCTCGCTGGGCGACTCGGTCATAGGCTGGTACGGCGACGTCGCCGCGCGCGGGCTGGACTCGCACCCGGATGCGGTGCGCCACTGGCTCATGACGGGGTTCCGCCTGATGGCGCGCAAGTCCCAGCTCGTGCCCGACGGCAGGTTCCTCCCCTCAGGGCAGCGCGGCTACGCCCTGTTCATGCGCTCCATGGTCGACGCCATGGCCGACCCCGACAACTCGGTGCTCACGAGCGTCTTCATGCCCACCGAGTCGCTCCGTGCGCTCGGCCTGAAGCCGATGACGTCGGAGGCGGTCGCGTCGTTCGTGAGCGGCGCGCAGGCCGAGGGCGCATTCCTGGGGTGCGCCGAGGGCTCGGGCATCCCCGAGACGTACTGCTCGTACCATCGCGCCCTGATGGGCATGGCAGAGTCGGGCGTGCTGCGCCCGCGCAGGCTCCTCTCGAGCACCTCCGTGGCGTGCGATGCCAACAACCTCAGCTTCAAGTCGCTCGCCCGCAGGTGGGGGGCTCAGAGCGCCTACGTGGACGTTCCCTACGACGTCACGCGCGACGGCATCGCCTACGTGGCGGACCAGCTGAGGGACGTGACGCACCAGGCAGAGGACCTCTTTGGCAGGAGGCTGGACGAGTCGCTGCTGCGCCAGATGGTCGCGCGCTCGCTCGCCACGCAGGACGCGCTCGAGGCGACCCTCCCCCACAGGGGGGCGCGCTACCTGGCAAACACCATGACCCTGGACATGATGGAGATGCTCGACCTCCACCTGCTGCTGGGGACCGAGGAGGCCCTGGGCCTGGCGCGCGGCATGGGGGACGACTTTGCCCGACAGCCAGCGTATGGCGGTGCCAAGCTGGTGTGGGCGCACGTCTCTCCCTACTTCCTGGGATCCATAGGCTCGATCGTGGACTGCAGCCAGACCGCCCAGGTCGTGGCGGGGGACATGATGTTCGACTGCCTGACCCCGCCGGAGGGGCGCATGTTTGACGAGACGCACCCCTTTGAGGCCATGGCCGAGCGGGTCGTGAGAAACTGCTTCAACGGGCCCGCGACCAGGAGGGCGCAGGCGCTCGTGAGGCTCGCGGAGCGCACGGGCGCGGACGGCGCCGTGGTGTTCTGCCACTGGGGGTGCAAGGAGACCTCGGGGGCCGCGCAGCTCATCCGAGGGCGGCTGGAGGGCGCGGGCTTCCCCACCCTGGTGCTGGACGGCGACGCGGTGGACCGGGCCAACTGCATGGAGGGCCAGATGTCCACGCGGTTCTCGGCGTTCCTGGAGCTGCTGCAAGAGAGGAAGGGGAGGGTACATGACTCCCAATAGCGTGAGTGTGGAGAGGGACGCGGGCAACCGGGCCGAGGCGCGCCAGGACGGCGGGCACGTGGTCTACTACGCCTGCAAGTACACGCCCGTGGAGCTGCTGGCGGGCTTTGGGGCGAGGTCGGAGCTGGCCGAGGCGGACGTCTCGTCGTTTGACGAGGCCGACCGGCTGGCGCACCCCAACCTGTGCGGCTACGGCAAGGGCCTGATAGAGCGCCTGCTGCGCGACGACGTGCGCGAGGTGGTGCTCGTGACCTGCTGCGACGTGATCAAGCGCGCATACGACGTTCTGTGCGAGCAGGGCGACTTCGACTTCATCTACCTGCTGGACCTGCCCCACAAGCGGGGCGAGGCGGAGCGGAGGCTGTTCCGCGCACGTCTCGCCGACCTTGCCGGGCGCTACGCGGCGTACAGCGGCAGGAGCTTTGAAGTGGGCGCGGCGCTGGCCGCCTTTAAGCCGCCCGTGCGCAGCGTGGGCGACCACGTGACCCTGCTGGGGGCGCATGCCACGCGGGCGCTCCTGGACAACGTGGGCGAGGGCGTGGGCTACCCGGTGGAGAACGGCACGTGCACCGAGCGGCACCTGCTCGTGACTCCCCCACCGGAGCTTGCGCGCGCCGCGTCGGAGGGCAACTGCTCCGCCTGCGACGACGCGGACACGGGCGTCGGCCGGGCGGGCGGCACCCTGGACACGTTCCTGGACTGGTACGCCGGAGCGCTTCTCAATCAGATGCCCTGCATGCGCATGGACGACGTGAGCCAGCGAGCCAAGCTGCATGGCGGCAAGGGGCAGCGCGGCGTGATCTACCACACCATGAAGTTCTGCGACTACTACGGATTTGAGTACGCCCTGGCGACGAAGGAGGAGGACCTTCCCATGGTCAAGATCGAGACGGACGGCACCTCTCAGAGCCTGGGGCAGCTTCGCACCAGGCTCGAGGCATTTGGCGAGACGCTCCACGGCGCCGACGTCGCGCGCGAGGCCGCCGGCGGCAGGGAGGCCCGCGGCCGCGGCTACGTGATGGGCGTGGACTCGGGATCCACCTCCACGGACGCCGCGATCATGGACGAGAGGGGCAACCTCGTCGCCACGGTCATTCTCCCCACCGGCGCAAAGGCGACCGAGAGCGCACGCCGAGCCAAGGCGGAGGTGCTGGAGAGGGCCGGGCTGCACGAGGAGGACATGGCTCTCAAGGTCTCGACCGGCTATGGGCGCGACAACATCCCGGACATGGACACCGCGATCACCGAAATCACCTGCCACGCCAAGGGGGCGCACTTCCTCATGCCCGAGGCGCGCACGATCATCGACATCGGCGGGCAGGACTCCAAGGTCATCCACCTGGACGAGAGGGGCAACGTCCTCAACTTCGTGATGAACGACAAGTGCGCGGCGGGCACCGGCCGCTTCATGGAGATGATGGCGCGGACGCTGGAGATGTCGCTGGAGGACTTCTGCCGCACCGGGCTGGAGTGGAAGCACGAGGTCAAGATCTCGAGCATGTGCACGGTGTTCGCCGAGAGCGAGGTGGTGTCGCTCGTGGCCGAGGACACCCCCACGCCCGACATCATCCACGGGCTGTGCGAGAGCGTGGCCCGCAAGACCGCGACCCTGGCGCGCCGCGTGAACGGGGAGGCCCCCTACCTCATGACCGGCGGAGTCGCCAACAACGCCGGTGTGGTGCAGGCGCTGACCGACGTGCTGGGCGCGCCGGTCGCCACGCACGAGGACTCCCAGCTGTGCGGCGCCATCGGGGCGGCGCTGCTGGGGCTGGAGTCGCTGCAGCAGGGATAGGCATTGCCAGAGGAGAGGCGCGCGGGCACGGTGCTGCGGGCCTCTCCCCTGTCTGCGACGCCACAGGCCCGCAGGATTCGCTTTTGAGAGGCCGGACGGGGGACATGGCCCTCTCTTCCACGCCCCGTGCCCCCAACATGCCCCTAGGGTCATCCCGTAAAGATTGACGCGTTTAGGTGGGTCCTAACCGCGTCAATTCTTATGGAATCGCCAACCCAATAAGAAAAGGCGCGTTTAGCGGGAGATAAACGCGTCAATCCTTACGAGGCGCCCCGCCATGGCCGCGGGGCCCGCCCACGGGGGCACGTCCCTCCTTCCCTGACTTCGGAGTGGCCGCCGGCAGAAGGCCGCGCGGGCCCCGGCCCACCCGCGCCAGGAGTCGCACGTGGCCCCTCCCCTTCCCTGGCTTCGGGTGGGCCGCCAGTAGGCGACGGCACGGAGCCCCCGGCCCGCCCCCCAGCCGGGGCCGCTCAAGGAAGAACTCGTGGAAGGGGCGGGCTCGCAGAGGCACTGGTGGCCGTGAGGAGAGGTCTTCCCTGACAGTCTCACCGGTCGCATATGGAACAGATTGGCATCACTTCTCTTACCATGTCGGCAAGCTCCCGACGTGAGTGCCTTCGCTTGTGGGCCTCCACCGGAAAGCCGGTCCCTTCATGCGTTTCCACAGGTGGGAAGGGTTGTCTAAGGCTCCCGACCCTAGCGGGTGGCAACGCGCTCCCGATATGTGCGCTCAATCCCCTATTGCACAGTGTTGGTGATTGATCCGCCGCTTCCCGGCT
>CAJMNO010000011.1 GCA_905214865.1 uncultured bacterium | reverse complement strand
CTACGATTCAATGCGAGGCGGCTGTCCGTATGGGCCGCGTTGTCCGCGGTGGCCGGCTAAGTACCTGCTGCCGGGCCTCTGAATTGCTAGCATCTTATGGCAGGCAGGTTTGGCGCTACCGGAACCGCCGCTTTATATACGCGCCGCGGACCTCGCCCGAGGGTTCCGAGTGCTCGATTACTGGGAGCGTCTCATGGAGTGGATAGGAATCGATTCTCAGATGGCCGCAGACGCCATGATGGAGCGTCTCGACGGAATGCACGACTGGTACGTCTCGGGGTTTTCATACGACCCGTTGGGCAGGGCTGGCGGTACGGATTTGAGTCTAGGCCGCTTCAAGACCGAGACGGACTCGCTCGTAGTCGGCTTCAGGTACGATTCGGAATCGCGCGACGGGGTGTACCCAGAGTTCGAGATGATGTTCCAGGAGGTGTACCAGCTCTCCTTCTCCTCCAACAGAGACCCCGACCCGATATACGAGGCAACGCTCAGGAAATCAATCCAAGGGGTCTGGATCTTTGCGGATGACTCGGGGCTCACCGACAAGGAGATGGGCGACGAGCGAAGCTGCCTGGGATGCCTCTGGGTTCGCTGCGGTGCCGTGTTCTGGCGTCCCCTTACCTTTCCAGATGCCGAGGACTGGTAGTACCAATGTGGTAGGGAGAGCTTTGCAGAAGACAGCCAGAGCTCTGTGTCGAAAGTAGACTTAGAGCTGAACTACTTCCGATACTTCGGGCCATCACGATAGGCCCAGTTCTCATACATGATGCGTATGCCATCGACCCGGCCCAGAGCAAGGTCTCAGCGACATGGGCCAATATGCCTAACTACACCAAGGTTATCAAGTGCGCAACGGCATGATAAGGTCTTGGTCGGGCTTAAGGCTGACCCCGCAGACATGCGGTGATTGAGGAGGAATGTACCTTGGGTGTGCGTTTTCGGAAGAGCGTCAACTTGGGCGGAGGATTCCGCGTCAACGTCAGCAAGAGCGGCATCGGGTACAGCTGGGGCACGAAGGGCTACCGCTACACGAAAACAGCGAAGGGCTCCTCGCGACGGACGTACTCGATACCGGGCACTGGGCTCTCGTACGTCAGCGAGAGCGGTAAGAGTAAGCGCCCGAGCTCAGAGAGCCACGCCCGTGGAGCAAGCCATTCGCAGCAGGCGGAGGTTTCGAACGCCGTAAGCACGGAGAGCGTGAATGCTGGCGACTACCAGCCGGCGGAGTACGAGGAGCTGCTTGCCCAGATGAGGAAGGCGCAGAGGCTCGATTACCTCAGCTCTTGGCTGATCGCGACGATAATCCTCGCAGCCCTCCCGCCCTTCATCCTCACGGCGTTCGCTGGCGCCGTTCTCAAGATTGTCGTCCGCTCGAAGATGAGGGTACCGATGGAGTACTCGTTCGACGACGAGTCGCGGGCCGCCTATGAAGACCTCTCCGCGATCTGGATGAGCCTAAACAAGAACAACAGGTTCTGGCAGACGGTCTCCGAGACCAGCCTGGACAGGAAGACGAGCGGCGGGGCGGCGCGCGGCGTCAAGAGGATTCCGGCCAGGGCAACCAACAAGCTGCCGTTCTTCGTGGAGTCCAACGTCCAGCCGTTCGGCCTGAAGCTGCGCAAGCAGCGCGTCTACTTCCTGCCCGACAAGGTCCTCGTCGTCGCGAGGACAGACGTGGGCGCCATCAGCTATGCGGACCTCGACATGGACTTTGGCATGTCACACTTCGTGGAGACGGACCCTGTCCCCAAGGACGCGAAGGTCATAGGGCAGACGTGGCTCAAGGTGAACAAGAACGGGACGCCCGACAAACGCTTCAAGAACAACAAGCAGGTGCCTATCTGTGAATACGGAAGCGTGCTCGTGACTTCGAATTCGGGTCTGCACATCGAGCTGATGTGCTCCAACAGCAACACGGTCAGCGAGATGCGCACATCTGCGAAAAAGTTTGAGACTTTCCTACGGTAAAGCAGATCACCGACATGAGACAGTGAGGAATGGAGCAGCAGCCTCAGATGAATCTGAGGCCGCTTTCATAAACGTTGGGCTTTGAGTGGGCCCTGTGTCACAAACGGTGACACAGGGCCCATTTCTGCTGGCAGATGTCAATCCGCCTGTTGCACAAGCTCTTCTCTGTGGTTCACTGAACAACGGACAGGAACATCGACAAGCCGCTACCTGAAATTGTCGAGCTTTGATCGTTTCGCGACATCGCATGTCCTTTGCATAGTTTGCATCCCAAGAGGTTTCCAGGCGTCCCCCCTCAGGTCCGGCCCCGAGAGCGTCACGTCGGCGCACGTCGCGGCGATTCGAGAGACTATCGCAGACGCAGTCTCCGCCTCGCCGGTCGACGCGAGCCTTGCCCTCAGCTGTCCCAGCGTGTACTGCGACGTGATGACGGTCGGCCTCATTCCCTCGTATCTCGCGTTGACGATGGTGAACAGCGTCATGAGCGACCACCTCGAGCTCGACTCCTTGCCCAGGTCGTCGAGGACGAGCATCTCGCACGAGGCGTACCTCTCGAGCGCCCTCCTGCTCGAGCCTCCTCCGTCGAAGGTCTCCCTGATGTTCGAGAAGATCGCGATGGCGGAGGTGAAGACGGTCCTCAGGCCACGGTCCGAGGCGGCGATCGCGACCGCCGCGGCGTTGTGGGTCTTCCCCGTGCCGACCGGACCGTGGATGAAGAGCCCGTCAGAGGTGGACCCGGCGATCGCGTCCGCATAGGCGATGCAATGGGCCTCGGTCGGCGCCGCACGGCGGAACCTGAGCGGGATGCCCGACCTATCGAGCCTTCGCTCCCTCTCCACCGCCCTCTCTTCCAGGATCCTCTGCTCCTCTTCCATCCTCTCGCGCACGGACCCGTCGCATTCGCAGGGCTCGTGCGACACCCAGGCGATGCTGCCGAAGACGTGGATTCCGAGTGGTCGGAGCGGCCTCCCGCAGTGCGCGCACCTCACGGGAGGCGGTGCCTCCCGGGCGAGGCCCCGTGCAATCGCCTCCTCGGGCGTCATAAGCACCTGCGGGCGCGTCTCCCTTCCGTCACGTCCCGTGTCCGCGTGGAAATCGCCCATCGAGCCCACGATGCCTACCCCCTCTAGGAACTCTCCTATGAGATTCGTTCTAAGCGTCTTTTCTATCTATATAGGGGCGGACATTCTGTCCGCCTTCATGGCCAGGATGGCCGGTGTCGCGGACAAATTGTCCGCCCCCGGGCGCCCTCGCGGACATTTTGTCCGCGTCGGTCCCGCGCTCCACGAGCTGGATCGCGTCCCTGACTGCCTCCCTGCGCAGGACGAACGCCCTGCCCCTCGCGCACAGCGCGGGGCAGTCCGCCTCGGCTATGAGGCCCCTCGAGATGAGGCTCCCGAGGGACCTTCTGACCTGCCTCTCTGACATGTTCAGGAACTCCGCGCAGCTCTCGGCCGACTCGAAGTAGGCGCCGGTCTCCTCCTGGCAGAAGCTGAAGACCCTGGCGTAGACGAGGAGGTCGGACCCACGAAGCCCCAGCCCCTCCGTCATGAACCGATACACCGTGGCGAACTCGCCGGCCGAGTGCCCCCGCATCACGCTTGGCCCGTCTGCTTCTTCGCGGCATCACGTACGAGCTGAGAGTTCGACTCTAGCCAGTCCATGAGGTCCTCGCGGTGTATGAAGCAGTTCCTCTGCTGCCCGAACAGGATGCGGAAGGGGAGCGGGTCATCCTCGCGATGCGCCAGCTCCCTGATCGTCCTCTCGCTGATGTGCAGGAGGCGGGACACCTCCTCGACGGAGTAGTACTCCTTGTAGAGTACGGCGCTTCGGCTGCCTTTGATTCCACACGAGCTTGTGGTCTGTCTCATCTCTGATCAGCTCCATTCGAGACGCCGCGCGAGACCGACCGCAGACGGGAACCGGGCCTATTTGCCATCCATGCCGAGCCAGCAGGACATCCTGCTGTCCCTGCCGAGCGTCCTCATGAGCTCCGTCCTGTCGATGCGCCATTGGTTGCCCACCTTGACGGCGGGGATCTTGCGGTCTATGCAGAGCCGCCTGACCGTCCTGGCGGAGACCCGCAGGATCCTCGCCGCCTCGTCCGCCGATATCATGTCCAGGTTGCTTCCGATTTCCCGACGAATCATCCGAACCCCCTTGCCCCTACTAGGCAGCGAGGATACGAGGTGACGGCACTCCTCTTCAGGACGGGCCCGCGGCCAACCTTCCGTAAGCTTCCACAACGGCGGCCTGCGCACAAAACGCACGACGCCGCTCCCAAAGGCGGCGTCATTGGTCCAGCATCCCGACCAGCTGGGCGATCTTCCTCGGCGAGTAGTACCAGTTGTGGCCGAACTTCTTTGCTGGGATCTGCCCGTTATGGACCATGCGCAGGACCTGGCGCTCGCACAGCCCCAGGTACCGCGAGACCTCCTGCGTGCTGAGCGGTCGGTTCATCTGGGAGAGGTCTGGTGTCTGCTCTTCCTGCATGCGTGTCGCCTTCCCTCATCTGGTGTCACCTCCCATCCTCCGATGGAGCGTGACGCCCTTGGGTTACCTGACGGTTCACATGCTATCCGCTGGTGTCGGCACCTCTGGCCGCGTTGGCCGGCCTGTCCCCACTGTCCGTATCGGCCGCAATGGCCCGGAGTTCCCCCAGGGCGCCACGATTCCTACACATGCGCCCAACTCCGAGGATACCCAAGGCCGGCTGAAAGTTCGTATGCCGCGAGCATAGTCGCGGACATTTGTCGCCAGGCGAGCACCCTTGCGGAACCGAGGGGCCGAAGGACGGGCGGATTACACGCGTGCAGGCCAGCGGGAGAGGTTTCTAGGGCAGACGAATCGGCACATTACTGATGCGATGATCTTGCACGAAGGCGCGTACCGCGACCGTTCACCGAACAGTTTCTCACGGCGGGAGAAAAGACAAAAATGGACTTCAAAAGAAACGAGGGACACGGTTTGCAGTACGTAAATAGTACGTCAAATAGTACGTATAAGAAAAAAGGTCAGAGGCTTAAGCCCCTGACCTGCGGTTTCGTGGTCGGGTGGACTGGATTCGAACCAGCGACCCCTTGACCCCCAGTCAAGTGCGCTACCAAACTGCGCCACCACCCGTTTGCTTCTGCTCGGTCTCCCTCACAGCGCTTGGCAATAGTAACACTTTAGGAACGTCAGGTTCAACCGAGAATGCAAAAACATTCACCACTTGCGAGAGAGACGTGCAGCGGAGTGGGCGGAAGGCTGGTCGGGGCGGCGGCTGGAAGGGTTGCGTCATGGAGGGGAGTCGGGCAAAACAAGCCCCACGGACGTGACGGACGGTGGGGACTCCGCGAGGGAAAGGCGGCGACCCTCTCCCCTACTCCACCCCGCTCGGGGCAGACTTGCGCGCACCCACGAGGATCCAGGCGCACAGCAGCAGCGTGGGGATGCAGGCGAAAAACCCCAGCGGCGCGGGCCCGAGGATGCCGATCCCACCGGTGGAGAGCCACACGGGAAGTCCCGCCACGGCATTGAGCGCCCCGTGCGCGAGCGCGCAGGGCCACACGCTGTTGGTGACGTCCCTCAGCAGGCAGAGCAGGGTGCCAAACCCCGTGCAGAACAGCACCATCGCGAGGATGCCCACCACCGGAAACCCCGGGTAGGACGTTCCGTAGTTGTATCCCATCGCGATGAGCGGGGCGTGCCACAGCCCCCAGATGGCGCCGGTTGTGAGCATCGCCGCGGGGCGGGGCAGCCAGCCCCTGAGGGCCGGATACAGGAAGCCGCGCCAGCCCGCCTCCTCGCCGATGGCGAAGATCATGTTGAAGAACGGGGCGAGAAGCGCCGCCGACGCAAACTGGGCGGCCATCAGCACGGGGACCTGGGATGCATCGGCACCGAGCTGCGCCCTTGCCAACTGGGCGTAGGACTTCGCGGCGGGATCGAAGGCTCCCGGCACGAGGGCGAAGTACACGAGGGCGCCCAGCAGGGTGAGGACGGACGGGGCGAGAAGGGCCACCACGTACCAGCGGACGTTGCCCCTGACGCGCGGCCTCCAGCCGCGGGGCACGTCGACTCCGGGGACGGCCCTCACCACGAGCGCGGCGACGAGCGGGGCGAACATCGAGAGCGGCAGCACGGCCGGCCACGGGCCAGACCCCTCCACCACGCCCCAGCCGGTCCGCGACCCTGCCCAGACCCAGCACACCCAGTCGATGGCGAATGCGAGGACGAGGAAGAGCGCCACTCTCCCCCGCGATGGCCTGCCGTCCATGCGAGAGCCCCCATCACGAGGACGCGGCGACACCAGGCCGCCGACGCCGACGAATCCGTCCGTACCTGTCGCAATCATCGCCCAACAGGGGCCTCGGGGCAAGCTGGGACGTGGGGATTCGCTGCCACCATCCGTCCCCAGGGGCCACACGCAGCCCCGGAGCCACCTGCACCACGGCGAAGGGGCGCGAGACTGACGCCTCCCGACGCCGTCCCACGCCCCTCCCAAGTGCTCGCGGTACCGGGCCTGGTAGCCCGTCCCTCTCCCCTACTGCTGCAGGCTCACGTTGCCCAGCGGCGTCTGGTCCACGGTGAGGTCGCCGGTGGCCTCCTTTGGCACCGTGACCGTGTACTGGAGGGTCGCGGACTGCTGCGCGTTGAGGCTCAGGGACTGCCGCACGCCTGCGTGCCCATACAGCATGATGGCGTCGCCCGAGGTGGCGCCGTTGAGCGTCACGTCCGTGATGTTGCCGCCCGCGGGCGCCAGCAGGAAGCAGTTGATGATCATGGTGCTGACGTCGGTCTTGGCGGGGTTGCCGCCCGAGATGTAGGCGGGCGCGGACTTGGCCTGGTCCTCGGTGATGGTGTTGCCTACCGTGGTGGTCACGCGGTAGCTCACGGTGCCGTCGGAGTTGGTGGTCGCCTGGCCAACCTCGGTCTTGGTCGAGAGGTACCAGTCCATCTTTGCCCAGGTGTCGTCGTTGAAGTAGACGCCCAGCACGGGCTTTGCGGTGTCATCCGAGACCTCGCCGGCAAGGCCCGCCTTCTCGATCGCCTTCTCCTGGTCCGAGTCGGCCATCCACACCTGCAGGCGGCGCTCGGAGGCGGAGGAGTCGATGACCTCGGCGAGGTTGCTCGCACCCGCCTTGCCCAGGTTGCCCATCACCTGCTTGAAGGCGGCACCGGCGACCTCGGCAAAGAACGCGTCCTCGGAGGCGTTGTCGTTGCCGTAGCGCCAGTACACCTTGCTCAGCAGCTCCTCGGCGGCGTTGGAGCCGTCCACCACCGTTCCGTCGCTGGCGGTGACCCCGCCCGTGAGCTTGAGCAGGCTCTGGAGGAACACCGGGTCAACCGCAATGGTGCCGTCCACGTGGGTTCCCACGTAGGCCTCGTAGGCCTGGGCGAGAAGGTCGCCGGCACGCTCGAAGTTGGGGGTGGAGTTGAGGTTTCCGGGACTCACGCCCATGGCGGCGCCAAACGTGACCGCCTCGTCCTCGGTGAGCTGGAACTCCTTGCCGCGCTGGCCCACAATCGTGGTGAAGTCGCCCACGCTGATCTGGCCGTCGGTCACGGTGATGATCCCCATCGAGCCCGGGAACCCGCCCGTTGCGCGGATCTCGGAGTTGTTCTGCGCCACGAGGAGGTAGGTCTTGGTCTGGCCGCCGTCACCCAGCATCGTGGGCAGGTACGGGGCCAGGTCGCTCAGCCTGGACACCACCGAGTTGGCCGTGTCGATCTTGTCCTTTGCCTTGTCGATGGCGGAGGCGAGCTGGCTCACGTGCGCCTGGGGAAGGCCATCGACGGTCTGGGCCGACCTCTGGAGCGCGGGCGCAGCCTGGTCGAGGACGCCCACCAGCGTCTTGACGGCGTCGACGTTGACCGAGCCGTCGGAGACGAGCGCCTTGAGGTCGGTCGACTCCGCGTTGGAGGCAAGGGGAGACAGCACGTTGTCCGAGAGGTCCACCAGGACGCCCGCCAGGCTCCTCGCGGTGGTCACGTCCTGGCCGTACGAGGGCACGAGGGAGACGATCGTCCATTGCGGGCCGGAGAGCGCCGACTGCACGCCGTGGGCGGAGTCGCTCGCTGTGGAGGCCGCCTCCTTGAGGGCGGACGAGTCGCCGTTGGAGACCGCATCCTTGGCCTGCTCAAGCGCCGTGACCACCTGCTCGGCGTCCGCCTTCGCCGTCCTGGCGGTGAGCGCCAGCGACACGCCAAGGGCGACGATGAGCGCGACGATCACGCACACCACGATCGCCACCACGCGACGGCGGTGGTGCCCATGGGAGCGGCGCCCGCGCCCCTTCCCCCTCGGCGCCTCAGAGCTGCCGGTGGGGTTGGGAAGGAACCAGTTTGCCGGGGGCCTCTCGCCCGCGCCGTCGTCCCCCATTCCCGCGACGGGGGCATCGACACGAGCATCGCCTCGCTCGGAGCCACCGGCGGCGGAGACGTGCCTGCCCTCGTCCTCGCGGCTCTCCCCTGCATTAGAAAAGTGCTTGCCCATGACCAGCCAATCGTGTTGCGCGAATACGACAAAATGGCGGGGGACGAATCCCCCGCCGGCCTTCCACAGCTCCTCAGCTTAGGACTTCTTGGCCAATCTGTCTTGGCGGTGTGGGCAACACCATCCAAACACGGCAGCGCCCTTACGCAAACTGGCTCTTGTACAGCTCCGCGTAGGCACCGCCTGCCGCCAGGAGCTGGGCGTGGCTCCCCTGCTCCACGATGGTGCCGTGGTCCATCACCAGGATGAGGTCGGCGTCCACGATGGTCGAGAGCCTGTGGGCGATGACAAAGCTGGTGCGGCCCTCCATCGCCGCCTCCATGGCGTGGACGATCGCCTGCTCCGTGCGGGTGTCCACGCTCGAGGTCGCCTCGTCCAGGATGAGGATTGCCGGGTCCACGAGCATGGCGCGCGCAATGGTGAGCAGCTGGCGCTGGCCCTGGCTTATCTCCTCCGCCTCGTTGGAGAGCATGGTCTGGTAGCCCTTGGGCAGCGTGTGCACGAAGAAGTCCACGTGCGCCGCCCTTGCCGCCGCCACGACCTCGTCGTGCGTGGCGCCGGGCCTGCCGTACGCGATGTTCTGCTCTATGGTCCCCTCGAAGAGCCAGCTGTCCTGCAGGACCATGCCAAACCGGGCGCGCAGGTCGGAGCGGGTCATGCGCCGGGTGTCCACGCCGTCGATGGTGATTCGGCCGCCATCCACCTCGTAGAACCGCATGAGGAGGTTGACGAGGGTGGTCTTGCCGGCGCCCGTGGCTCCCACGATCGCGACCTTCTGCCCAGGCTCTGCCACAAACGAGACGTCGCGCATGAGCGGGCGGTCGGGCGAGTAGCCAAAGCGCACGTGCTCGAAGGCGACCCTGCCGCGGACGGGGCTTGCGGGAAGCTCGGGCTCTGCCGGGTCGGGCTCGACCTCGTCCTCGTCCAGCAGGGCAAACACGCGCTCCGCGGCGGCGAGTGCCCCCTGCAGCATGTTCACCGTGAGCGAGAGCTGCGTGAGCGGCTCGGTCGCCTGGGTCACGTACTGGAAGAACGCCTGGAACACGCCGACCGAGAGCCTTCCGGCTATGAGCATGGACCCCGCCATGATGCCCACGACCACCTGGCACAGCCGCGTGAGGAAGCGGATCGCGGGGCTGATGGCGTTGGTCACGAAGTCCGCCCGGGCGCTCGTTTGGGCAAGGTCCTCCGAGCAGGCGCGGATGTCGTCCAGGCTGTCGCCCTCCCGGCCAAACGCCTTGATCACCGCACGGCCGCTGTACGCCTCCTCCACCTTGCCCGTGAGGGTCCCCAGCGCCTCCTGGCGGCGTGACGCGATGGAGAGCGTGCGCGCCGCAACGACCTTGGTGAGGAGGGCGGACGCCGCCGCGAAGCAGCAGAACACCAGGGTGAGCACCACGCTGTACCTTGCCATCATCACGGCGGCGCCCACGAGCGTGACGGCCGAGATGATCAGCTGCATCACGCCGCGCTGCAGCACCTCGGACACCTTGTCCAGGTCGTTGGTGGCGCGGCTGATGGTGTCACCGGGCTGGTGCCGGTCGTAGTACGCGAGCGGCAGGCGCCCCAGCTTGGCCGAGATGAGCCCGCGAAGGCGGAGGTTGAGCCTCTCCGCAAAGCTCGACATCACATAGGACTGCACGCTGTAGAAGGCCCACGACACGGTCCAGAGGGAGAGGAACGTCAGGATCTGCCTGCCGCCGTTCTCCATGGTCACCACGTAGTCCCTGCCCTGGGCAAAGGACTCCTGCACGTTCCCCCACACCAGGTCGACCACGTAGGCGCTGTAGGCGGGCGCCGCAAGGCTGAACGCAACGTACAGCACCGTCGCGATGGCGGACACCACGAGCCTCCAGCGGATGCCCCGTGCGCTCTCCCACAGGCGGCGCGCCGTTCCCATGGCGTCCGAGGGGACCTCGGAGTCGCCCTCCGCGCCACTGCCGGCGGGGGCGGCGTCGACCTGCTCGCCCTCGATGCCGTCGGGTGCCTTCCCCAGCACGGTCGTCTTGTCCCTCTCGTCACTCGCCATCTGCCTCGCCCCCCTCCATCTGTTGCGACTCCACGATTGCCCGGTACGTCGGGCACGTCCTGACCAGCTCGTCGTGCTTGCCCACGCCCGCCAGGCGGCCCTCGTCCAGGACCACGATCTGGTCGGCGTCGCGGATCGTGCTCACGCGCTGGGCGATGAGCAGCGTCGCCGCCCCGTCCAGCTCGCCCGAGAGCGCGTGCCTGAGCGCGGCGTCCGTCTTGAAGTCGAGCGCCGAGAACGAGTCGTCGAACACGTACAGGTCCGCCTTGCGCACCAGCGCGCGGGCGATCGCCAGGCGCTGCCGCTGGCCGCCCGAGAAGTTGGTGCCTCCCTGCGACACGCGGGCGTCCAGGCCATCCGGGAGCTCCCGCACAAACGACGCCTGCGCCACGTCCAAGGCGTGCCGCAACCGCTCGTCCGTCGCCCCCGTGTCGCCGTCGCGCAGGTTCTGGGCGATGGTACCCGAGAACAGCCACGCGCGCTGCGGAACGTACGAGATGCGGCCCCTCAGCTCGTGCTGCGGCACGTCTCGCACATCCCTGCCCAGGAACAGCAGCCTGCCACCCGTGACGTCGTGGAAGCGCAGGAGCATCTTGGCGATGGTCGACTTGCCGGAGCCGGTGTTGCCGATGACCGCGGTGACCTCGCCTCTCCGGAGCGCGAAGTCCAGGTTGTGCAGGGTGTCCTCGTCCGCGTCGCCAAAGCGGAAGCTGACGTGGTCAAAGCGGGCGACCTCCGCCGGCGCGTCGTCGCCCGAGGGCAGCTCTGCCGGGACTTCCGGGTCAAGGATCATGGGCGTTGCCGAGAGGACCTGGGCGGCACGGGACAGGCAGGCAAGGCCGCGTGGCATCTGCAGGATCGCGAACTGCGCCATCATCATGAAGAACATGATGAGCATGGCGTACTCGATGAGCGCCGAGATGGAGCCTATCTGCATGGCGTGAGCTCCCACCCTGTTTGCACCCACCCACAGGATGGTGGACTCGACCACGTTCATGAGGAAGAACGTGGCGCAGTCGCAGGTGGAGAAGACCAGGTTCACCCGGATGGCGCGGTCCGCGTACGACTCGAAGGTGGAGTCGAGCCGCTCGCGCTCGCGCGATTCCCTCCCAAACGCGCGGATGACGCGCACGCCCGTGATGTACTCGCGAAGGCGCACGTTCATGCGGTCGATGAACGACTGCAGCATCACGAAGATGGGGGCGGACTTCCACACCGCGAGCCCAAAGATCACCAGGATCACGAGGGTGACCGCCACCAGGAGGCGGCCCATCACGGGGTCGACGCCAAAGGCGAGCAGGATCGCAACCACGCACGTGACGGGGACCGGTCCCATCATGATGAACCCCATGAGCAGCATCTGCTGCACCACGTTGGCGTCCGAGAGCGTGCGCGTGATCATGGACCCCGTGCCAAACTGCTCGAAGTCAGAGTGGGCGAGGTCGAGCGACTTCTCGTACACCCTTACGCGCAGGTCCCTGCCCACGTTGGCGGCAAATTTGGATGCCAGGTAGTAGGAGGTGATGCAGCCGCCCGACCCCACGACGGCGGCGACGAGCATGGAGACCCCATGCCCCACCAGGGCGTCGGCGTCACGCGTCGCGATGGCGGTGTTCACGAGCGCCGCGAGCTCGGTGGGGATGTACAGCATGCCCACGATGTCGCAGAGCAGCGTGGCCACCATGCCAACGACGAGCCACTTGTACGGGACGACGAGCTCGCGGAACAGCGCCAGCGCCGCCCGCCTGCCCTCGCGGCCGACGGAGGCGGTTGCGGCCGCCGCCTCCACGTCCCTCTCCTCCGCGCTCATCGTGCATCGACCTCCCCGAGGGCGTCGAACTCGTCCGACACGGCCGCCGAGAACTCGCCCACCAGGCGCACGAGCTCAGAGCGGTCGCGCGCGGAGAGACGCTCGAACGCGCGCTGCTCCGCCGCGAGGGCGGGCTCCACGCGAGCAGCGGAGAAAGCCTGGCCCGCCTCGGTGAGACGGGCGACCTTGTTCTTCCTGCTCCCCGGCTCAAAGTCAAGGCTCACGAGGCCCTTCGCCTCGAGCGAGCGCAGGGCGGAGTTGGCGGTCTGGGGCCAGATTGACAGGTCCTCCACGAGGCTGCGGACCGAGGCGCTGCCCCCTCCCACCACCACGCCGTACAGCACCCAGTACGCGGACTCCGAGAGCCCGCAGCTGCGCGCGAACCGATAGTAGAGCTTGTCCGTCTCCCGATAGATGCAGTCGAGGTCACGCACGGTGCAACCCGCGCGACTGCCGTTGGCGCCCACGCCCATCTCACGCTCCGTTGATACGAGTTCGTATGATTGCTCGCAAGAGGATACGGAGGCGAGAGGAACATGTCAACTGAATGCCAGCGGAAAGGCGCTACCCCCTGACCACGACCGTGCCGTCCTCGCGCACCTCGACCTGGTTGCCGTCGCGGACGCTGGCCAGGAACTCGAAGCCGTTGCGACGCCCTGTGCCGCGACGTCGTACGATGGTGGCGACGAGCGAAGGGAGACGCGCATGTGTCACCGCATGAACCCCCTCACCATGGACGAGGTGCGCAGGATCTCGGAGGAGCTGCGGGAGGGCGGCAGGGCGAGCGCACCCCGTCAGCCAGCACGAACCCCCGATGCCTTTCCGGGCACGCAGCTGCCCCTCCTGGTGCCGGGCGAGGGCGGGGAGCTGGAGCCGGCACTTCTGACCTGGGGCTTCTCCCTTCCGGGGCGAGACGGACTCGTGTTCAACACGCGTTTAGAGACGGCCCTGGAGCAGACGCGCACCGGTCGGGGCATGTGGGCGGGGCCGATGGCCGAGGGACGGTGCCTCGTCCCCGTCCACGGGTTCTACGAGTCGTGGACCCAGCCCAACGCACCGGCACGGGAGGGCGACGCCCCCGGCGGGAGGGGTCGCAAGGGCAGGAGGCAGGTCCTCTTTCGCCTGGACGGACACCCCGTGTTCCTGCTGGCGTGCGTGAGGGCGGAGGACCGGTTCTCGGTGGTCACCACGGTGCCCAACTCGACGGTGTTCCCGGTGCACGACCGCATGCCGCTCGTGCTGGGACGGGGAGAGTCGCAGCGCTGGCTCGAGGGCGACTTTGCCGGCCTGGCAAATCGGGGCTCGATCAAGCTCACGTCCGAATTGGAGAGCTGAGGGGCCCACTCGTCATGTCGTCTCACTCCCCTTGGCAGAAGGATGCCCGCGTAAGCATTCTCCCCACGGGCGATATGACGGGCGTTTCCGCGCTCCCGCCGTTGGCAGGACATCCTTCCTTGGACGTTGGCAGCAACGACCCTCCCGGCCCAGTCGTCCTAGAGAAGTGCTCAGTTGGTGAGCCGTTCTCTGCCAACCTTGCCCCAAGCGGGTTTGCCTGGCAGCAGACTCCCGTTGTGAGTACCTTCCCGCAGGGAGGCAGCCCCCAGGAATCAGGGCTGATTGACATTTCCCCAGTTGGGAGGCAGGCGGAGGATGCTGTCCCTCCAATCCATGGCAGCAAACTCCCGAAGTGAGCACACGCATCGGGCTTCCGCTGACAATCGAAGGGGAAATAGGGTCCACTTGGCAGCAGACTCCTGATGTGAGTGCTCATATCGGGCTCCCGCTGCCACCCCGCCGGGTTCTGGGTTACAGGCTGAACCACTTACCTGCAGAAATGCCATGAACGACTTGACTCCCCCCGCGAAGACCCAATGGCCAAACCGCTCATATCGGGCTCCCGCTGCCACCCACTGCTGGTTGGATCCCAGACTGACCCTTCTACCTACGGTTATGCCGTGAACGGCTGTACCTCTGGATAGGAGCCCAACGGCGAAACCACTCACATCGGGATTTCGCCGCCATGCTTCGCGCCTTGACACCAGGCCAAGGCCACCCTGGAAAACTCAAAGAGGGCAGTGGTCGCAACCCATTGGCCTCGGCTGCGGGAACATGTTCCTTTCCTCTCCTTGACCACGGAGCCCCTCGCTCCGTGCCGAGGCTAGAATCCGATGTTCTCTTGGAGGGTGAACGTCCGCAAAAGGGCTCATGGAGGGGATGAGGAGGGGGCGGGGCAGGATGACACGCCCCTGCGGTCGGCGGCAGGGATTCCGGCGCTCCGATGCGAGGGCAAGCCGCACGTGCTGGGACATCCAGGGCGTCTCGCGGACAGCGATTCCGAGCTGCTGCCGTCGGAGACCCGCAACGGCATGACCCCTTGTCGGAAACCGCATGCCGTGTGTACACGCAGGAGAGACTTTCTGACAGCGTCAGCCCCCCGACGTCTCACCAACAGGGAAAACGCAACGGAAGGAAGGACCCCCGTCAGAAACCTCGTGGTGTGTGTACACACGGGACGAGCTATCTGGCATCAAGAGGGTCGGGAGGACAACCCTGCCTAAAATCCCGCAGCGCGTGTACACATGGGGTGCGCTTTCTGACAGGGGCGAAGTCCCGATGCGACTCCATCAGGGATAACGCGCCGCTGAGGCATATCCCATGTCGGAAATCTCCCACCGTGTGTACACGCGGAATGGGCTTTCTGGCATGACGGGACCACCGATGCATGCGAGATCTACCCGTCTCGTCGGGGATGCGCCTCTCCCCCTCCGGGCCTTTGACGACCCTCCTGCTGGCAATCGGCTCGGGACCCTCGCCTCGGTGGGGCGTCAGGGGGGCGTTGCCCGCACGGCTTGCCCGAGCCCACCAAGCTGGGACCGACCGCGCTCGTAAGGAACGAGGGATCAAGCCCGCTAGATCTTTCCCCTGAAGAGCGGGATGCGGCGTACGACCCACGTGATCGCGATTGAGCCCAGGACGCCGGTCACGAAGATTGCCACCTGCACCAGCGGGAACGGCCACTCCATGGGATGCCCCAGCAGTATGATCACGTGCCCGAACAACGGATGGATCACGTAGATGCCAAAGCTGTAGTCCGCCAGCAGCGCCACGACCGGGTGCCCCTCCACGGGACGGTCGAGCCAGCGCTTGAGGGCGAGAAACACCATCGCCGCATAGGGCAGCATGAAGGCGTGCTCGGGCAGCACGACCCCGGCGCCCGCGTCGTCGGGCAACGCGTAGAGCGCCATGCAGGCGACGACGGAGGCGAGGCCCGCCACCACGACGCCACGGCTCAGCCTGCCATAGCGGTGAAGCCAGTATCCCGCCAGGTAGTAGACGAGCGCGTAGGGCAGCGAGGAGAGGTACACGAAGTCGTTCACGGTCAGCACGTTCACGGTGTGGACCACGCAGTGCATGGCCCACAGCCCCACGATCACCCAGCCGAGCTCCCTCCTGGAGGCACCCGCGACGAACGGCCTCACCAGCGGGGTCAGGAGGTAGAGGTCGATGAGCGCGTACAGAAACCACAGGTGACCCCAGGTGTCGCCCGAGAGGAGCGCGTCCACGGCGGCACCCAGCTGGGCGAGGCCCAGGGTATGGTCGTTGAAGACCTGCTCCATGAGGCAGAAGGCCAGGCCAAAGGTGAGGAGCACGAGGGCGAGGCGCCACACGTGCCTCCCGACCTTGCGCCACCCCATCTGCCGCTCCGGATCGAGCAGCAGGGCACCCGAGATCATGAAGAACACCGGGACCGCCCAGCGCGTGAGGGGAACGAAGACCTCCGCCTCCACGAGCAGGAACGTGGCGTGCGCGTCCGAGAGGGGCTGGGACAGCGCGCATGCAACCTGCACGTGCAGCGCAACGATGGCCAGGGCGCCAAGCGCCCTGGCCCACTCGAAGTACCCTATCTTCCCCTGCGACGATGCCACGAGACTGGGCGCTATGCCTGCTCGCGCATCTTGACGAACTCCTCGACCTCGTCCCAGCGAGGCATGGTCTCCTGGGCGCCAACGCGGGTGATGCAGATGGCAGCCGCAGCGGAGCCGTACTTCATGGCCTCCTCGAGGGTGCCGTCGAAGGCGAGGTGGGCGACCAGCTCGCCCACGTAGGCGTCACCCGCCGCGGTGGTGTCGACCACCGAGACGTGGTAGGCGGGGACCTTGACCAGCTTGCCGTCGATCACGGTCGCGGAACCCTGGGAGCCCAGCGTGATAACGGTGCTGGCAACGCCGCGCTCGGCGAACCAGTCGATCGCCTCCTTGGTCGAGGCGTCGTCCATGGGGGCGATGCCGCAGATGGCACGGCACTCGGTCGCGTTGACGCACAGGAGGTCGAGCGAGGGGTACAGGTCGAGCGGCAGCGACTGCACGGGGGACGCGTTGAGCACCGTGTACAGTCCGTTGCGCTTGGCGCACTTGATGGACTCGTACGTTGCGTCGGGGTCGCAGCCCAGCTGCGTGAGGAAGATGTTCCCGCGCTGGCCCAGGCCGTGGATGGCGGCGCGGACCTCGGCGTAGGTCATCTTGTAGTTGGCGCCGGGGTCGGTGACGATGGTCTTGTCACCCTTGGCGCGCGTGATTAGGGCGACGCCCGTCGCGGCGCGGCGCGTGATGCTGACGTTCATGGGAGAGACGCCGTGCTTCGTGAGCGCGGCGACGATCTGGCGGCCGTACTGGTCGTCTCCCACCTTGCCCACCATGAAGGTGTCGGCGCCCATGCGGGCGCACGCGACGGCCTGGCAGGTGCCCTTTCCGCCGGGGGTCATGAGAAGGCCCCCTCCCGTGATGGTCTCCCCCCTCTTGGGGAAGTCGTCGCACTCGACTGAGATGTCCATGTTGAGGCTGCCGAAAACGATAACCTTTGCCATCCTGGTCCTCCTAGCCCTACTGCGTCTCGATGTCCCCGCTCATCATCCGATCGTACATCGCCTGGTTGGCCGCAAGCTCCTCCGTGTCGTCGAGGGGCTCGAGCGATCCGTCCCCGTACCTGCGCTCCAATGCGCGCGAGAGCAGGTAGTCCGCCACACCCGGGTTCTTGGGGAGCAGCGGGCCGTGCACATAGGTGCCCACGACGTTCTTGTACAGGCAGCCCTCGAACCCCGAGGTGCCGTCGTTCCCGTTTCCGTACGCGACGCGGCCAAGCGGCTCCACGCCGTCGCCCAGGTAGGTGCGCCCGCCGTGGTTCTCGTAGCCGACGATGACGTGGGGACAGATGCGGCTCTTGACCGCGACGTTGCCGATCAGGCGCGGCGTCCCCCGCTCGGTGCGGAGGTCGACGAGCGAGAGGCCGGGGAGCTTCTCGTCGCCCATCGCATAGCTCTCACCCAGCAGCTGGTAGCCACCGCACACCGCGGCGAGCACCCCGCCATCCTCCACGAACGCGGCAAGCTCGCTGCGCACCCCCAGGAGCTTCTCGCACACGATCCTCTGCTCGCGGTCGGTGCCGCCCCCAATGAACACCAGGTCCACGTTGGAGAAGGACGGGGTGTCGTCCACGTGGACCTCCATCACGTCGGCGCCGAGCCCACGCCACTCCAGGCGCTTGCGCAGCACCAGGATGTTGCCCGAGTCGCCGTAGAGGTTGAGGAGCTCGGGATACAGGTGCGCGATGCGGACCCTGCGACCGCCGGACGCCCCCCTCGTGACGTCCGTCCTGGTGACCTCCGCGCTAGGCATCTTTGCCCCCCAGTCTCTCGAGCTCCGCCTTGGTCGGGAAGAGCGCCGAGTAGTTTGTGAGCACGTACAGCGGGTGCGAGGTGGGGATGTCGCCCATCCTGCCCAGCGCCTCGGCCACGGAGCGCGCGATGGACGCGTCGATGCCCGCGTACTTCAGGCGCACCTGGACGTCGCCGGCGCGCGTTCCGCCCGCAAAGACCCTGAGCCCGGGACGGCCCACGAGCCTCTCGAAGTCCACGTCCCAGATCCACGAGACGTCCGTGCCGTCGTTGGGGTGGTCGTTCACCAGGATGAAGACGCCCTTCTCGCGCGGGTCCTCCTCCATCAGGCTGATGTTCTGGTTGAGGCCGGTGGGGTTCTTGGCCAGGTTGAGCACGACCTCCCTGCCGCCTATCCGGAAGTGCTGCAGTCGGCCGTTCTGCGGGTGGTAGTCGTCGAGCGCCCGCTGGAACGTCTGCGCATCCACGCCGGCGAGCGACGCCGCCGCATAGGCGGCGAGCAGGTTGTAGACCATGTAGATGCCGCCGAAGTTGGCGCCAACCCGGACGGGCGTCCCCTCTCCCCTGCGCGTGACGTCAAACGAGACGCCCGTGCGGTCGGCCTTGACGCCCGTTGCCACGAAGTCGAGCTCCGGGCGCTGGAAGTCGCCGTTGGGGCACCGGAACGCCCCAAGCTGCGCGTAGCTGCGGTAGTCGTACTCCAGCTCGGCGCCGCAGCGCTGGCAGAAGCGGGCCTCGGGCACGCGGTCGGGCCGCTGGTGCAGGTCCTCCCCAATGCCGAAGGCGAGGACCTTGGTCCCCGCGGCTGCGGCACGGTAGGCTACGCCCACGCACAGCGGGTCGTCTCCGTCGACCACGAGCGTGGTCTGGGGCGAGGCGGCCAGCGCGCGCACGATGGTGTCCTGCACGCGGTCGATCTCGCCCGCGCGGTCCAGCTGGTCGCGGAAGAGGTTGAGAAGGACCAGGTACGTGGGCTTGAGCGCCGGGAGGATGTCGATGGTGGAGAGCTCGTCCGCCTCCATCACCGCCCAGTCAGCCGACGACCCGGGAAGGAGCGCCGAGGTGACCCCTGGGGCCATGTTGGCGCCCACGCGGTTGCAGAGCACGGAGTTGCCCGCCGCCTCCACCGCGGAGGCCAGCACGTTGTTGGTGGTGGTCTTGCCGTTGGTGCCGCACACCACGATGGAGCCGCGCCGGAGCTTGCCGGCGAGCTCGCCCATGAGGCCGGGGTCGATCGCGAGGGCGACCCTGCCCGGGAGCTGCGAGGCACTGCGGTGCAGCACGCTCCCGAGCGCCCAGTGGGTGAGCCTTCCCGCCCCGGTGGCGACGGCGCTTCTCAGCCCCATGCTACTCCCCGTCTGCCTGCGACTTGGCGCCAGCCTCGTCGTCCGCGGCCGAGACGCCCTGCTCCTCGTGCTTGCCCTGCTCGTACTCCTCGGGCGTGAGGACGTCCTCGATCCTGAGGTTGACGCCCGCGACCTCCAGCCCCGTCATGCCCGTGACCTGCTTGACCACGGTGCGCTTGACGTCCTCGAAGACCTTGGGCGCGTAGGCGCCGTACTCCATGAGGACCGAGATGTTGACCTTGACCGCGGAGTCCGGCGTAACCTCCACCGTGACGCCCTTGCGCGGGTCGGTGGCGCCGAAGGCGTCCTGCACGCGGTTGAGCCAGCCGCCCTTCATGCCGATGACGCCGGGGACGTCGCGCATCGCGATGGCGACGATCTTCTCGATGACGCCGTTGGAGAAGGTGAGCGAGTCCTCCGAGTCAAGGTCCTCGTCGCCCTCGGGGTCGCGCGAGACGATGTCAACGCCGTGCTCCCCCGACTCGCCTGCCGTCCCGTCCGACGCGGTCGCGTCGGTGGGCAGCGCCTCGTCGCGAAGGACCTCCTCGGCCGCATCGCCCGTCGCGGCGACCGTGTTCTTTTCTTCAGCCATGTGGACCCCTCCCGTGGGTGTGTGCGGCG
Source organism: uncultured bacterium (assembly GCA_905214865.1). Lineage (GTDB taxonomy): Bacteria > Actinomycetota > Coriobacteriia > Coriobacteriales > Atopobiaceae > Olsenella_H. The sequence continues at coordinate 44,754 of CAJMNO010000011.1, read as the reverse complement.
CCCGCAGGCGCACTACCTGTTATCTGAGAAAAACCTGCTAATTGCCCTGACCACCGTGGTGTCACCGTCGGCGTACTGGCCGATTGCGACGCCGACGAGCACGCAGATCACGACGAAGAGCGTCTTCCAAAACCCGATGGCGAACACCAGGATGGCCACCACCAGGCCGCAGATGCCCCCGAACACCGCGTGCTCGTGTCCCGGGAAGCTCCGCCTGAGCCAGCTGCGGGCCGCGACCGCGAAGTCGCGGGGGGACGACTTGGGCGCGTCCTCCCCCGTGGCGGCGTTCGTCTCGCCCGTCGACTCCTGCCGCGGCTCCCCGACGCCCGGCGAGGGCTCCGTGCGGGGTGCCTCCTCGTCCGGTCGGGTCTCCTCAACGCTGAGCCTGGGACCAGTCTCTGACATCACTGCTCCCCTCCCATCTGGTCCTCGTCACCGCCGCGATCCGCCCTGCCCATGGGGACCACGATCTCCCCCGTCGGCTCCGAAGCTGGTTCCGGGCGAACCTGCGTGGGCTCCTCCTCCGACGCGCCGGACCCCTGCCCGACGGTGGGCGCCGGGATGTCCGCCGCGGGCTGGAACGAGGCGTCGGCCAGGGGCTCGACCTCCTCGCCCTCGTACTCGTCCGCCTCCAGGAACTCTATGCCCACGGAGTCCACGTTGTCGCCGCACACGGTCATCAGGCCAGAGAGGAGCCTGTCGTGCAGCTCGCTGCCCGCCGCGACCACGTCGACCGTGCGGGTGGGCTGGACGCGCACCGACACGCGCACGTGACCGCGCTTCTTGGCCTTCACGCGCACCCTCTTGGCAACGAACCTGCCGTCGTCCTCCACCACGTGGCGAGCCTGAGACGCAATGGCATCGCGCGTGACCGTGATCTGGTCGCCGCCCTCGCGCGAGACCATGACCGTCTTGCGGTTGCGCGTGAAGAGCGCGCGGAGCAGGCACACGAGCAGGCCCACGCCCGTGATTAGGACCAGGACCTGGAGCACCTGGAAGTACCAGTCTTCGTAGATGAGAGAAGCCGCCTCCGTCGTCCATGGGCCAACCCACGGCAGGCAGAGCGCGGCGAGCACCGCCAGACCCGCAATGCCAAACACGAGCAGGCAGAGACGCTTGAAGACACCCATACCCTCGACCTCCGGATCCGCCTGGGACAACCTCATGCACGCGCGGACCGATTGAACCGTTCGCGTCCACACCCATAGAGGATACCCCTATGGGGAGTCACCAACTCCACCGCCACGACTTCTGCCATGTGCGCCGCGTGGCGTCCTCCCGCGTCTGCCAAGCCGCAGGGTCAGGGCGAATGGTGGAAATGACCTCCATCGTGAGAACGGAGCCAACCCTCTACAGGCCCATGCCGACGCCAACCGGCGAGCCATCTGAGGTCAAAGAATGGGAGAGGGAGGAGCCAGGTTGAACGGGGCAGTCCTCTGGGTAGGCCTGCCCCGGGGCCCATTCGCTCGACCCGAGCCACCCGCTGACGGTCGCCAGCCGTCAGAAAGTGCATCCCGCGTGTACACGCGGGGCGGGACTTTAGGCAGGACCGCCCCTCGCGGGTGGGCGGATGCCAGAAAGCCCATCCCATGTGTACACGCGGTACGCGATTTCTGACAAAGGCCTGTCGTGACGCAGCGTTTTCCCAGTTGGTGGGCCATTCAGACCTCAGTGCTGCCAGAAAGTACGTCCCGCGTGTACACGTTGGACGTAATCTCTGACATGGGTTCAACCATTGCGGTCCGCGAGCAGCAGGGACGAGGAGCCGCGAGCCCGGAAGCCGAACGAAGTCGCGCGTACTTCCCGCCCAGCGCCGATGAATTCCCTCTTCTCTGAGTCCTTTTTGCATACGCCCCCCGACCAGGAGAACCGTGGGCTGCAGCGTTGGCATGCCGCGAGGGCTCATCCCCAGAGGCGAATCTCCCGTGGCTGCAGCCGTACCCATTCTCTGGGTTCTGTTGAGGGGCATCGGTCTGGCATAAGGATTCGTATCATGGCAACAGGAGCCCGATGTGAGCGTTTTCCCTGGGGCAGTCTCCTCCCGGCAATCTATATGAGCTTACGTTTGCGCAGCTGGGAGGACCAGGTGACCCCTTGGGCCCCAGCGAGTGGCAGAGGAAGCCCGATGTGAGTGCTCATTTCGGGAGTTTACTGCCAACTGGGCCCTTTTCCAGGGTCGTTTGGCGGCGGCTTCCCGATATGAGTGCTCATGTCGGGAGCTAGTTGCCCGGGCGACCGAATCGCTATCCTGCCAACAGGGGAAACGACCGGGGATTCCCACCCGGACGGCAACGGAGGCCTGATGTGAGTGCTCATGTCGGGAGTTTGCTGCCAGGTCAAGCCCCCTTGGCGACAGACGGACTCCAGCCACGGGCAACTTCGTCGTCGCCGCATCCACTACCGGGCGGCGTGCCTCCCGGCGGGACCGCTGGCTGCCGGATCGTCCGGGTCCGTCTCCCATTGCCCACAGCGCTTGAGCAGCGCCATGCGCGCCACCACGTAGCGGCGCTCGATCGCGGCACCCAGGGCATGGGAGAGAGACGAGGCGATGCCGCTTCCCAGCGTGGACAGGAGCACGTCCACCGCGACGACCGCCCCCGCGACCAGGAGCACGACGCGAGCGGAGCCGTCCGGCTGGGAGAGTCCCGTCCCCACCAGCCAGAGCGCAAGCGGCAGCACCAGGATGCCGTACAGCTGCGTCTCGACAAGGGTCGAGAGCGCTGAGCGGTACGCGCCCTTGCGCCGGATGTCCACGTGAACCCTGGTCTGGTAGCTCACGAGTCCGTTGATGGCCTCGCGCAGGGCGGAGGACACGTTGCCGGTCAGCACCTCGTAGGCGAGCAGGTAGGTGGGATAGATCGCGGCGGCGGAGAGGCGCGCCCACGCCAGGGGGTCCAGGCCGGGGATCTCCTGGTGTCCGGGTGTCCCAGGCCCCAGGAGCGGGAAGGTCCTCCACCACAGCAGGGCGAACAGCGCCACCAGAACAACGCGCATGAGGACGGGGCCGAGGAGGACGCGCCTCAGGTCGTGCCCCTGCGCATCGGCGGCGGCATCGGCCCTCCCCACGGCGGAGCTGCCGCGGGCGTTGCCGTCCTCGTCCCAGAAGAGGCTGTCGTCGACCTGCGTGCGCCCGACCCTCTCCCCCGTGGGCGAGAAGTGCACGCCATCGCCGCGCCCGGGGTCGGCCCCCACGAGGTCACGGTGCACGACCCTGACGCCACCATCGAACAGCGGCTTGAGCGTGGCGTAGGCCTTGTTGACCCGCGTCATCTGCTCCTGCGCCTCGCTCGCGGGGATCCCGTTGCGCTCCGCGTTGTCGGGGTGGAAGCGACGGGCGAGCTGCGTGAGGTGCCTGCGGAGCTCCCCCTGGTCGTAGCGCTCGGGGAGCCCGAGGACCTCCTCCGCCTCGGCCTGGGTCATGTCCTGCCTCAAACGGTCCCTCCTTGTGACAGGGCGACGACCCGAAGGCCGCCGCCCTGATCTACCTCGATTTCGTGCGCATGGGGTCGCGCCCGATGGGTCCTAGTCCTCGTCGAGCTGCTCGGCGACCTCGTCGGAGACGCTCATGGTGCTGTAGACGTTCTGGACGTCGTCCAGCTCCTCCAGACGATCGATGAGGCGCTGCACCTTCTTGGCGTCGTTGAGCTCGAGCTGCGTGGGGGTGGTGGGGACCATCGTGAGCTCGGAGCCCTTGACCTCGATGCCCTGGTCCTCCAGGCCCTTCACCACGTCGTTCATCTTGTCGTACGCGGTGTAGACGATCCACTGGTCGCCGGCGTCCTCGTAGTCCTCGCCCTCGGCCTCGGCGACGGCCATCATGAACTCGTCCTCGTCGGTGGCGTTGTCCTTGTCGGGAACCTTCTTGTCGTCGCTGTGGATGACCTTCTCCACGGCGATGGAGCCCTTGCGCTCAAACTGGAACGCGACGGAGCCGGAGGTTCCCAGGTTGCCGCCCGCGTGCGTGAACGCGGAGCGGACGTCTGCCGCGGTGCGGTTGAGGTTGTCGGTCAGGCACTCCACGTACAGGGCGACGCCCGCGGGGCCGTAGCCCTCGTAGGTGACCTCCTTGTACACGGCGGCGTCGGCACCGGCGCCAAATGCCTTGTCGATGGCTGCCTTGATCTTCGCGTTGGGCATGGAGACCATGCGGGCGCGGGCGATGGCGGCGGCAAGAGTCGCGTTGTTCTCGGGGAGCGGGTCCCCGCCAACGCGAGCGGCAACGGTGATGTTGCGCGACATCTTGGAGAAGAGCGCAGAGCGCTTCGCGTCGATCGCAGCCTTCTTATGCTTGGTGGTAGCCCACTTAGAGTGTCCGGACATGCATGTCTCCTTCGAGTGACGGAACAAACGCAATGATGTTACTATACGCGCCCGCGCTGGGCAAGAAGGCCTATCATCCGCGTCTCTTCAAGTCAAGCACTTACTTTTCGGGTCTCCCGCAAACCCGGCGCTACGAGGCCGCTACCTTGGTGAGGTTGAGCCTCTCCTCCAGCGCCGCCCACAGCTTGTCGGACCCCGACGTGGTGGGGTGGCACTGGTCGGCGTTGAGGTCGCTGGTGCCCACCTGCAGGACGTCGTAGAGCGACACGTGCTCGTACCCCTGCTCCTCGCAGATCTGGGTGAGAGCCTCGTCGACCTGGTCCATGCCATACAGGTTGGTGGCGTCGGTCCTCTGGTTGTTGGGCGGCGAGACCACCACGAGGTGCCTGCACTTGGACGCGGCTGCCGCGAGGGCCTGGGTGGCATACTCACGGAACGACGAGACGGGCTCCTTGGCGGCGTCGTTGGTCCCCAGCATCACCACGATCACGTCGGCGCCGTCACCCAGCCAGGCGTCGGGCTCCTCGGCCAGGTACTGCATGCGGAAGCCGCTCACGCCCGCGTTCACGAAGGTGCCCACCCCGTGAGTTGTGGCCCACTCGCGGAAGTCGTTGGCCCAGCACCGCACGCTCTCGTCCGTCTCGTAGTAGGTGCCGAGCGAGCCGGAGTAGGCCACGACCTGGGTGGTTGCCGCCTGGTCGTACCCGTCGCAGCCGTAGCCGGCGGTGATGGAGTCGCCCACCAGTCGAATCGACGACACCTCGCCGGCCTGGATCATGCCGGCAAGCGAGCTCTGGTCGAGCGACGACGCGGGCGAGCTGTCGGGGGTCGCCTGCGAGTCGGACGCCGACGTGGCGGTTGAGGCCACCGCGCCACCCTCGGACGCCGGAGCCCCGCCACACCCGCGAACCTGCACCGCCACGACGACCGCCACGACCGCGATCGCGGCCACTGCCAGCGGGACGAGCAACCGGCGAGGCCGCCTGCCCCCTCTCCCCCGCGCATCCTGACGCGAAGGACGCATGTGACGTGCCATGCTTCCCTCCCCCCTATGCGTTGCCCTCGCCGCGCGACACCTTGCGCTCGCGCGGGTCCAGCCCGTACTTTGCGACGACCCTTTGGATGGACCTCCTCCAGGGGACCCAGATGGCGACGAGGAACGCGACCGTCGCGACGCCGTGGACCACGTCGAGCGGCAGTCCCGCACCGTAGGCGAGCAGCACCCCCTGCCAGGTGAGCGGGCGCACGAAGCCCAGGCAGTACCAGCCGTTGAGCAGAAGGCCGTACAGCAGGGCGCTCGCGAACCCGTAGGCGTAGAGGACCCATCCCCTGCGGAGCGCGCCGTGGTCGGTGAGCACGCCGGCGAGGTAGCCCACCAGGCCCCAGGCGTACATCTGCCACGGTGTCCACGCCCCCTGCCCAAAGAAGACGTTGGACGCGAGGGCGGCGAGGGCCCCCACCATGAACCCGCTGCGCCTGCCCAGCACCGAGCCGGCGACGATGGCAATGGCCGAGACGGGCTTGACGTCGGGGATCGCCGCGAAGAGCACCCGCCCCACGGCGGCCACGGACCCCAGGACCACGGTGGGCATGAGCTGCCTGAGCGTGGGCCGCGACGCCTCGTAGCTCGCGAACATGAGCAGGACCGCGAGCGTGGTCACCAGCAGCGTGAGGGCGGCGGTGGCCTCCACGTCCAGGACGGCGCAGGCCGCCATCGATACGGGCACCGCGACCAGGGCGAGAGGCTCCACGACCCCGGGCAGCCCACCCGTCTCCCCGCTGTCACGCATCCGTCGCGCCACGCGCGCCTCCCCTCGCACACATCGGCTTCCATCACCCATAGTGTCGCACGTCCCTCTCCCCGGCAATGCCGTCCGCCGCCACCAAACGTCGACCGCCCGCCAGAGCGGTGCGGGGATGCGGCCCCGCGAGCGATACATTGGGGGCGGAACCAAGCAACCGTGCGATCGAGGAGGGGCACCATGTTCTACATTGGGAACTTCAACTACGACGATGCCAACGACTCGGCTGAGAACTACTGCCTGATGCCCGTGATAGTGCAGGCGGACGACCCCGAGGACGCGCTCTCGAAGATGGCGGAGATGTTCGAGGACGTGAGGTCGAAGTCCGACCTCCTGGACGGCGCGGGCGAGATCTACCTGGACTCCCTGATCGAGCTGGAGCAGATTCCCACGGAGCCGCTCCTGACGCAGTGGACCAAGATCGTGCCCGCCGTGGACGGCCTGAGCATGGTGAGCGCCGTGCTCCCCACCGAGGACTCGGCGGAGGCCGCGGAGGCGTACAGCTGGCAGGCCGGCGACGCGGCGGACGACGGCTCGGACGAGGACGAGGGCGAGGAGGAGCCGTTCCTCACCCTGGAGTAGCCGGGCGAGAGGCACCGCCCCCGTGGCCGAGGCTCACAGCCACGACTGCGAGAAGTACTCCCCCGTGGCCTGCGTGCAGGCCGCCTGGCCGTCGAACAGCAGCGTCACCGAGTCCGCGACCGCCCGCACGAACGCGAGGTCGTGCGTCGAGAGCAGGACCGTGGTCCCTCGCCCCCGCTCCTCCCTGAGCGCGCGGGCGAGGGACCTTCTTGCGGCAAGGTCGAGCCCCTTGGTCGGCTCGTCCAGCAGCATGAGCGCGGGGTGGGCGAGCGCGAGCTTGGCGTAGGCCAACAGCTGCTGCTGCCCCCCGGAGAGGTCGTAGGGGTGCCGCCCCAGGACCTCCTCCCCCAGGCCCATCCGGCCGAGCGCGGCCACCGCCTCGTCGCGGCCGTAGCCCACGTTGCGGGACCACTCCATCAGCTCCTCCAGCACGCTCTGCTGCGACAGGAGCGCCTTGGGGTTCTGGGGCAGCAGCACCTGGCTGCCACGGAGACCATTGCGCACGCGTCCCCGCTGGGGGCGTCCCACGCCCGCCACGAGGGAGAGGAGCGTCGTCTTTCCGCTGCCGTTGCCACCCACGATGGCGCGGGTCTCTCCCCCGGCAACCCCGAGGTCGAGCCCGCGTAGCACCCAGTCGTCGTCCCGACCGTAGCGAAACCACGCGTCGCTCGCCTGGATCTGGGCACCCCCGAGCGTGACGGCGGGGAGCGGATCCTCGACCAGGTCGGGCTCGTCTCGCAGCGCGCCCGGCGAGACCTCGCGGAGGTCGCCTCCCTCCATCGAGACCGCCATGTCGGCGTAGTCGGCGAGGGGACGGGGATCGTGCGTGGCGACCACCACGGTCACGCCGAGCTCGCGGTTGACGCGGAACAGCAGGGAGGCGAAGTTGCGCTCCGCGACCGGGTCGAGCATGGAGGTGGGCTCGTCGAGCAGCAGCAGGCGGGGGCGCATCGCCAGCACCGAGGCGAGCGCGAGCACCTGGCGCTGGCCCCCCGAGAGCTCGGAGCAGTCGCGCCTGAACCAGGGCCCCATGCCCAGGAAGTCGCAGGTCTCGGCCACCCTGCGCCGCATGGTGTCGCGGGGCACGCACAGGCTCTCGAGCCCAAACGCCATCTCGCGCCACACGGAGTCGCACACGATCTGCCCCTCGGGGCTCTGGAACACGTACCCCACGGCGCGTGCGCTCTCCCTGGGGTCCGCGGCTATGCGGTCCAGCGGCTCACCGAAGAGGCGAATCGAACCCTCCTGCCTCCCGACGGGTGCCAGCTCGGGCTTCGCCAGCCTAAGGAGCGTGGTCTTGCCGCAGCCGGTGGGCCCCATCAGCAGGCAGAACGCGCCCTCCGGGACGGCCAGGCACACGTGCCGGAGCACCCAGCCCGTCTCGCCCGCCTCCGCCCCCGGATAGGCGAACGAGAGGTCGCTCGCCTCCAGCGCAGTTCCCAAAGCCGCCATCGTCACCCCAGCCTCGCCCATCGCGCCCGGTCAAGCAGGGTGATCGCGGTGGGCGCCGCCGCGAGCACGCAATAGGGAAGGTACCCCAGCCACGGGGCCAGGGCGGGCATGGACGGGTAGAAGCGCCACTCGGAGCAGGCCTTCCACGCGAGCACGGCGCTCGCCAGCACGAGCAGGGCGAGACAGGCGGCAGCCAGCGCGTCACGCGCGCGCAGGGCCTCCCGCTGGTAGCTGGTCCTCCTGCCCATGGCACCCCAGCCGCGGGCCCGCATGGAGTCGGACCTCTCCACCGAATCCTCCAGCGCCCAGCCCAGCAGCACGCCGGTCATCCGGACGCGGTCGGCCTTGCCCCCGGAGGAGGGGCCCCCGCCGGCCGTGCAGGCGTCGAGCGTGGAGCCCACCTCGCGCGACCGCGCCAGCAGCTGGGGGACGAGACGCCCCGCCATCGAGAGCATGAGCTGCACGGTGGGGAGCGGTCCCCCTCCCAGGCCGAGCAGGCGGTCGGCCGAGAGCACGCGCGAGGCGCACTCGATCCAGAGCAGGGTCGAGACGAGCGTCGCCCCCATGCAGGCGCCGTACGCCAGGCTCTCGGCGTGCACCTCCACGGGGCCCACGACGAGGAGCGTGGTGACCCCGGAGCGCACGAAGACGGGGTTTGCCAGGCACACCAGGGCGAGGAGCGGGAGCTGCCACCTCAGGCGCTCGGCCGTGAGGCGGGGCCCCAGGCAGCAGAGCGAGAACGAGATGGCACCGGCGAGCGAGACGCAGGAGAGGACCGGCTGGATGGCGAACATCGACACCAGCAGGGTCCCCGCGAGGCAGATCGCGGGGACCAGGGGGTGCGACCCCTCGAAGGCCACGTGCCGGCGAGACGGACGGGCTGCCATCGCTACACGTAGCTCCACGTGACGACGTCGCCGTCGTGAACGGTGCACTCGTCGCTCATGACCGAGGGCATGGACCCGTTGACCGCGTAGGTCCAGCCGTGCGAGGCGTCCTGGGCAAGGCCGTTGATGCCGTAAACCCAGGTTCCCGACCCATAGGGGTTGGCGCCGGCGCTCACCGAGGCGCCCGTCGCGAGGAGGGCGGCGTAGGCCGTCGAGCCGGAGGCGACGCTCACCCTCTGCGAGCTCCCGCCGATGGAAACCGTGACGCTGATGGTGGAGCTGGGCGAGCCGCCGCCCGCCGACCCCGACGAGGAGGACGACGCCCCAGCGGACTGGGATCCGGACGCCGAGCCGGACGCCGTGGCGCCGGTCTTCGAGGTGGAGGACGAGCCGGTGCCCTGCGAGACGACCTCGCCCTTCCCGCCCGACGAGAGGGTCACCGTGCCGTCGACCGTGGCGTCGCTCCCGTCCGGGAGGGTCGGGACCTCGCCCGAGGTCCGGGGGAACGACGGGGAGTCGAGGCCGGCGTAGGTCTGCTTTGAGATGAGGTAGCCCTTGGATGCCGCGAGCAGCTCGTCGAGCGTGCCAGAGGCCTTGGCGTCTCCCCCGTCGCACAGCACCATGCGAATGACGCCGTCGCCGTCCTCGGTGATCCAGGTGACCGTGGAGACGGACGCGCCCCTCCCCCGCACCCACTCCGCGAGGGAGGCGACGCGCTCGGCGGTACGCGCAACCAGGTCAGCCGGGTCGTCCGAGCTCCGCTCCTCGACCCAGACGCCGTCTCCCGCAATCACCACGCGGGCGTCGTCGGACGAGAGGGACACGTCATCCGAGCCAAAGCGGAGGGTTCCCAGGGCGGACAGGATGTCGTCGCCCGTGACGCTCGAGGCCTTGGTGACGGTTGAGGTGGACGGCGTCGAGTCGGACGCCGAGCTGTCCGCCGCCGAGGAGGGAGAGGCGACGCTGCTCCCCGGAGAGAGGAACGCGAGCGGGTCCCTCCCGTTGACGTACTCGCCCATGCTCCAGGCGCAGAAGGCGATCACGAGGGCGGCGGCGACCGCCAGGACCACCCGCGCCGCGTTGGGGCGGCGTCCGCCATTCCCCCCGTTCGCGGGGGTCGGGGCCGTCGTGCCGGCGCCCCTCTCCCCCGTCGCCGCGGTGTTGACGTTGAGGTCTGCCATGTCCTAGTCCTCCCTGCCGTTGCGCCTGCGCGCCAGGAGCGCGAGTACGAGTGCGATCGCCCCGAGCGCCATGCCCACGATGGGCCAGATGGGAAGGGTCCGCGCGGGGCTCGCGGGCTCGTCGTCGCCGTCCTGGGACCCGGGCTCGCCCGTCACGGTCGTGGTGATGCGCTGCTCCCCCGCGAGCATGGAGGACTCCACGCCGTCAAGCAGGGAGAGGGCGCGCCCCTGGACCTGCGGCGACGTGGTCGCCGCCCCCGAGCGGGCGGTAGCCCCTGCGGCACCCTGCGAGCCGGACGAACCGAATGCCCCGGACGCGGTCCCCTTGGCGGAGCCCGGCGCCTTGGGGCTGGTCGATCCAGCCGTCGTGGCACCCCCCGAGGTCGCGCCGCCGCCCGACGTCCCGCCCGACGCTGAACCGCCGCTCGATGGCTTTGAGGGGGTCTGGGGCTCGGGCTGCTCCGGCAGGGTGCCCCCCGCGAGGATCTTGAAGAGGTAGCCGGAGTCGTTGGTGTAGTACAGGCTGCCGTCTGCCGCAGCCACAACCGAGGACATGGTGTACTGCTGGCGCGCTTGGTCGGGAAGGTAGAGCAGGCTTGCTGCGGAGTCGCCGACCCTGTACACGTACACCCCGCCGGGCTTTCCGTTGCAGGTGAAGTACACGTAGGTCCCGTCGGCGGTGGTCGAGACGAGCGGGGCGCTCTTGGAGTCGCCGGACATAGTCGCACCGGTGCCGAGCTTGGTCGCGGAGGCGACCACCTGGAGCGTCGAGGCGTCTATCACGTACATCCCGCCCGTGCGGGACGACTGCGGGCCGTTGCCCCCGCCCACGTAGATGCGGCCGTCCACGAGCGTGGGCGTGCTCGTGCTGTAGTCGCAGAACCTGACGCTGCCCGTCTCGGCGAGCATCCCGCCCTGCCCCACGGCCACGCGATGGAGCACGCCGTCGGTGGTGACCACGTAGGCCGTTGCGCCGTCCGAGCTGGTCACGACGCCGGCGCGGGACCCGGTCCCAAGCGAGAGGCTCGCGCGCACCTCTCCCGTGGAGGAGTCGCGCAGCCAGAGCGTGCCCGAGTCGTCGGCGACGAGCGCGCTGCCGCCGCTCACGGCGACGCCCGACCAGTAGTAGCCGGTGCCCGAGTTGCCCGCCATCCAGCGCACCGCGCCGGTGCGGACGTTGACGCAGCCCAGGTAGCCCCCGACGGTGCCGCCGGAGAAGGTTGCCGCCGCGGTGCCAAAGTACACGTAGCCGCCGCTCACGGTGAGCGTGGAGATGGGCTGCTGCGCCACGCCGTCCCCCGCGGCGGTGACGGAGTCGGGCAGGGCGTCGGTGACCCAGACGGTCTTGAGCGAGTCTGCCGCGAGCGCCTGGAGCCGACCCCCGTGCAGGGGGACGATCACGAGCCCGTCGGCGTAGACCAGCCGGCAGGTGGACTCCACGTTGGCGGCAAGGTCGGCGGTCGACTTGAGCTCGCCCGTCGACGGGTCGCGCACCTGCAGCTTGGACCCCGCCGCGACGTAGACGTCACCGTTCACCAGGATCGGGTCGCTCATGAGGGTCATCATGGAGCTGCCGATGAGCGACTGCTGCCATGCCAGCCTGGAGCCGGAGGTCGGGGTGCTCGCGGTCGTGGTACCCGCCTGCCCGACACCCTTGTACCCGGGCCACTCGGAGGTCCAGTCGGGGAGCTTGGCGTCTGGGTACACCTGCACGTCTCCCGAGGGGACGGACGACCCCATGGTGCCAAAGCTCCAGGTTATGGAGTCGCCTGGCTTGACCACGTAGTCAGCCGCCATGGTGTCGGCGAGGGTGCCGTTAACGTAGAACTGCCACCACGACCAGTTGCCCTGGTCATCCTGCGAGTACGAGAGGGACGTGCCACCGTTGGGGAGCGTGGAGCCGTCCGCCGCGCTGATGGTGTACATGCCGTCGTCGCAGGTCATGCCGTTGCGCCCGAGGATGGTCCTCGTGAGCTGTGCCGCGGTCGTGCCCTCAGGCACGCTGACCTCGGTCAACGACACCCAGTTGACCGGGTCGCCCGCCGCGTTGGGGCCAACGACCCTGACCGTTGCGGTGACGTTGTCCTCGTCCTGGGAGGGAAGCGCCTCTCCCCACGAGGAGTAGTACCACGTCACGCTGTCGCCGTTAGAGAGGCTTACGCCGTCTGCCCCCACGTCCGATGGCTTGCCGTTGACGAACAGCTGCCAGTACCTGCCGGTGGCGGTGTCGTAGCCAAAGGGAGCCCCCGTCGAGGGGGACGAGATGGACTGCAGGTAGTAGCCGTACTGCGTCTGGCTCGACGACACCGTGAGCCCGCTGTCGGAGAAGAGCCGCTCGGAGAGCGTCGCCGCAGACGTCCCCTGCTCCACGTCGTAGGTGGCGGTGCTCGCCCACACCTCCGGCTTGCCGAAGGCGTCGCGACCGATCACCGTGGCGGTGACCTTGGCCGTTGGGACGGGCTCGTCCTGGCCCGTGGTGCCCGCGACGCTCACGGTGGCGCTCACGGTCTGGTTGACCAGCTGCGAGAGCTTCGCACCCCACGTGGGGTCGTCCGCGTACCTCTCGGCAAGCACGCGGTAGCGGGAGTCGCTCACGACCGACGTGACGGTGACGGACTTGTTGTACGCGGGCTGGTCGTGGTGGCGACCAAGGTAGTCGCTGGGGTCGACGTTCCAGGCGAGCTTGAGGTCCTCGTTCTCGAGGAGGCTGGTGTCGCTGGGCTTGAAGGTGCGCGCCTGGTCTGCGGAGCCCATGCTGTCGTAGCCGGGAAGCTCCTCGAGCACGATCCCCTCGTGCGAGGCCATCTCGGCGCTGCTGCGCGCCCACACCAGGTTGCCGTCGTCGTCCAGGTAGGCCCCATGGAAGGTGCTGAGGTTCTGCGAGACGGGCTCCGCCTGGCCGTTGAGGAGCGCCTCCTTGTAGGCCGCCTTCACCCGTGCCATGAGCGCCAGCGCGTCGTCGACGTCGGAGGACGCGAGCGGCGCCACCGTGAAGTCGAGCGTCTTGCTCGCCGTGATCTCGGGGTTTTCCTTGCTCGTGATGGTGCAGGTCACGCTGACGCTGCCGGGGTCCGACCCGGGCAGCCCCCTCACGACCGACGCAGCGTACCCGTTGGGCACGATCTGGTCGTTCGAGGCGGTGTAGGTGACCTTGTAGTACTTGCCGTCCACCCCCAGGGTGCGCGTGGTGGGAAGCTGGAGGTCCTGGGAGAGACCCGTGCCGTCCGAGGCGATGGCATCCCCGGTGGCATAGGTGACCGTGTCGTACGAGAACCTGTCCACCGCCTGCTGGAGCTGCTCCCGCTCCTCCCGTACCTTCTCGGGGTCGGCCTTGACCGTGATCTGGAAGGTTCGCTCCACGCTCGCGTTGGCGGGAAGGCCGTAGTTCTCGAGCCCGCTCACCTTGGCGGTGAGGGTCACGGTCTTGTCGGACGAGCCCCTGGTCACCGTTCCGGTGTAGTCGTCCCAACCATACCCGTCCACCGACACGGCGGAGTCGCCCGAGGTCCACTCCACGTTGGTCCACGAGGCGGAGTCATCCTTGCCCGCCTTGTAGGGCAGGGTGAGCGTCCCCGTGACCCCCGACGCGTCATCCCCGTCGGCAAAGCCCACCGAGAGCTGCTCCGCCTTCTCCTGAAGCAGCGCACGGGCGGCGGAGAGGTCCCAGGGGATCCCGAAGCTGCCCGTGGTGTAGGTGGCCGTCTCCCCTCCCCGGGACAGCTCGAAGGTGGCGGAGTCCACGGTATGGAGCGAGTTGTAGGCGTAGCGGCCCACCACGTCGGGGTCGCCCGAGTAGTAGGTGATCGCACCGTTGTCCTGCGACGAGGTGGAGAGTCCCACGGTCGCGTTGGGATTGGTGGACGAGAAGGTGGCGGAGACGAGCCTCACGCTCAGCCCCGTGGTGTCAAACCCCTCTGCCGCGAGCTCGGCGAGGAGCATGTCGTCGACGTTGGTGTCGGTCCCGTAGGTGGGGTTGGGCCTCCAGCCGGACGTCCCCTCGTTGGCCAGGATCGCGGCGGCGCCCTCGAGGGACGAGGCGGAGACCGCCTTGGAGGAGAGGGTCGCAGACGCGGAGCTCGTACCGCTCGTGGCGACGACGGCGACCCACTTGCCGGCGGCCTCGGCGGGAACCACGAGCGTGGCCGACGTCTGCCCCTCGAGCGGGGTCCACTGGTCCCTGGGCGCGTCCTCGGAGTCAGCGACGTACCACTGGAGCGAGACGCCCTCCTGGCCCGTGACCTCCCTGCGTGAGCCGGCAAGGTCGAGCGCGTAGGCCGAGGCGCTCACCACGTCTCCCGTCACCACCGCCGTGCCGGAGTGGCTCAAGGTGACGCGGTCCAGGTCGTACGCGCCCCTGGAGGAGACCCTCACCTTCGCGCTCGTGGCCGGGCTCATCAGGGCCGATGCGGTCACCCACACGAGCTTGCCTGCGAGCGCCTCGGTGGGGGCGAGGGTCCCGTCCTCCCTGACGCCATCGGATGGCGTGAGGGCACGCTGGTTGGACCCGTCCGCGTCGCTCGCGTACCACGTGTAGGTGAGCCTGGCGTCGGAGGGAACGTCCGTCTCGTATGAGGAGTACGTCCCCTGCACCTCGTACTTGGCCTGGGGGGTGATGATGTCGCCAACCTTGGCGTTGACCCCCGAGGAGGACAGCGCCACGCTGCTGAGGTCGTAGCCCCCGTCGGGCGAGACGGGCCCCACCGGGTCCACCGCCGTGGTGCCGTAGTACCCCTTGACGCTCGTGCTCACCACGCTGCCATCGCTCACGGCCCTCACTCGCAGGTAGCACCCAACCAGCGAGACGGTCTGACCTCCCACCGTGATGCTCTGGGGGACCGTGTAGGTCTGCGACGTGGCACCGGGGATGTCGCTGAACGCGTAGTCGCTCGTGGTCTTGGTCCGGCTGTACTGCCACTGGTAGGTGACCTTGTCGCCGCTCTCGACCGTCGCGTACGAGCTCTTGTAGGCGGTGGCGGTGAGGGTGGAGCCGATCTTGGCGGAGCCCGACACGCTCACGTGGTGGAGCGAGACCGAGCCCGCCGCCCTCACGGGACCGGCGGCGGTGGTGGACGACACCTCGCCGGCGCCGCCATCGGCCACCGCATACACGTACTTGCCCAGGTAGGAGTCATCAGAGGCGGGAATCTGGAGCGTGCGCCCGGTGGCGCCCTCGATCTTGGTCCCACCGTAGGCGTAGGGGGACGACGTCACGTACCACGACCATGCGACCCCCTGGGAGTCGCTCACGTCGGTGCCCGACACCTTCGCCGTTGCCGTGACCGTCTCGCCCGGCTGGACCTGACCCGTTCGGTCGAGCGACACGCTCGTGACCGCCACCGCGCCGGCGGCCGTCACCGGGTTGCGCGACTTGGTGACCTTGGAGCTGGTGCCCGCCGCGTCACCCACCGTGCAGCGCACGTACTTGCCCGCATAGCCGGCAAGCGAGAGGGACTGCGAGGTCGCGCCCGCGATGTCCTCCCATGTGGAGTTGTCGCTCGAGACCTGCCACTGGAACACGAGGAGCGAGGGGTCCGCCAGGCTGTACGTGGACCCGTCCTTGACGCGCGCCTGCGCCCACAGCGTGTCGCCCTCGCCGTAGAGGGAGGTGCTGGAGCCGTCCCGGGAGAGGCTCGTGGTCGCGCTGTAGATGTCGACGGGCGTGGACTGGCCGCCCTCGCCCGGGGTGGACGCGGCGGAGACGTGCGGGAGCCTCTGCGCCTGGATGGACCCGCCGGCAGAGGGCGCCCAGAGGGTGGTCGAGCCAACGGTCACGCGAACGGCGAGGTACTTGCCCGCGAGGTCGGCGGTCAGCGTGATGGACTGCGCGGTCTGCACGGCGATGGGTGCGTAGGAGGAGGGGTCCGTCGACGCCGTGTCGCACTCGTACCACTGGTACGAGGCGCTGCCGTCGTTGGCCCAGGCCTCGTAGCCGCCGTCACCGTAGTCCTCGTCCTCGACCCAGTCGTACACGTTCGCCCAGAGGGTGGTGCCCACCGCCTGGTCGCCGTAGGTCTCGTCCGCCGCCCCGCCCTTGTCCTTCTGGCCCTGGATCGAGACGCAGGCCTGGGAGTCGAGCGACGTCGCACGTGTCGCCGCAGTGGGCTCGGAGGCCTTGGAGCCGGACGAGGGGCCCTGGGCATCGGCGGACGAGGAACCCTCGCTCGCGCTTGCGGAACCCGTCGTGGTGGTGGCGCTCCCATCAGCGGTCGAGGCCGCGTCCGTCCCGCCCGTCGAGGTCGCCGCGGACTGCCCGGACGAGCCCGCGGACGCATCCGAGCCGGACGGCTGGGATGAATCCGCCGTACCCTGGGTCGAGAGCTCGTCGGCGGCCTCGGCGAGCGCCCGCGTTGGCACCCCGCCAAACGCCATCGCGGCAGAGAGGATGATTGCCAGCGCACGGCTGGCGGTTGTGCATCGCTTGGGAAGCATGTCCCGCACCTCCGGTCCCATCGGACACAAAGAGGGCAGGCAGGATTGGAAGCCAGGAAGGCAACCCATCTGCGGGGGCGGCGCAATGCACCTCTCCCCTGCAACCTCGGAACACAGTTTCCGCTGATCCGGAGTAGAACCGGAATCCTTTTACCTAGGCATGACAGCTGTTGGACCGTGCCCTCAGAGTCTGTTCAGTTGCATGCATTCTAGCAGCATGGAAAACGCCTGGCGGCAGGAAGGCGTGACAAAGCCCGATGCCGCACGGATGGAGCGGAGTGACCGCCGTGCGCGAGCAGACACGATGCCCGCATGGGCGAGGGGGACGCGCCCCCTCTGCCGATTCGGCTTCCGCCGGGGGCTATCCCCTCTCGGGGTCCAGGTGCCCTACCTGCGGCCGTCCCAGCTTGTGCGCCCGCACCACGAGGGCCACGCCCAGGATGGCAAGCGGAATGGAGAGGCACTGCCCCATGGTGAGCCAGTCCGTCCCAAGCAGGTAACCCAGCTGGCTGTCGGGCAAGCGCACGAACTCGATGAGGAAGCGAAAGCAGCCGTACAGCGCCAGGAAGGTGCCGAGGAAGGTGCCCTGCGGACGGGGCGGGACGCGGCGCGAGAGCGCGTACAACACGACGAAGATCACGATGCCCTCGAGGATGGCCTCGTAGAGCTGGGAGGGATGGCGATACACGTAGCCGCCGCCCGTGTTGGAGAACATGACGCCCCAGGGGAGGTCGGTCGGCTTGCCCCACAGCTCGCCGTTGATGAAGTTGGCGCAGCGACCAAAGAACAGGCCGATGGGGGCGCCGATGACCGCGAGGTCGCACACCGTGGGGATGGAGACGCGCATCTGCCGGCACACGAGCGCGCCGCCCACGATGGCGCCCACCAACCCGCCGTGGAAGCTCATGCCACCCTCGTTGAAGGCGAGGATCTTGATGGGGTTTGCCAGGTAGTACCCGGCGCCGTAGAACAGGACGTACCCCAGGCGCGCGCCCACAATGACCCCGAAGGCGACGCCCACCACGATGTTGAGGACCTCGTCCGACGTGAGCCCCAGGTGCCAGCGCCGCGAGGTGCGCATCATCACGAGCCCCGCGCACACGAACCCCGCGAGGTACGCGAGCCCGTACCAGCGGACCGTGAGCGGCCCGAGCGCAAACGCGACCGGGTTGGTGGCATGGTAGATGGTGTCAAGCCACATGGGCCCTCCAAGCGCTCGATGTGCTCCGCCCCGGCACCGTTCCAGAGCGGAGGGGCGAGGGGACCGCTCCCCTCGCCCCATACCGTACTACTGCGTGCTCCCTACCAGGCCATCGCCGGTTGGACCTTGGTGACGCCGGGGACGTGCTCCTTGAGGATGCGCTCGATCCCCTCGCTCATGTCGTAGGTCGAGAGCGGGCAGCCCGCGCAGGCGCCCTGCATCTCGAGGGTCACCACGCCGTCGTCGTCGCAGCTCACGAGCACCACGTCGCCGCCGTCAGCCTGGAGGCTCTGGCGAATGACGTCGATGGTCGCCTCGAGGAGCTCCCTGTTGACCTTGGGGGCCTGGCCCTCGGCCGCACCCGTGGCCTCGGCCTTGGGCTCCGTGCTCTCCTGGTTCTCTGCCATGTGAGTGTCCTCTCCACCGCGGTGGAAATCCCACCGCCATTGTTGCAATTGAATCTGATGGTACCCGTTTGCCGACGCGATTTGCCCGTGGCGGAAAATCCGACGCAGGAAGACGCGACTCCCCTATCCGATCCCGGAGAACAGGTGCCCGGAGGTCGCCCCCGCCATGCACGGCGCAGGCTTCCTCCCCTCCAGCGCCGCCCGGGCGGCACGGGCCACCCGCGCGCAGGCAAACTCGGCCTCGTGCGGCGTCAGGAGCGTGCAGTCCGCCATGAGGCGAGAGACGCCCGCCGACACGAGCTTCGCGGCCTGCGGCGTGGCATCGAGCGGGTATGCGGCGTAGATCCTGCTCCGGGCCTGGAGGTCGGTGCGCACCGGCAGCAGCTTGCCGTCGCGGTCCCTGAGCGAGTTCCTCCCCTTCCTTAGTGCGCACCTCGCGCAGTCGTGGATGCAGCGGTCGGCGACCTTGAGCACGCAGTGCTCGCTGGTCATGGCACGGTTCCTCCCCAGGACCATGAGCCCGACGGGGACGGATGCGGCGCGGCCGAGGGCAAGGCACTCCTCCAGCGTGAGCTCGGGGGACAGCCAGAGCCCGCGGGCGCCGGCACGCTCCAGGGCCACCAGGCACGACTCGTTGTGGACCGGGACGCAGGGCCTGACCTCGGGAAGCGCGCCCCTCTCCGCCGCAAGCGCCAGCTCGGAGACGTTGCCCACCCCGCACGGCCTGCCCTCCTCCACGAGGGGGTCGATGCGGTCGTGGTCGCACTCGCGGCACACCTCGTCAAGCCAGGGGATGACGTCCGCGCCCTCCGGCCAGGTCGCTCCGCGCAGGCGCGCCTCCTCCAGGGCTCCGTCGGTCGCATACAGCCTGGTGGCGCCGCCCGCGAGCGCAGCCGCCGCGACCTCGGGCGTGGGAACCAGGGCGCAGACCTCCGCCGCGGGCGTGCCCTCGGGGCGCGTCCCCGCCGGGGCGACGCCGGCCCCGCTCCGGACGTTCGTGAGCTCGAGCGCCAGGTCGGGGAGGTCGGGAACCCTCGCGAGCGACGCGTCGCGCCCCGAGTACGGCGCGAGGAGCCTCTCCTCCAGAAGCTCGCACGCCTGTGCCCTCAGCCGATGCACGGCAGAGAAGCCCATGCCGCAGCCCCCGTCCATCCTCACGTCGAACGCGGCGGGCGCGAAGGGCGTCCCGCCCATGCGGCCCACGTGCTCCACGAGCTCGTCGCGCGTGAGGGCCTTGGTGCGGGCGGGCTCCACCACGGGCCCCTCCACGCTTGCCTCGGCCGCGCCGTCGACGCAGGAGAGGGTCACGACGAGGGGCTGCCCCAGGCGGCAGGTGACGCTCACGTTCACCGCGCGCTTGTAGCGCTCGTCGCCGGACGAGACGCGGGCGGCCTCGTCCATGGCGCGCTTGGAGCGGATCACGCGCACCGGGTCCCCCGGCCTCATGGGGCGGACGGTCCTGCAGGTGATGGTCGCGCCCGCCGACGCGTCCGCCGGTGCATGCGTGGTGAGGAACTGCGACGGGTCGTCGATGGGACGGATCTCGAGGAGGTCGCCCTCCCCCACGTGGCGGTCGAGCCGCACGTCCACCTCGGCGACGGTCTTGGACCTGAACCGCTCGCGGCCGCCGTTGGAGCCGCCCCTGCGCACCCTGGTGCCGCCGAGGTCGCGCGACGCCACCACGCTGCCCACGAGCTCTCCCCTGTTGTTGGAGCGCTCGTAGCTCATCATGTCGTCGTCCGCGCGATGGTCCAGGTAGCTGTTGGTGAAGTCGCGGTTGAAGGCGCGACGGAGCATCTCGTGCCGGCGGTCGTCGTCTGCCGCCGAGGGGGTCCGCCCCGCGGCGAGGTCGTCAAGGGCCCCGCGGTAGGCGGAGATGACCGAGTACACGTAGTCCGGGGCCTTCATCCTGCCCTCGACCTTGAGCGAGCCAAGCCCCGCCCTGGTGAGACGCTCCACGTCGTCGATGGTGCAGAAGTCCTTGGGGCAGAGGGGGCGACCCCTTCCCGGGGCCGAGATGACCTTGCCGTCGCCGTCCACGAGGTCGAAGGGGAGCCGGCACGGCTGCGCACAGAGGCCCCTGTTCGCGGAGCGGCCGCCCGCGAGCGAGCTCATCATGCACACGCCGGAGTAGCAGAAGCACAGGGCGCCGTGGCAAAAGCCCTCCAGCTCCACGCCCTCCTGCGAGATGCGCGCGATCTCGTCCACGCTGAGCTCGCGCGACAGGGTCACGCGCTCCACGCCAAGGTCCCGGCACCACGCGACCCCACGCGCGTCGTGCACGTTGGCCTGGGTCGAGACGTGGCACTCCATCTGGGGGAAGCGCCGACGGACCTCGTCGAGCAGGCCCCAGTCCTGGATGATGAAGGCGTCTGCCCCCAGCATCCACGCCTTGCGGACGAGGGAGAGGGCGCGGGGCATCTCGTCGGTCCTCACCACCACGTTCACGGTCACGTACACGCGCGCCCCGGCCAGGTGCGCGGAGCGGCAGGCGGCCTCGAAGGTCTCGTAGGTGAAGTTGTGCGCCCCGCGACGGGCGTTGAAGTCGTGCCCCAACGCGCAGTAGATGGCGTCGGCGCCACCCGCGAGGGCTGCGTTGAACGGCTCTGGCCCGCCTGCGGGGGCGAGAAGCTCGGGAACGTCGTGCGTGTCTCTGAATGCCACGGTGTCAGGTCTCCCAACGTACGGCGCAACGGCGCGCCAGGTGTTGCATGCGACCCTGAAAGTCTAGCGTGACGAGGGGCGGCACCCGCCCCGTTGGCAAAGCATCGCAAAACAACCCGCATGCAAGACGGTGAGGAGAAAGGACCCCGCACCGTCGTCTGGCGCGGGGTCCCGGGGTCATGCCATTCGGTTGCAGTGCTAGACCAGGCGCGCCCAGCGACGCTTGCCCGACTGGAGCGTGGTGCCCGCCTTGAAGAGCGAGGGGTCCACGTTGTAGCCCTTCGCGGGGACCGCGGTGCCGTCGATCTTGACGGAGCCGGAGTCGATGGCCCTGCGCGCCTCTCCCGCAGACTTGAAGATGTTGACGTCGACCAGGAGCCTGCCCAGGTAGACCTTGCCGTCCTCGTTGGTTTGGACCGTGGAGAGCGGGAACTCGGGGATGTCCTCGGGCACCTCGTTCTGCTTGAACTGGGCGTCGAAGGCGGCCTCCGCGAGCGCCCCCTGGCCCTCGCCGTGGTACAGGTCGACGATGTTGCGCGCGAGCTGGCGCTTGAGCTTGTAGGGGTCGGCGGTGCCGTCCTTAAACGCCTCGTCGATCGCGTCGACCTCGTCGATGGAGAGCGTGGAGCACAGGCGGAAGTAGCGGGGCACCATCTCGTCGGCGATGGACATGAGCTTGCCGTACATGTCGTTGGGCTCGTCGGTCAGGCCCACGTAGTTCTTGTAGCTCTTGGACATCTTCTTGTGGCCGTCGAGGCCCTCGAGGAGCGGCATGGTCAGGGCCACCTGGGGCTCCATCCCCATGTCGCGCATGAGGTCGCGGCCAGCGAGCAGGTTGAAGATCTGGTCGTTGCCGCCCATCTCGATGTCGGCCTTGATGACCACCGAGTCGTAGGCCTGGAGCACCGGGTAGATGAACTCGTGCAGGGCGATGGACTGGCCGTTGGTATAGCGGTTGTGGAAGTCCTCGCGCTCGAGGATGCGCGCGACGTTGAACTTGCTCATGAGGCCGAGCATCTTGCCCAGGTCCATGGGCTTGATCCAGTCGCCGTTGTGGACGATCGTGGTCCGCTCGGGGTCAAGGATCTTCATGGCTTGGTCAACGTACGTCTGCGCGTTGGCGTTGACCTGCTCCTCGGTGAGGGGCGGCCTGGTGCTGTCACGACCGGAGGGGTCGCCGATGAGGGCGGTGCCGTCACCGATGATGAGGGTGACGTTGTGGCCCAGGTCCTGGAACTGCCTCATCTTGCGCAGCGGCACGGCGTGCCCCAGGTGGAGGTCGGGACTCGTGGGGTCAACACCCAGCTTGACGTTGAGGGGCACACCCCTCTTGAGCTTCTCCCTCAACTCCTCCATCGGCACGATCTGCATGGTGCCGGAGGTGATGACCTTAAGTTGCTCGTCGACTGGCAGCAATGCTCTGTCCTCCATGTTGTTGCACGAAACGTCCTCCCCCTGCCTGCGGGCGCGGGAGCCCCTGCAAGGATACCGCACGCGGGCCGCAGGCCACCGCGAGGAGGCGATGACCCATCCGGCGGCGTGTCACGCGTCGCCCCGCAGACGGCACGGACCTTAAAGTAGGCCGATGGATGCCACCCCGTTCCGCCGGGATTCTGTAGACTAGGGCGATTGCCTCCACACGCGGGGCCGCCATGGGGTCCTCAACTATAATGTCCTCCGATTGTCTCGAATGAGGAGGATTACATGGGAATCCGCACCCGCAGGGCCCACCGGCACTCGCGCACGCACATCGTGGCGTTTGGCTTCGCCGGCTTCCTTGGCTTCACCGCCCTGCTCGTAGCGGCCCTCGCGATTTCGCTTGGGGCGCTCGTCAACACCTGGCTGCAGGACCTCCCCGACTACACGTCGGCGGACGCCTACCTCGTCTCGGAGCCCACGACGGTGTACGCCGCGGACGGCTCGGTCATAGCCGAGTACTACCTGCAGAACCGCCGCAGCGTGGACATCTCCGAGATCTCCCCCTACGTCCTGGAGGGCGTGGTCGACACCGAGGACGTCCGCTTCTACCAGCACCACGGCGTTGACCTCCAGGGCATCCTGCGCGCCGTCTACGTGCAGCTGGCCGGCGGCTCAGAGGGCGCCTCGACCATCACCCAGCAGCTGGTGAGAAACACGATCCTCTCGGACGAGCAGTTTGAGATGACCCTCCGGCGCAAGGTCCGCGAGGCGTACCTGGCCATCCAGATGGAGAAGATGTACACGAAGAACCAGATTCTCAACATGTACCTCAACACCATCTACTTTGGCCACAGCGCCTACGGCATCGAGGCCGCCGCCAAGACCTACTTCAACAAGGACGCGAAGGACCTCACGCTCGCCGAGGCCGCCACCCTCGCCGGCCTCCCCCAGTCGCCCTCGAGCTACGACCCCTTCGTCAACCCCTCCGCCGCAACCGCCAGGCGCAACGAGGTCCTGGACCACATGCTCTCGCAGGGCGACATCACCCAGGAGGAGCATGACAAGGCCG
This sequence comes from uncultured bacterium, assembly GCA_905214865.1. GTDB lineage: Bacteria > Actinomycetota > Coriobacteriia > Coriobacteriales > Atopobiaceae > Olsenella_H. The sequence continues at coordinate 21,341 of CAJMNO010000011.1, read as the reverse complement.
TGGCGGAGCCCATGCAATGCACCGAGGGGTCGTTTGACGACACCACCGGCAACTACCCGTACTTCTCCGACTACGTGAAGTCGGTCCTGCTCGAGGACTTCAGCGAGGACACCGTCATGAAGGGCGGCCTCAAGGTCTACACCACGCTCGACCCCGCCACCCAGCAGGCAGCCGAGAACGCGGTGACGACCACCCTCGACGACCTGGGCAACGACAAGCTCGACTCCGCCCTGGTCGCCGTCAACCCCACCAACGGCTACATCGTCGCCATGGTCGGCGGCAGGGACTACAACACCAACCAGTTCAACCTCGCCACCCAGGCGCGCAGGCAGCCGGGCTCCAGCTTCAAGCTCTTCACCCTCACCGCCGCCCTGGCGAACGGCATGAGCCCCGACATCTACATCAACGCGAGCTCTCCCATGACCTTCTCCTCCACCTGGAAGGTCCAGAACTTTGGCAACGAGAGCTACGGCACCATCACCCTGAGGAAGGCCTTCGCGGTCTCGTCCAACACCGCCTTTGTCCAGGTGATACAGGCGGTCGGGGCCGACAAGGTGGTGAGCGAGGCAAAGGACATGGGCATCGACGTCGACCTGCCTGCCTACGACTCGCTGACGCTGGGCACCGTGGGCGTGCCGCCCATCCAGATGGCGGAGGCCTACGCGACCATCGCCACCAACGGCGTCCACCGCGACGCGATTGCCATCACCAAGATCCTCGACCGCAACGGCAACACGGTCTACGAGCACAAGGACGATCCCAAGCAGGTCGTCGACGCCGCAGTTGCCCAGGACGTCCGCTCGGTGATGGAGGGCGTCGTCCAGGCGGGCGGCACGGCAAGCGCGGTCTCGACAGGCCTGACCGTCGACCAGCCCGTCGCAGGCAAGACCGGCACCTCCGAGGACTACCGCGACCTCTGGTTCTGCGGCATCACCCCGCAGCTCTCGGTCTCGATCTGGTGCGGCTACCGCGAGGAGGCAGCGGTCACCATCAACGGCTCGTACGGCCACCCGTACACCACGTCGGTCCCCATCTTCATCAGCTTCATCAACCAGGCGCTCGCCGGCCAGACGCGCCAGGAGTTCCCGACCACCGACGAGAAGGCAACCTACAAGGCCAACAGCGAGTGGAAGTTCAGCAAGACGAGCGGCACCTCGTCGTCCAAGACGTACTCGTACAGCAACGACGATGACGAGGAGAGCGGAACCGACTACACCACGACGACCACGTACGCGCCGTCGACCAACACCAACTCGGGCTACACGGGCAACACCGGTAACGGCACGACGACCACGGACACGACCGCGGACACCGGCGGCACCACGGGTGGTGGCGACACCGGCGGCGCCGGAACCACAACGGGTGGTGGCAACGCGGGGGGAACCACCGGGGGTGACACCGGCGGGGAGACCGGGACCGGTCAGTAACGTGCCTCGCGCACCGCGCGATTGTCAGGAGGGGCCCCGGGGACAATTCCCTGGGGTCCCTCCCTTGTTTGGCGATGAATTCTGGACGAACATGGGGTGACACCCAACGGCATGAAAATGGGGAGAGGGGCAATCCCCTCTCCCCCGTCTCCAACCCAAGGGCTCCGAACGCTACTTCTGGGCGTCGCGGAGCTTGTTGATGAGGTTGACCAGGTCGTCAGACGCCTCCGCGCTTGCCGCGACCACCAGGACGGTGTCGTTGCCGGCAACGGAGCCGATGACCTCGGGGAGTGCCGCGGCATCGACTGCGGCCGCGACACCGGGAGCGGTGCCGGGCTGGCTCTTGATGACCACGAAGTTGTCCACGCGGTCCACGGAGTTGACGAACTCGGACACCATGCGCTGGAGGTGGAGGTCCTCGGCCAGGACGTAGATGCCCTCGCTCAGCTTGCGAAGACCCATGTCCGCGATGTCGCGCGAGACCGTTGCCTGCGTGCAGTTGAAGCCAATAGCCTGCAGCTCGTCCACCAGCGCGCGCTGCGTGCGTATCGACTTGCCTCGCACGATGTCCCTGATGGCATCCTGCCTGTTATTACGCCTCTTGACCATCTCTACCCCTCAGGTGCCTGCAATCGGATTTGCTGCATGCGCGTCGCGTTATTCTCATTCACATGAATGAAATTAAGCGTAGAGTTGATAAGAGTCAAGAAGTATTGGTTAAACGAACCGCAATTCTCGGCATGCCGACAATTGGCGCTCGAATGGCGCTCGCCAAAGTTTTTATCCCCTGGCTAGGCCTCGCGGGAGTCCCCCGCGTCGAGCCACTTCTTGCGGCTGAAGAAGTTCCACACCATCACGACCGCGGTGGCGATCACCTTGGTGACGGTGATGGCGAGGGGGCTCTTCCCCAGCGCGGCGACGCCCGCGTACATGATTGCCTCGTTTATGAGAAGGCCGATCACGGACAGGACGACGAAGATCACGAACTCGCGCCTCTTGCTCAAGTCCTCGCGGTGGGTGAAGACGAACCTCATGGAGGCGACGTAGTTGAACACCACCGAGACGGTGAACGAAATGGCGGCGGAGACCACGGGGTCCATGCCCATTCCGACAGAGAGGAGCATGAGGACGCCATAGTCGATAAAGAAGGCGATCACGCCCACGACGCCAAACTTGAGGAACTGTGCCACGAGCTTTCCCATGGATGACCCTTTCCGCCGCCAAGATTGCGTGAAAATACTAGCACGCACCTCTCGCCCACCCCTCCCCCGCGTGCATCCCGGAGGGTCGAATATGCCCGTTCCCCTCATTTCCTGCAAACATGCACGCGCGCCTGCCGTATGATGCGCTCAGACGTTGGGCGTCCTTCAGCCTGGCGGAACAGATCCCAGGCGCGCCGTCGGCGCGCGAGAAGACCAGGGGGACGCGCGATGGCCTTGTCAAGCAACTCGGGACGAAACGGGCGCCAGTCTCACGACGTCCGACGCTTTGGCTCCACGAACGAGCGGGACTACTCGCGGAGCCGGCCCGGCAAGGACCTCAAGGGGCACTCCCACCAGAGCACGCGGCGCGACGGGAAGTACCGCAGCGACCACAACTACCGCACCCTCGCGGGGCATGACACCGGCTACTCCCTTAACGGGAAGCGACACGGCCGGTCCCCCATGCGGGGCGGGCGACGGCAGAGGGAGCTCATCCTGGCAATCGCAGCAGTCGTCGTCCTCGTTATCCTCATCCTGGTCATATCGTCCTGCGCCCGCGGCTGCAGCGCGGGAAGCAGCGCCGCGGTAGACTCCGCCGCAGCGTCGGGCACGGGGAACGAGGCGGACTCGCGCGTGTCGGCTGGAGCGTCCTCCGAGCTCACCCAGGAGTTCACGACCGCCCTGGACAGCGGCGAGCAGCTCGCCAAGATCGCGCGTAACGCAGGCGACTACTCCGACCAGAGGCTGCCCGAGCTCGCCCTGCTCGAGCCCGATGCCACCTCGTTCGTCGCCTCGCAACCCAAGGCGAGCACCGACGCATCCTCCTACGACGACCAGGTGAAGCAGGGCACCTACCCGCAGCTCCTGGACTGGGACTCCCGCTGGGGCAACGTGAGCTACGCCGGCAGCGTACTCGCGGTCACGGGCTCTGGCCCCACGTCCCTCTCCATCGCCTACATGGGCCTCACGGGCAAGTCGGACAAGACCCCCGCCGACATCGCCTCCGCCGCCGCCTCGGCGGGCTATGCCACCGACTCCGATCCGTTCACCTCCGACGACCTCTTCTCCAAGGGGGCGACCGACCTCGGCCTGACCTGCACGGGCTACACACCCTCGAGCGACAACCTCTACTCGGTCCTGTCCGAGGGCGGCAGCGTGGTGGTCGTGAAGCTCAAGAAGGACTTCGACTCCCCCTACGAGCACTGGGCCGTGGTGACGGCGCTGAACGACGACAACTCGGTCACGCTCTGCGACCCCACCTCCAAGCAGGCGTCGAGCCACACCTGGGCCATGGGGACCATCGCCGGCAACTCCGAGGGCTTCTACGCCCTGTCGGTGAGCCAGTAGGGAGACGGGCGGGCCACCATCCCTCGCGCCTCTGGCCCAAGGGTGGGATGCCGGGCGCGGCGGTGGCGCGCCACTCTCCCCCATCGCATTCGCACGCAGCACAGAAAGGGGACCCAAGGGCAAGCCTCGGGTCCCCTGCTTGTGCCGAGCGTCACATGCAGCTAGCCTACGAGAGCATCTCCTCCGCGGCCGCCTGCAGCTTGGCGCGGACCTCCTCGGAGTGCTCGCGGGTCTTGCCCTTGGAGAAGAGATACGCCTTGACCTTGGGCTCGGTCCCCGACGGGCGGAAGATGACCTTGTTGTCGTCCTCGAGCCTGAACTCGATGACGTTGGCGGGCGGGAGCGTCTGCGCCGGCTCCTTCTGGAGGCCGGAGACACGCGGCATCTGGGCACCCGTCTCGTAGTCGGTCATGCCGGTGACCTTGAAGCCGCCGATCTGCGCGGGCGGGTTCTTGCGGAGCCCATCCATGATGGCGGCCATCTTAGCGGCGCCGGACTCGCCGGGGAACATGGCGTTGACGGTGCCGTTGAGGTAGTAGCCGTAGCGCTTGTACAGGGCGTCCATGGCCTCGTAGAGGTCCATGCCCTTCTCGGCGTAGTAGGAGGCCATCTCGACGCACATCTCGGTGGCCACGATGGCGTCCTTGTCACGCGCGTGGGTGCCCACGAGGTAGCCGTAGGACTCCTCGAAGCCCATGAGGAAGCGGTCCTCCTCGCCCTCGTCCTTGAGCTGGTCGATCTGGTCGCCGATGTACTTGAAGCCGGTGAGCACGCGCCTCATCTCGAAGCCCAGGTCACGCGCCAGCGCGTCGGGCATGGACGACGAGACGATCGTGGAGACGGCCACCTTGCGCGACACGTCCTCGCCACCATCCTTGGCGCGGCCCGCGAGCCAGTCCATGAGCAGGACGCCCATCTCGTTGCCGGTGAGGAGCTTGTACTCGCCGGCGTGCGGAATCGCAGTGCCCATGCGGTCGGCATCGGGGTCGGTCGCGACCACGAGGTTGGGCTTCTTCTCGTCCGCGAGCTTGAGGGCGAGGTCAAGGGCCTCGCGGAACTCGGGGTTGGGGTACTTGCAGGTGGGGAAGTTGCCGTCCGGCTCCGCCTGCTCGGGGACGACCGTCACGTTCTTGACGCCGATCTCCTTGAGGATGCGGCTCACGCACTCCATGCCGGTGCCGTTGAGCGGGGTGTACACCACCGAGTAGTCGTCGGACGCCTTGAACCCGGGGACCGAGACCTTCTTGACCGCCTGGATGTAGTTGTCCAGGACGTCCTCCGGCGTCCACTCGATGAGGCCCTTCTCCAGGCCCTCGTCAAAGTCCATCATCTTGGGTCCACCAAAGACGGGGGTGCGGGCGATGGCGGCAGAGATCTCGTCTGCGGCCTCGTTGGCGATCTGGCCGCCGTTGTCGTTGTAGACCTTGTAGCCGTTGTACTGGGCGGGGTTGTGCGAGGCGGTGAGGACGATGCCTGCCGAGGCGTGCAGGTAGCGGACCGCGAAGCTCAGCGTGGGGACGGGCTCGATGCGCGGGTACACGTACACGTGCACGCCGTTGGCCGCAAGCACGCCGGCGGCGACGCGCTGGAAGTCCTCGCCCTTCAGACGGCTGTCACGCGCGATGGCCAGCGTGGGGTGGTCGTAGTGCGCGTTGAGGTAGTCTGCCACGCCCTGGGTTGCCTGGGCCACCACGTACACGTTCATGCGGTTGGTGCCCACGCCGAGGACGCCGCGCAGGCCCGCCGTGCCAAACGAGAGGTCGCGGTAGAAGGCGTCGTTAAGCCTCTCCTCGTCTCCCGACACGAGCCCCTCGAGCTCACCCTTGAGGTCGGGATCGGTGACGTTGTCCCTCCAAAGCTGGACCTTGGCCTCTGTAGCTTTGTCCATCTGCATCTCCTCGATAGCTCACGGGGCGGGCGCGCCCCTGTTGGTCGTACAAACCGCATGATAGTCGCATCCCACGCGCGGGCCTCCCGCGATACGGCAAACGCGACGCGCTCGCAGGTCATCGGGACCAGTCGAACCCACGTTGTTCGAAACGCCCCCTGTGGTGTCTTGCTGGTAGCTCCCGCGCGGAGGGCCCAGGCAGGCGAGAAGCCCGTATCATGTGGGAAAACGAAGGTATCCCCACGGGCGAGAGGTGTCCCGATGCAACAGCTTGACCAGAACGCGCCATCCCAGGATGGGCAGCCCCGCTTTGTCGCACGCTGCCCCAAGGGCTTCGAGTCCCTCCTCGCGGGGGAGCTCTCGTCCTTTGGCACCCCCCAGGTGCGCCCCCTCCGCGGCCAGGTGAGCTTTGGCGGCACCCTGACCGACGCCTACGGCGTGTGCCTGTGGTCGCGCCTCGCCTCCAGCGTGGTCCTGGAGCTGGGGCACGTGGGGGCGCAGGGCTCCGACGCCCTCTACTCCGGCCTGTACGACATCCCCTGGGAGGACCACGTCCCCATGGGGGCGACCGTGGCGGTCGACGCGCACGGCACCAACGACGACCTGAGGAACTCCCAGTTCGTGGCCCTGCGCGCCAAGGACGCCATCGTCGACCGCCTGCAGGGCAGGCGCGGCGTGCGCCCCATGGTCGACACGCACAGCCCCGACGTCCGCGTGTCGGTCCGCATCTCGCGCGACCGCGCGACGGTGGGAATCGACCTGTCCGGGAGGCCCCTCTTCCGCAGGGGGTACGAGTCGGCCCGCAGCCAGCGCTCGGGCGTCGTGCCCCTGCGCCCCGACTACGCCGCCGCCCTCCTGGAGGTGGGCGGCTGGTGGAGAGCCTGCCGCGACGACGACCCGGCGCTCGCCTCGCTCTACTGCGGCACCGGCACCATCCTCGCCGAGGCGGCCGGCCAGGCGCTCAACCGCGCCCCGGGCCTGCTCCGGACCTCCTGGGGCTTCACGGGATGGGGCGGCCACGACGGCGACGCGTGGAACGCCCTGCTCGACGACGCCCGCGAGCGCGCGGAGGAGGGAGAGGCCCACGGCTGCACCCTCGTGGCCTACGAGCACCGCGGCAACGTCCAGGCCGAGGCGCGGCAGACCCTCAGGGCCGCGGGCATCCACGTGGAGCCCCGCTTCGTCGACGCGCCCCAGGTCGGCGCCTGCGTGGGCGAGGCGTCCGGGCGGTCCCTCCTCGTGGCCGACCTCTCCTGGATCGAGGCTGACGAGGTCGCGACCCAGGCGTCCGCCCTCTCGGCCCTCTCCGCCGCCATCACGGGGCTGCCGCAGGGCACGCAGGCCGTGGTCCTCTCCCCCAACGCCATGACCGACCGGGTGATGGACGGCAGCCCCGTGGAGGAGACGTCCGTGCTGGTGGGCAGGGACGAGGCCTCGATCCGCCTGTACGACCTCGCCGAGGCGCCCGAGCGCACGACCGTCGAGCTTCCCGGCCGCGGCTCCACGCCGGTGCTGGTTCCCACCTCGGAGCAGTTTGCCCGCCGCCTTGCCAAGGTGGCGAAGCTCCGCGCCAAGTGGGCGCGCCGCGAGGGCATCGACTGCTACCGCGTGTACGACGCGGACCTCCCCGACTACGCGGTGACCATCGACCTGTTCCAGGGGTCCCAGATCATGCCCGCGAGGGGCAGGCGCGGCCGCTGGCTGCAGGTGAGCGAGTACGCCGCCCCGCGCGAGATCGACCCCGCCCTGGCGCGCGAGCGGCTGCTCGACGTGCTCTCGATCGCACCGCTCGCCCTGGACGTGCGGCCCGAGGACACCTTCGTCCACGTGCGCACCCGCTCCAAGGGCGGCTCGCAGTACGCCGAGGCGGGCCGTGGCCTCGCGGAGCGCCGGAGGGCGGCGCGCCCCGGGCAGGTCCCGCTTCCGCCGGGCTCCCACCTGATCGACGAGGGGGGCCTGGTGTTCGAGGTCAACTTCTCGTCTCGCCTGGACTGCGGGATCTTCCTCGACCACCGCGAGACGCGCGCCATGGTCCGCGAGATGGCCAAGCAGACCCTGGGCTCCAAGCGGTTCCTCAACCTCTTCGCGTACACCGGCACGGCCACCTGCTACGCCGCGGACGGCGGCGCCAAGCACACCACCACCGTGGACATGAGCGCCCCCTCCCTCGACTGGGCGCGGCGCAACATGGAGCGCAACGGGTTTGTGGGAGAGGACCACGAGTTCGTCCAGGCGGACGTCCTCCGCTGGGTGAGCGACCAGCGCAGGACCAAGAACCGCTGGGACCTGGTGTTCTGCGACGTGCCCACGTTCTCGAACTCGAGCCGCATGAGCGGGAGCTGGGACGTCCAGCGCGACCACGCCGAGCTCCTCATCGGCATCAGCCGCCTGCTCACCAGGAACGGCGTGGCGGTGTTCTCGTGCAACCGCCGCGACTTCAAGCCCGACGTGGACTACCTCGCGCGCTATGGCGTCGAGATAGAGGACGTGACCGCCCAGACCATCCCCGAGGACTTCTCCCGCAACCCCAAGGTGCACCACTGCTACCTGGTGCGGCGGACCCAGATGCCCGCCCGCCCGTAGCCACGGGTCACAGGCGAGACACGACACGGCCCCGCCCGCGGCGTCGCGGACGGGGCCGTTCCTCTCGCCTACGCAGGGACGCTATGCCCTGTCGTAGAATGCCTCCATGTCGGCGGAGAGCGCCTGCAGCGTAGGGACGTCCACGTAGGCCATGTGGCCGCAGTTGTAGAGGTGCCACTCCACCCGCTCCTTGAGGCGGGGCGAGAGGAACTGCGTGGACATGTCATGCACCACGTTCCAATAGGTGGTGGCCGCGTCGTAGCGACCGCCCAGGATGGCGAGCTTCATGCGCGGGTTGCGGCGCAGCGCCGCGGAGATGTCGTAGGCCACGTTGGGGCTCGCGCTTGCGTCGAGCTTGCCCGGCTCGTGGTGCTCCCACTTCCAGTTGGTGCCCACGCGCTCGTAGTTGCTGCTGAGGTAGCGTGCGGGGCCGTGGTAGCCCAGGGTGTCGTGGCAGAACGAGCGGAAGGCGCTCGTCCAGCTGGCCTCCACGGCGTCGTCCGCGGCGTCCTCGCCCGCAAACCACGCGGCGTCGGACTGCAGTGCCAGCGGCGCGTCGCTCGTGAAGCGCATGTCGAGCCTGCCGGTGACCAGCCCCTCGTCCGCCAGGAGGTTGCGACGGAAGTCGTCCAGCGTCACACGGAGGTGCGCCCTCCTCACGTGCTCGGCGGGAAGGCCGATGAGCTCGCCCATCTCGCGCGCGACCTCCGCCTCGCGCTCGGCGGGGAGGCGGTCGCCAAGGAGAAGCGCGGGCGCCAGCGTCTGGTCGGTCCAGTCCATGGCGCGCGAGAACCACTCGTCGACGCCGACGCCCTGGCCCGCCTTGCCAAAGTACTGCGCCGTCGCCGCCATGGTCGGGGTCATGCCCAGGTGGTAGAGGTCCTCTCCCTCGATCACCTGGACCCAGTCGAAGATTGCGCTGAGCATCGTGACGCCGGCGACCTTGACATCGCGCTCGCCGAGGAGCCTCATGAGGACCGCGTTGCGGACCGTGCCGTACGACTCGCCAAAGAGGTAGACGGGGCTCTGCCAGCGGCCGTTCTCCTCGAGCCACGTGGTGATCGCGCGGCAGAAGGCGTCGGCATCGCCGTCGACGCCAAACACCTTGGAGGTGTCCGCCCCCTCGGCCACGCTCGACCAGCCCGTCCCCAGCGCGTCCAGGAACACGAGGTCGGTCTGGCGCAGCAGCGTGTAGGGGTTGTCCTCCACGCGGATGGGCGTGCCCAGGTGGCCGCAGCCCTCCGTTACCACCCTGCGGGGCCCGATGCCGCCGAAGTTGATGGGCACCGAGGCGCAGCCCGGACCGCCGTTGTACGCGAAGGTGACGGGTCGCTCGGCGGGGTCCTCCCCGTCGGCGACGTACGAGAGCGAGAACATCTTGCCTATGAGCGCCCCGGTGTCCCCGCGCACGTCGAGGTGGGCCGCCGTGGCCACGTAGTCGATCCTCTCGCCCGCATGCGGGTCAAGGCCCTCCCAAGACAGGTGGGCGCTCGCCGGCTCGGGGATCTTGAGCCGCGCGTCGGCCGGAACCGTCATGAACGCGTCCCTGGGCACCGCGCACGCAGCCTGCTCGCGCGGGGCGTCCTCTCTGTCTTCCGCCATCTGGGCTCTCCTCTCTGGCCAGCACCTGCCGGCATTTTGCCAACTGCTCGTAATGGAAGCGTCGGACAATTGTATTCCACTGCCCAGTGGCTTCGATTCGCCGAATTTGCCCCGCTCAGGGCCCCTCCTTTACCGTGACTTAAAGTGCTAGCATTCTACATTTGCACTATGCTTTTCTCGTTGGGGAGCCAAAACGTTCCCTCCCAAGCGAGACGGCTTAACGCATCCGAGTGAAGGAGCGAAATGAGTAACGTCAGAGCTGCGGAATCCGGTCGCAGGGCCCGCAAGGGGTCGAAGAGCGCCGGGATACCCCTCTCGGCGGGGATGATCCTCGTCACCCTGGGCGTGGTGTACGGAGACATCGGCACCAGCCCAATGTACACCCTCAAGGCCATCATGTCCGACAACGGCGGACTCACGACCATGGGAGACGACACCGTGATCGGCGCCCTCTCCCTTCTCATATGGACGATCACCCTCATCACCACGGTGAAGTACGTCCTGGTGGCCATGAAGGCGGACAACCACAACGAGGGCGGCATCTTCGCCCTCTACAGCCTGGTGAAGCGCTGCGCCAAGTGGCTGATCGTCCCCGCCATGATCGGCGGCGCGGCACTTCTCGCCGACGGCATCCTGACCCCCGCCGTCACCGTGACCACCGCCATCGAGGGCCTGCGCACCATCCGCCACGTGTACTCGGTCATCGGGGACAACCAGCAGATCGTGATCGTGATCACCATCGTGATCCTGTGCATCCTGTTTGCCATGCAGCGTGCCGGCACCTCGACCATCGGAAAGCTCTTTGGCCCGGTCATGACCGTGTGGTTCCTCTACCTGGGCATCACGGGGCTCCTCAACGTGGGCGACAACCTCAACGTGTTCCGCGCGTTCAACCCCGTGCGTGGCATCACCTTCCTGTTTGACCACAGGATCAACGCCGCCGGCCTCATGGTCCTGGGCAACGTGTTCCTGTGCACCACCGGCCCCGAGGCCCTGTACTCCGACATGGGCCACGTGGGCAAGGCAAACATCTACGCCACCTGGCCGTTCGTGAAGGCGTGCCTCATCCTCAACTACCTGGGGCAGGGCGCCTGGATTCTGGCAAACCGCAACGTCGCAGCGCTCGCCACCATGGCAGACCTCAACCCGTTCTTCCATATGATCCCCGCCAACTTCCGCGCCTTCTCCGTCATCCTCTCCACCTTTGCCGCCATCATCGCGTCTCAGGCACTCATCACGGGCTCCTACTCCATCGTGTCGGAGGCAATCCGCCTGGACCTCATGCCCCACATGAAGATCAACTACCCCTCGCAGACCCGCGGCCAGATCTACATCCCGCTGGTCAACAACATCATGTGGGTGGCCTGCATCTTCGTGGTGCTGTTCTTCCAACGCTCCAGCCACATGGAGGCGGCCTACGGCCTGGCCATCACGGTCACCATGCTCATGACCACACTGCTGCTCTTCACGTACCTCTCGCGGATCCGCCACAAGCGCGGCGTCGCCGTCCTCTTTGTGGTCACGTTCGGGCTCATCGAGGCCATGTTCTTCTTCTCGTCGCTCACCAAGTTCATGCACGGCGGCTACTTCACCGTCCTCATGGCAACGGCGATCTTCCTCGTCATGTACATCTGGCGCCGCGGCACCGCCATCGAGCGCACCCAGACGGTGTACCTGCCCGTGAGCAAGTACATCGACCAGCTCCAGGAGCTGAGCCACGACGACAGCTATCCCTACATCGCCGACAACCTGGTGTTCCTCACCAACGACTCGTCGCCCGACAAGCTCGACCGCGACATCCTCTACTCCATCCTGGACAAGCGCCCCAAGCGTGCCAAGGCGTACTACTTCCTCAACGTCCAGGTGACCAACGACCCGTTCACGCACGAGTACATCGTGAACGACTTTGGCACCAACTTCGTGTTCAAGATCCAGCTGCGCCTGGGTTTCAAGGTCAACCAGCGCGTCAACACCTACCTGTACCAGATCGTCGCCGACCTCATGGCGCACCACCAGCTGGCCCCGCAGAACCACAAGTACTCGATCTACCGCGACCACGGCAACGTGGGCGACTTCCGCTTCTGCCTCATCCGCAAGGTGCTCACGCCCGAGTCCGACATCAGCGGCAGCAACGCCAACGTGATCAACCTCAAGTACGCCATCCGTCACGTGTGCGGCTCCCCCGCCCGCTGGTACGGCCTTGAGAACTCCAGCCTGATCTTTGAGTACGTGCCGCTGTTTGGCAAGACCAAGCGCCAGCACAGGCTCACGCGCGTAACCGAGCCCTCCGGCACCGGCTCAATGAAGCCCGTCAGCGCCGCCACCGTCGTGGAGGAGGACGAGGGCGACATCTTCTCCGACAAGATGGTCAAGGAGCACTCCGAGGTCATCGAGGCCACCGAGCACGAGGTCGTGGGCGGCGACACCGCAAGCTTCCGTCCCCTCGTGATCGACGAGGACGAAGACGAGGACGGTGCGGACTCCGCCGAGGAAGGCGAGGAGTAGGCTCGTCCCCCATCAGGGGAGAGACACGACGGCGCGGGGTCGAAACCAATCGTTTTGGCCCCGCGCCCTTTGTTGCGGAAGTGCCTCTCCCCTGGCACACGGGCGTACGACGGGACATCCCACTGCCGAGAGCTACCCACTGTCAGATAGTGCCTCCCGTGTGTACACGTGAGACGCACTATCTGACATCAGGCTCGCTTCCTGACGGCCGGGGGGTCCTCCTCCGTCGGAAATCACGTCCCGCGTGTACACACGAAGCGCAACTTTAGACATCCACCTCACCACGAGGGCACGCTTGTCTAAAATCCCACGCCGTGTGTACACGCGGGATGACCTTTCTGACATTGCGCCTGCCTCCCGATGGCCGTACTCCCTCTCCTGTCGGAAATTTTGCCCCATGCGTACACACGGGACGCACTTTCTGGAGCTGCAGCCAAGCCCACGGCTTGCCACTTCCTCCGGCCCCCAAGCGGCACCGCCTTCAGGGAGAAGATCAATGGGCTGAGAATGGGGCCAGTCGTCCCCCTGCGGACCAGCCACGCCTCCATGCGCGCGAGGTCGCGATATTCTCCTCTTGGAGCTCTTCCCCATCAGGATGCGCGGAACCGCGAATCGGTTTCCCCTTCGCCGCAGGCAGGCTGACGGGGAACTCCTGACGTGAGTGCTCGCTCCAGGCTCCGACCGCCACGAAAAGGAGCTGAAGTTCGCATTCCCCAGTTGACCTTTCGTACGCATTGCAACCATGGCAAGGAACTCCCAATATGAGTGCCCACATCGGGTCTCCCCTGCCATCCGATCCCAAATCGCGGACCGTTTGGCAGCAGACTCCCGACGCGTGCACTCACTTCGGGAGCCTGCTGCCATGGGTTGGTCGGTAGGGGTCTTCCAATGACCTTCCCACCTGGGAAAACGTCGGGCAGCCCCGATATTGGAGACCCTCCCTCCCATGGGGAGGCACTCACGTCGGGCTTTTGCCGCCATCAGGGACGCCCCGACGGCCAGCGCGCAGTCGCCATCACATCAACTACCAAACCATAGCGGGGACTCGCCTGCGGGGACATTCGCGCGGGACCCCCTCCGGCAATGAAGCACCACCATCAAGGGACGCTCAGGGCAGAAGCGCCTCCAGGTAGGCTCCCACGCCCGCCTGGTCGTTTGTGCCACACACGTGGTCGGCGGCAGAGAGCACCTGGGGCACGGCGTTTGCCACCGCGACCCCGTCACCCGCCGCCTCGATCATGGGGAGGTCGTTGGGAGAGTCTCCGAAGGCGATGGCGTCGCGCGGGTCGACACCCTCGTGCGAGCAGGCCCACAGCAGGGCCTCGCCCTTGGTCGCATGCTCATCTCCCACCTCGAGATTGTTGGGGTGACTGCTCGTGCAGCGGAGCCCGGGGATGTGCCCCACGGCCTCGCGCACGGCAGCGCGGGCGTCGTCGGAGCCCAAGTACAGCGTGACCTTCTCCACGTTGGGGTGGTCGCGGATGATGTCGTCGGTCCCCTGGTCCAGGACCGTCCTCGTCCTCCTGAGCCAGCGCTCGTTCTGCCCGTCAATCCCGTAGCGGCTGATGCGGGAGAAGCGCGTGCCATCAGCCATCGACAGCCCGTCGGCAAAGACGTCGAAGGTGCAGTCGACGTCCCTCAGCACCTCCCAGAGCGCGAGCGTGCGCTCTTCTCCCATCAGCGCGCGCCGGAGGGGCACCCCCGTTCGGGCGTCGCTCACCATGGCGCCGTTGCAGCTTATGGCCAGGCGCACGGAGGGGTGGGAGAGAAGATCGCGCGGTATCGCCCCGAGCGCCCTCCCCGTGCAGGGCACGAACCCCCAGTGTCGCCGGGCAAGGAGGTCGAGCGCCGCCCTGTTGCGGGAGGGAACCGACTTGTCGGACGCCAGGAACGTGGAGTCCATGTCCGAGAACGCGAGGCGCCTCTCGCCTGCCACGGCCCTATCCCCTCTCGTTGATGGGGACGTACTCCTGGTGCGTCATGTACGAGTTGTACGCGGGACGGATGATGCGCGCGGGCCCGTAGAGCTCCTCCATGCGGTGCGCCGCCCAGCCCGACATGCGGGCAATCGCGAAGATGGGCGTGAAGAGGTCCTTGGGGATGCCGAGCATGGAGTACACGAAGCCGGTGTACATGTCGATGTTGGTGCTGATGGGCTTCGTGATGCCCCTGACGTCGCGCATGACCTGGGGGCCCAGTCGCTCCACGCGCTCGATGAGGTCGAGCTTGTCCTCCTGGCCCTTCTCGCGCGCGAGCTTGCGGGCGTAGCCCTTCACGATCTCGGCGCGAGGGTCGGTGATGGTGTAGACGGCGTGGCCGAGTCCATAGATCAGACCCGAGTGGTCAAAGGCCTGCTTGTTGAGGACCTTGGTGAGGTAGTCCGCCACCTGGTCGTCGCTCGACCAGTCCCTGACGTTGGCGGCGCAGTCGTCGATCATCTCGCCCGCCTTGGCGTTGGCGCCGCCATGCTTGGGCCCCTTGAGCGAGCCGAGCGCCGCCGCGTAGGCGCTGTAGGCGTCCGTGCCCGAGGACGAGAGCACGCGGCAGGTGAAGGTGGAGTTGTTGCCGCCGCCGTGCTCGGCGTGGAGCATGAGCATCACGTCGAGCATCATGGCCTCGTCGCGCGTGAACCCCTGGTCGCCCCTCAGGACGTCCAGGACCGTCTCGGCCATGGTATAGCCCTCCTGCGCGGGCGGCACCTTAACGCGCTCGCGGCTCTTGGCGGCCTCGTTGGCCTGGTGCGCGACGCTCGCCACGCGCGGCCAGCGGCCAAGGAGGGAGATGGCCACGTCGATCTCGTGCGTGGGCGAGGTGTCGTCGGGGTTGGGGTCGAACGCGTACAGAAGCAGCGTCGCGCGCTGCAGCACGTTCATGATCGAGGTGCTGTACGTCACGCGCGGGAAGAGTCCCAGGTAGCCCTCGGGGAGCTGTCGCCTGGAGCCGATGCGCTCCTTGAAGTCCACGAGCTCCTCCGCCGTGGGCAGAGCGCCCGTGAGCAGCAGGTACGAGACCTCCTCGTACCCAAAGCGGCCCTCGCCGTGGCTCCCCGCCACCAGGTCGGCAATGCTGTACCCGCGGTAGGTGAGGTCTCCCCTGTCGGGAACCACCCTGCCGTCCACCTTCTTGTAGCCATGCACGTTGGAGATGGTCGTGAGGCCAACCAGGACGCCCGTTCCGTCGGCATTGCGGAGGCCTCGCTTGACGTCGTAGCGCCTGTACAGCTCGTCCGGCACCCGGTCAACGCGCTGCATCCCCTCGTACAGGGTGTCGGACACGGGCGGGCGACCCAGGCCGACGGACGGCATGGGGTAGGCGTCCGCGATGTGCGTGAAGGCAGAGGTGTCCTTGGGCGTGAGGAAGCGCCGCTTGGTGCGACCGGCGGGCTTGTCTCCTGTGGTCATAGTCCTCCTTCGGGTTACGGGAGCGGCAGGGTCCCCTCGCATCCCGGGCGAGAGGCCCGGGGTCAGGCGATTGCCCTCCTCCCCCGTGCGGGAGGGAGTCCTGATGCGCCTGGAGCGTGCGCCCCTCGCCTGCCTCCCTAGAGGCGATACATGAAGTTGAAGACCTCTTCGCGCTGCATGGTGATCTGCACGCCAAGCTCGGACGAGATCTGGGCGAGCTGGTCCTGGATCACGGAGAAGTCGGCGCTGGAGCCGGCGAGGTCCACGAGCATGGTCATGGTGAAGATGCCCTGCAGGATCGTCTGGGAGATGTCGAGGATGTTGGCGTCGTGCCCGGCGAGGGCACCCGTGACCGCGGCGACGATGCCCGGGCGGTCGCTGCCCAGGACAGTGATGATGGCGCGCGTCTTGGAGTCGTCGTTCGTGGTTGCCACAGCAGTTCCCTTCGCCGTTTGCGGGTCAAGGCAAAAAACGATGCCTTCGCACCATGGTAGCCCAGGAGAAAAGGTCGCAGGCAGTTCCTGGTCCCCAGTTGCCCATATTGAAACTTCGGCGACGGGAGAGACGAGCGACGCGCCACGCTTGTAACGTGACGCGCCGCGGGAAGGGGCTTGTCACCGCCGCACCCGGCGGGATGGGTGCCAACTAGTTGTCCTCGGGCCTCTCACCCTCCTGCGCCTTGAAGAGCTGCTGGACGTCCTCGACGCTGACGCCGAGGGCGACCGAGAGCTCCTCGAGCGAGCGCTGGCTGGCCTGCTTGAGGATGCGCTCGTAGGCGACGGGCGGCTTCTTGTTGCGAGCCCTCATCTGGTCGATCCTCACGCGGAAGGTCTTGACGATGCGCACGGAGTCGCGGCAGGTGCCATGGCGCATCTCGTCCTTGAAGTGCTGCTCCTCGAGCGCGTTGCTCTTGCAGCTGAAGTCCTCGACGGTCATGGTGGGATACTCGTCGATGAGCTCCTCCGCCTCGTTCTGGGAGAGGACGGGGCGCAGGCGCCCCTCGCCCGAAACCGGATAGCTGATGCGCATGGGGTGGCGACCGCCTACGGGCATGAGCATGTAGGACTCGTTGGGCCCGTCCACGATCTCGTCCACCTTGCAGACGCCCTGACCGGGATGGACGATGTAGTCTCCAACCTCGTACATATACCAACACTCCCTCCGTGTCAACTGAAACCAGTCTACCACGGAGAGAGCAAAGTTCACACATTTTATCGAATAACCCTTGTGTTAGGCCATCGTGTGTCGTAGCCTATTGCGTTTTATCGTTCCTCTCTCCCCTATTTGCAGCAGCTCTCGACCCACGTGATGAGGTTATCCTGCGCATTGCCCGACTTCTCGGCGAGCTCGAACCCCTTTGCCCACACCGCCGTGAACGAGAGGTCCTTGACCCCGTCGTAGTTCACGAGCGCGCTGGCGAGGTTGAGCTCGTTGGTGAGGGAGTTCTCCGACTGGAACAGGCCGGTGTTCACGCGCCAGTGGGGTGCGACGGCAGCCTTCCCAAACCCGTCGTAGTGCCCGCTCAGCGTGTAGAGCGGGTTCATGGCGTTGACGCGGTCGGCCACCGTCTGGTCCTCGGAGTCCTTCTTCGCGAGGTCACCCTTCCAGTCGCTGACGTAGTCCGCCTTCCAGTTTGAGAGCGTGGCGTAGGTGTCCTGGTTCTTGTCGAGCAGGTCGCCCACCGTGGCGTCAAAGTGGAGCGTGCTCTCGTCCCCGATGCCAAAGAGCTGGTTGGTGGTGGTCGAGCGGTCAAACGCATCGAACGCGCAAACCGACTTCTCCGGCTTGCGGCAGTGCCCCACGTAGTTCCAGAGGTCGTTCACGCGGGCGCTCTGCGCCGAGGAGCTGTACGACAGCCAGCGGTCGCTCCCGTTGAGCGCGGAGATGTACGAGGAGGCGGAGTCGTAGACCGTCGACTGCACCTTCGAGACGCCGGCGGGGTCGCTGGCATCCTGGGTCCCATCCTCCGTGCCGGAGGCAGACTGGTCCGCGGCCGTCGCGCTCGCATCGGTGCCACCGGTCACGGCATCGATCTCCTCCGACGCCGAGGCGTCGAAGTTGGGATCGCCGGGGAAGCAGGGGTCGGACATGCGCGAGGGCGTGTAGGTGAAGGGGAACGAGGTCTCGTTGAAGAAGTCCGTCGCCGCCCCCTCCACGACGGAGAGGACCTTGTCGTAGTAGGTCCCCGCCAGGTAGGTGCCGTCCTCCACGGGGTCGAGGGTCAGGCTGTTGCCGTCCTTGTCCCGCAGGTCCATCTGGTTGACGTAGTCGCCGTACGAGTTGGCGAGGTCCTTGGAGAGCTGCGCGGTCCAGGTTCCGTCCGCTCGCGCGTCGTCGCTCGAGAACTGGCCCATCATCCACTCGTACGAGCTGTCCGCGGTGTCGAACGACGTGATCGGGCACCATGACGCCGACCCAAAGATGGCGTCCGACACGTCCTTGCCATCCACGTCGTGCGTGATGGCACCGATTTCGTCCAGGTACTTGTCGAACAGCGGGGAGTCGCCCATGGAGCCCATCACGGCGCTCAGCCCGCCGCCCGCGCCATAGCCAAAGGTGAAGATCCTCTCCGCATCGATGGGAAGGCCCTTGCGGTTGTAGCGGATGTAGCGCACGGCAGCCTTGAGGTCCACCGCAGGCCAGGGCGCACCACCGGCGACCAGCTTGCTCGAGTCGCTCTCGTAACTGCTCGAACGTCCGCGGAAGCCGGAGTACACGTACACGCACCCCGCCGAGAGGTAGCGCGACAGCCCGGTGAAGGCGTACGAGGTGGGGCATGACTGCGGGCTCAGGCGGAGGGAGTTGATGGGCATGAGGACAGGTGCCGTGGACGAGGTGAAGTTGCCCACCTTGGCGTCCTCCTTCACCGTGCAGGTGTAGGAGCTCCCCTTCTTCTTGCCCTCGAAGTAGCCGCCGGGAACAAAGATGGCAAGGGACTCGTACGAGGTGCTGCCAGGCTTGAGGCAGTACTTCAGCCCAAGCTGGTAGTAGCAGTCGTTCTCCTTGTCATACTTCCAGGCGGAACTGTCCAGGGCAAGGGACTCGAACTCCTTGAGGTCCACCGACGACGCCTTGCTGTCGGGCGACGAGTCGCTGCTGCCGCCACCACCGGACGCCGCGCGGGAGCAACCCGCAAGCGCCAGGGCCGCCGCAATCGACGAGGCGGCAACAAATTCCCTTCTTGTGAGGTTCATGCCTCTGCTACCCCCTTCGCTGCCGGGCTAGGCCTGGCGGATGCCGCGGACCTTCCCGGTGAAGGACTTCTTCGACCTGCGGTCCTCGCCCCAGAAGACGCACGAGAGCATGCCGGGGCCAACGTGACAGCCGATGGTCGGGCCGATGTTGGAGGTCATGATCTCGATGGAGTCGTCCAGGTCGGCCAGCATTGCCCCCAGGCGCATCCCGTCGTGGTCGCAGTCCGCGTTGCCGATGCAGGCGATTGCGGGGTACTGCGCGTTAGAGTGGTTCTTCTCGTAGTAGTCGACCATCTTCCGCATGGCCTTCTTGCGTCCGCGGGTGACGCCGATGATGGTGAGGCCGCCGTCCAGCTTCCACGACAGGAGCGGCTTGGCGTCCAGGGCGCCGGAGACGAGGGCGACCGACTTGGGGATGCGCCCGCCGTGATGCAGGGTGTCCAGGTTGTCCACCATGAAGATGGTCTGCACGTGATAGCGGGCGTCCTCGATCCAGCGCACGAACTCCTCGGCGGAGAGGCCCTTGTCGCGCTGCTTCACGGCCTCCTGCATCAGGAGGAAGAGCGACGTGGACGCCAGGAGCGAGTCAACCACGTAGATGGGCACGTCCTCCCCGCGCTCCTCCTTCAGGCGGTCGAGGGCGGTGCAGGCTCCGTTGTAGCCGCCCGAGATCCCGGTCGAGATGCACACCATGACCGAGGGCAGGCCCGTCTCCAATGCCTCCCTAAAGAGCTTGTCGTACTCCGCCTGGGAGGGCTGGGAGGTGAGCGGCGCGGCACCCCAGCGGATATTCTCGTAGAAGTCGTGCGGGGTGCGGGACTGAAAGAGGTCGTCCACCCCATGGAAGCCGCCATCGGGCTTGTCCGCCTCGACGTAGGTGAACGGGGCATACCTGAGCCCCCACTTGTCCATGAGCTCCTGCGAGAAGTCGCACGTGGAGTCACAGAGCAGGTTGAACTTTGCGGGCATTGGAAATCCTCCGCCATCGTGGGTTACTGAGCTTCTTTGGGTATTGTACGCGTAAAGGCGGCATTTTATCCCAGCTGGGGGTGTTGGTGTGTTTGGCATGAAGCGCGATGAGCCAGGCGAGACGGGCGAGGCACGCGAGCTCCCAACGGGGACCCGCCGGCTTGCGCTCCGCTTCGTGGGTCAGGTGCAGGGCGTTGGCTTCCGCTGGACCTCGCAGCGCGTGGCCGACCGCTCCGGGTGCACGGGATGGGTGAGAAACGAGCCCGACGGAAGCGTCTCGATGGAGCTTCAGGGCACCGACGACCAGATTGCGAGCTTCTTCGGCAACTTTCAGCAGGCCTACTCGCGCTTCCCCATCGACTACCGAATCGACGAGAAGTCCGAGATCGAGCCAGACCCCGCCAGCGTGGACTTCCGCGTGAGGTTCTAGGGCACACGAGCTGGTTGGAGCAGCCGGCTTCGTCTCACTTCGTAGGTGAGAGGGACGGGGCCTCCCGCCTCGGCGCCCGCACAAATGGCAGCACCGGAAACGGTGCCGAACTGGTGAACCCGCGGGTGGGGTTGCCGATGCTTAATCCCGCTAGCACTCACGCGGATTTCCGCACGTTCTGCTTAGCGCCACTAGCCCTCATGGGGATTTGAAGGCCAAATGCTTAATCTTCCTAGCCCTCCGTGTGAGCCGGGCAGCGAAAATCAGCATGAGGCCTAGGACGGCTAAGCACCGCGAGGTCAAACCCCACGGAGACCTAGGAAGATTAAGCACCCCAGTGCTGGCGGTAGTGAATTACATCATCTGAAGGGTGCCATCCCGGCCGAACCCCATTCCAGGCCCCTCGGTCGAAGTAGGCCAGATGGATAACGTCTTGAATCCCGCTCAGCATGTCGTTTTGTCGGGTACAGCCCATAGTTCACCATGGTCAACCCGTACTCGTTCCACTCGCGCTCAAGGTTCGCGCGGCGCTTCTCGAGCAATGCGGCCTTGTGCTCCGCCTCACGGGAGTTGCAATACCATTCGCTGGTGTTCTCGCGCTCCCATTCGTGCGCGTCCGCGATGGCGTATCGGATGGTGCGGAGTATCAGGCCCATTGCCTTTTCCTCGTTGCCGTCGCCCATCTTCGCCAGCTTGTGCGCGTTGCGGTTGCGTGACTCCCAGACCCTTGAACTCTTAGTGGTTGAATCCAAATCTCATCCGAACGAATGAGCCTAAAGGGGCGTTCCCGCAC